>JANPIN010000017.1:0-15544 GCA_031425035.1 Saprospirales bacterium | reverse complement strand
TCAGCAGAGTATCAAACCTCGACTCCAAACGCGTATCTCCAAACACGGAATGCGTATGAATTCTCTTTTTCATCAAACAAAGTTGATGCTTACTTAAGTCTGTCAATGAACGTTCTGTCGGTTTTGTGGGTAATCGTTAGCCTCCAAAGGGGGATACGCTGCGAGCCTGGCCTTACAGCAGAACATAAGCGATGCTACCGACTGACTTTGGCGTTACTTACCTATTAGACACAAGCCCGCAGCGTATCCCCCTTTGGAGGGGGGCAGGGGGGAGGTAGGCGCGCAGGTGGATGATTTGCTCCAATAAAATAGGGTAAAAACTTTGCTGTCGGATCAGTGGGTACTCACTGTCGCGCGTCGAAGTAATTCTTCTGATACGGCAACTTCAAAAACTCCAGCGTACCCGGTTTTACATTAATGGTAAAGAAATACGTACCGCGCGTGGGCTGCCAGCTGAGGCTCATCTGCCAGCAGTGCAGATCGCGGGTAATACCGAGGTCGGGATACACAATTTTCTTGGAGACGAGATCATAACTGATGTTATTGAGGTCGATCGTCCACTTCGAGGTCAGCGGGATGCTGCCATTGAGGCTGATGTTATTACCGCTGACGACAAAAGTGTCGCGCGTGGTGCCGTAACCGGTCGGGCGCAGGCTGCGGGCAAAGCTTATATTATGGCTGATACGGAAATTCTCGAACCAGCCCAGCAGGTCATCGTGCACGGCAACGTTCGGGCTGGCGTTCTTTTTGTCAAAGGCCTTGCGAATCTGCGTGACGGTGAAGCCCGTACTGAACTGAAAGTTGAAATTGGTCAGCCGGATCAGCCGGTTCTGTTCTTTGACCGCGAATTTATTGATCCGCTTCCCCCGGGCATCGGTGATATAGGGATCGAACGCGGCATTCCAGTTGATGTTGGTAATGCCCTTGAATAGCCGGAAAGAACCGCCGGTGGTGATGATGCTCCATTTCAAGGTATCGGCGGTCAGGCTGTAATTGCCCGAAAAAGTCAGGTTATTGAACAGGGTAACCTTTTTGTCGGGCCGCCGTACGCCGGTACTGTCCATGCGTCCCCGGTGTTTGAATTCCAGCACATTGCCCAGGCTATAGCCAATGGCGACCTGGCGGGGCGTGTTGGTGGGTCGCCCATAAATAGCATCGTCGAAAATACCGTAGGCGAGCGTATCGCCATAACCTACGCCACGAATATCGGTAGTGTATTCCCCAAAGTAGCGCCGGTAACGCGAGCGCGTAAAGTCGGGCCCGAAACCCACGCTGACCGAAGGCGTGATCTTATGCCGGAAGCCCCGGAACCAGCCCTGTTTAAACTGCCGCGTAAAGAACATGGTAGTGTTGGCGCTTATGCCGGCATTATAATTCCGGAAGGTCTTAAAACCGTAGTTGCGGATAATCGTATCCCGCCCGTATCGGGACCTGACGGTATCCAAAACCGGGTAGCGGATTCCTTCCTGCTCGATCGTATCGTAGACCAGGCTTACAATACTGTCCAACCGATGCGCGATCGTGTACGGATACCAGTTTTCCTCATAACTGACCTGCGGCGCAATGTTGATGTACTTGAACAACTTGAAGTTATAGTCCGTACTGGCGCGGTGCTGAATGCCTAAGCGGGCATTGCGCAGGGTGGCGCGGGTAAACAGCAGCGTATCGGGCACCTGGACCGAGTTCTGCAGCGAGGAATTATAGGTCAGCGACAGTTTTTCAAACCATTTTTCCGTGCCGTCGCTTTGTTTGCGTTTGAACGGATAGATCCGCTGCATGGTGAAGTTGATGTTCGGAAAACTGATGGTCATGATCCGCGTCTGCGTGTTCTGCGAGTGGCTCAGACCGGCGGTGAGGGTGAAGGGTTTGCCGGGGAAACTCTGCGAATAGTTCAGGTTGGAACTCAGCGAATTCTGGTACACGCTCTGGTAATCGTTCCGGTTCCGGTTCTGGTCGCGGTTGGTTTCGATGTGCACCGAACCGCCGAACCGCTTGGTCGGATTGGCCTTGGGGTCCTGCTGGTGGGTCCAGTTGATGCCGAAAGACTTGTTTTTGATGCGATTCGCGAAGACATCTTCGGTCACCCGGTTATTATACTTCAGATCGAAATTCCCGGTAAAGTGGTATTTATTATCATACCGCATCAGTGCTTGCGTGCCCCAGGAGCCGTTCGTGTAGGCATTGAGCAGGAACTTGGCGTCCATGTGCTCATTAATGGGCTGGTACCAGCCGAAATTCTTGATCCCCAGACCTTCTACCCGGGCGAATTCAAAATCCTGGGGAATGATCAGTCCGGCCCGCCGCGTTTTACTGATCGGGAAAAAACCGAAGGGCAGCCACAGGGGAGTGGGCACGCCGGCCAGTTCCAGGTTGGCCGGCCCGGTGATCACCATGCGGTCCGGAATGACCTTCAATTTCTTCGCGCGAATACCGAAGTGTGGATGCGGGTCATCGCAGGTCGTCAGCACCGAATTAGAATTAAAAATGGTGTTGCGCTGGGTAGAATCGCCGGAACCTACGAATTTTGACCTTTCGCCGAGGATGTACAGATCCTCCTGTTTGGTGCGCGCTTCGTAAATAATGCCTTTTTTGGTTTTAAAATTAAAACGCAGGCGGTTGGCTTCAAATTCTTGCTCATCGCTTTTGAATTTCGGAAAGTCGGCCTCCGTGCCCGAAGAGTCGGGAAAAGATTCGGCGGATATTTCGTTTTTAACGTAGTCGAGTAAAATATAGCCGGCCGTGATGTCTAAGGAGGTGTATTTTACGTTCGCTTTTCCATACAAGTGCAGGCGCTTGTTTTTCACGTCAAACCACATGGAATCCTGGGCGCCGTACTCGACCACTTCATCCAAACCTTCCTTCGAAATTTTGACCTTACTCAGATCTACGACCGCTGAATCTACTGCCGCAGGGGGCAAAGTATCGTTAAGGAGCCGCGGGGAAGTAATGGAAAGGGGCGGCAAACTATCGGCGGGACTTTGCGCCCGGAGCATTCCGCTCAGGAGCAAGCAAGCAATTGGGAAGAAAAACCGATATTTGCCGGGTTGTTTTTTCAAAATATGCAATTCAAATGGGAATTTGGCATAAAACCTTGGTCACCACCTTCATTAAACCGATGACGGACGCTCAGAACTACGCTATGACGTCAAAATTTGCTTTTGGAACGCTGGCAATCGTCGCTGCGCTGGTTACTTTACAAAATTTTAACTTCCTCACGCCGGATGGCCGTCGGGGTGTGCCCGAGCGGGTGAACTGGTCGTACCGCACAAGCGGCGGCGAAGGTACGCAATCCCGCTTTGTAGCCAAGCCCTCCACGCCTGCATTGGCCCCAATTGACCCCACCGCCGTCGGTTATCGTATTAAAACGGTCGTGCTCGATGCCGGGCACGGCGGCAAGGATCCCGGCTGTCTGGGCGCCACTTCTTATGAAAAAAATAACACGCTGGCCATTATTCTCAAACTGGGGGCTTATATGGAAGCCAATTGTCCGGGCGTGAAAATTATTTATACCCGCGATAAAGATGAATTTATAGAGCTGAACGAACGTGCGGCTATTGCCAATCGTAACCGCGCCGATCTTTTCATCAGCGTCCACTGTAATTCCATGCCATCACCCAAAGGCAACGGCACGGAAACCTATGTGCTGGGGGTGAATCGCGCCGAGCATAACCTGGAAGTAGCCAAGCGCGAAAACTCGGTCATTTCCCTGGAAGATAATTATCGCCACAACTATGGCGGCTATGATCCCAACAGTCCGGAAGCCCATATTCTCAGTTCGGTCTGGCAAAGCGCTTACCTCGAACAAAGCATTCTGTTTGCCAGTTTAGTACAGGAACAGGCCCATTTGCAGGCGAAACGCGAAGATAAGGGGGTGAAACAGGCCGGTTTTCTGGTCATCCGCGAAACCGCTATGCCGGCCGTGCTCATTGAAAGCGGTTATCTGACCAATGCCGTCGAAGAAGCTTTTATCGCTTCCGAAGAAGGCCAGGATAAAATGGCGTACGCAATTTTTAAAGCATTTGTGGCTTATAAAGCGCAAATGGAAGGTACGGCGCCTGCCAAAACGACGACAGCGCCTAAACCGGTGAAACAAACCACCCCGAAATCAGTGCCGGCCACCACCGCACAGACGAATGCTAAAACAACACCAAAAACAAATTCGAATATTACGGTGATCAAGGCCAAACAAACCCCGGCGCCGGCCGCCGCAGCCGCTAAAAAAGGCTACCGGATCCAATTGTTGAGCTGGAAAACTAAAATGGATCGCCATGCGGGTCGTTTGTCCCTGCTCAGCGATGTACAGGAAGAAACCGCAAACGGTCAATACTATTATTTTACGGGTACCTTTGCCACCCAGGCCGAAGCCGCGAAAATGATCCCGGAAATAAAAAACCTGGGTTTCAAAACCGCGGTCGTAGTAGCCGCCGATAAAAGGCAGTAGAAACTACTTTGCCCCCTAAGCATGAACAAAACGCCTGAATTAAACGTATAAACTTCCCACTTTTATCCCCGCGTGTGTCATCCGACATTCCCATTGTATGCGTAAACTGAACAACGAAACTAAAGTGGCTATCCTGGCCATTGCCGCCGTCGCCCTGGGTATTTGGGGCTTCAAATTTTTGAAAGGCTTGAATATTCTGACCACTTCGACCACGCTCTACGTGCGGTATAAAAGTGTGGACCAGTTGCGGCCTTCCAGCCCGGTGTATATCAAGGGCTTTCAGGTGGGTATGGTCAAGGACATGTATATCGATACCGAAAACGACACAACAGTGATCGCGGTACTCAATATTGACCGGGGCATCGACGTCCCCAAAGACGCCATTGCCGTGATTGTCGGCGAAAGCCTGATGGGCGGTAAAGCGATCGATCTGCAGTTCCACCATGCCTGCGTCGACGGTACCTGCGCGGAAAACGGCGACTATTTATTCGGCGCCACCAAGTCTTTCATCGCTGGTGTATTAGGCGAGCCGGGCGCCATCGATCCCTATATGGCCCGCTTACGCACGGGGCTGACCTCCATCTACGATAGTATTGCCGATCCCAATGACCCGCAGGGCCTGGGCCGTTCCCTGGTCGCCCTCGAGGCCTCGCTGCGGAACATGGAGATCATGACCTTGAAAATCAACCGATTGATCGAGGCCAGTACGGCGAGCCTGAGTTCCACCGCCAGCAATGCCGCTGAAATTACCAATAATCTGCGTGGTAGTAATAAGGACATTTCGGCCACGATTGCCAATCTCGCCTCGCTGACCGAACAGCTGAAAAATGCCGGTCTGGGTAAAACTTCGGAGAAAGCCTCGGCGGCCCTCGATTCCATTACCAACAACCTCAGCGATCTGCGGCTCACGTTACAGGCCACGACAAACACCATTTCCCACGTGGATACGCTGGCGCAAAACCTGCTGACCGGCAAGGGCACCGCCGGGAAGGTGCTCAATGACGAGGAAATGTACCGCAATCTGCTGGCCACGACCCGCCAGTTGCACCTCATTATGCAGGATCTCCGGCTGAATCCGCAGCGTTATACGACGGTAAAAGTCAAAGTGTTCGGCAAACCAAAGGTGCAGCCATACATCACCCCGGAAAAAGATCCCGCTTACGAAATGCTGATCGACAGCCTGGAACGCGCTTATAGCCAGCGACTGCGGGCAGAAATGCGCCGGGATAGTATTCTGTTGATAAAGAACTAAAATGACTATCTGGATGTAGGAAACATGAGCGAACTACTCCATTTAACTTCTGCATCCAAGCAAGTTTTCTTTGTGATCTTTGTGTGCTATGTGGTATAAAATTTTCACAACGCACCATTTTACCACATAGAGCACAAAGGGCACAAAGAAAATCCAACGATCCTTTGTTTCCTATATCCCGATAGTCAATAAACTAATTAGTCATGAAAGCCATTCGTCCGCTATACGAAGAGCACGGCGCCGAAGGCTATTACACGGCATTTGCGGAGACGTATGAAAATCCGCATTTCGACCAGATTTCGGCCCTGCTGGAGAAAAATTTCCCCCGTTTCGACTGTTCGGGCGGCGTGCTCGATTTTGCGGCCGGCGGCGGCGAAGTGACCCGCGTACTGCGCCGTCTGGGTGTCAGCGAAATTTGCGGCAGCGATCCCTTTACGCATGCTTTGTATGAAAAAAACACCGGCCTGTCCTGCTTACCCCTGGCTTTCAAAGACGTGATCCGCCAGGGCCTACCCGGCACGTACTCCCTGATTATCAGCTCTTTCGCGCTGCACCTCTGTCCCCTCAAAGACCTCTTTCCGCTCACCTGGCAGCTCCTGCAGGCGGCGCCGCTGCTCGTGGTGCTCACGCCGCATAAGCGCCCCGAACTGGAAACCCTGACCGGCGTCGAACTCGTATGGCAGGATTTTGTTACGACTGAACGCGGCAAGCAGGTGCGGCTCAAAGCCTATCAGCGCAGCGCCTGAATACAGCCATTTACCCATAAAAACACCCATATGGCCTCTTTTTTCCCGGAAGTTCCCCACCGCCGCCTCAATCCGCTTACCGGCGACTGGGTTTTGGTATCTCCCCATCGGGCGAACCGGCCCTGGCAGGGACAGGTAGAACGGCCGCAGGCGGAAACGCGTCCGGCCTACGATCCCACCTGTTATTTATGCCCGCGCAACGTTCGCGCCAGTGGCGAACAAACGCCCGACTACCCCGACGTTTTCGTTTTTACCAATGATTTTTCTGCCTTATTGCCGGAAGTGCCGCCCACGGAACAAACCGCCGGGCTGCTGCATGCCGTGGCCGAACCGGGTATTTGCAGGGTCGTTTGTTTCTCGCCGCGCCACGACCTGACCATTCCGGAAATGGAAGAGGCCGCCGTGGCCCGGGTGGTGGAACTTTGGCAGCAGGAATACGCCACTTTAGGCGCCTTGCCGTACGTGCAGTACGTGCAGATTTTTGAAAATAAAGGCGCGATCATGGGCTGCTCCAACCCGCATCCGCATGGCCAGATCTGGGCGCAGCAAACAATTCCCCAGGAGCCGTTGAAAAAACAGGAACATCAGGCGGCCTACTTTCAGCAGCATGGCCGCACGCTGCTGACCGATTACCTGGTGCAGGAAAAACAGGAGCAAGCGCGCATTCTGTTTGAAAATGAACACTTTGTAGCGCTTGTCCCGTTCTGGGCGGTCTGGCCGTTTGAAGCCATGCTGGTTCCCAAGCGTGCCATGGCCCGCATCACCGATCTGACGGCTGCGGAAAGCGTCGCCTTCGCCTCGGCTTACCGGCAACTGACCATTCGCTACGATAACCTGTTTGAAATTTCCTTCCCGTATTCGGCCGGTATTCACCAGGCGCCCACCGATGGCGAGGCGCATGCCGAATGGCACTGGCACATGGTGTTTTACCCCCCGCTGCTGCGCTCGGCCACGGTGAAAAAATTCATGGTCGGCTATGAAATGCTGGCCTCCCCCCAACGCGATATTACCCCGGAAAAAGCGGCGGAATTACTGCGCGCGCTGCCGGATGTACATTATAAAACCCTCCACCCATGAACATTCTCGTTACCGGCGGCGCCGGATTTATTGGTTCCCATACCGTGGTGGCTTTGGCCGAAGCGGGTTTCCGGCCGGTCATCATCGATGATTTTTCCAATTCGCAGTCCAGCGCCCTGGATGGACTGGCGAAAATACTGGGCGAAAAGCCGGTTTGTTACACCGAGGACTGCAATGATTTCGAGGCGGTGCGGAAGATTTTAAAAACGGAGCAGATCAGCGGCGTCATTCACTTTGCGGCCTATAAGGCGGTGGGCGAATCGATGCATGCGCCCCTGAAATACTATGCCAATAACCTGGGCTCGCTGGTCACCGTGCTGCGCGCCATGCAGGCGGAAGGGGTTTCCAACCTGATCTTTTCCTCCTCGTGCACCGTGTATGGCGAACCGGAAAAAATACAGGTGACCGAACAAACCCCCGTGCAGCCGGCCTCGTCGGTCTATGGCAACACCAAACAGGTAGGTGAAGAAATTCTACGCGACGTAACCACTGCCAACCCCGCGCTCCGGGCCATTTCGCTGCGGTATTTCAATCCCATCGGCGCCCACCCATCGGCCAGCATTGGCGAACTGCCACTGGGCGTGCCCAGCAACCTGGTGCCCTTTATTACCCAGACGGCAGCGGGCATTCGGGAGTCGCTTACGGTGTTCGGGAATGACTATCCAACGCCCGACGGCACCTGCATTCGTGATTATATTCACGTAATGGACCTCGCCGAAGCCCACGTAGCGGCCCTGCAAAACCTGTTCTCCCCATCCAAAGACGGCCATAATTACCAGGTATTCAACGTCGGCACCGGGCAGGGCAACAGCGTACTGGAACTCATCAAAACCTTCGAGGAAGTCAGCGGCAAACCATTGAACTATAAAATCGGCCCGCGTCGGCCGGGCGATATTTCCGCGGTCTATGCCGATGCCACCAATGTACGCGAAGGCCTGGGCTGGACGGCGAAACGCAGTCTCCGCGATGCGCTGACCGATGCCTGGCACTGGCAGCAAAGTTTGTAAGCACCCATTTTGCCATGAACCGAACCGAACACCTGCAACGGCTGCACACCGAAGTTTTCGACCTGTGCATCATCGGTGGCGGCGCCTCGGGGGCGGGCTGTGCGCTGGATGCGGCTTTGCGCGGTCTGAAAGTCGCGCTGGTGGAAAAAACCGATTTTGCCGCCGGCACTTCTTCGCGTAGTACCAAACTGGTGCATGGGGGCGTACGGTACCTGGAACAGGCGTTCAAAAATCTGGACTTCGCGCAACTCCGGCAAGTGCGGCATGGGCTGGAAGAACGCCACATCGTGCTGGCCAATGCGCCCCACCTGGCCCGTCCCCTCGCCCTGCTGACGCCGGTTTTTCACTGGTGGGAAGGGCTGTATTTGCGGGTAGGCCTGTGGCTCTATGATTTTTTCGCCACCCGCCAGGGTAGGCTGCCCCGCAGCCGCTGGCTTTCCCGCGCCGAAGCCTTGCAGCGCATGCCCGGTCTCTCGCCGGATATTCACAGTGCCATTCTATACTATGACGGCCAGCTCGACGATGCCCGCTACGCCCTGGCCCTGGTCCAAAGTGCCGCAAAAGCCGGCGCTACCGTAGCCAATCATGTGGAAGTTATGGAATTTCAGCACGATCAGGCGGGTAGAATCCAGTCCGTTGCCCTGCGCGACACGCTTTCCGGAGAAGAATTCACCATACGGGCCAGCTTGTTCCTGAATTGTACCGGGCCCTATGCCGACACCATCCGGCAGCTGGCCAACCCGCTTTTACCCGCCCGCATCCGGCCCTCGAAAGGGGTGCACGTGGTGCTGCCGGCACATGTTCTGGCCAGTACGGACGCCATGCTCATCCCCCGCACGCCCGACGGACGCATGATCTTCGCCATTCCTTTCCAGGGGAAATTATTGTTAGGAACTACTGATCAAGATCATCCCGAACTAGGATTTGAACCATCCCTGGAAGAGCAGGAAGCCCGGTTTTTGCTCCATACCTTGCAGCCGTTTGTAAGGGAAAAGCTGAATATTGAGCTGGTACAAGCCGGTTTTGCCGGTCTTCGCCCGCTGGTCATCAGCCAACCGGTCATTCCGGGTCTGGAAAAAATGGTCAACCATCTGCAAAAAGCGAAATCCACCAAGCGTATGCTGCGCGACCACGAAGTGGAACATGATCCGGTGTCCGGCTTGCTGAGTTTGCTCGGCGGGAAATGGACCACGTACCGCCTCATGGCCCGCGATGCGGTGGATGCTGCCGGCCAGTTGCTCGGCCGGGAAAGCATTTGTACGACCGCCGGTCACGCCCTGCTGGGTGGGGTGAATTTTTCCCCGGAAGGGGGACAGTTACTGGTCAAAAACTATGGTTTCGATCCGGCGGTGGCCTGGCATATACACCATAATTATGGCAGCGAAGCCGGCAGTGTGGCGGATTTAACCCTTCAGGAACCGGAACTCGGCGAGCGGCTGCACCCGGATTATCCGTTCATCGGCGCCGAGGTGATATACGCCGTGCAACAGGAAATGGCCTGTACCCTGCGCGATTTTATAGCCCGCCGTATTCGGCTGGAGATGATGGACTGGCAGGCTGTTCAGGAAATTATTCCCCGGGTGGCCGACTTAATGGGTCGCGAACTGGGTTGGGAGGAAGAGACGCGACTCGAAGCTGCGCGTTTATATTTTACTTTGATTCAGAGTTTCAGCAATCGTTTATCTTTAAAAATATCTACCGATCATGTCGACAAAAACTAAGGGCCACATTTTTATGGGCGACCTGCATTACGAACACAATTTGTGGCGCAATGAACTCAGTTTCTACAAAGAGGAACTGACCATTCTCGAAAACCGGCTGAAAGAAATTCTGGCCAAAAACACCGGCGAAGAAGCCGAAGCCAATGCGGAATCGTTCCAAAATCGCTTCGAACTGCAGCGTGCCAGCATCAGTGAATTAAAACACGCGATCAAAAAACACGAGCAGTACCTGGTGGACTATGCGGAAAACCACCCGATTGCCGTCGATCACGTGCATTTTACCGACCATACCGATCTGCGGGAAGAAATGGTCCGGTTCCGGGAATTGTATGCGGAATTGAAAGGGGCTTTCAACCATTTTGCGGTGAAATGGATGTAGAAGTTTCTAGACCTCGGAGAGGTCCAACGTTTGTAGGATGATAATTAACATTCACCTCCGACCTCGGAGAGGTCCAACATTTGTAGGCTGTTCGATAAATCATTCATCTCTGACCTCGGAGAGGTCGAACCGTCAACAACCCGGTTAAATCCAAGGCGTACACGTTCGACCTCTCCGAGGTCGCTTGTATCCATTTAATGTTTGGTCTACAAACGTTGGACCTCTCCGAGGTCATTTTAATCTCTTTCCCGCCGGGAGAATATCCTTTTCCCGATTAAATACAGGATTAAACCAATTACGCCGGCGAAAACCAGCCATTTCAGCATCCTGAAAATGGCGGTGAGCCACAGCAGGGTTTGGTTTTGCTCCGGGTAGGCACTGAGCAGGGAAACCAGAAAAGTATTCTCCAGTAAGTCGAAACCCAGCATGGCGAAAGGCAGCACATTGGCTCCTTTCAGCCGGTCAGAGAGCGGCAGGCCCCGCATCAACAGGCTGATTATCAGGGTAAAAAATACCGCATACGTGAGGGGATAAACGATGTCCGTCGTCAGTTCGGTGTGACGGTACAAGGCGCGGCCGGCCGGACCGTACGCTTCCACCTGCTGGTTAATCTGCTCCAGGTCGAAACCGATGCCCAGGTCAATAATACCTACTTCCCGCCCGGCCGCTGCGTCGATGGCCTTTTCCGCATTGGGCAGAATGCGCGCGGCAAACAGCACATAAACGGCGAATGTAATTCCCAGCATCCACCAGGACGCATGGCGATGAAAAATTTTGGATAGCCAGTTCATAGTAGAAAAAATTGGTGAGCGGTCGGCAAAAGTAAAACATCTGTCCACAGCATTCTTCCGCAAAAATTCAGGACATTCGCCCCGTCAGTCTCCAGGCTGCCGCGTTCATTTCATTCGTCAATTCCTGTAAAATGCAAACCTTCTTCGCCGAGCTGATTGGAACGGCACTTTTGATTCTGCTGGGTAACGGCGTCGTAGCCGGCGTGCTCCTGCGCGACACCAAAAATGAAAATGCCGGCTGGCTGGTCATCGCCATCGGCTGGGCACTGGCCGTGACCTTCGGCGTGTATGCGGCCGGCAAAGTGAGTGGCGCGCATCTCAACCCCGCCGTGACCCTCGGACTGGCCGTCAGCGGGCAGTTCGGCTGGGAAAATGTACCCCTCTACCTGGCCGGCCAACTACTGGGCGCCATGCTGGGAGCCGGCCTGGTGTATGTGCACTACCTCCCCCATTGGGCACGTACGGAAGATCCGGCGACCAAACTCGCCGTCTTCAGCACCGGTCCCGCTATCCGCCATACGAGCAGCAATGTGATCAGCGAATTTATCGGCACTTTCGTGCTGTTGTTCGGCTTGTCGGCCCTGGGCGCCAATGAATTTGCCGAAGGCATCAACCCCCTCGCCGTGGGCGCCCTGGTACTGGCCATCGGATTGTCGCTGGGCGGCACCACCGGGTACGCCATCAACCCCGCCCGCGATCTGGGACCGCGGATCATGCACGCGCTGCTGCCAATCCCCGGTAAAGGCGGCTCCGACTGGGCTTATGCCTGGATTCCGGTGGTGGGTCCAATTTTAGGCGGTATTTGTGGAGCGGTGGTGTACCGGCTGCTGCTGGCGTAAGTTTATAGTAATTAATAGCCACCCGCTAGTTCATTCCCCTTAATAAAATTAAAATGAGAGAAAATCAAGCGAAAATTGAATTAAAAAAAGCGTTGTCATTAGGACTGGAAAAATGCTTTGACAAACTTGAACAAGTCTTGGAAGAGTCTTCTCCACATTACGACACTTTTATCATGATGAAAGGGCGTTATAAAAGCGCCTATGATTTTCATACCGGAAAAAGTACAATAACTCTAAGTGAATTTAATTTGATTGCAGACCAGGTGCGGGTCAGTTTGCTCAAACTGATTAATGAGCTAGGCCATGATGATTTAAAAAATGTAGAGGCGGTTGAACAGGATGTGATTTTTCTTGACCGGGCAATTCGATATGATTCTGCTGAAATTCAACTGGAAAAAACTGCGTTGATCAAATTTTTTCATTTAACTAAAAAAGATCAGAATAAATCCCCTGTGTACAAACGATATATAAGCCGCCTAGATAAATATATCGATATATTCGACGAATATGTTCTATTGCGTTTTAATAAGTTCCCTCAACCCGTAAAGGATTTTGAGTGTACCGACAGAACGAGTGGAACAATTGATCTGAGTATTTTACATCCGTGGCAGGATAATTTGAAATTTGCTGACAAAGGCGCGCAGTATATTGAGCAGTATTTAAATCAAATGATTGAAGGCACCTCGAACGTTTTCGTAACTGCGGCTAATTATTACAATGCATTTCAGCCTGGAAATAATGATGCCGGAATTAAAATGGAAAAAGATACCCAAATGGCCCGCCTTATTGTTGATTTTTCCTCCATCCCTAATCATGATAAATTTGTTGTGGGAATGCCAAAAGCAATACGGGATAACGGGGAAGAAGAAGCGGCTATAAAAGTCATTCACAAGCCTAATTCTGGTGTTTACTATGTCTCAAAATCAGATTTAAAAAAAGGCGAAGTAATAAAAATGATGTTTGAAATTGATTGGAATGAAGTACCATAATATTTGAGCATGAAATCTGCATTGAAAATAATAGTGAGTATATTTTTTGTCACAAATTTTTGTGTCTGCAAAACAGCTAAACCTGAAAGTATGCTGGAAAATAAAAGTAAATCGCCAATATTCGTTTTCGGATATGGTTCTCTGATAAATCCGAAAAGTGTCAACAAGACCTTATCGCGGGAAATTGTTATTTCAGATTTAATCCCTTGTAGTTTAGATGGATATATTCGTACCTGGGATGTAAAAGACGACATACTATCTGTTCAGTTAAATAAACAGGTACATGGAGTTTTTTTAAATCTGCAAAAAGCGCATGGAAAAAATGTAACGGGTGTAATATTTGAAGTGACAGAACAGGAGTTTGAAAAAATGAAAATCAGGGAAAAGAACTATGACTACGTCGACATTTCAGGCCATATTCATTTACTGGAGAAAGCCGGCCAGAAGAAATCTCCGGCTGACGTCGTTTACACATTTATTGCCAAACCAGCATTTATTGCTTCTGCCGCAGATACTAATACATTTATTATGAAAAATTACATAAATATTATTGAAGAAGGCCTGTTAAATTATGATGAGGAGTTTCAAGAAAAATTCAGGCTAAGCATGGGAATAATGAGCTTTCCAATACTAGAAGGCGCCTATACTTTTTTAGATCCTGAACAAAGGAAAGCACTGGAAAAAAATAAAAAATAATTATATGATTAGGCGACGATGTTCAGGTAAAATAAATTAACCGTGTGTTTACCCCAATATGCACCCATTTTAACTTTTCTCAACTTCCCTCCTCCATGCAATACATCCTCGCCATCGATCAAGGCACGACCAGCAGCCGGGCCATTATTTTTGATAAACAAGGGAACATCATTGTCACCGCCCAACAGGAAATTACCCAGTATTTTCCCAAACCGGGCTGGGTGGAACATAATCCCGTCGAGATCTGGGAATCCGTACAGAGCGTAGTGCGGCAGGTGCTGGAAAAAATCAGTCCCGACGAAATAGCGGCCATCGGCATCACCAACCAGCGGGAAACCACGGTGGTCTGGGACAAACGCACGGGTAAACCGGTCTACAACGCCATTGTCTGGCAGAGCCGGCAGACGATGGATATTTGTGAAGAGTTGAAAACCAAGGGTTTAGAGCCGGCGGTACGGTATAAAACCGGGCTGCTGATCGATGCCTATTTCTCCGGCACCAAGATCAAATGGATCCTCGATAATGTGCCGGATGCGCGTTATGCCGCCGATGCCGGGCACCTGCTGTTCGGCACCATCGATACCTGGATCCTGTGGAACCTCACCCAGGAACAGGTGCACGCAACCGACTATACCAATGCGTCGCGGACCATGCTCTACAACATACGTGATCTGCAATGGGACGAGGAGCTGTGCCAGGCGCTGGAAATACCGGCCACGATGCTGCCCCAGGTCATGGACAGCAGCACCGTGTATGGCCATGCCCGTCCGGAACTGCTGGGCTGGAACATGGAAGGTCGGCGATCCATTCCGGTCAGCGGTATGGCCGGCGATCAGCAGGCCGCCTTGTTCGGACAGGCCTGTTTTCTGCCCGGCGACGCCAAAAATACCTACGGAACCGGCTGTTTCATGCTCATGAATACAGGAGAACAGGCCGTCGCTTCGCAAAACGGGCTGCTGACCACCATTGCCTGGGGCATTGGCGGAAAAGTGGAATACGCCCTGGAAGGCTCCATTTTCGTGGCCGGCAGCGCGGTGAAATGGATGCGCGACACGGTCGAACTCTTTGCGGACGTGGCCGAAACGGAGCGCTACGCCATGAGCCTGTCGTCTTCGGAAGGGGTCTTTTTCGTGCCGGCTTTCGTGGGCCTGGGCACCCCATACTGGGATTCTGAAGTACGCGGCTCCATTTTCGGACTGACGCGCGGCAGCAGTCGGGCGCACCTCATTCGCGCAACCCTGGAAAGCGTAGCCTACCAAACCAAAGACGTGCTTTCCGTGATGGAAAAGGACTCCGGTATTCGCCTGCGCGCCCTGCGGGTGGACGGCGGCATGGTGAAAAACAACTTCCTCATGCAGTTTCAGAGCGATCTGCTCGGCGTACAGGTGGAACGCCCGGTAGTACAGGAAACAACGGCCCTCGGCGCGGCTTATCTGGCCGGACTGGCGGTCGGTTTCTGGCAGGATAAGGCCGATATTTCCAAAAACTGGCAGTTGCAGCGGTTATTTAAGCCCGGTATGGCCCGTCCGGAAGCGCGGCGTTTATATCGTAACTGGCAGTTGGCGGTGAAGGCGGCTAGGGTGTTTAAGGTGCGGTAAATGGTTGC
>JANPIN010000016.1:0-136764 GCA_031425035.1 Saprospirales bacterium | reverse complement strand
GTCGTCCGACCAGTATGCCGAATTGTAGCTCTGAAAACCTGAACCCATTAGCGGTCGGACGACAAAAAAGTCGTCAGACCGCGGTAACCATCCGTTAGCGGTCGGACGACAAAAAAGTCGTCAGACCGCGGCAACCACCCGTTAGCGGTCGGACGACAAAAAAAGTCGTCAGACCGCGGCAACCACCCATTAGCGGTCGGACGACAAAAAAGTCGTCAGACCGCGGTACGACCGCGCAGTAACCCTTAACGCTCTCCACGTATGTCCGAACAGCCAGGCACATTGGAAACCATCGCGCTCGAACTGGCGCATTTGCTTCGTCCGCTCGAAGACCGCCTCGATGCCACGCAGGTCCGCGATTTGTTTCGCGAGCTGGGTCTTACTTTTTCGCCGGCGCTGGACAGTCAGGCGGCCCTGGCGGCTAAACTGAAGGAAGTGGTCGGCGCCGTCGGGCAAATACCCGCAGTCGTAGCGGCCCTGATTTCCGCTATTCAAAGTGAGAGCATCGGCCAGATCATCGAAAAGGGCGCGCAGATGATCAACCTGGTGAAAAATTTCATCGAGGGTCTGGTCGGAACGGCGAATACCCTGAAAGGCCTGAATGCCGCAGCGCTGGGCGTCACGCCGGGCGAACTGCAGCAGTTTGCCGATAACCTGCCGCGTAAACTGTTCGACTACATCATCGTACGTAACCTCGAACTGGCTCCGGGCCTGGCCGACGCCCTGGATTTCCTGAGCGTGGTCGAACGGACCGCCGGCTCGCTGCCCAACGATCCGATGTACATTGCCCGCACCCTGCACGTCGACCGGCTGTTCCAGATGTTCCAGTCGCCCGGCGCTCTGCTGCATACCCTGTATCAATGGGGCGATAATAGTTTCAACGGTACGGCGGCTTTGCAGAAAGTGGAACATTTGCTGCAAAATGCCGGCATTCCGGCAGTGTTCGATACCAGTGTCAATCCGCCGGTGCTGGACGTTTTGTTTTTAAATATCAGCCCCAAAACCGACATTTCGCCGCCCGGCCTGCGCATCGCTTTCGACGATAAGATCAAGATCGATGGCGCCCCCACTTTTGAAGAAGGCGACGTTAAACTGGAACTGGTTTTCAACAACACCTTTTCTGCCGGAACGGAAATTCTGCTGCAACCCGATGGCGCTGTGGCGTTCAAACCGCCGAGCGGCACCCTCGAAGGCGACAACTTTGTGCGCATTACGCTGGGCAAGGACGACGGGCAGCCCATTATTCTGATCGGGCAAGCCGGCGGCAGTCGCATCGAGCTCAAACAGGCCGTTTTGAAAGCCGGGGTGGGTTTTGTCTGGGACAGTGCGGCGAACAAAGCCGAAGGCGTTTTTAAGATCACTGCCGAAGTTAAAAAGGCCAAAATCGTGGTCAATTTCGGCGAGGGCGACGGTTTTTTGCAGAAAATCCTGTCCGGCATCGGGCTCGAATCGGAGTTTGATATTGGCATGGGTTTCTCCACCCAGCACGGCGTGTTCTTTTTCGGCAGCTCCGTCCTGACCGTTCAACTGCCGCTGCACCTGAATCTCGGCCCGATCGAGATCAATGCGCTGTCCATTTCCTCCGGATTTAAAGACGGCGGTATTCCCCTGATCGCTGCCGCCAGTTTCAAAGCCGCGCTCGGTCCCTTGCAGGCGGTCGTGGAAGAAATCGGCATCGGCGCCCAGATCACCCTGCCGGAAAACCGTAAAGGCAATGCCGGTCCGCTGGATTTTGCCCTGCGTTTTCAGCCGCCCAAAGGCGTTGGTCTTTCCCTCGACGTGGGCGTGGTCAAAGGCGGCGGTTACCTGTATTTTGATTTTGACAAAGAAGAATACGCCGGTGCGCTGGAGCTGTCGATCATGAGCATCGTGACGGTGAAAGCCATCGCGCTCATCACTACCAAAATGCCCGACGGCAGCAAGGGGTTTTCGCTGCTCATTATCATTTCTGCGGAATTCACCGGCATACAGCTGGGTTTCGGTTTCACGCTCAATGGGGTAGGTGGTTTGCTCGGCCTGAACCGCACCATGCAACTGGAAGAAATTGCCAAAGGCGTACGCACCGGCGGCATCAACAGCATCATGTTCCCGAAGGACGTGATTGCCAATGCCCCGCGCATCATCAGCGACCTGCGGACTTATTTCCCACCGATGGAGGGCCGTTTTTTGATCGGACTGATGGCCAAAATTGGCTGGGGCACCCCGACGCTGGCCAGTTTATCCCTCGGGGTGATCGTAGAAATTCCGCCGGGAAAAGTGGCTATTCTGGGTATTTTGAAAGTCGCGCTGCCCGCCGAAGAGGCCCCGCTCATTGTCATCCAGGTGAATTTCATCGGCGCCATCGAACCCGATAAACAGCGGCTGTGGTTCTTTGCCGAACTGTTCGAATCGCGGGTACTGTTCATCAGCATCGAAGGCGGCATGGGTTTGCTGGTGGCCTGGGGCGACGACGCCAATTTCGTGCTCTCCGTCGGCGGTTTTCACCCGCGTTTCAATCCGCCCCCCCTCCCCTTCCCGGTGCCGCACCGCATTGCGCTCGACATCCTCAACACGCCAGTTAGCCGCATTCGCGTAGAAGCCTATTTCGCCGTTACCTCCAATACGGTGCAGTTCGGCGCCCGGTTGGAACTGCGCCTGGGGCTGGATGAAATTGGTATTTTCGGGCACCTGGCCCTCGACGCGCTGTTCCAGTTCTCGCCGTTTTATTTCATCATCGAAATATCGGGCTCCGTCGAACTCAAGGTCTTCGGGCTGGGTCTGTTCTCCATTCGTCTGGAACTTTCCCTGGAAGGTCCGACCCCCTGGCGCGCCAAAGGAACGGGCACCCTGTCGCTGCTTTTCTTCGACATTTCCGCCGATTTCGACGTCACCTGGGGCGATAAAGAAGATACATCGCTGCCGCCGATCCCGGTCATTCCACTGCTGGAAAAAGAGTTCAACAAGACCGAGAACTGGCGCGCCGAACTACCCAAAGGCAGCAATTTGCTGGTCTCTCTGCGCGCCATAGAAGAAAACGACGGACTGGTGCTGCATCCGGTGGGCATCCTGGTGGTCAGTCAGCGCGCTGTACCGCTCGACCTCGACATTGCCAAGATCGGCGCCCGGAAAGTGGCCGATGCCAAACATTTCAGCGTCAGGACCACCACGACGGGCCTGGGTAAAAAAGGCCAGCGCAGGGAGCAGTTCGCCATGGGTCAGTACCTGGATTTGAAAAACGACGAGAAACTGAGCCGCAAGGGTTACGAGTTACAGAACTCCGGTCTGGAACTCTCCGCGGAGGGTCGGCAAACGGTTTCCAGCCGCGCAGTAAAACGCACGGTACGCTATGAACAGATCGTGTTCGACAGCAAATACAAAAAGAAGATCATCCTGTTTTTCGCCTACATGGGCAGTCTGTTCACCCACTTTCTGCGTGGTAATGCGGCGGCCAAATCGGCGCTTTCCAAATCCACCCAAAAGCTGTTCGTACCGTTCGAGGATAAGGTCAAAGTGCAGCAGGAAGGTTATGTAGTGGCGACCAATTTTGACAATAAACCCTACAGTAAGAGCCATTTGTATTTCGACAGTGAAGCAACGGCCTATGATTTCATGCATGCGCAAACTTCTCTGAATGGCGATTTAGGCGAGGTGTTACACGTCATTCCGGCGCATGAGGCGGTGGGCGGTTAGGGTCGACGCAACCAGGACTTCGGAGAAGTCTAATGTTTGTAGCAATTACCATTAAAATCAACGTCATGGCAGCACCCATCGCTACCTATTCCTTTCTCCCCTGGCTGCGTCAGGGCATTGCCAACCAGATCCAGGCCGGCCCCTCGAACGTACGTGCCAAGGTGAAGGTAAAACTCGAAATTGCCGGTACGGGCATCGATGCGGACGACCTGGCCACCGTCGAACGCGACGTGAGCCTCTATGGTCCGGGCGATATTGTGGGCATCGACGCCAAAGCCATTGTGCGCACCGAGCCGCGGCACTGGATCACCAACTTCGAGCCGAACTACCTGCCCTTCATCGAGTTCTACGACGAGGATTTTCCCTGGCGCTACACGCCTGCGGCGGCCGATCCGGGTCTGCACCGCCTGACGCCCTGGATCGCGCTGCTGATCCTGGAAGAAGGCGCCGAGTTTGATGAAGGCAAAAACATCCTGAACCGGCCACTGCCTTTTATTTCCATCAAAGGCGATCCGAGCAAGGTGCTGCCCCGGCAGGACGAGCTTTGGGCCTGGGCGCACGTGCACGTCAACGAGGGCTTACACAGTGGTACGCAGGTGGTTGCGCCGGACGTTAACGCCGCGCTCGGTCAACTGGAAACCGTGTTGAATAAAAACCCCGATCTGGCTTATTCCCGGCTCATGAACCCGCGCGATCTGGTGGAGGACAAGACCTACCACGCTTTTGTCGTGCCGGTCTTCGAAACCGGGCGGCTAGCCGGTTTGGGCCTCGAAATTCCGCCGGCGCTGGCCGCTACGGCGCCGGCCTGGGGCGGGGCGGCAGGTCCGGAGGCGGCGAGTATGCCGTATTATTTCCGCTGGCAATTCCGCACCGGCGCCATGGGCGATTTTGAATATCTGGTGCGCCTGCTGGTCCCCCGCCCGATGCCTACCCGCGTGGGGCAGCGCGATATGGACATTCAAAATCCCGGCGCGGCCTTACCCAATCTGGGCGTGTTGAACGATGTGCTGCGGCTGGGTGGCGCGCTGCGGGTGCCGTATTCCACCTTAAAACCCACCGACAAACAGGAATTTGATCGGTATGATCTTTGGGCTACGCCGCCGGCCAATCCCTATCCGCAATTTTTCCAGCAGCGACTGGCTGCCCTGCTCAACCTGGCCGACGACTACGCCCAAACCGATGCCGGCACGGCCAATACCGACGCGGATCAGCCGCCCGTAGCCGACAACGATAGCGACGATCCGGTGATCACGCCGCCCATTTACGGTCGCTGGCATGCGGCGGTCAAACGCGTGTTGAAAGAGGCCAATGGCAGCGATGTGCCCCATAATCTGAACTGGATCCATGACCTCAACCTGGATCCGCGTTACCGCGTGGCTTCCGGTTTCGGGACCCGGGTCGTGCAGGAGAACCAGGAAAATTACATGGACAAAGCCTGGGAGCAACTCGGCGACGTGCTGGAAGCCAACCGCCATTTAAGGCGCGGGCAGTTTGCGCTGGCGGTCGGACGGCAATGGCATACGCGCTACATCAACACGTTAGCGGAAAAACAACCGGAAAAACTGATCCTGCTGGCCGCCCCGGTACAACGCCGCGTAGTCGCCGAGGGCCTGACGCTGAGTTATCGCGTGGCGCAAAGTCCGCTCACCCGCACGGCGACTTCCGCACCGCTGCGCAAAATGATCCGTCCGAACGGCCGGATGATGAAGCGCTCCGGTTTAGGCGGCGCGGTACCGGCGGTGAAGGATTTGCTGGTGCGCTGGAACAACGGCGAAATTGCCGCTGCGCCGCCCAAGGTATTGGCGCCCGGTCTTTCAACCATCGATCAGGCGGCCGGTCAGTTACAACCGCAGAACGTACCGGCCTGGCTGCTGGACCTGCTGCGAAAATACCCCTGGCTGCCCTGGGCGGTGCTGGGTCTGGGCCTGTTGATCCTGCTTATACTGCTGTTTTTTGGTCCGGCGGGCATAGCCGCCGGTCTGGCCATTGCAGGTGCTGCTTTTTATTTATTTCAAAAAATGCAGGGCTGGCAGCAGCAGTCTGGCGTGGCAGATAGCCTGACCGAAGCCGGCCGTACGCCTGAGGCAGTGGACCGGCTGCCAAAAAGCCCGGATTTTCACCTGAGTCTGCCGGACAGCGGTTTTAAAGCCAGTCTGGGCAGCACCGACAGTGTGGAAGGCGCGAACTTCAAAACGGCTTTGCGCGATTTATACAGCTTTCAGCAGGCCGTGGTCAGGTTCCCGCAGGAGCCGGCGCGGGTGCCCCTCAACTTGTCCGCCATCGTCCAGGCCACCGTGCTGGGTATTGAACCATCCCGCACCATACCGCCGCGGGTCTGGAGTCAACTGCTTATTCCCACCCGCATCCGCGATATTCAGGTGATTGATTTCGACGATATTATGGAGTATCCGAAGATCGATTTCCCCATGTACGAGCCGCTGCGGGACATTTCTTCGGAACTGTTTTTACCGAATATCCACCTCATCGAGCCGAACACGATTTCGCTGCTGGAGACCAATCAGAAATTCATCGAGTCCTATATGGTGGGCCTCAATCACGAAATGGCCCGCGAACTGCTCTGGCGCGAATTTCCGACCGATCAGCGCGGCAGTTATTTCCGGCAGTTCTGGGATATAAAGGCCTACCTCGATCCCAGCGATCCGAAAGCCGAGCAGCGCCGCGAGCAGCTGTTCGACATCGAGGAAATCCATAAATGGCCCAAGGATTCTGACCTGGGGAAAAACGATCCGAAAGACGCGACGGCGCCGCCGAAAGAAGAAGTCGTGCTGGTCATTCGCGGCGAGTTGCTGAAGCGCTACCCCAACGCAGTGGTCTATGCCCACCGGGCCGACTGGCACCGCGTTGGCGACACCCCCGGCGGCGCCATCGATCGCAGCCGGCCGCGTATACTGCTGGATCCACTGTCCAACGAAGAGAACCCGCCGCGCACGGAGGTAAAAACGCCGCTGTACAGCGCCCAGGTTATGCCCGATATTTACTTCTTCGGTTTTGACCTGACGATCGACGAGGCCAAGGGCGAAACACCGGAAAAACCCGACGACGCCGGCTGGTTTTTCGTGATCAAAGAGCGGCCGGGCGAACCGCGTTTCGGGCTGGACGAGGGTAAAAACACCAAGTTCCGGACCTGGAACGACCTCGGCTGGGGCGACGTGGAAAAACAGGACAGCACGTTCCTACGGGCCGCCCAGAACAACCTGCATATCACCACCGATACGACTGATGACCCGCAAGGGGTCATCCTGCAAATGGGCGAAGACAAGGATATTAGCTGGAACAATGCGTCTAATGCCGCCGACATCGCTTATATCCTGTACCAGGTGCCGGTGCTGGTAGCGGTGCATGCGTCGGATATGCTGCCGACCTGAGGAAAAGGTTAGCTCATCTACCCCCCCATCATCATCTTTCAATTCAACAAAAATGGCTGATTTTCTCGAATCCCGTCAACAACTTCAGCAAGCCCGGGCCGGGCAAAGTGCCGCTCAGCAGGAACGGGATGCTGCGCGCCGTCGTCTGCAGCGCATGGATGCGCAAATCAGCCAGCTGGCACGGCAGGCCAACGGGAACAATCCCGCGGCCGGGCAGCACCTGGAGCAGTTGCAAAACGAGCGGACCAAGGCGAACGAACTGTTGCAGCAGGCGGAAAGTCAGTACGCGCAGGCGGGCAAACTGCTGGATGGGCGCTACGGCAGCTTCTTCGAGTTTTCCGACCCCACCCAGTTTGTGTCGCGGCTGGATGATGCGCTGCCTTTCCTGCTTTTTCCGGTGCGCATCGAGACGCGTTTTAAGACCATTGCTTCGGCCGTGGCCGCGCCGCAGCAGGAACTCTGGGTCCGCATTTACCCCGATGATTGCCTGATCGACACGTTTGAACCTACTTTGTCGGGTACGGAAATTACCGCCGCGCGCCGTTATTACATAGAATCCTGGAAAGCGGGCGGTATAGAACAACAGGAACGGGCAGCCTGGCGCGGGCTGGTGAGCAGTGTAGGCGCGGGCCGGGCAGCCTGGATCCTCCAAAACTTTGCGCCGCTGAATCCGGGTGATAAACCCGTAAAAGCTACGGCCGACGCCGTGGTGCTGATCATTGCGGCGGATCAGGCCTTACCGCTGGCGCAAACGGAGGTGTTCAGCTACTGGCGGGCCGTCTGGCAGGCAAAAGGCGATGCAGCGATGTTGATTACGGCTTTCCAAAACCTGGTCAATGCGCCCGGCAGTTCGGCCGCCATCGCCAACCAGGTGGTGCAGGATTTTGCGCCCGACAACATCCGCGAATGGGCCAATTCGGAACAGGCGGATGCAGCGGCGGCGCTGGTCCAGTTCACGCCTTATCCCGACCTGGATACCAAGAATTTTTCCTGGACCCAGGCGCCCAAAGTCACCTTATTCCCCGATCGTTTTGTTTTTATCGGTCAAAATGGCGGTCAGCCGCTGCTGGAACGTTTGTTTCGGCCCCTGACGCTGCCGCTGGTCGTGGGCCCGGACCCAACGGATGCCCAGCAGTTTATAGAGAAAGATGGGGATCTCGAACTGACCGAAGAAATTCGCTGGATGACCGATTTCGAGGCCGCCGTGCAAAAAGGACTGGGCCTGAAAGTGCCGCTGAATAACCAGCAGGCGGCCAATGGATTTGAACGCGTTTTTGTGGTGGGCGTCCGCCTCAGCGCCGATGCGGAGCAGAATGCGGGCGAACTGGAAAATCTGCTGAAAAACCATTTATACAGCCGGAACGGTTTTGCCATCGTGCCGCAGGGTACGCCCACCAACAACACCGAAGAGGTCGAATCGGCTTTCCAGCGCACCGACGATGCCGACGATAGTTATGACGCTTTCGTTAAACACATCCCGCAATTTACGCCGAGCACCGATCCGCTGTTGAAACGGGACGGCCAGTGGCTGGCCGAGTGGCTGGGCCTCAATCCCGCCGCGCTGCAACAGGTACCCAATGCCGGGCAGCGCGATCAACTGGAAGCGAGGGCCATGAACACGGCGCTTTGGCCGGCCACCTGGGGCTATTATTTCGAGCGCATGCTGCATCCGGTGCTGGATGACCAGGCCATTCGCCGGACGCGGTCGTTCTTTAACCGCTACGTTTCCGGACGCGGTCCGGTGCCGGCCATCCGCATCGGCCGCCAGCCATACGGCATTCTTCCGGTGACGCCCTTCCGGAAAATAGGCTGGATCCCGCAGGTAAGCGATCGGCGCAACGAGGCGGAAACTGCATACCTCAACCAGTTATACCAATTGCTGCTGCAACTCGACGACCTCTGGCGTGGACTAGGTGGACAGGTCGATCAAGTGGGCCTACCCGGCGACCCCGATCCGCAGAAGACGCTGCTGCATATTCTGGGCCTGCACCCGACCGCTGAAGAAATCCACGCGGTACTCGGCGAGCCGTATTACGTGAGTTATAATACGAAGGTCTACAACGGACTGGGTGAAATTAAGGGTAAACAAACGCCCGATGCCGCCGGTGGTGACTTGCTCCGCGAGCTGGGCTATGACGGGTACGATATTCCGGAAAACCTAACGCGTAATTACTTCGGCCGGCCTTTTCAACTACATAAAAATCTGGTGGATGATATACCGCCTTCCGAAACCGAGCCGGTGCGCGATTACACGCCCGATCCCCTTAATTATCTGGAATGGCTGCTGAAAAAAGCGCAGGAATCGGTGGACGATCTGCGCCAGGAAGCCGGTTTTACCGACAATAAAAAACCGGCCGCCGTGCTGTATTTATTCCTGCGGCAGGCCTTGTTACTGGCTTTTGAAGGCGTGGCGCGGGAATCCAAACGCCCGCACGTCAGCCTGGACATGTTTCAAGCCTGGAAAGCGCCGCAGACCTTTATTCACGTGGCGGAGGCCGGGAACAGCAATCAGCCGCAGCCTTCCGAAAGCCCCTGGGCCCACCTGTACCTCGATTTTCCGGCGGTGACGAACCGGGCCGAGTACCCGCTGGCCCAGTATATCATCGACCACCTCGCTACGCTGAACGAAGCTGGCGAATTACGCGAGCAACTCGCCGCGCTGGACCTGCTGACCCAGACCCCGACCGCCGCTCTCGAACGACTGCTGCGCGAACACCTCGACCTCTGCCACTACCGCCTCGATGCCTGGAAAATGGGTTTACTGAACCTGCAACTATCCTTCATGCGTTTTTCGCCGCAGGCCAATGACGGCGCCGAAAACCAGGCCAAACGCGGGCTGCATCTCGGCGCGTACGGCTGGCTGGAAAACGTGAAACCCAAGGCCAAACAACTCCAGCCGGTACAGCTGAATGAAGAGCTGAACACGGTTTTTAATCCCGCCGATTCTAAATTGCCACCGCTGGTCCGCGACAGCAGTAACGGCGGTTTCATCCACGCGCCTTCGTTGAATCAGGCCGTTACGGCCTCGGTGCTGCGGAATGGGTACCGCGCCAATGCTACACCCGGCGATCCCGACCTACTGGCGGTCAACCTGTCCTCCGAGCGGGTGCGGCAGTCCGTGGGCCTGATCGAAGGCATACGTAATGGTCAGAAACTCGGTGCTCTGCTGGGTTATCATTTTGAGCGCGATTTGCATGACGCGGGCACGGGTCTGGATAAATTCATCCTCGAGCTGCGTACCGAGTTTTCGCTCAATGCCCAGAAATTAAAAACCACCCAGACGCCCAATACCCCCGTTGAATTCATCGAAGCCAACAACGTGGTCGACGGTTTTGCGCTGATGAATTTTCTGGATAAAAACAAAACTGCGCCGGATCCGCTGTCCGCGATTCTGCCCGGATCGACCGCCGCTGAACGTGGCCAGGTAATTGCCGCGGCGCGTAAACTCTTCGATCTCGCCGACGGCGTGGCCGATGTGGCCTTGGCCGAAAGTGTGCACCAGGTGGTGATGGGCAACTATGATCGCGCGGCCGCCACCATGGATGCGTATGCCGCCGCCAACCTGCCGCCTGAACCGGAAGTGGTGCGCACGCCCCGCAGCGGTCATACGCTGACGCACCGCGTGGGTATTCAGCTGCGTCCCAATGCGGCGGCCGTAGCCGGTGATAACCCGCGCCATCAGGCCGAACCGAGTCTGAACGACTGGCTGGCCGATCATTTGCCCCCGGCCGCTGATCTGGGCGTGGTCGTTCATTATTATCCTGATCCGGCGAACCCGGCCACTTTTGAGCGGCTTTTCGTCACCCAGGCCGATCTGGATTTAGCGCCGCTGGACCTGCTTTTTACCGTTAGTGAAGGCGCGACCCAGGCCGCCAGCGATCTGGATGATCTGGTGCTGGCTTTCGTGGCTACACGTCCGGATGTGCGCCCCGATACGCGTATAGAACTGGCCTTCGTCGCGGCGGAACCGGGCAGGATCACCTTCTTTGAAGCCACGCCCCTGCTGACGAGTTTGCGCGCGCTCGCCCTGCGTTCCCGGCCGTTGGAAGCCACCGACGTACAATTGCCCGGGGAAGCCAGCGTGACCAAAACCGGTCCAATTCGCCTGGATACATCGCGGATAGATGCGGTGGCGGTGGCCCTGGGTTCGCTGAAAACGGCGGCTAATAATTTCCTGGTCGTGGTGCAGCCCGACGCGGATGGCGGTGTACTCACTGCGCTGGACAGCCATCTGGACCAGTTCAGGCAGCTGTCGACGCAGGCCGGTTTGTTCGGTCTGCCGCATACCGGTTTTGCGATGGCCTGGCAAAACCGCGCCGACATTTACACGGCTATTCGTCAGAAACTGACGGCGTTGACCCTGCGCTGGGCGGGCCATCTCGCTGCCTCCCAGGCCATTACGACCGCCATCATCGTGCCGACCGATGCCGATGTAGAAGCCTTGCAGGAAGCAGGACGTTTAGTCAGCACCCGTTTATTACCCGCCGATGCGCTGCCGGCAGCCTTGTCGGTCGAAGTTTTGAGCCGGCAAAATCTGTTTGAAGCGAAATTAATGGCCCTGCAAGCCATTCTGGCGGCTTCGCCAAACACGCTGTCCGCTTTTCACCAGCAGGTGCTGACTGAACTGCCACTTACTGACTTTGAGCCCCTTGAATTTAACCTAAATGACCAGACCGGCGCCATGCAGACCCTGCTGGATGAACTGCTGCTGCGGGCCCGGGCGATGGCTGCCGAAGCCGACCGCCGCTTGCTGGGCGCTGCCGCCAAAGTCGCGGCGCAGGTGACGGAAGCGGATCCGGTGAAGCAGGTGCAGTTGCTACAGGAAGCCGGCAAGACGCTGCTGGGGGATGATTTCCGGATGATCCCGGCGTTTAAGGTGTCTACGGCCACGGGTTTTGAATGGAAAAACGCCTATGACAGCACGAATGGCCTGCTGAATTATGTCAAAACGCGGGCGGAGAATCCCTTGCCATTGCCCGTCGATGAATGGCTGCACGGCGCGGCGCGGGTCCGGGAAAAAATGTTCCATCTGGAAAATACGATGCTGCTGAGCGGGGCATTTGGGCAGGCCGAACCCAATTTGCAACCATTGCAACTGCCTTTCCGGGCCGGCGAGGACTGGCTGGCCCTGGAATTTGATCCGGCGAACCCGGCCAATACGCTGGAAACGGAGCGACTCCTGTACACCGCGCACTATGCGGAAGCGCTGCAGCCCGCCGACTGGCAATGCGGACTGCTGGTGGATGAATGGACCGAGGTCATTCCGCAAAAAGAAGAAGTTACCGGGCTGGCCTTCCATTTTGACCGGCCCAATGCCGAACCGCCGCAAGCCTGGCTACTGGCGACGCCGGCCACTTTTACCGGAGCATGGCAGTGGGAAGATCTGCTGGCCGTGCTCAACCAGACCCTCGACGATGCCCGCACCCGGGCGGTGGAACCCGATATCCTGGGCCAGCGTTTTGCCGCTTTATTACCCGCCGTACTGACTGAAACCTCCTGGTCGCCGATGACCATTTCCGCTAACCTGATCGCCCGCGCCGCCCGTGAATTCACGACGCTGGCCGTTCAAAATCCGTCCTAGCCATGCCCATCCCTACGGCCCTTTCCACCGTCGTTATTGACGATATGCGCAGCGCTTTACTGGAGCGCATTCACCCGACTATCGTTACCTGGGAGCGAACGGAAGGTCGGCCCCGCAACCTCGCTAACTTTGACCGGGCCCTGCGCGCCGAGGTCCATGATGCCCTGTGGATGCTCAGCCGGCAGTGGCAGATGGGCGAATTCAAGGGCGAGGACGCGGGTTCGCCGGCACTGGCTAAATTCCACCTGGAATCTGCGCCGCTGCATAAGTACCGACCCGACGGCGCAGATCATCCGGTGCAGCCTTTCAACGATGCCGTCCCGCTGGAAACCCAGGTGGAGCAGCGGCCCCTCGTTTTTCAGCAGTCCGGGCAAATAGTGGCGCTGGATCTGCGGCTGGTCATGGGCCGTTTCTGGCTCAAATTACTGGCCGCGGAAGGTTTGGGCGCTGGCGTAAAAAGTGATTTTCTCCTACATTTTCCCATTGCCCGGCCCGACCCCAACCTCGCGGCCGATGCGGGCATTTGCGCCCACCGCGAGGCCTGGCAGCAGTTTGCCGCCGTCGCCAATCAGCGGGCGATGGATGGATATGCCTTATTCCAATTTATGCGGGATGCTGCCTTTGCCCCCGACTGGACGACCATTACGGCGACGCCGGCGGGACCTTTAAATACCGCTATGGCGGCGTTCCGGGCCTGGTATGAGCGGCAGTTTTATCAGCCGGTTACGCCGGAACAGCATGCCTGGCGGCCGGACTACCTGGAGTATCAGTTTGCCTGCGCCGTTCCCAAAAAGGACGGCGAGGAAGTGCTGGTGGCGGACGAGTACTACCACGGTCACCTGGACTGGTACAATTTCGACTTCGATCCGACGCAGAAAACGCTGGGGGAACCGGCCGAAACACCGCCGCCCATCCAGTCTTTTACCAAGACCTTCTGGCCGACCGCGGTTACTTTCAACGGCATGCCGTTGACCCGCTGGTGGGCTTTTGAGGACGGCATTACGAACTTCGGCGGTATTAAACCCGGCTCGGCCGATCTGTCGAAACTACTGCTGATGGAATTCGGGCTGGTGTACGCCAACGACTGGTTTCTAACGCCATTCCGTTTGCCGGCCGGCAGCCTGTCGCGGGTCAAAGGGCTGGCCGTGACCAATGTCTTCGGTGAGCGCTTCTGGATCGATCCGGCGGGAAAAGGCCTGGACGATCAGTGGGAAACCTGGCGCATGTTCTCGGTCAATATCAAAGGTGACGACCGGTTGGCGGCCGATCTGGCGCTGCTGTTGCCCTCCAGTACGCCGAAGATCCAGGAAGGTCCGCCGCTGGAAGAAGTGGTGGTGATGCGCGATGAAATGGCCAACATGGTCTGGGGCATCGAGCGGCAGGTGCCGCTGCCGCATGGGCGTTCCAAACCGGGTTTTGAAGCGGCTACGGAAATGCGGCATTTATTCGAGCGTTTAGCCGGTTTAACGCCGGTGGAAGAGCCGGAATATCGCGCGCCCATCCGGTACTCGGTGATGAATTCCGTGCCGGAAAACTGGATCCCCTTTATTCCGGTGCATGAAGCGGGCAACAACCGCGAGATCCGTCTGCAGCGGGCGGCCATGTTGCGCTTTTTGCCCGGCGAGGATTCCCCGGCGCGCATCCGGCCGCGCACCAATTTATTGCGGGAAGGCCTGGAAGTCCAACCGAAGAAACAGCCTTATTTCCTCCATGAAGAGGAAGTACCGCGGGCGGGTATTCAGGTGCGGCAGACGTTCCAGCGCACCCGCTGGTACGACGGCAAGGTGTTTACCTGGCTGGGCATCCGTAAAACGACCGGGCGCGGGGAAGGCAGCAGCGGACTGGCCTTCGATCAGATCATCGACGTGCCGAAAAAACCGGAAGCGGGCTAAACTTACGCGATCTATCCGCTTTTTGACGTGATATGTCTCCTGTGCAGTGTGGACTGCCGGTGACCTTTGTGGCATTAATTGGCCGGTGAAATACGCCGCCGCCCAGCTGCTATGTCTGCCACTCTACGCCTGTGAACTACCCATTGCGCCGTTTGAGCGGGTTCCGGTTTTTTTTCTTAAAATTAAAAAAGGAATCCGGTTTTTTAACCGGAAGAAACCGTTCGTCTGCTGAAAATCTAAAATCGTCTGGCATGACCGTGTATTAGTCTGTCCGGCTGAGTTAGGGGCAGTGAGAAAGTCGCCCATTGAGCGGAACAATAAAAAGGAATTTTGTAAAATATTTCGGCAACCCCTGCAACCTCGGGATTTCATCGCCTGTCTCTGCTGCAAAAATTATAGTTGGGATGCAGGGACGTATAATGTGAAATAGCCGGGTTTTCAATACCTAATTACCCGCTTTTCATCTTGTCGTTTTTATTCTATTCCAACTACAGAAAGCCCCTGACCTTTGCAGCATCAATTTACCACTGCGTACTTATACGGACTATTTAGGAATAAAGGGATTTTAAGCCAACACAGCGCTTGTAACCTTTTTTTCTTACCTGCGTCTCCGGAAAATGGAGGCCAATAATAGTCTGGACAAGCTTGATTGTGCTAAGCCGGATGCTCCTTCGATGTTTAATCCCGCTTCACTTTCTAAAACAATCTACAGTGGAATTACCCTTTTTTTCAACATGTCGTTTTTGTTCAATTAATCCGGACAGTTCCCCCTCGACCTTTGCAGCACCAAGTAGTAATACCATGAATATCAGAAATGAAACAATCGCTCCGCCGAAAGATCTGGCTGCCTTCATCGATGGCATCTGGATCACCGCTACCGACGGTCCAATGGACGAAATATCTCCCGTGCACTGCTGTCTGCCCAACGGTTCCTGGGAAATAGTTTTTCATTTGACGCCCCAGCGTTTCTGCATACTGATCGATGATAAGCAGGTGTGGATGCCGGAACTGGCTGGTTTCGCGACCAATGGCAACCCGGTGTACTGGCAGGCAAAAGGCGGCACCCTGATATTCGGACTGGTGCTGCTGCCCGAAACGATGGAACTGCTGACCAAACACCCTACCCTGCTGCGCGAGAACCGCTATGAAGATTTGAGAACGTATAATCAACCCGTTTTTGAAACCCTGCTGACCCGGGCCAAACATGCCCGCACGACCGAAAAACTGGCGGAAGCCGTGTTTGCCACTCTACGCGAACATTTGCTCCAGCCGGAAGCGGAAACACGGCCGCCTTATTTTACCGAGGCGCTGCGGCTGATCCGACATCATTCATCGACCCGTAATTTTGAGGATTTAAGCGACCAGTTATTCGTCAGTAAACGCCAGTTGCAACGGGCCTTTCAGGATAAACTGGGCTTTAGTCCAAAAACATACCACCGCATGGTGCGCTTCCGGGACGCCATTCATTACCTTCAGCAAAACCCCGATTCGCGCATGATCGATGTGGCTTACGATTTCGGTTATGCCGACCAATCGCACTTCATCCGGGAATTCAAGGACTTTACGGGACAAAATCCCCGCACCTTCTTTTCTTCCTGGAAACCCATGAGCACTGTGGAGTCCGCGCACCGGGCACTCGCTTTCGGTTGAGGTCCTGACCACGCCGCAGGCTGATTTGTTCGCCTGCTATTTAACCCGTTATTTTTCAACATTTTCACTGCCGGCACCCAAGTCCGGACAGCCCAACGTTTGCCTAAAATCTAAAAATCATGTCACACCAACGCATAATTCTGGTCACCGGAGCCACCGGTGCCCAAGGCGGAAGCGTCGCCCTGGCGCTGCTGCATAACAACCGGTTTGCAGTACGTATTCTGACCCGAAACGCACATTCCGCCCAGGCGATCGCTCTTCAAAATGCCGGCGCAGAAGTCGTACAAGGCGATCTGAACGACCCGGAAAGTTTGAAACAAGCCATGTCCGGCTGCTACGGCGTTTTCGGCGTCACGAACTTCTGGGAACACTTTGAACTGGAATACCAGCAGGGTAAAAACCTGATCGACGCCGTGCAGCAGTCCGGTATCCGGCATTTTGTAATGAGCACTTTACCCGACTACCACGCGCTGAGCAAGGGCGAACTGGCCGTGCCGCACTGCGATATGAAAGCGGCTTTGGAAAACTATGCCCGCAGCCGGCAGGTGTTCTTCACGTTCGTCCACGTGGCGTTTTATTACGAGAACTTCCTGCATTTCTTCCCGCTGCAAAAAAGCACGGATGGCCACTACTGCTTCGGATTCCCGCAGGGCGATACGAAACTGGCCATGTTCAGCGTGGAAGACCTGGGCGGCGTGGTGTCTTCTATTTTCGATCATCCCCTGGAATACATTGGCCGTACGGTCGGGGTGGTGGGCGAAGACCGCAGCTGCGCCGAATATGCCGCGATCATGAGCAGGGTGCTGGGCCGGGAGGTGCGTTACCAGCACATTCCACGCGAACAGTATGCTAGCCTGGGTTTTCCCGGCGCGGAAGAACTGGCCAACATGTTCGATGTACAGCGCCGGTTCATTCCGAACCGCCTGGTCGATATGATCGAGAGTTATGCCCTGCATCCAAATATGCAATCTTTTGAAAAATGGCTGGTCAAGCATAGCCAGCAGTTTAAAACACAGGTGGAAGCCGACGTCCAGATGGAGATCGCCTGATCTCCAGCCGGTTACTTCCTGCATGCAATCCATTCTTTATCAATTTTTTAAAATTTCTCAACAATGAAACATCTTCTTCTGTCCGGCCTTTGCTGGACGCTGGCCATCAGCCAGACCCTTGCCCAGAACACCCAGAACCCGTCACATCTGCAGAAAAACGCTGCTTCGATCATCAAAGCCCTCCTGCAAAAGACCGGTTACGAGCAGCAAACCGCTTCGCTTCCATCCAGTGTGCAACTACGCTCGAATCACCTGCGCCTGGATTCGACCAAGACTTTTGTCGACTACACCCTCGCCCCCGCCGCCGATTCCACGCCGTTGAACCGCATACGTTACGAGTACCCGATCACGGGCGTACGGGTCGAAATCGAAGACGTATTTGAAAGTAATGCCTGGGTACCGACCAGCAGGACAACCACGACCAGCGATGCCCTGGGACGGATCGTCAATGCGCTGGGTGAAGTGTATGATTCACTTTCGATGAGCTGGCAACTGGAAAGCAGCGTACAGGTTTTCCCGCACGGCAACACGCTGGATCTGGTAGATTCCATTAAAGTTTTCAGTTGGGACGGCGTGAACTGGGTGACTATTTTCTCCACGAAAAACACCTACGACGCGCAAAACCGCCTGCTGAAAAATGAGACCACCTTCGATTTTGGCGGTCAGAGCGGCTTGCTGGTGGAAAAATACACGTATGATGCGAATGGGGATAACACCCTGATCGAAAAATTCCTGGAAAGCAGCGGATTCTCGTTGCCGACCGGTAAACAGGAACTGCAGTACGCCAATCACCGGCTCATTCAAACCATCGATTATAATTCCGATGGTACCGGCAGTTTCGTCGCTTCCACCCGCACGACCTACGCTTATAACCCTGCCGGTATGGTGATCCAGCAAAACGGCTACCAGTGGGTGCCGGGCGTCAACGACTGGGCTCCCACGCAGGTCACCACCTCTGCCTACGATAGTGCCGGCCGACTGATTAACCAGGAAACCACGACCATGCAGACGGGTTTGCCCGATGAAAAAGTGCGCCTGACCTACACCTATATCGAGGACGAAAATCTGGCCACACAAAGCACGTATAACTGGGATGCCGGACAAAATGTGTACGTGCTGAGTGACCGGACGTACTACTATTATTCCGCTGGTTCTTCGGCGGTAAAACCAAGTCCCCGGCCGACGCAGGCGCTGATCGTGTCGCCCAATCCGACGCTGGATGCCGTGCGTTTTAGCTTCGCCGAGGAAGTCCGGGTGCAGGTGTTCGATGCCCGTGGCCAAATGCTGGAGAGCCGTACTTTACAAGCCGGCGACCTGCTGAATCTGGCCGCTTTGCCTGCCGGGATTTATCAGGTGATCGCCCTGACGGCAGCGGATTGTTATTCGGGCAAAGTAGTTAAGCTCTAAGGTTTTAACTTTTTCACTTTTCATTACTTTTGGCCGGCGCTGATGCGTCGAACACCCAATCTTTGCCCGTTCATTTCAAGTTTTCACTTTATGAAACAATCTTTCTTAGTGGCCATCGGCGCCGCTTTAATTACGAGTCTGTCGTATTGCACCGAACAAGCTGCTCCCACGACCGTGGAAGGTCAGGTCAGTACCAGCAGCTCCACGGCCGACCAGGTCAAACGCGGTGAATACATCGTCGCCATCGCCGGTTGCAATGACTGCCATTCCCCAAAAATCATGACCGCCATGGGTCCGGCACCCGATCCGAAACGCCTGATGTCCGGCCATCCCGCCGGAGAAGCGCTACCTGCGATCACCGATAAAAAGATGATCCAGCCGGGACAGTGGGTGTTGTTCAGTCCCAGCCTGACGGCGGCCGTTGGTCCCTGGGGCACTTCCTTCGCCGCTAATCTGACGCCCGATGATACGGGCATCGGCGCGTGGACGGAGGCGCAGTTTTTCAAAGCTCTCCGCGAGGGTAAATCGAAAGGCATGGATGGCACCCGTCCGTTGCTGCCCCCCATGCCCTGGCCCAATGCGGCGGCGATGAACGATGAGGATCTGCGGGCCATGTTTGCCTACCTGAAGTCGCTGCCGCCGGTGAACAACGTGGTGCCTAATCCGCTGCCGCCGACGATGTAGCGGAGCACCGGGAGGGCATAGCTCTCCACCAAAAACCGATTACATTTTAATTTATCATCATGAAATACCTGATTTTTTTGCTTAACATGGCCATGTTAAGCCCGGCAGTTTATACCCAGCCGGTTGCGAAGGCCGACCTTGCCTCCCTGTTGAACGCCATACCGGCTGCACCAACTTCCCTGGCGGAGGCGTATGAGCGGACTTATAACGGTGCTGCCATTCCCAACGGCCAGGCCTGGTACCGGGCTAATTTTGATCAACTATGAACATCTTTGAAAATATGCTGCTGCTGACGGTCATTGCCGTGAGCGGAGCGGGATTGGTCGCGCTGTTGCGCGGCATTCGGCTCCTGAAAAAAATCGGTTCTTAAGCGGAACCGGCCCCAGAAACGCTCTTTTTCAACTAACCATCTTCACACACACAGTAACACTTCTTTTAAAATGAAAAATGCAATTTTGAATTCGAAATTCCTGGCTTTCGCCCTTTTCTTATTGATCCTGCCCAGCCTCACTTCCTGCAAAAAAGATAAAGTCGAAGCACCGAAACCGACCGTACGCGAGCAACTGGTGAGCGACTGGGAAATAAAGAGCTTCACTATCGACGGTGTGGAAGTCAAGGGCTCCATAATCAACAGCTCCAAAATGGAATTTGAGGCCTATACCGGCGCCGATGGCGACTTCAAGTGGACCATCCACTTTGCCGACGGCAGCACCGAAACCGAAACCGGCGATTACACGGTCGATGTGGAAGACAAGGAAATCGACCTGGTCAATGAGGCGGGGGAACACCTGCAATTCGATTTTGACCTGGCTGGGGATGACCTGGAACTGTCGGGTACGCTCGATGGCGAACGCTACATCCTGAAAGCCGAACGCGACTAGTAATTATAGATTGGATTGTTGAAAGCGGCCCGGCCATCTGGCGGCCGGGCTGTCTTTTACATTTTAACTTCCCGGTTATGAAAAACATCTTTTTGATTACCGTTTCCATCCTGTTTTTAATGGGCTGTGACGCCTGTGAAAAAACCGAAATCGAGCCGGCTCCGCCGCCGCCCACGAACCGCATCGATTACCTGCTGGTGGATGAAAAGGACGAAGAACTCCTCATTTACGGGAAATTCCCCGATGCCAGGGGCACAGTGACCATGGCCAACTCGCCACTGATCGTGAAACAGTGGTCGAGCGCCCTGATCATCTGCGTTGCTCAGGCAGTCGACGTGCCGGATAACGGCGATGTGGTGGTGCATTCCACTGGCACCCACAGTGCCCCCCGCACGTTGTACAAATGGCTGATTGAATTTAACTGTGTACGGCCGCACGGTGGCTTGAGCAGCGACATAATAGAAAAAGCGGATGGCAATATTACTATTCGGGGCGATCTTAAACCCGCGCCGGCCTCCGTATTTCCTGAAGCTTACAAGGAATTATATTTCCTGGGCGAGATCTATTACCAAGCCGGCGGTATAGCCAATTCCACTTATGACTGTGGGACCATGACGGCCGAATGGACGCCCGTTGACCGGGTGTTTGGAAAAACGACCGGTATGCATGACCTTCCTACCCAAAGCCATTTCCAGGGGTATAAAAACATTCTGCCTACTGGTTTTGACCTTTTCCTGGATTTTCAGGCCTGGGAAGTGAACCCGATGAAGGTGACCATCAACCCCTGTACCGGGCCCAGCTCTTTTTCCGAGAAAATGTGGAGCAGCCAGTTGATCGGTATGGACGGTTATGACGCCATTCCGCTGCGTTTCGAGGCGGGTACGCACAATATTAAATCCGATTCTATTACGGAAGACGTGTATAACTCCACCCAGTTGATCTGGAACGTGGAAGATGGGGATGCGTACCGGCGCAAGGCCACGCTGTCGTGGAAATGTACGGTGTATCCGGACTAGTAAACAGGATAGGGGAATCCGGACGAGTTCTGGAAGTTCAGCATACCTGTTTATGATGGCGATTTCCCGACTACCTTACGCCTGGCAGCATCCACTTCCATGGAATAAAACGCCCGAAATCAAAACCATTTACAGCAATACTTTTTCCGGAAAGGTCAACCCCGGGCAATTCTGGAATAAAAAAAACTATGCGCCGGGCAGTTTAATTGAACCCTAGGATGATTGATATACCACGCTTTTCAAAAGATTAATTAATCACTACTACTTATACACCGCCTTAAATCCCAATAAATAAGCAACCGGCGCCAGCAGGCCAAAAACCAACCGCAGCACGGTAAAAGGCGGCTTCGTCAGGCGGAATTCCCGGGAAAAACGCGGCATAGTCACTGCCAGTTGCAGCAAACCCGGTACGCCCTGGTTATTGGTCTTGCCCGCTACGGCCAGCTTAGCCATGGTTTCAAAGAAAAACTCGCTGTCCAGCGCGGGTGTGATCTGCCAGTGTAAAACGGCCGGCTCGGAACTGGCATTCCACATGGAGTGCGGAGTATTTGGCGATACTACCAGCGTGTCGCCGGCTTTAAAAACCCGGACCTGATCGCCCATACGCAGCATCATTTCGCCGGAAAGCAGGCGAAAATGCTCGGTCTGCTGTGGATGATAGTGCGCTGGCGGCTCTACAGACAGTGGGCGGTAGGTGACTTCCATTTCCAGCAGTTCTCCGTTGGTGTCCTGGCCGGTACGCAGTAGTTTGTAGATTTGTCCGCTGAGATTGTTTTGGATGATTTTCATGGTGGCAGTATTAAGTAATCAGGGGCTCATACATAAATAGCGCTTTCGTTTATAGTCAGGTTTTTAATACGGCAAAATTAGGAACAGTAAGTAGTTAAAAATTGGACGAAACCGCCATTGATATATATTTTTATAAATTATCTCGCAGCTTTAAATTTCATTAACTGCATAAAGAATAATTACCCCAACTGTACACTATGCCAGTAAATTCTACGGCCTTCTATAGTCAGCCAGCAAAAAGAATTTGATTGTTTCAGGTAATAAAATTTTGTTTTTCCCGGCATACTGGCATACTTTTTACCATCAATAATGAAAAAATTTGCAGCTGGTGAGTATAATAAAAAATGCTGATAGTTTTTATCCAGCAGAATGTACCCCGGATTAGGAGGAAATCCTCTATAACCGCTGTAGGGCAATAGATCGCCTATTTCAAAACTGTTGGTCAGGCCATTTATATGAGCAGTCATGATGCCTGCGGTTTCTTCCGATAAGAAGAAATAGTTTCCGGCATCGTTGATCCAGGTCTCCCGTAAACGCGGAAAAGTACCTAGCAATTTTCCGTCCAGGTAAATGCTGCCGTCAGCACATTCGAACATGTAATTACCAAATTGATTATAAGTTATGCTTTTAAAACCTTTTTTTCAGTAAACTCATATATTGGCTGTCCGTTTCGCCCTATAAATTTTTGTTTATTTACCTCATAATAATAAATATCACTGCCCGTAAAAAGTCTTATTGAATCCCAGGGACCATACACCTGGCCGTTATTATATAAATAGTCCATTTCTTTTATTCCCTCCGGTTTTTGAAATTTGAACAATAGACCGAAAGCGCCTTTGCTATGTAAATTTTTAGTATAGTCTTTTATGGGGCCAAATAGCTCCTGACGAGTTTGAACGTAATGTTTGCCGTTTTTCAAACAAGGCATATAGAAATTACCGAAGGAATCGATTCGCGGCGACCAATAGCTCTCAATTTGCACTTCTTTCTGGTCGTCTACGATATAGAAAAGTTTATCTTTTTGATCTGCGTAACGATAAGTAAAAAAATAATGGTTGCCCGCAGATTCAAAATTTGTCCAGTGGCAATTTTTACATATTAAATTACCTTTCACGTAAATAGAAATATCATCTTTTTCCTCCCATATATGCGGTACAGGAATCCAATCATACATTCTGGAAGGGCCCCATAAAGAAGAGCTGGCTTTTTTTGAAGAAATATTCACGCTGTCTTCATATAGATAATTGGTTTGATTAACCGGGTCATAGTGTTCTACAATGAGATGACCATTACGCACATCATAGTGCAAAATTTTAGAAAAAGGTCCGTGTCGCAGACCGTTGACTTCCAAATAGGTTCTATTGCCGGATTGTAATTCCAGCAGCAAGTCCCCGCTGTAATTAAATTTACCGGCCTCCGAATACGTACCCAGGTTCTCTCCATTATAAAAAACCTTAAATCCTCCAGCCGGCTCCTTGACTGAAAATAAACTTTCATTACTGAAATCAGGGCTTGCCGGATCAAAAAAACTTTTGTGGTCATTCGACAATACATCAGGAATTTCTTCTTGCAAAGGCACGGTGTAAATTAACTTCCGCTCTACAGATTGAGACAGCAGTTGAACCGCAGTCATCAGGAAAAAAAACAGACTTATAGAATGTTTGATCATGTTATAAATTCACAAATGATTATTATTCAAAGTTTAACCTGCTCAAATTGCGCCCTTTTACTTATATACCACACCATCACCCCCAGCGCCGTAAAAAAACCAACGCCTACATACCACCTGGCATGCCCAAAATCGAGCCGCAGCACGATCATACAAGAGGCTATAAACACCCCCAGCCAGATCCACACCGGTTTCCGCATAAAGGAATCGTCGAAATCGGCAGGGGGAATGTACAGCCGGCTTTCGGGTTGCAAGAAAGGTAGCAGCCGGCGATATTCCCAGACTAGTAGGTAGGTATTCGCCAGAAACATCAGGAAGGTGACCGTCGGCGTACCCTGGAAACCGATGGACCAGGTGACCAGCCAAACGTTGATAATGATGGGATAAAATAGCAGGGCGCCCAGGGCGGCAAAACGCTGGGTCATCAGCAGGAGAGCAGCGATCATCTGGCCCCAACCCAGAAAATTCCAGTAAAAACCGCTGCGATACATGGCCTCGAAATAGAAACCAATGGGGTTGTCGATCGGGATTTGCGTAAAACGCTCGCCCATTATTTTCGGCACCGAGGCAAACACAAAGGCACTGGCAATCAGGTAACGCAGGTAAATGGTGAATAACTGAACGATGCGCCGGCGTTTGAGGCGCTCGATGAATGCGGTTAAGGCGGAAAGCGGGGCCATAGATTGTTTTCCGCCAATAACCGGCAAAGGTCTGGATCGGGTGTTTTTTTTGGACTAAAATTTCCAAATGCCAGAGCAAAGGGCTTCCTATGAGTACCCAAACAGCGAGAATCCCACCTCCGGTTGGCCATGAACGCTATTTCTGCATGGGCCAGATCCAGCGTTTCTCCACCGGCAGATCACGGCCGAAATAGCCGATCTCTTCCCCGCTTTCTACCCGGTATACCTCCCCGCCGGCAGCATACTCCCAGTAACAGTCATCGCACATTACCAGGTTGATCCGGTCGTACTTCGTTTCCAGGATCGTTTGGCCGTGCCGGTCGAGCAATCCGTAATAGCGCTGCGGATTCACCACGAAGTTACCATCGGGCTGCTCGCCAATATTGCCGTATTTAGGGTATAGTACGTACATCCCGCGCTGGTTCACCACTCCCCAAATCCTTTTTTTGGGCAAACGCACTTTGGCAATACCATGCTTAAAAGGCGTAATACTGTCATACTGAGCCTGATAGAAATCATTACCTTCTCCATCGGTGAAAAGTGCAAAACCTTTCCGCTTACGAATACCGTAAAGTCCCTCCGCAAAGAAGAGGACCCGTTCCTTTTCCAGCAGTTGTTCGCCTTTTCGGTTGATGAGCGCTTCTTTACCCAGCATAGCCGCCCCTTCCTTGAACCTGCCCGGCTGGTGGAAGGCGCCCCGCACGCTGCCGGGTCTTCCCAGGGTATCGATGAACACCCACTTGCCGGCGGTCGTAAGTTGCACGGCGACCAGCCCTTCGGAAGCAACGTCGAGCACCGCGTAAGACAGTGGAACCCGGGGTTTCCCATCCAGTCCGATGGATCCCCATAACCGCCCACGCCGCACGTTCGCAAAACCCGCGACATAGGGCTTGATCTCGGAATAAGCGGCACTTACCACCTGCCCGAGGTGATCAATGACGACCCAGTTATTATCCTTCTGCCGCGCAAAAGCTTTACCAAAAGCATTGAATGGCTGAATATCCAGGAAATTAGCGCTTGGTGCTAAGATAAACTGTCCGGCAGTATCAACGATCGCGGGCAGCACCTTCCCTGCGGGGTTCTTTATTTTCACTGCCGCCGCGCCATACGCAAAGTTGGATGCCCAGGTATAGTCTGCAGCTATGACCTCCGCACCTGTTTTATCGAAATAGCCCCATTTGCCCTGCCGCATGAAATAACAACGTCCGTCATGAAACCCGCCTATTTTTGGTTTTTTACCAAGATGGAGCGTAAAAACGGACTGGCCACCGGGATTGATAAAAGACCACTGCACTCCATCGAACACGGCGGCCAGACCCTCTGAAAACCCTTCTACCGCGTCGTAAAGAAAATCAATCCGGACCACGCCGACCGTATCGATAAAACCCCAGCGGTCGTCCGGTCCGCGTAACGCGCAAAGCCCTTCCGAAAAACCTTTCGGTACTTTTTTCATGGTGTACAACTGCCGGCCCTGCGCATTGAAATAGTATAAATTGAAGGCATGCGTGGCGCTTTTTATCTCTACCCGGTAGTTATTTCCCAAATGCGTGATCCGTACATATTGGATCTCGACCACCATTCGCTGCGCCGTATCGATCAGGCCATACTGCAAGACCGGGTCGGTTACACTGTCCTTATAAAAATAACGGGCTACCAGCGCCAGACTATCCGTCTCATGAAAACTGTGGACAAAATCAAAGCCGGGTCCGGGTACCAGTCCGCCCCGGCCATCGATAAAGCCCCATTGCGGCGGCTTTTTTTCGCCGACCGCCGACCGGGTATAATATATTTGGTTCGCTTTGATCCGGCGCTCCCTAAACTGTGTCGGCACCGACAATTGAAATTGCCGGATAAATTCGAGCGGATCCGCCAGGGAGCGCGGTTCATTCCCGGCATCGGGTTCCGAAACCACCAGTTTCCCACTCAGGCATACCCGGGCCCGGTTCGCCCGAAATGGCCCGATATAAGCGTAGTGCAGCGCCTGCCCCCGGGCGTCCCGCAGTTCCTGTCCGGCCCGATCGATCAAGCCCATCGAACCGTCCAGCGCGATAAAAGTGGTATATAAACAGCTATCCTGAAACTCGCGGTAGCCAACCATGGCCGGCGACTGCGGGACGGGTGAGCCATCGGCCAGATATAGCCGGATGACGCGCGCCGTAGACGTAAAGTAAGGGCTTAAATAAGCCAGGTCAACCGTCTGCTCATCGGTAGCAAGCGCATACAGCTTATCCGAAAATTTGGACACGTCGTGGCTGCTGACGTTTGCGGCAAGTAATTTCAGTTTTTGAAGCAAAGGTTCCGGCGTTTGCTCCGGGATGAATCGAGGTTTAAGAAAAACGCCCCAGCGGATAGTATCCTGGACTTTATAGTCCGGTGCTTCCGGTATAAGTCCGTCGTTGCCAGGTTCATGAACGACCCATTCGCGAACATTTTTGGGAATATTAATCGGGTCAATCAGGGCGCTGCTGGTCTTGCTGACCACCAGTCCGTCCTGTTGACCCAGTTCGATCATCGCCAGGTTACCAGTGATCGTTTTTCCCTTCAGGTAATTGGGGGCCGGGCGCTGCAGGCTCTCGTAAAGCGGCGGCGCCACTTCCATCCCGGCGCGGTTGATGGCGCCTATGCCCGTTTCCGTTTGCACATCGGCGAGTCCCTCCTTAAATGGTTTTACCTCCCTATATTCGAAGGGATGTACGAGCCGTATGCTATCTTCCGTCGCTAAAAGTCCCCATTTACCCCGTCGCCGTACGAAGTAGCGGTCCGGTTCACCTGATCGGAGAATCGAGTCATATACTGCCGGCACTACGGTCTTCAAGGTGCTGTCGAGCAGGCCCTGCCAGCCATTGCCCAGTCTGCCGACAATATGTTGGTCATCGAAAGGCCAAAAACGTTGGTAGACGATGGAATCGGGTAATACCGCGACCGGCTGCTGGGTTTGCACATTCCATATAACGTCCGGGCCATTGCGCTTGGGTGATAGTGCTGCCCACTGCCGGCTGAGGGGCGTTACGGCGCTTAATACGCCGGGCAGGGTTTCCTGTTTGCTGATCACCCGCCAGCCATTATCGGGGATGTGTACGGCCAGGAACTTCGGATGCAGCGCGATAATATCCGTGTACACACAGGGCAGCACCAGTCGGCCCGTTCGGTCGGCCAGGCCCCATAATTGCTGTTCCTCCAGCTGTTTTACTTTAAATAAAACTTCACTATGCGCCCATTGTACTACTGCAAAGCGCGGCTCGAACAACAGACTATCCGGCGATCGGCGATAAATCCCCCAACGACGGTTGCGCTGCACGAGGAAATAGGTCGGGTCTCCCTCCGCATCGACCAACAGTGGACAAATGTTCGAGAAACGCCCCTTGATCAAGGCTTTTCCCGACTGATCGATCACCGTAAAAAGGGAGTCTTCTTCTACGGCAAAAGTGTGTAAACTCAGTGGCCGGATGCGTTGATAGCGGCTGGGTAATACTTCCACCAGCTGCCTGTCAAGCAAGCCTAATCTTCCGTCTTTTTCAAAGCGGAGAAATGGCGATTTAAAGCTCTGGTTATTGAGATAGTTCCAGGGTAAGTAGGTCTCATCGATCAGGTTGTAGTACGGTACTACCTCCTTGTAGCCACCTGCTTTTTGCTTACCCAGCAGCACGATAAAACTCGATTTATGGTCCTTGCGAACGGGATAAATCGGTGTTTGCGCCCATAGTAACACCGTGGTGAACCATAGCCCCCACAATAAAAGAATTCGTCTGACCATGTTTGCCGGCTTGACTTATCTAAATCCCTGGATAGTGGCTAGACAATTATCCAGTTCATCCATCGAGTAGAGGGGCTTTTCAAACTGCTGCATTTCAAAAACAAAGTTCTTGCTGCCGGCAGCTTCCAGGTTAGCGCGCTGCTGCCTGAAATCGGCTGGAGAAAAATAAACGATTTTATCCCCCGGCAGCACAGCTACCAAGTAATTATCCGCCGTGGGATCGTAACGAAAGTCCTGCCAGTGCGCACAAGGGAAACCAATTACGGTACGTTGATCACCAGTGACCAGGTAAACCTGCACCTGCCGGATCAGGGATGTGGGCTGGCCTTTCACTTTGAACTCTGCATTTACCGCTAACCAGTTGTTTTGCAACATGGCATCGTAGTTATAAACGCCAAAATCCTTGAGTTGAAAAATGCGCTGTAAGTTGACCTTTTTCTCCTCCTGGGTGCGGGCTTCCGCTAACAGCACTTTATACTTTTCGTACTCGACCAGCTCCTGCGCATAAGCCGCCTGGGCCTGTTCTTTCTCCGCAGCGGACATATTAGGCGTAACCGGGAAGACATGTTCTTCAAAATCTTCATCCTTCATCGTCAGGTGGTATATAGCCGGCTCGCTCGTCGGCGTCAATTTAGGTTCGTACCACTTATTGGCCTTTAATGCCTGCAGATCTTCTTTTTGTCGCTGGGTACTGCCGGCATATAACAGCACCAGTTTTTCTTTTCTGGCCAGCAGGTCTGGGCAGGCCCGCAAGTCTGGTTCCGCTATGTTGATAGGTGCGCGTTTGCTGTTCGCCACGACGGGGTTTACCGGCGGTTTAGCACTAAACCCCAGCATTGCCAGTCGTTCTGCTTCGGCATTGGGAATGGCGAATTCGCCGGAGGGTTTTACCGGCAGGTTGGCCGTGCCGATTTGGATCCAGTTACCCGTGCCCGGATCGAATTTCCAGGCATCATAGGGGCCGTCGACCTGCGAGGCCAGATTGACGGTCAGGTTCTTATCCGGGGCGATTTTTACCGGCTGGTCATCCAGCGAACCATTGATCTCAAACATCCCGGCAGTCTGCAGCCAGTCTTCCGGACCGTTATCGCGTTGAACGCGCATGGGAATACCCGCAGCCAGCAGATCGGCGGCCGTGTGGAACTCGCGGAAGCGAAGATCGACCAGGCGGTTAACCGGTTGACCGTCCAGGGTCTGGAAAATGCCGGCCGGTATGGCTATGCTCGTTCCGGAAGCCAGTTGCAGCAGGGTATCGCGCTGCGGATCGATTTGATAGCGGCTGGGGCTGATGCGGATCTGCCCGAATGGCGGCTGAATGGCGGCGGAAACCAGTGTAGCGTCTGCCGACTGGTTCTTAGTGGCCTGATCGCCTTTTTCCCGGGCGCAACCGGAAAGCAGGCCAAAGGCCAGCAGGCTCCATAGGATGGTAGTTTTAATGGAAAAACGGCCGAATGGATTGATTTTCAACGCCAGGAGCGGAGCAGTAGGTAAAGTAAGTTTCATCGTTGATTTATTGGAAAAATTAAAGATACGCACAATAACAAGCCATTAACTCATTGTAGTGTGCCAGCCTGATAACAATTTATTACTGGCTCCACACCGGCCTTTATCAATTGTACCTGCGTTCGACCAAGGCTTACCCCAGCAGCATCTCCATTTCCGCCCTCGTCCACACCGGTCCTTCCTCGCCCGCATCGAACAAACCCTCGCCCAGTTTCCGTTTTTGCGCCTGCAGCACGCGTATTTTCTCTTCAATCGTGTCGCGGGCAATAAAGCGCAGGGCCGTCACCGGTCGCTGCTGGCCGATGCGGTGGGCGCGGGCGATGGCCTGGTCTTCGCGCGCCGGGTTCCACCAGGGATCGAGCAGAAAAACGTAGTCGGCTGCCGTGAGGTTGAGCCCTACCCCACCCGCCGTGAGCGTGATGAAAAAGGCCTGCACCGTGGCATCTTCCTGAAAACGCTTCACCTCGCGGGCGCGGTCGGCCATGGGCGTATCGCCGGTGAGCCAGGCGTAAGATTGTTTTTCCTCGTCAAACACCTTTTTAAACAGGCGCAAATGCTGCTCGAAAGTACTGAAGAACAGCACTTTGTGGCCAGCCCGGCGAATGGTGCTCCACTGCGCCAGCACGTCGTCGAACTTGCCGCTGCCGCCGGTGTAGTCCGCGTCCATGAGCACCGGATGGTTGGCCAGCTGGCGCAACCGCAGCAGCGCCTGAATGGCCGCAAAACGCGTTTTCGGGTCGTCGAACAGCGCCAGGATCTCGTTGCGTTTGGCCGATTTCAAGGTATCGTAGCGTTTGCGCTGCTCGGGCGCCAGTTCGGTATAAAACACCTGCTCGGTCAGTGCCGGCAGATCGGGCGCGACTTCTTCTTTGGTCCGGCGCAGGAAAAAGGGTCGCACCCGACTGAATAAACGCGCCTTGGCCTGTTCACTGTTCTGCTTTTCAATGGGCACTACGAACTGCTCCCGAAACTGCGCGAAACTGCCCAGCGTGGCGGGATTGATGAACTCCATCTGCGCCCACAAATCGGCCAGCGAGTTCTCGATCGGCGTACCGCTCAGGGAAATTTTATGGCGGCCCCGCAGCGCCAGCACCACTTTCGAAACTTCCGACCGGTGATTCTTGATCTGCTGGCTTTCATCGAGAATGATGAACTGCCAGTCCACTTTTTCCAGCAGTTTTAAGTCCTGCCGCGCGGTGTGGTAGGTGGTCAGTACCACGTCCTGACCGGCCAGGTTGCGGGCATCTTTCAGCCGTCCGGGGCCGGTATGGACGTACACGAAGAGCGAGGGCGCGAATTTGGCCAGTTCCTGCTGCCAGTTGAACACCAGCGAGGCCGGCAGGATGACCAGCGCGTTCAGCAGGCGCAGTTCGCTGCGGTGGCTGTTAAAAAGGTCCATTTGCCGCTCGGGCGTCTGACTGGAAAGCCCGTCGTACGTGCCGGCCGACTTGGCATACAGCAGCAGGGCAATCGTTTGCAGGGTTTTGCCCAGCCCCATATCGTCGGCCAGGCAGGCGCCGAAACCCTGGCGGTAGTGCCCGATCAGCCATTTCACACCGCGTAATTGATAAGGCCGCAGTTCCGCTTTCAGATCGGCAGACGGTGTATAGTCCAGGTTGTCCAGATCGATTTCCGGAAAATCGGCGGCCGGCAGATCCGGCGTGGTCGTTTGCAGCAGGGTGTACAGCGCCTTCGGCAAACGCAGTTGTGCGCCGTTTTCCTGCAAGGCGCCGGCCAGGTCGGCATAGCGCGCAAACCAGGCCTCGGGAAGGAGCAGGAATGTGCCGTCCGGCAAAGGATAATAGCGTTCCAGGCGGCGCAAATAAGGCAGCAAAGCCCGAAAAGGGAAGCGGAATTCGCCGGCCTGGATCTCCCCCTGCACATCGAACCAGTCGCCGGCCGCCTTCGAACGCAGCTGCAGATCGGCGCTGAGAATGGCAATGGTACGCTCTTCTATTTGCGGCGCAAGGAGTTGAAAACCAGCCGCTTCCAGGGCTGCCTGCTGCCTTGAGAGCCAGTCAATACAGTCCGCCAGTTCAGCGCCCTCCGGCACGAAGTAGCGGTGATTTTCGTCGCGCAGGCCCAGTTTTTCCAAGCTCGCCAGCCGTTCCGTTTCCAGTTCGGTATCCCGGCAGATCAGGTGTACCGTCACTTCACCAGGCTGATCATCGGCCGGAATATCGAGCGTTGTGACCCGGTCGCGGCGGTCACCGGCGGGAAATTCGGCGCCCTCATAGACGAACACCGGGCAGAGCGACCAGCGTTTGTCGAGGATGTTTTCCACCACTTCCAGGCGGGTAATGACCAGACGATCCGTCTGTTGCACGGAGAAACCCTGGGCTTCCACCCGGCTGCGGCGAATACTTTTGGCGATGAACTGCCGGAAGTATACCCGCTCCTTATCCGGCGGAATTTGCAGCTGGTCTTTCTGGCGAAAGGGCCGCACCATGTTGCCGTTGATGCCCGGCACGCGGCACAGGGTATAGTCGACCAGCAGCCAGGCGGGGTCGGTGTTGGTGAGCGGCACCACCTCGCGGTCACGGATGCGCCACTTATCGGTTTCACTGCCGAGTTGCAGCCGGTATTCGATGCCGGTGCTGGTTTTGTGGAAAGCCAGGTGGGGAATAAGGTCGTCTTTCAGGAATTCGAGCAGCATGTCTTTGGCCAGACTGCGGCGCTCTACGTCGAGGGTCAGCGACAGTTGGTTTTGCACGATCTCCTGTAGCCAGGCTGCCAGTTGCCGTTGAATATAGGCTTCCACCGTCGGGCGCGTGGCCGGGTCGAGCAGCAGTTGCGCCAGCGGCACGGTGGTTTTGGCCTTCGCGACCTTGAAGCGGGCTTCGATCTGCCTGGGTTGCAGCGCTTCGACCGTGGCGAGCAAACGCGCCTGTATGGGGCTGAGCAACAGGCCATGGGCGCCGATGGTGGTCGGCAGCGCTTTTTGCAGCAAGTGCAGCAGCGTGCCGGCCCGGTCGGTCTGTATGACGTTGGCGGCGGGCAGGTAGCAGTTTTCCGAAAACGGATAGAGATTAAAGACGATCTGGGCTTGCATGCGATGTTTTTCAGCAAATGCTAAAAGGCCGCGAAAATAGCGCGGGTCCGCCGAATGCCTGTCGTTTTGATTTTAAAATGCTGGTGGCTATTTAATTCATTTTCTAATTTTATAAGGCATATTAACACAATCCCCATACTATATATCGAATCCTATGCGATGTATGGAAAATACTGCCGTGAAAAGCCTAAAATTAACTGCAACATTATTTGTTTCTAACAAAATCCTTGTAGGTTTACCGCGCATTTATTCAAAACGAAAAATTTTAAATTATGGAACCAACAATGAATTGGGCCGCCATCGTGGCAGCCACCCTCGTGCCATTGGTAATCGGCGCTATCTGGTATAATCCTAAAGTCATGGGCAGTTACTGGATGCGCGCCAACAACACCACGGCGGAAAGCATGCGTGGCGCGAATATGCCGCTCATTTATTTGGGAGCGACCGTGCTGTCATTTCTGCTGGCCATGTTCATGCATCAAAACGTGACCGGACCCGGTCAGGAAGCCGAGCGTTTCGGCACTTTTCAGCACGGTATGGTCCACGGTACTGCCGTAACCATCATGCTGGCCATGCCCTTTTTGGGCACCACCGCGCTGTTTGAGCGCCGGGGCTGGAGTTGGTTTCTGGTACACATCGGCTACTGGTGGATTTCGCTGATGGTGATGGGCGGTATACTGAGCCTGTGGCGGTAAGCAATATTTTTAAACATGAGTCGAGTCATCCCGGATTTTAGATAATTTACTCTACAAAGCCTGGCGCTAGTTGAAATTGGCGCAGATCTCCGGAGAACACGCACACGTAGAACGATGGCAACGCGGATTTAGCGGATAAAAACGGATTTTCACGGACTTAAAATCCGTGGAAATCCGCCAAATCCGTTTTATCCGCGTTACCATTGTTCTAAATATGCTTCATAAAATTCGGGATGACTCCTCATGTTTAAAAAGCGGCCACCTCCTGTTCCATCGGCAAATACACCGTGAATTCCGCGCCCGCGCCCAACGCGCTTTGGACAGTAATAAATCCGTGGTGATTTTCCACAATTTTCTTGCATAATGCCAGACCGATCCCCGTGCCGGCGTATTCCTGTTTACCGTGCAGCCGTTGAAAAATAGTAAAGATCTGATCGGCATACTGCGGCTCAAAACCGATGCCGTTATCTTTAAAAGTCAGGGCTAAATAAGGGACATCCTGATTCACTTCTGCTTCCGTTTTAATAGCGTTACCGGCAAGTATTTTACAAGTAATTGTAATGATGGGCGCATGCTTGGAAAATTTAAGTGAATTACTGATCAGGTTTAAAAAAAGCTGGTGTATTTGCAGTGGTATACCCCGGATGCTGGGCAAGGAACTGGTCTTGATCACGGCATTTTTTTCACTGATCAGCAGCTCGAAATCTGTTTTAATATTATCAATGACCTGATTTAAATCGATCTGTTCATATTGTTCATCTGCCTTCGATAAACGACTATAATTTAATACGGCCTGAATTAATTCCGTCATTCGCCCGGCCGAAGAACTTATTTTATCAAAATATTTTCTGGCCAATTCTTCATCGTGCAGATTTCGACCCGCCATTTCCGCGTAGGTACGGACCTTGCGCAGCGGTTCCTGCAGGTCATGGGAAGCGATATAGGCAAATTGTTCCAGGTCGCGGTTGGATTTTATCAGTTTATCATTTACGTTTTCCAGTTCGCTTTTCGCCAGTTCCACTTCCCGCGTCCGTTCGCTGACCTTTTGTTCGAGGTTTTGATTAAAGGATAAAATCTCCAGGTTCTGCGCTTCAATCTGCTCCAGCATGTGGTTAAAAGCGTCTGTCAGTAAACGCAGCTCGGCCACGTTGGAGGTATTGGCCCGCGCCGCATAGTCATGGTGTTCGGAAATAAGCCGGGCCGTTTTTGCCAGGGCCAGAATGGGAGCGGTCACCGTTTTTTGCAGGCGATCCGAAAGAAAATAAGCCAGCATCAGGGCGATGCTGACAATGACCAGCGCGATGAATACGTATCGTTGCAGTTGATCATAAATGACCTGCATATCCGAATCCAGGTAGAGCGTGCCCAGCCTTTTATTGCCTTGTTTGACCGGCTGAAATCCGGACAGGTGGTTATTGGCAAACAAAAAACCGTCAAGGCCGGGTTTTGCCGGAAAATTCTGCGGGGAAAGGTCGACCGGATAACTGGAAAAAACACGCCCTTCTTTATCGTACAGGCAAGCCGCTACTATATGTTTTTCCGCTTTTAAAGCGTCCAGTGTTTCCCCGGCATCTCTTCGGTCATCAAAGGCCAGGGCTGCGGTACTGTTAGCGGCAATGATAGCGCCCAGCGTAGCGATCTGGGTTTTCGTAGTCTGGCGAAAAGTGATATAATCAAAGGTAAAAAAAGCCACACAGGTCAAAAATAACACAGTTCCAGTGATCAGCAGGATGACGCGCATCAGCTGACGTTGAATAGGTGTTACGTTGGATTTCATTGTCCTTTAATCAATTATATCTGCGAGACGAAGAAGTTTGGAGCTTATATTCAAATTAGCATTTTTTGCGGCGGCCGGTTTAATTTGAAGTTTTATTTTATTATCGTAATTAATGAACCCGATCATGCCCCCCAGGCTGGCGAAGTTGTCCATATCACTTACGGTTAGCATGTTCCGTACAGTAGTTTCAGCCAACATATCCTTCACTTTTTTTATGTCCCAGGAACTGATAAAAAGAATATGACAATTGGCAATATCCTTCGTTGAATGATAGTGGTGAATAACCAGGGGGTGACCCATTACGTATTCACCGGCTACCGTTTCTTCCAGGTAATTTCCAAAAGGATCATCTCCTAATATACCGATGACGAAGGGGTCTGCGGGACTGGCAAAAGCGTTTTGGGGCCATTCTACAAACTGGGTAAAGTTGAAAAGGAACACCGCTTTTAACTGGTATTCTCTGCTTGGGGGCGGTGCCTGCCCGGAAACATAAAGTCCACTCAGCAGGAAAAAAAACAATCCGGCACAACCTTTTTTTAGGTCTGCAGGCAGATAATACGGAGCGGAATTTCTGGCTATGTTATTCAAAAATGAAAAGCGGTCTTTAAGTAGAGACTTCTAGGAATTTGCCTCGATCCGAATTCACGGTGGGCCTCTTCACCAAGATTTTGCCCTACAATAGAAAACCTAAATGCTTTAAAAATCCATGCCAGACGAATATCCAAGGTCAAATAGGCTGGTATGGTCAGCGATGGCGTCGCCGGTAAAAGATCGACGTAGCGCCCCACCACATCGAGTTGAAAGTTTCCGGGAAGATCCATAATGGATTGTAACAGCGCCTGATTGTGCGGGTCAATGCTCTCGAAAATGACGCTGATGGGACTTACAGCCGGGGATTTTGCGGAAAACTGATTATCCAGGAAGGTAAAACCACCTCGCAAACGCCACCAGGGCCTGGCAAAAAAATTGCCGGATATTTCCAGTCCCCACGATTGCGCCTCCTGATCGTTGGCAAACAAAAATGGCGTCGGTGGGTGGGGATTCACGTTTATGCTGCGCAGATCATCGTAGTCGTGATAAAAAGCGGCGATGGAAAGCGACACCTGCTCCAGCGGCCGGATGCGATATCCAAGTTCATAAGCCACCACCTTTTCGGAATCGAATTCCCGGTTTCTTGTCATGATGTTCGGCGTGATGGCATCGGCATCCAGCCGGGCGGGAGTCCTGACCGCCCGCGACACCGCCGTCCAGATGGTTTGTGTTTCCGTCGGCGTCCAGGCCAGGCGGGCACTCGGCTGCCATTCCAGACCGGAGTAGTCATTATGCAGCAGTTTGGTACCGATGGTCAACATCAGACGACCAGCCAGCAGCTCGATCTGGTCCTGAACGAACTCATTGAATAACTCTAAAATGCGGCGATCCGGATTGAAGGTTACGCGGTCGCTGTTACGCACGGCATCATCCATCAACCGGTAGCCCAGGCCGCAGACTATTTGCTGGCGCTTGCCCAAAGGGAAATGATACTCCAGGTCCAGGTCATAGGTTTGCAGGGTTTGGCGGAATTCCTGTAGCGGCAGATCACGCCAGGTCCGGTCGTAGTAAGCCTGTACAATAAGTTCGGATTGTGGGGAAAAGCGCCGTGTCCAGCGGCCCAGTATATTCTGGCCATTAACTCCGGCACGCGGATAGTTGTTTTCCTTTCCATCGTAGAGGTCACCCTGAAGGGTCAGCGTACTGCGTTGAGAAGGCATATAGTCCATCCGAAACCCGCCCTGGCTCATTCCCCAGGCATCCTGGGCGTCTGCCCCGTCCAAGTGTTGGGTACTATGCTGGTCAAACCGCTGTCCGTACACCCGGCAAAACAGCGTGGAATCGAACTGAAAACCGTAACGCAGCGCCGCCTGATCCTGTAGCAAAGTACCGGCGGCGACCGTGGCATATAGCCCCTGGGTTTCCCGGGCACTTTTGGTAATGACGTTGATAACCCCGTTGACCGCATTTGCGCCCCATAGGGTGCCGCCGGGTCCGCTGACGACCTCGATGCGATCTACATCTTCCAGCACCACGTTTTGCACGTCCCAGAACACCCCCCCGAACAGCGGCGTGTACACGGAGCGGCCATCGGTCATGACCAGCAGTTTATTAGAGAGCGTGTTGCTCAGGAGGGGGGCGCCGTTGAATCCGCGGGCGGTAATGGCCCAATCGTGGGCATTCGTCTGCGCCACCTGCAGATTTGGAGCCAGCCGCAAGGCTTCCGGCAGACGCAGGGCACCCGAGCGCCGGATATCATCGCCGGTTAACACCTGGATGGCAGAAGCAGCCTCGCTCAGTTTTTCCGGACTTTTAGTGACGGACGTAACTTCCACATTCATGAGTTCCTCCAGGGTCAAACCCTTCAGCATGCGCGGGGACAAACGGTCTTCCGTTTGGGCCTGCAGACAGACCGGCAGACAGCCAAGTAAAAACAGGCTAAGCAGTAAATACAGGTCTTTCCATTGGATGTAGTGTTTGTTTTCGTTCATGCAGGAAGCCTTTTAGTGGGATGAATACACGGCCGATTAAAATCTGTGGATTAAACTGGAAGCGTAAAAATATTATGGTCTTATACGGTTGACCAAGATATTAATGTCATAAAATGCGGGTTAAGGGGCATTTTATCAATATTTCCCTCCATTCTATTGATATGCGATAAAAATTTATGTATTCGTGGTAAAAGTCACTTCCCACGTACTGGCAATGGCACGGAACTTTGCCCTATTATTTCACGTTATAAAAATTCCGCGCCATGCATAAACTGGTTCTCCCTTTCGCTCTTTTTGCTTTTTTACTTTCCGCCTGTTGTAAAGACGATAACCTGCTCGTGGAAATTCTACTACCGCATTCGCCTGGTGGAATTACCAACTGCGATTCTTCCAAAGCCACGGCTTATGCCGGCAAGTTTTCCGTGCCGGCTTACCTCCGCGATGTAGCCCTCAGCGAGGGTTCGAAGGTGTTACTCGCTTCGCAAGACGGATTGTACTGGATGGACATTACTACCGGCAAGATGCTCCACCAGATCGAATCGCCGGTAGCCGGTAAGGCTTTCAGTAATACCGATGCTCTTTATCGGAACGGCGATCTGGCAGCAGCCGCATCCGCTACCGGACTGGCGGTGTTTAATGTAAAAACGGGCGAACTGATGTGGGAACGCGCTTTAGGCGAATGCGATATTGATAAGGGCGTATACGGCGTGGGCGACCAGTATTTCGTCACCCGCCACGTACCGGATGCAGAAGGTATAGTGGCCGACGCCGTGTTCGTGGGTAATCTACGCGAGCCGAACCGCCTGGATCTGTTGTTTACCCCGGCTTATAGCCATGCCCATCACAGCTGGGCCGGTTATGGTCGCATTACGTCCCTGACGCCGTTTATGGGCGCCGACGGCCATACGTATGTATTGAGTGCTTATTTTGAAACCCAGGCCAGTTCTAATGCACTACGTGCATTTATGGCGCTCTTTGATGTCACGACCAAGAGCTGGGTGTACGAACGGCAGGAACTCACAACTGCTTCGTTGATCATTATTTATAACAGCGTACAGCAAATTACCGTGCGTGGTACAACGGCCTACCTGAGCTGGATGGGTAAAATCCTGGTCTGGAATATTAGTTCCGGCACCGTTCTGGAAACCATCAGTATGACCCCCGCAAACAGCATGCAGGATGGCTTCTATGGTGACTTGCTGGTGAGTGAACAGTACATACTGGTAAAAGACAATAATGCCGCTTTACAGGTCCTGGATAATGCAACCCATCAGCCTTTATACAGTATAAGACCCTTAAGTGGTACGCTCCGGGCGGCCTTCGATCTGGATCGCCTCTTTGTTACCAATTGGGACAGAATAGACGTTTACGAAATTTCAACGGGCAAAAAACTCGAGACCATCCTGCCGGCCTGCGATCAATTCAGTGATGGCATCGTCGTGTGGAAAGATGTTTACGGCACCACCCATGTAGCCGTTGGTAATGGGAGTGCGATCAAACACTATGTTTTGCAAAATTAAAACGGCTGATAAACCCAATTACAGAATGGCCTGACTGCAGTAATCTGTAGTCAGGCCATTCCGATTAAAGAGGGTATTTAACCAGTTATTTCCCCATATACCGATAATCCACCGGTACTCCGCCCGCCAGCAACTTCCCTTTTTCCACGCTGTATTTGCTGCCCGCCGGCACCAGTACCAGCAGCCGCGCGGCATCGGCCGGCACGTCGAAAGTGACGCTGCCTTTGACACTGCGCTGCAGGATTTTACGGCTCACGGCATCGTAAAGATCCACACTTTTGGCCCCTACATGGGTGGTTACTTTTTTAACCTCTTTAAAAGGGTTATAGAACAAAAAGGTCGGATAAGCCTCCGTGCTACGGAACATATCGGTCGCCCGGCAATCAATTTGCAGCACTTCCGCCACGTTGGTCGGTTGGATCAGACCGCCGAAAAAGCCAACGTGGCCGCTGCCATACACGGAAAACATGGTTTCCGGCGGCATACCTTTTTCCCAAAGCGGTCCGTCGCCCTGCGCAAACGGCGTGATGCCTTTATGTTCCGCATAACCCGATTGCTTGGTCAGCCCTTCGTAAGCGATCACATTTTTGGTAACGGCCTTGCGGTCCGGCAGCGCCTGCAACGAATCGGGAATATCGTAGGGATAGAATAAACGGGCCGTGTTGGAGGCATTCAGGAACCATTTGCCCACACTGCGGGCATAGCGCTGATCGTAGCGCAACATGGCGCTGAGCGGCCAGGCCAGATCGAAGGTGTTCATCGCAAACCCGTAACCGCCCCGATCGATGGTACTGCCGACCATACCGCTCACGTCGTAGCCACCCCAGTTATCGACAATTACGCCCCAGCCTTCGCGGCCGACGGCATCACCGTCAAAGGTCCAGTTCAGGAATTTCAGTACGTCGTACTGCGTGCCCAGTTCGGCATTCATCCGCGCGCCGACGTACGCCCCGAATGGCATCATGGCTTCGTAGTTGCGGTTTTCCTTTTGTCCAGCCAGTACGTCGAGGGCGTTGCGGGCGGCCTTCAGGTATTTTTCATCGCCGAATTTCTGATAAGCTGCGTACAAAATGAAGGAATAACCGGCCGCCACATCTTCCTGGGTCGGAATGTGGTTTTTATACGGCTTCATGTCTTTAAAATCGAAATACGAGTAGCTGTAGTTCTTACCCAGCACCGAATCGGAGCGATAAAACTGGTTGGCAATCGTCCGCATGATTTCCGTGTAGCCTTCTTCTTTCGGGTAGTAATTCCCGACCGCATAAAACAGCACGTTATTATGCACTTCATACCAGTAGTCATTGCCGTAACCCCCGCCAATATGCGCGCCTTTATTCGTAAAATTCTGGATAATGTTCCAGCCGTTTTCCTTGTTAAAGAAGTTGCGCATCATGCGGACGTAGTTATGTCCGTCCTGTTTGCTTTTGTCAATACCGACCAGCGTCGCCCCGATGATGGAGCCCAGCGCGCCCAGCGCCTCGTGGTTTTCACCGTTGTTTACCGCCGGACCTTCGCGTACGTCGCCCAACGCGGTGTATAGTCCAAAGGTCGGCTCGTTGAAATTGCGCCCTTTATTATCCATCCAGATCAGCGGCAGGAACTTGCCTTTCTGGGAAAAATCATAGGCATAGCGATCAAATTCGAGGGCCGTTTTCTTCCAATCTTTCTGCACAAAAGGTTTGGGCAGGTTGGGCATTTTTTCCACCCGGGGAATGGCGACCTGCTGTACCGGCGTGGCAGTAGGCTCGAAGCTGGACACCGTCGTTTTACAGGACCAGATGCCGCCCAGGATAATCAGGGAAAGAAGCGCGTATTTTCTCATTTTTTAATGAAGTGATGGGGGTGATGAAACGATGTAGTGAGCAGTAGGCCCGGGCATTTCATCCATTTATTAAATGGGTTCTTTAAGCAAACCGACATTATCTTCTTCTTCCACCGTATCCGCTTCCTTCCAGGCGCGGTCGTTCAGAATAGATTTAGCCATGAAAACGCCCATGAAATGCACGATGGCAATGACCAGCAGCGCGTACCGCAAAGCCACGTACTCGCTCACGTAACGGGCCAGCACGATGAACAGTCCGCAACCGAACAAACGACCGATATACAGGCCCAGCTCATGGTTGAAAATGTAGGTAAACTCATTGCGTTTTTCCTTGGCGGCCACGTAGTCGATCACCTTCATCTGAATGGGGAAATAAGCAATATCCAGCAAAGGGCGGGCAAAAGCGAGGCAGACACCGAAGAGAATAACGCCGGTCGCCGAGAACAGCGTGGCGTTGAACAGCGCGCCCAGCACGAACAGCGACAGGCCGACAGTGTAGATGATCAGCCGGTGCTGTGGTTTGGCCCAGCGGCCCAGAAAGTACAGCAGGATGGCCGATAACAAAGCCACCACCGATTGAATAGCGCCCAAAGAACCTTCTTTCCCCACCAGGCGCAACACCAGCATGGTCGGAGCGGTCACGATATAGCCCTGTGCCACGCCTTTTAGTGCGGCCATACCCAGCATTTTATTCCACAGGCGGTCAAAATTGAAAAACAGGAAGGGCGCCTTTTTCGGGTTCTTGAATTCGCCCCGGTGCACCATAATGGAAGCGATGGTCGTGATCACAAATACACAGCCGGTCACGATGTAATAAGCGAAATTCACATTGTCGTTAAACCAGTGATTTTTCTGCGTCGCGGCAATAAAAGCGCCGATGGTAGCCGGCACGACAATACCGGTCATGGTGTAAAAAAACGTTTCGATGCCGTAGTAATAATTCCTATTCTTATCCTTGGTGGTGTTCAGCGCCAGAAAATCGCGGTTGGCCCAGAAAAAACCGTAGGAAAGACCCATGATCAAACCGGCAACAAACACGCCGATGGTATCGAGTTCATGCAGCGACATCATGGCCGCCATCGATACCCCGCTCAGCATCATGCCCAGCGAATACAGGCGTGAAATGGGCACGCGGTTGAGCAGAAAACCATTGATCATGAAGGTTGTGGGAATACCGGTATAAACTGCCAACTGAAAGATCACGACGAGGCTGATGTCGGAGGAGTTGCGCATGATGTACGCGCCGACAAACAACTCGATGACCGGCATGACCAGCCCGTACAACAGGTTGGTTAGCAACAGGGTACGCATGCCGAGCGGATGCGACTGAAAAAAAGCAATTTCGTTGGTCAGTTTTTTAAACATGGTATAGGTGTTTTGCGCTTTTTACGAATTGGCGGTCAGCATGGCCGCTTGCCGGGCCTGATCTACGGCCTGATTGCTGAAGGGTTTATCCACGACGCCCAGGCTGGTCAGGATCTCCTGTACCGACAGGGTGGCGCCACAAATAACCTCGTCGGAAGCGCCATAATACATCGTGATCTTATCTCCATCCAGTAAATGACCGTTGGTAAAGACGACATTCCCGAAAAAGCCGGTCTGTTCATACAGGGCGTCGGGCTCGAAAATGGGTTTTTCCGAACGCGCCAGCACGATGGACGGGTCGTCTAAATCCAGCAAAACAGCGCCCAGGCAGTAGCGATGATGCTCGTCGGCGCCATGGTAAATTTCCAGCCAGCCCGCTTCCGTTCTGATCGGAGAGGCACCGGCGCCCACACGGGCCGAATCCCACATGCCTTTGCGGGACTTTAAAATGCAGTGATGCCCGCCCCAGTGCTTCAGATCGGGGGAACTCGCCAGCCAGATAAAATTGCCGCCCAGATCGACCCCCGAAGGCCGGTGCAGGCAGTAATATTGATCGTTTATTTTTTCCTCAAATAAACAGCAGTCCTTGTTATGCGGGGGAATGATCATGCCCACGCGCTCGAATTCCCGCCAGTTACGGGTGCGCATTAAGCCCAGCCCAACGCCGTTTTCCGAGACCTGGGTGTAGGTTAAATGATACACCCCGTCGATCAAACTCACGCGACAATCCTCAATACCAAAGGTTTCGAGCGGGCCATGACCAAATATCTTCGTGGGCCGGTCCGTCGGTTCGTAGAAATGAATACCGTCGTCGCTGCATACCAGCCGTAAATGCGAAATGGTAGATAAGTAAGTGCGCCCCTGGTAGTGTACCAGCCGGGCATCGGACAGATCCAGCTCGGGATCATCGACCGCAAACTCCAGAATCTGGAGACTCCCATCGGGTTGCATAACAGGAAAGGTGATCCGGCCGGTCTGTTGTACCGGGCGTTCCGCTACGCGCAAAAGCAACCAGGTCTTGCCTTCAAAAGAAAAAACCCCGGGATTGAGCACACATTCCACGATCAGACCAGGCTGACTGGGCTGTATATCGCTGGTGTTAATGATCGGGTTTTGTACAAATCTCTGCGACATCAGATTGGTTATTGGTTATTGGTTATTGGTTATTGGTTATTGGTTATTGGTTATTGGTTATTGGTTATTGGAATAAATAATTGGAATACATTTATTATAATTTTATACATTTTTTAAAAAATATTACCAATAAAATAAAGTGCATAAAACCTTATGCGCCTTATGTGTTCTCTGTGGTAAAAAAAATTTTTTGAAATAAAACCTGTATAGTCAACACAAGTGGTTTGAACAAAGCCCGGATCTAAATGCTTACGGCCAGCTTCTAAACCATTCTAAGCCTATCTAAACCAGTCATCGGTTTTGGATATTGAACCACCGCATGCCGGCAGTCCAATATCCAAAGTCCAATGTCTGATATCTAATCGTCTTTACTTCTTGTCAAACTTCACCGAACCCAGGCTCTGACCGTCCAGAACGAAGTTCAGGAAGTAGGTACCGGCTGGGAAAGTGCTCACGTTGACCGGGAACTGACCGGCTGGAATTTCATTACGGTTGAAACGCAGATCGCTCACCTGGCGGCCCTGAACATCCGTTACGCGGAGCAGCAGCGGTTGTTGGCCATCAAAAGTGTGCTTCACCCACAACACATCGGTCGCCGGGTTCGGATACACGCTTTGTACGTTCGTCCGGAGAAGTTCCACCAGTTCTTTAATACCGGTCGTTCCAGTCGTGTACAGTTTCAAAATTTCCTGAGCCGTCAGTGCTTTATTGTAAATTTTCACTTCATCCAGTGCACCGATAAAGTACTGGCCACCTTCAACCGGGTTGCTACCCATACCGAAAGGCAGGCTGGTAGAATTCAGCTTCGTGGCGGTCGGCAGGCTGTTCACCTGTTCGCCATTGATGTAAATGATATCGTTGGTGCCATCGTGGACCATCGTTACATACCACCAGAAACCAGGCGTCAATTCATTGCCGTCGCCCGAGTCCATATCGTGGATAAATACCGGGAACTGTGCATTGTTACCATTGGTCGTCCACACGATTTTGTGGTGCTGCGGCAGGGAGATTTTCCAGCGCTGGCTCCAGTGACCGAAATCCAGGACATACGCCTCGGCATCGGCCGTATTAGTACCATCCACCCGGATCCAGAAACTGACGGTCGTGTAGTCGGAGATCAATTGTACGGCATTGGGCACTAGCACGGAGTCCATATTACCGTCGAATTTAATGTTCTGGCTACCACCATTCGGGTGCGTCACCGGTTCGAAAACCGGGTTGCCACCAATAGCGCCGTGATTGGCGTATGGCGTAGCGTCGTTGGCATTGCCTTCGAACGGATACCAGGCCACCAGACCGGCTTCGCCCGTGTTGATTTCCTGATCGGTCGTCAGCGTCACTTCGGAAACGCCCGAATTGTTGCCGGCTTTGTCAAAAGCATAAATTTCGAAAGAGTAAGGCGTCTCCGAATCCAGGCCGTTGATCAAAACGGACGTAGCCGTAGGGGCCAAAGTATCAAAGAATACGCCATCGACCGTCACCACATAACCAAATACGGCGCGGTCATCGGTGGAAGCATCCCAGGTCAGCAGCACGGAGTGCGCACCCGTCGAACCGGAGAGGTTACCCGGCGCCGTTGGGGGCGTTACATCCGGGGTAGCTTCTTCGCCGGACGTTACATCCAGGCTGGTGATCAACGACTCATTACCGGCAGCATCGACCGCACTTACACCGAAAACGAAATCGGTGAGCGGAGCCAGGCTGGTCAGCGTCAGTCCCAGTGCCGGCGTCGTAGCGACCACCGTACCGTTCTGATACACGTTGTAAGCCACAACGGCTACGTTATCTTCTGCCGGCAACCAGGCCAGGGCAACCGTCGTATTGGTCACCGTAGCCGTCAGATTGAGCGGCGCGCAAGGTGCTTCGGTATCGGTGCTGGTCGGCGCCTGGCTCTGCGCAGCGTATAAAGCGGCGATCTGGGCATCCGTCAGGGCGACGTTGAAAATCTCGATTTCGTCGAGCGAACCATTGAAATAGTTCTCATTATTGATCGGGTCGAAACCCACACCCAGCGGCTTGGTGGTCGAATCGAGGGCGCCGGTCGACGTTTTCTCGTTCACCTTCGTGCCGTTGAAGTAAATGATGTCTTTCGCACCATCGTGGACCATCACCACATGCGTCCAGGTACCGATTGACAAAGGGGTACCTGAATCCAGGTCGCTGCAGCATACGCCACCCGAGTGGGTGGTGAAGACGGGTTTACCGTGGTTCGGCAGCGAAATTTTCCAGCGCTCCTGGTAACCGCCCAAGGAAAGCAGGTAGGACTCGCCGTTCACCGGGAAAGCTTTTGGATTTACCCAGAAACTGATCGTCGTATTGGCCGAATTCAACTGTGGCGAATTGGCCGCCAGCAGCGACTGATCCACGCCGTTGAAAGCATACGCCTGATTGGCTTTACCGAAACGGTCGGTGCTCAGTTGAGCGCCTTGAACGGCAGCATGGTTGTTGTAGGCCGTCGCGTCGTTGGCATTGCCGCTGGCTGTATAATTAGCGACCAGTGGGCCCGAAACGGTTGGCGCTACACTTTGCGCTGCGTATAAGGCAGCAATTTCAGCCGCCGACAAGGCACGGTTGTAGATTTGAATATCGTCCAGTCCGCCGTCGAAGTAGTTACTGTTATTGATCGGATCGTAACCAATGCCCAGCGGGTATTTGGTTTTGTCCAGCGCGCCGGTGGAGGTTTTCTCGTTCACCTTGACGCCGTTTAAGTAAATAATATCCTTCGAACCATCGTGGACCATGGTTACATAAGTCCAGGTACCGACCACCAGCGGGGTACCCGAATCCAGGTCGCTACAGCATACGCCGCCCGAGTGGGTAGTGAATACCGGTTTGCCATGGCTAGGCAGCGAAATTTTCCAGCGCTCCTGGTAACCGCCGTGCGACAGAATATAAGCCTCGCCGGAAGCCGGCAAAGTGGTCGGGTTGATCCAGAAACCGATCGTCGTGTAGTCGGATTGTAAAGCAATGGAATTGTCGGCAGTAGCCGAACCCTTTACTGCATTGGAAGCCCAGCCGAAGCGGTTGGTCACTGCCGTTGCGGCGGAATCCAGCTCGGCATCATTGCCCAGTTGGGTGGCATCCGTACCGTCACCATTCAGGGTATATTCCGCTACCAGATCGCTTGGCGTACCAGGGAAAGCGGATTGTGCAGCATACAGCGCCGCAACCGCCACGTCGGGCAGCGCGAAGTTGTAAATACTGATATCATCCAGCGCACCATTGAACCAGTTGTTGTTATCGATCGGGTCAAAACCAATACCCAATGGTTTGGTGGTTGGATCCAGCGGTCCGACAGAAGCTTTTTCATTGACTTTCACGCCGTTGAAATAGATGATGTCTTTGGCGCCGTCATGCACCATCACCACCTGGGTCCAGGTATTCAGTGCCAGGGGCGTACCGGAATCCAGATCGCTGCAGCAGGCGCCGTTCGCGTGGGTCGTGAAAACGGGTTTGCCATGGTTGGGCAGCGAAATTTTGAAACGCTCCTGGTAACCGCCGAAAGAAAGCAGGTAAGCCTCGCCGTTGACCGGGAAAGCCGTCGGGTTAATCCAGAAAGCAATCGTCGTGGTCGGCGAATTCAGTTGTGCCGCGTTCGATGCCGTCACCGTCGTGGTGCTGCCGTCGAGCAGCAGGGCGCTGTTACCGAAACCGAAACGGTCGGTCGTCAGCTCGGCGCCGGATACATCGGCCGTGTTGGCGAAACTGGTAGCGTCCGTACCGTTATTGTCGAAAGTGTAGTTCGCAACAACGCCCTGCGACACCACCGGCGCCGTATTTTGCAGGATGTACAGGGCAGCGATCTGCCCAGCCGATAAGGCTACGTCGTAGATCTGCACCTCATCCAGCGCACCGTCGAAAGAGTAGTCATTGTTGATCGGATCGTAGCCAATTCCCAGTGGTTTGGTGGTCGGATCCAGTGCGCCGGCCGTGTTTTTGGCATTGACCTGTACGCCGTTGAAATAAATAATGTCCTGCGTACCGTCATGCACCATCACTACGTGGGTCCACGTGCCGATGGTCAGGGGCGTACCCGAGTCCAGGTCGCTGCAGCAGACACCGCTGTTATGGGTGGTGAAAACTGGTTTGCCGTGGCCGGGCAGGGAGATTTTCCAGCGCTCCTGGTAACCGCCGAACGAGAGCAAATAAGATTCTGCCTGCGCCGGAAAGGAGTTGGGTTTCACCCAGAAACTAATGGTTGCATTTGGCGAATTGAGCTGCGCCGCATTGTTGGCCGTCAGTCCGCTTTTCGAACCGGTGAATAAAAAAGCCGAATTGGCCCAGCCGAAACGATCCTGGGTCAGGTTCGCGCCTTTCACGGATGCGTGGTTGGCAAAAGTCGACTGGTCTTTGGCGCTGCCGGTAAAGTTGTAACTGGCAACGGGGGCTTGAGCGAATGCGCCTACTGCGGCCAGCAGCCAGCAACAGACGATTAAGTGCGTAGTTTGTAAACGCCGTTTCATGATCAGGTTATGTTTAAAAATTTTGTTGAGAAAAGGAGGTGTTCTGTTCGTAATCAACTGGTAACGGAATTTAATCCTTCATATCCGCCCAAGGCGGATGCTCCTACATTTTAATAAATCGGGTGGTGGCAAAATCAATAACAGATTTTAATACTACGGTATAAACCCCTGTTTTCCAGGCGCTTATATCCACTTGCATGGTCGTGTTCGCAGTAGCGTCTTTGGTCAGCACTAATCTCCCCTGTCCATCATAAAAGCGCAGGGCGGCGGAAAAACCGGCAGTAGCGGGTATGCGCACGTATAGCGCTGTTCCGACGGGGTTGGGGAAAAGCACCAGGGCATCGGGACTGGAAAATCCTTCGCTGACGGCCGTGGGCGCATTCAGGTACAGATTCTCCACGGCCTCCGGGGTCAGGGCATAGTCGTATATTTTGACCTCGTCGATCAGGCCTTTGAAATTAAAATCCGTGTTGCCCGGCAGTATTTGGCCGATCAGGAAAGGCAGCGCAGCCGTGCGGATTTTACCAGTTAAAGGTTTGTAACTCAACAGCTGACCATCCAGATAAATAGCCATTAAAGAGCCGTCATAGGTAACCGTCAAATGGTAAATACTGTCTACCGTGATGGGCGACGGGCTGTCCAGGTCGCTGGTCGTGACCAGGCTGTTCACCGTCCAGCGGATGCGGCGTTCGGGGGTAATGGAGACTTTCCAGCGGTTCTGCCAGCTACCGTGCGAGAGGAGAAATATTTCTTTTTCCGGCAAAAGCGTGGCTTTAAACCAGCAGCTCACCGTGATCCCGTCCTGAAAATTGAGGAGCGGATTCAGCGGTACCGTCACATTGTCATTGATGCCGTCAAACCGCGCGGCCTGGGTAGGATTGCCCCAAAAATCGGGTACAAGCAGGGTGCCGCCACTGAACGAGCCATGTAAATTATTCCCGCTGATGTCGTTGGCATTACCCGTAAAAGGGTACCAGGCAATGAGGTTACCGGGCGTGTTATTGAAATTCTTGACCAGTACCGTCGTAGTCGCCGTGGTACTTAAACCCTGGTCGTCAGTCACGGTTACGCTCACGGTGACCACGCCCTCGACGGACGGGGCGCTCCAGGTGACGCTGCTGCCGCTGCCGGATAAATTGCCGCTGCTCACCGACCAGTTATACGTCAGCGGGTCGCCGTTCGGGTCGGTAGCGGCCGTACTGAAAGTCAGTTCGCCATTGGGTACGGTGTAGGGCGCGCTGCGCTGAATGCCCGGCACCACCGGCGCCAGGTTGATCTCAGCCACCGCCTGTACAACGATCATAGCCGTATCCTGATTACCGCTTTGATCCGCCACGATCAGGCTGATCGTGTAAGTACCCGGCGTAAGCGGCGCTTCCCAGTGCACGGTTGGCCCCGTTCCGCTGATGGTGCCGCCGGTAGCGCTCCAGGTCCAGGTAAAAGTATTGGAATCCTGATCGAAGGTTTTGGAATACACGGTGGTCGTGTCGCCAAATTCTACGGCGGATTTGGTCACGGCCAGCGCCTGAATACGCGGTGCATACGTGTAGGGCTGCGCGGACTGCCGGTAATCGACCACGACGCCGTTGATCAGCATTTTATTGCGGTCGTAAGTGATGGTACCCGCGGCCGGAGCCAGGGTTAGGACGACCGCCGCATTGGCGGGCAGGTAGAGATTGATCGTGCCGGTCACGCCCTGCTGTAAAAAGGTCTCGGAAACGGCGTCATAAATATCCACCGGACTGCTGCCGACCGCAAATTCAACCGGTTTGATCTGTGAATAGGGATTGTAAAGCAGGTACGTCGGATAAGCCGACTTGCGGTAAAAATCAGTTTTCAACAAGTTGATCTTCAGAATTTTATCCACATTCGTCTTTTCCAAAATAGCGCCCAGATAACCGATAGACGAGGTGCTGTACAAGGACAAATTCGTGCCCGCCCAGCCGCCGCCGAGCGCATCGCCGGTCGAATAAGGCGACAAACCCTGGTGTTTTTCCCGCAGCGCCTCATACCCGATCACCCGGTCCGGGTCATAGGTGTTCGACCAGGCCGTGGCATCCTGCTGGTTCGGCGGCAGATAACCCGGATAGAACAAACGGGTGGCGTTGGCCAGATTGAGCATCCATTTGCCGATGGCGCGGGCAAAACGCTTGTCGTAACGTACCATAGGCGCCAGCATGGCTGCCTGCTGCACGCCGTTCAACTGGAAAGCGTAGTCGTTGCCGTTATCGTTGGCTTCTCCAACCAGTCCGGAAACGTCGTAGCCGCCCCATTTGCCGACGATGGTGCCCCAGCCGCGCAACGGGCCGCGATTAAACGACCAGTTGACCAGTTTTTCCACGTCGTACTTTGTACCGAGTTCGGCATTCATCCGCGCGGCCGTGTAGGTGCCGTAGGGCAGTTGCAGTTCGTACGAGGGATTTGTGGTCCATTCATTCAGGAATTCCAGGCTCCATTCCGCACCTTTTAAGTAAGCGGGATTACCCGTTTTCTGATAAGCGTTGTAAAGTACCCAGGCATACGCGCCCGCCGCTTCCGGTTCCGGTACGCTGGTCGTGTTGGGCTGCTTGGTCTTGAAATTCCAGGCGCGGTAGTTCATATACGCTTTTTTCCAGGGCTTGTCATTACCGCCCATGGCCTGCACGGCTTCCAGAAAACGATCGGCGACGGTGGTAAACTGATAATTCGCGTCGCCCACGTTTGGATACAAATCGTAGAGCTGGTAGAAAAACACGTTCGGCATCAGATCATACCACCAATCGTTGCCGCTGCCGGTGTTCGGATTGTTCAGGTAAATGTTTTCGCCGTTGTTTTTATTGAAAAAATCCTGGCTCATCAGTACCCAGTTCCGCCCGAACTGGTTGGTTTTGTCAATGCCGGCCAGGCTAGCGCCCACCAGCGAAGGCAGGATATTAATGCCTTCTCCGTTATTTGGCGAACCGGTACCCACATAGGTATGCAGCCGGAAAGCCGGATTTTGCGGGTAGTTATAACCACTGGGCTGCACGTTTACCAGCGGCAGGTACTGACCCGTTTTCCCAAGATCATACACGAAGGAATCGTAACGCTGCGCCACTTGGCGCCAATCACGCATGAAAAAAGGCATGGGCTCGTTCGGCATGAGGTCTACGCGGGGAACGGCAATTTGCCCCACCTGCGCGGCGAGCGAAACAGTGCCCAGAAGGAGCACCAGTACTACTTTACAGCATCGTATCATGTAGGTAAGACTTTAAACCGGCCGGCTTTCAGCACTGCCTCAATAGTCGACAGCGCGTGCAAGACGGGGTCTTTTTCCTTGATTTGATTCATTTCCACGAGCGCAGCGGCAGCGCTGGCAAATTCCCGGCCGACCAGTTGCGCGTAAATTTTACGGTAGTCCTTCGCCGTGCCCTCATCGATGATTCTAAAACGGCCCTGCACATCGGCATGCGCGTCTGATTTGCCATGTACGACCTGCTGATCGAACAGCAACAGGCGCAGGCCCTTGGATTTCGGCTGTTCGCCCAGCACTTCGGTATTCGGGGGACAGCCGATGAAAAATACGGAGTCCGGTGACTTTTTTTCTGTTGGCACAAGCAATGATTAAAACTAATGAATTGATTAACAAGTATTTAATACCCCGGATTCTGCTGCAAAGTCGAATTCAAATCCAGCTCGGTTTGCGGAATGGGGAACACTTCATGTTTACCCGGCTGAAAATCGGGCAGTAGCTGATCGGCCAGGCCCCAGCGGACGAGGTCATAAAAACGGTGCATTTCAAAACCCAGTTCCACCGAGCGTTCATGACGCACCGCGTCGATCATGGCCGCCTGATCCGTCACCGCCACCATCGGTAAGGCCGTAGCGGGATCGGTAGCTTGCGCACGGGCACGGGCACGCACCTGTTCCAGTGGCGCCTGGGCTTCGCCGACCCGACCGAGTTCGGCCAGGGCTTCCGCTTCCCAGAGCAGCACTTCGGCGTAGCGAATAGCCGTGTAGTTAATATCGCCGTCCGCCACCTGGGTCGTTGTGCTGTCGATCTGCAGGTATTTACGTGGACTGTGTTTGGTCGAGGAGAACGAGTTTTTGTAGACTACGCCCAAATAAGGCTCGTTGTTGGAGGCGATGGTAAATTTCCGGCGGGGATCGCCCGGCTCGAAGGAATCAAAATAGGACTGCGTGACCTCGGCGAAACCGTAGCCATCCACGAGTTTCTTGGAACGCCACCACTGGTTCAAGGAGTTGCCGAGGCCCAGTTCGAGGTTGGTATGCTGGATTTCCCACACCGATTCGGCGTTGTTCTGGGTGTTTTCCCGGAAATTATCTTCGTAGTCCGGCATCAGGGAATACACGCCCAGGCCTTTTACTTTTCCTACGTAGTCCAGCACCTTATTCCAGTCTTTCAAATATAAATTCGCTTTGGCAGCCAGGGCATAAGCGGCGCCCTGCGTGGCCCGGCCCACGTCGCCGGCCGGATAAGAACTGGGCAGTACGCCCGCCGCAAAATCGCAGTCGGCAATGACCTGACGCAGCACTTCGTCGCGATTTTTAGCCGGCTGTTTCAGTTCGTCCGGTGGCGTTACCCGCGTGATCAGGGGCACGTTGCCGAAGGTTTGCGCCAGCAGAAAATGGTAGTAAGCGCGCAGGAAATACGCCTCGCCCAGAATGCGGTTCTTCAAGCTTTCATCCATGCTCACGACCGGCACTTTTTCAATGACCGTGTTGGCCTGGGTAATACCCTGGTAATTCAGCTTCCAGAAGTCGTTGAACTCCTCGGTCCGCGGGGTGTAGGTGAAAAAATCCAGCTCGGTCAGACCCGGACGCGAGCCATCTCCGCCGGTAACTGCTTCATCGGACGGCATTTCCCCGAAAGCCCAGTAAAAGTTGTTGTTCTTACTATTGAACAGCAGCGGTTCATAGGCCGCATTGATGGCCTGCACGGCATCGGCCGAGGTTTGAAAATAAGAACCGGTGTCCAGAATACCCAACGGCTCTTTGTCCAGAATGCTCTGGCAGGAAGCCAGCCCGAAAACCAGGAAAAGAGCGCTATATTTTATGTTTTTCATGATAGAAGCATTGAAAGCTAATTAGCAAATTGGGTTGGTTTAGAGGGGTTTAGAGGGTTTAGAGGGGTTTAGAGGGGTTTAGAGGGGTTTAGTTGCTGGCCGTTAAATTTATGTGCCAGCTTCGTTTAAAGTCAAGGCAAAGTGGTTATGAATGCAGCCGTAATATAAATTGCTTACGACCAACCACTAAACCCCTCTAAACCCCTCTAAACCTTTTCTAAACCTTTTCTAAAATCCCATGGAGAAACCCGCAATAAAGGTCCTCGGCGCAGGTACCGTTCCCCAGTCAATCCCCACTGCGAGATCGGAGGTAATACCCAGCCCGCGCGTATCATTGGTATTGGCCTGAATTTCCGGATCGAGACCGGTGTATTTCGTGAAAGTGAAGGCGTTTTGCGCCGTTACGTAAAAGCGCAGGCTGCCGATGGCTTCGGTTTTAATCAGCGATTTGAAATCATAACCCAGCGTGATGTTGCGCAGCCGCATGTAGGAACCGTCCTGCAGGAAACGCGTGGAAATACGGCGGTTGCCGTTGCGGTCATCGAGGCTTACTTTAGGAATATTCGTGTTGGTGTTTTCCGGCGTCCAGCGGTTCAGGATTTCCGCATACGAGTTAAAGCCGCGGGCCTGGGTTTCGTAAGCGAAGTTGCCGTAGAGGAAGTACACATCGTTGCCCTGCACGCCTTGGGCCAGTACGGACAGGTCAATATTTTTCCAGTTCATCTGCAGGTTGAGGCCGTAGGTGAAGTCCGGAAATGGATTGCCGAAATGCGCACGGTCCTTATCGTCGATCTTGTTGTCGCCGTTGAGGTCGGCAAATTTCACGTCGCCCGGGCGGGTATCGTCGGTCTGGAACGGACTGGCATCGACTTCGGCCTGGTTCTGGAAAATGCCCTCCATTTTATAAAGGAAGAACGAACCGATGGGCTGGCCTACTTCCGTCTTCGTGATCGGGCCGTCGGACAGTCCGAAACCGCCGGTGATGGGTTCGCCGCCGGCCAGCGACAGTACCTTATTTTGTACGGTAGAAATATTTGCGCCGACGCTGTAATTGAAAGTGCGGATCTTGTTCTTATAGATCAAACCGAGTTCCAGGCCTTTATTTTCAACGGAACCGGCGTTGACATAAGGCGGATTTTGCTCGCCACCGGTTTGCGGCACCGGCACGCGCACCAGAATACCGTCCGTTACCTTGCGGTAGTAATCGCCGATGAACGTCAGGCGATCGCCCCAGGTGCTGAGGTCGATACCGAAGTCCGTCTGCGTACAGGTTTCCCATTTAATGTTGCTGTTGCCGCTTTCCAGTACCCGCGCACCGGTCGCCACCTGTCCGCCAAACGTGTACACGCGCTGGCCGGTCTGCACCAGCGAGCTATACGGATAAACGCCGATTTCCTGGTTGCCCAACTGGCCCCAGCTCGCCCGGAGTTTCAGGGAGGAAACGAATTTTACGTTTTCAAAAAAGCGTTCGTTGGAGACGTTCCAGGCGCCGGAAAGCGAAGGGAACACCCCGTAGCGGTTGTTCCGCCCGAAACGCGAGGAACCGTCGCGGCGCACCGTGGCATTGATCACGTAGCGGTTGGCAAAGGTGTAACCCACCTGCCCGAAGTAGGACAGCAGCGCCCATTCGGTGACGATGCCCGACACGCCCTGATTCTGAATATCGGTGGCGATGCTGGTATTCAGGTAGCGGAACAAAGGGTCGGTCCGCGAGAAATTATTGGCTGAAGCGCCGAGGTAATTGGTCTCGTTGGTGATGGCTTCCATGCCCGCCAGTGCATTAAAGCGGTGTTGCCCGAAGTTACGCTGAAAATCCAGCACGTTGTTCCAGACCAGGTTTTGTTCAAATACCCGGCCTTCGTTCAGCGAACTGGGGCTGTAAATAGCCGCCGACAACCGCTCTTTGAACAGTTTTTCATTCTGGAAAGTCAGGTCGGCACCGAGGGTGGTGCGGGCCTTCAAGCCTTTGAAAATATTGAGTTCGGCGTAGACGTTGCCGAAAAAACGATAGCGTTTGATGGTCCAGTCCGTCGCGTCGATAAAGGCCAGCGGATTGGCGTTGCCATCCCCGTACAGGGTCGGATCACCCAGCAGGGAAGAAACATTGACGTATGAACCGTCCGCGTTATACGGCCGGAAAACGGGCGCCGCAATGAGTGTGTACCGTATGCCGCTGGGTTCGTTGCCCGGACCGAAACCGTCGCCGGAGCTGTTGACCACTTTGCGGTTGGTGTAGGCGAAAGACAGGTTGTTGCCGATTTTCAGGCGCTTATTGCCGGCTTCCCCATTGAAGCGCAGGCCATATTTTTCAAAACCCTGGCCGCGGAAAATGCCCTCCTGATTCTGATATTCGCCCTGCAGATAAAAGGCGCTGCTTTCGCTGCCCCCCGCCGCACTCAGGCTGTAACGCTGCACCGGCGCGGGATTGAACACCAGATCCAGCCAGTCGGTATTAGGTAGCGTATCAATGATATTGGTGTCATAGGTTGGCAGCTGACGAGCCGGGTCGCGCAACGAGTTGGCATTGGTAATGGCTTCGTTGCGGATGGTGAGGTACTGTTGCGAGTTGAGCATTTCCGGCAGGCGATAGGGCTGCGCGAAACCGGCCGATACGTCGAGGTTGAAACGCGCTTTACCGGCTTTACCTTTTTTGGTGGTGATCAGGATCACGCCGTTCGCGGCCCGGGAACCGTAAATAGCAGCGGCTGCGCCGTCTTTCAGCACCTCGATCGACTCGATGTCATTGGTCGAGAACATGTTGATGTTGCCGGTGGTGGGCACGCCATCGATGACGAAGAGGGGATTGTTGTTGCCCAGCGTACCGGCGCCGCGAATGCGGACCGCTATATCGTCGCCGGGAGCGCCGGTGCTTTGCGTCACCTGCACGCCGGGCGCCTGACCCTGCAGCGCCTGATCGATGCCGCTGACCACCAGTCGCTGGATATCTTTACCCTTGACCGAACTGATGGCCGAGCTGACGTCGGCGCGAATTTCGCGGCGGTAACCGGTCACCACGACGTCCTGTAGCAGGTTGGCGGCGTTGCTGAGCGTAACCGCTATACTGGTGCGGCCCTGCACGGGTATTTCCTGGGTTTCAAAACCGGTATAACTAATGGTGAGGATGGCTTCTTCCGCTACCTCCAGCTGAAACTTGCCGTCTATATCGGTGCTCATACCATTGGAACTGCCCTTTTCGGCGACACTCACCCCGATCAGCGGCTGCTGATCCTCGGCGGAAATGACCGTGCCGCTGACTGTCACGCGCTGGGCGACGACTGGCAGGGCAAAAAGTACAAATAGTAAGGTGAAGAAAGGCAGCAGCAGGCTGCAGAAATACGTGTAATCCCGACATTTGCCGCCGGAAATTGTTTGCTTCATGGTGACCCCCGTTTGATATTCGTTCCAAATGAACCTTTGGCAAATGTCAGCTTTTCTCCTTCCCGGAAATGATACTTTAATGCGAATAGTTGGTACTTTTGTGAAAGGATGTTTGTCTGCTACGTTTAGCAAAAAATTAAATTCTAAAAATGGATATCTACCGGGAAATTACCCCCTTGAAAGAACCGGACGTTTTGGTGGTGCTGGACTCTGTCAATAACGGCTTTGACTACCCGATCCACAGCCACCCGGAATTCGAACTCAACCTGGTCGTTGGTATCTCCGGCACACGTATAGTCGGCGACAGTACGGAGCGGTATAACCACTGCGATCTGGTGCTGCTCGGGCCTTATTTATACCATAAATGGGATGCCGAGGAAGCCCTGCAACAGAGTTTGCAGCCCTATCGGGTGATCACTATCCAGTTTGCCATGGACCTGCTGGTCGGCCACCTCTTTCAAAAGGAGCGCTTTTACAAGATCCGGAAGTTGCTGCAGGATGCCGCGCGGGGCATTAAATTCCAGGGCAAAACCGTAGAACTGGCCATGCAGAAGATGATCGGGCTGACGGAGGACAAGGGTTTTGCCAGCATCGTCGAGTTTTTGCAGCTGCTCGACCTGTTGTCGCAATCGACGGAAACGACATTTCTGGCCAGTGAGGGTTTTTCACCGCAGGCGCTTACGTCGGAGAACAACCGCATTCAAATGGTGTACTCCTATATTCTGAAAAACTTCGCCAACTACAACATCAAGATCGGCGAGGTGGCAGCGCTGGTGAACATGACCAGTTCGGCCTTCAGCCATTTTTTCCAGAAATACACGACCAAGAGTTTCACCCAGTTCCTCCTGGACGTGCGTATTGGTCACGCCTGCAAACTGCTGCTGAGCACCGACGAGCCGATCAACCAGATCTGTTATGCCTCGGGGTTCAACAATGTGGCGAACTTCAACCGGCTGTTTAAGAAATATCGTTCCTGCACGCCCCTCGCCTACCGTCGGCGCCATAAGGAGAAAAACGATTTCGACTGGACCAAACAGGTGACGCCCTGGCAGTTCATGCCGGCCAAAGCCGGACAGCAGGGCGTGTTCAAGCCCGCCCAGTATGCGACCAAGTTGATGCATTTGTAAACTCAAAATTTAAGGCAATTTCTTACCGCCGGAACAAATGGCCTGTTATTGTTTCTACCTTTACGGCGTATTTTCAAAAAAACGTTTCAGAATAAGCAAAAATGATGATTTCGGTACTGATGTCGGTGTACAATACCGACTTTAACCTGGTTAAAAGAGCGATAGATTCGGTGCTTGGCCAGGATTACCAGAATTTTGAATTAATTATAATCGACGACGGCAGTAATAATGATACGAATACCCAACTGCTGCATTACGCCCAAAAACATCAGGATAAAATCACCTATATCCGCCATAAGAACCGGGGGCAATCCAGTTCTATTAACCGGGGAATTTTAAACAGCAGCGGACAATTCATCACCATCATCGATGCGGATGATGAATATAAACCCAATCATTTGCGTTCATGCCTGCAGCAAATGGAATTCTCCGATCTGATCGCTTCGACCACGCAAACCGTTGTGGATACAGAAGCCGATTACTACGTGCCGGACAGGTTGGATCGCAGCCAGGTTATTCACGTAGATGACTGCGTGTTATTTGCGACTTTATTTGGCAAAAAAGAGGTTTTTCATAGTGTAAAATTTCAGGATACCTATGCGGCCGATGCACACTTTTATGAGCACGTGGCGCTTCAGTACCGGGTTCAAAAAGTAGATTTGAGAACGTATATTTACTACCGCAACTCGCCTACGAGTATTTGTTCTACTTTAAAACAAATGCAGCCTATTTCCCTTTCTTAATCATGGAAGCCGTTTTACTTCCTCGAAATACGCCGTTGATCATGGCCTGTCACCTGACGGGCGTATATGATGTAAACCGTAGTACGAATTTAGCGGCCGACGATTATTCCTTAGTAAAAGACTGGGCGGAATCTATTGCCGATTTACAGTTAAAGGGCGTACTCTTCCATAATAACTTTTCGGCAGCGACCTGTGCCAAACATCAAAATGACTATATACAACTAGTAAAAGTGGACTTTCCGGGCCCATATAACCCGAATGTGTACCGTTATTTTGTGTATTGCGAATTTCTCCGGCAGCATGCTGCGCAAATAAGCCACGTTTTTGTAACCGACGTAGCCGATGTAGTCGTGTGTAGCAATCCATTTATACACCCGCTTTTTAATACCCATCCCGCTACCCTTTTCTGTGGCGACGAGCCCAAGCAACTCGATGATGCCTGGATGATGGACCATTCCACGCATTTGCGCAGCCGAATAGCTGATTTTACAGCCTACGAAACCCAATTCAGTCAGGCGACCTTACTCAATTGTGGCGTTATCGGTGGAAACCACGCTTTAATGCAGCATTTTCTGGAAGCACTCTGCCAGATCCATGCGCAGTATAACCAGGATAATCAGAGCGCTTATACCGGCGATATGGGCGCCTTTAATTACCTGGTACGGACACGGTTTAACGACTGTTTATACCATGGCGCGCCGGTGAATACGGTATTTAAAGGTTATGAGGTGGAGCGGCGGGATTGCTGGTTTAGGCATAAGTGAAGTCCTATTAACGGATAGTCTCACTCCAAGTGAAACTATCAGTTAATAGAACAAGCGCTTTATAAAATAATTTTTGCCAATTGATTGCCCAATAACCCGAATCCATCAAAGCAAACCCGGGAAACAATGTTAATGGCAGGGCCAAATATTATAGGCAGGTTTAAATATCTGGTAATCAGACATTTAAACTGCGATTTCGTTTAAAGCTATTTTGCGCTGGCTATATCTATTATAACACTTATCAATTCCCTTATCGGCGCCACAAGTGGCTTAACATCTTCCTCCGTAAAATCGAAAAAATCTCCATAATCTCCTTTCTATCGCCAGTCAAATAAATCTGAGTACAATTTACCTAATCGGGCGTCTATTTTACCAGTTTTGAAAAAACGTAGGAAGAATTGTGTTTTTACGCCCGCATGCGTTTTTGTATCTATTTCCAGCTTAACTATTAAAGCACTAACGGCATAATAAGCAGCATAATAGAAGCGATTGATTGCCGAATTCCACTTTTTATTTTCCACAAGCAGTTCGGCAACTTCGAAGGTTTCCTCAGCCTTTTGCAATCGGTATTTTACATAAGCGTCCCGGTCTGCTGATTTCATAAAGCGATTCCTTCCCGTTGTACATTTTGATACAATGGCGTAACCCGTTGCTTACCATTCCAATCTTCTTTTGAATAAACGAAGGTGGAAATTGCTTGTCCAAATTCCAGCTCCAGTTCAAACAGTTTATGCCGAAACTTTTGCTCCACTTTTAAATCAATGGAACCGGACGTTAATATCAATATGTCCCAATCGGAATCTTCCCTCGCCTCGCCTCTGGATCGGGAGCCGAATAAGATAACCTTAGACTGCGGATCGATCTCCTCTACGCAGGCTTTTATCTTTTTTAGCAGGTGGATATGATCTTTCATAATGCTCAATCCTATAGACAAATTCACGGTTAAGTTCGCAAAAGAAGCAAATATACCCACAATAATACGTTTAAACGTGTTGATTCGCAAATCGTCCTCCGTATTTCTCTTGCCTCGTACACTTCCTTTGCTCATAATTTTTGCCGATCGACCAGTAGCTTGGCGTTATTGATTGCCGCTATTCACTGCCGCTCTGAGATGACACCCCTATGAAAAATCGGGATGTCACCTCTCCGCTAAAATCCAGGTGGACCTTCCGTACGTACATCTCCCCATACTGTACGTGGAATGAAAAAAATCGTCGCCTGGACCTTCTTAGTCATTTACCTGAACGCCGCCGCGCAAACGCTGCTGCCCTGGGTAAGCGATGGTCTGGCGCACGCTTTCAACTGGCAGGACCACCTGGAACACGTGCACAACGGTCAGGTCCATAGCCACCACGTAGGTCTGGCGATGGCCGAGTCGGAAAAAGACAGCAGCGATCATCCCGTTACAACGCATAATTTTTCTTATATTAAAGATGCCCTGTCGGCGCATTTGTTGCCGCTGCCACCCACGGTGTGGGGCGTTACACCGTCTACCTGGTCCGCGCTGCATACCGACTGGTCGTTCCTGTATCAAAACGTCTTTGGCGACGTCCTCCTGCCCCCGCCCGACGCAGCTAAGAGCTAACTGCCTGCCTGATTTCCCTTTGATTATTTATGTACTGGCTTCCAAGCGGAAGTGGCAGCGCTGCATGCCTGTGTTGCCGAACAGTCATTTCCGCTAACCCACTCGTTTAGCAATCAGACGACCTGAAGTCGTCTGACCGCAGCACCCTGGTCCGACGACTCCAAGTCGTCTGACCAGTATGTGGTATGCCTACTTCTTCCATGGCGGGTTAAAACCTGCTTTCCAATACACCACATCGTGAAAAACACTAGTTTAAAAATATACAGCCTTTGCTTTACCGGGTGGTTGCTGGCCGCCACTTCCTTCGCCCAAACCGGGAGTATTTCCGGAAAAGTGGCCAATGATCTGACCGGCGAAGCACTCGTGGGCGCCACCATTGCCATCCAGGACAGTCCGCTGCACGGGCATTCGAATGAAACCGGCGCCTTTTATATCCGGGAACTAAGCCCCGGCGCTTATACCCTGCAAGTGAGCCTGTTAGGTTTTGAAACGCAGCGCATTGCGGTGACCGTAGCGGCCGGCACGCCCGTTTCCATAGATATTTTCATGGCGCCCAAATCGCTTAACATTTCGGAGGTGGTCGTTAATGATCAGCGTGACCTGGCCAAAACCATGACCCTGATCAGCAAGATCGATCTGGATTTACGGCCGACTAAAAGTTCGCAGGATATTTTGCGCATGGTGCCGGGCCTGTTCACGGCCCAGCATGCCGGCGGCGGTAAAGCCGAACAGATTTACCTGCGCGGTTTCGACGCCGATCATGGCACGGATATCCGCATTTCCGTGGATGGTATGCCGGTCAATATGGTCAGTCATGCCCATGGCCAGGGCTATGCCGATCTGCACTTCCTGATCCCCGAAGCCATTCAGAACGTGGACTTTAACAAAGGTCCTTATTACACCCGGCAGGGCGATTTTGCCACGGCTGGCTACGTGGATTTCAACACCCGCAACGCACTGGACCACAGCACGATCAAACTGGAAGCCGGCGAATTCGACACCTACCGGGCCGTTGCGCTGGTGGACTTACTGGGTAAAAACAACACGAATCAGAATGCCTATGTCGCTTCCGAAATGCTGTTCAGCAACGGTCCTTTTGAAAGCCCGCAGAATTTCAGCCGCATTAACCTGATGGGTAAATACCATGGTCTGGTGGGACGCGATCAGGTGCTGAGCATCTCGTTGTCCAACATGTCGAGCAAGTGGGAGGCGTCGGGTCAGGTGCCGGACAGGGCGGTCAAAAGCGGCCGCATTACCCGTTTTGGCGCCATCGATGATTCGGAAGGCGGGGCTACCAGCCGCACCAACGCGAATCTGCAACTGCTGAAGTCGTTCTCCAACGGCGATTTCCTGAAAAATCAGGTGTACTACGTGCGTAACCAGTTCCAGCTGTTTTCCAATTTTACGTTTTTCCTGAACGACCCGGTCGATGGCGACCAGATCCAGCAGGTCGAAAACCGCGATATTTTCGGCTATAAAGTGAATTATAACTTCGACCGGCAAGCCGGGAACACGACGCTGCGCACCGAAGTGGGTTTGAATATCCGCTACGATAAAACCAAGGGCACCGAACTGTCGCATACCAAAAAACGGAACACCTTTCTGGGCTATTACGCTCTGGGCGACATCGACGAACTCAATGCCGGACTGTACGCGGATGAGATCTGGAAAATATCCAACAAGTTCAGTATCAACGCCGGACTGCGCTTCGATCAGTTTGTGTTCGGTTACGTCAATCAGTTAGACAGCCTGTTCAGCCACCCGGTGGTAAATGCCCATGTGGTGAGCCCGAAACTGAGTTTTTACTACAATCCTTCGCCGGTGGTGCAGCTGTATGTCAAATCGGGCGTCGGTTTTCACTCCAATGATGCCCGGGTGGTGGTGCCGCAAAACGGCGCGCAAATTCTGCCCCGCGCCTTTGGCGTCGACGTGGGCACGTTCATCAAACCGACGGCAAGCCTGTTGCTCAATGTAGCCGTTTGGGGCCTCGATCTGGAACAGGAATTCGTGTACGTCGGCGACGAAGCGGTGGTGGAACCCAGCGGTAAAACTCGGCGGTACGGCCTGGATTTCTCGGCGCGCTACCAGATCGTCGACTGGCTGTTTTTCGATACCGACCTGAATTTCACGGTGCCAAGGAGTAAGGGAGACCCGGAAGGCGAGAACTTTATTCCACTGGCGCCGACCTTCAGCAGCATAGGCGGACTGACAACCAAATTTAAAAAGGGTTTGAACGCCAGTCTGCGCTACCGGTACATCGCCGACCGGCCGGCCAATGAGATCAACACCGTTACCGCGCTGGGTTATTTCCTGCTGGATGGCGGGGTAACCTATACGCAACGCAAGTTTGAACTGGGGCTGTCGTTTGAGAACCTGCTGAACGTGGATTGGAACGAAGCGCAGTTCGATACGGAAAGCCGCCTGTTTGACGAACAGGCGCCGGTATCGGAGCTGCATTATACGCCGGGCACGCCGTTCTTTTTGAAGGGAAGTGTATCGTTGTTTTTTTAGGATGTAGGATTTTAGTGATAGTCTCACTCAAAGTGAGACTATCACTAAAATCCTACATCCTAAATCCTAAAAACGCCTCAAACGCCTCCGGGTTCCGCACCGAGCCCAGATTTACTGCCTTCTCCAATGCCTTGCCCTGCAACACTCTTTTTACAGGCAGCTCCAGTTTCTTGCCACTAATGGTGTAAGGAATATCCGGCACGGCAATAATAGCATCCGGTACGTGCCGCGGCGAATAGTCCGTTCGAAGTTGCTTGTTGATTTTTTTCTTTAATTCTTCCGTCAATTCAAAGCCCGGTTTCAAGGCCACAAACAGCGGCATATAAGATTCGCCATCCGCTTGTTCCAGATTCACGATCAGGCTGTCGCGCAACTCGGGCAACTGCTCCACCGAGCGGTAAATTTCGCTGGTACCAATGCGGATACCCTGCCGGTTGAGCGTAGCATCGGAGCGCCCCAGAATGACCAGCGAAGCACGCGACGTGATGCGCAGCCAGTCGCCATGCCGCCAAATACCCGGATAATCCTCGAAATAACTCGCCTGGTATTTCGTAAAATCCGGGTCGTTCCAGAAGAACACCGGCATGCAGGGCATAGGCTGGGTAATGACCATTTCGCCCACTTCGTCCAGTAAAGGACGGCCTTGCTCATCATAGGCTTCCACGGCGGCGCCAAGGGTACGGCACTGAATTTCACCTTCATACACGGGCAGGAGCGGATTGCCGCCGACAAAAGCCGTACATACGTCGGTGCCGCCGCTCATGGACGTCAGCCAGACATCGGTTTTCACCTGCGCATAAATCCAGTCGAAACCCTCCGGCGGCAGCGGCGAACCCGTCGAGCCGATGGAACGCAGGGCGGACAGGTCCAGCTCCCGCGGCACGATGCCGGCTTTCATACACGATAGTACGTAAGCGGCACTGATACCGAAATGCTGCAACCGGACGCGTTCGGCCAGACGCCATAATACTTGCATATCGGGAAAACCCGGACTGCCATCGTACATGACCATCGTCGCCCCGGCCAGCAGGGTGGCTTGCAGAAAATTCCACATCATCCAGCCGGTCGTGGTGAACCAGAAAAAGCATTCGCCCGAATGCACGTCATTATGGAAATGCACGTATTTCAGGTGTTCCAGCAACATACCGCCGTGGGAATGGGTGATGGCTTTGGGAATGCCCGTCGTGCCGGAAGAATACAGGATCCAGATGGGATGCGCGAAAGGTACGGGCGTGAAATCCAGCGGAACCTGGGTGGCTGCGGTGGCCGTAGCCCAGGATGTGGTGGCGGTCCATTCGCTGCCCGCTTCCGGTAAATAGGGCACAATGATCGTGGCCACCAGGCCCGGCAGTGCGTTTTGCAACTGCTGCACCTCACCGGATTTATCAAACGCCTTTCCACCGTAGCGATAACCATTGACCGCAATAAGTACTTTGGGTTCGATCTGGGCAAAACGTTCCAGTACACTGCCCGCCCCGAAATCGGGGGATGCACTCGACCATATAGCGCCCAGGCTGATCGTCGCCAGCCAGGCCACCGTCGCTTCCGGAATATTAGGCAAAAAACCGGCGACCCGATCCCCTACCCCAATGCCCTGACTACGCAAAAAATCCGCCATGGCCGCGACCTGTTCCCGCAGCTCCCGCCAGCTGATCTCTTTTAAATCCGTGCTTTCCGACTGAAAAAGAATGGCCGGACGTTCGTCGGTATAGTTACGAAAAATGTGTTCGGCATAGTTCAGCGTCGCCCCCTCGAACCAGCGGGCATGCGGCATGGCGCCCTGCAAAACCGAGGTATACGGCGTATAACTTTTTATTTCAAAAAAATCCCAGACGGATTTCCAGAAAGCCTCTACGTCATCCACCGACCACTGCCAGGCGGCGGCATAGTCCGGAAAATCCAGGCCGTAGCGCGGATCGCTTTTCAACCAATCCAGGTAGCGGCGCAGGTGGGATGTTTGTTGAAATTCAACACTGGGTTGCCAGAGAATACGTGGTGTCATAAGCTTTTGTAACCCCGACTGAAGTCGGGCCTTGTAACCCGACTTTAGCCGGATAAAAATATTAATCCCGCGCCGGCAACACCCGGTTCCTAACTTCCCCAAAACCAACCCGTATGCCCGGTTTTTCCGCAGTCGCCCGCATAGTCACCGTATCACCGTCGAGGATGAACTTGCGTTCCGTACCATCGGGCAACATCATAGGGTTTTTACCGCCCCAGGTCAGTTCGAGCATGGAACCGAACGAATCTTCCGTAGGCCCGGAAATGGTGCCGCTGGCCAGCACGTCGCCGACTTGCAGGTTGCAGCCGTTCACCGTGTGGTGGGCGATCTGCTGCGCAATATTCCAGTACATATGCTTGAAATTGGAGCGGGAAATAATCGTTTCCCCGCCACCGGGCGGCGTAAGTGCAACTTCGAGCGGCAGGTCAAAATGGTGGTCGCCTGCAAATTCCAAATAGGGCAAAACAGCCGGATCCTGCACCGGTCCCGCCACACGGAACGGCTCCAGCGCATCCAGTGTAACGATCCAGGGCGACATGGAGGAAAAGAAGTTCTTGGCCAGGAATGGTCCCAGCGGCACGTATTCCCAGCGCTGCACGTCGCGGGCCGACCAGTCATTGAACAGCACGAAACCGAAAATATGGTCTTCCGCTTCCGCCGTGGTCACCGGTTCACCGAGCGCATTGGACCGGCCGATAATGGCGGCCATTTCCAGTTCAAAATCCAAGGATTTGGTCGCCGTAAAAATCGGGGGTTCCGCATCGTTCGGGCGGATCTGGCCTTTCGGGCGTTGAAAATTCGTACCCGATACACAAATGGAACTGGCGCGCCCATGGTAAGCCACCGGCAGGTGTTTCCAGTTAGGCAACAGCGCGTTGGCCGGGTCGCGGAACATCTTACCAACGTTCGTGGCGTGTTCTTCGCTCGAATAAAAATCGGTGTAATCGCCAATAGCGACCGGCAGATGCATCGTAGCCATGGATTGCGGCACCAGGCAGGTTTCCAGCCCGGTCTGTTGTGTCCGGTCGGTCGTCGTCAGCAGCTCGATGATTCTTTCCCGTAGTGCGCGCCAGACCGGACGCCCTTGTGCAATGAAGTCGTTGAGCGTCGGTTTATGCAGGCTTTTTTTATCAAAATCCAGCCCGGAAAAGAAGCCGCCGTGGTTCAGGGCCTGCAAATCGAGTACATATTCCCCGATGGCGATGCCCGGCCGCCGTTGCGGATCTTCGTTGTTGGAAAAAATGCCGAACGGCAGGTTCTGGAGCGTAAAATCGGAATGATCGGGTATGGTGAGCCAGGATTGCATAGGAATGCCGACGACAGCCGGCCAGTATTTTAGAAATGAGGAAATAGGGAGGATTAGAGGGGTTTAGAGGGTTTAGAGGGTTTAGAGGGGTTTAGAGGGTTTAGAGGGTTTAGAGGGCTAACGATTACCCACAAAATCCCCAAAGCGTTAACCGTAGAGCAATTGGAACGCGGATTAAACGGATTACGCGGATAAAAACGGATTTTTTGCTTTCGTTCCATCCCAAAACGCAAGAAGTTTCCGGAAATAAATCTGTGAAAATCCGTTCAATCCGTATAATCCGCGTTCCAATAATCCATACAAGATTTTGATTTTTAGAGAGTTATCAAAAAAAATCAATTTGGTGGTTTTGTGGGTAATCGTTAGCCTCTAAACCTCTCTAAACCCCTATAAACCCCTCTAAACTGTTCTAATCATGCGTTTTACCCAGTTTCAGTCCGCCGGGGACCAGGGTACCCATCAGGCCGGATTGGGCGGAGCGCCACAGGAAACGGATAAAGCCGTCTGTGGGGTCGCGGTCATAGTTGACCGTTCCGATTTTAAAAGGACGCCCTTCTATTTCCCGGTCGTTATTGTTGCGGATGATCAGGTTGGCTACGGCGGAAATGAGCTTTTTCTTTTTGCCGGTATCCTCTTTTAACATGCTCAATTTCAGGTTGGTATACGTTGCTTCCACGCTGCCGTCGGCGTGTTCACCGACTATATTGACCTTGGCAATAATATTTTCCGCATCCCCCGAATCCACGCGCAGGTGGTCTTTGTTGGTCAACAGGCGGTTCAGGTAGGTCATGTCCATTTTCCCCAGATTGGCCTCGTAGTTGCAGCGGAAAGCGGGAGAAAGCAGCGAAATACTAAGTTTTACATCCAGTATACCGGCCCCCATCAATTCCCCGCGGGCAAAAACGTGCGCCGGCGTGGCGTTGCTCATCTTGGTCGCATCATTGGTGACATTGATGATCAGGCCGTTCATGTTATTAAATTCGAGCAACCCCTTACCGTCTTCGATGACTTCGGTGTACAGTACATGGGTGTTACGCATCACCACCGTATCGATATTCAGGTAAGCGGGAATGCTGCGGAACAATTCGTTCGGCAGTTGTTTGTTAAGTTTAGGCGGAATATTCTTATTCTGATAGACATTAATGTCGATGCCATCAATGTTCATGGATTGCATGTTCCACTCCTTTTTATGCAGCGCCCTGAATATATCCAGTTTACGAATTACTACTTCTCCGGCACGGGCCCGCAGTCGTGGCCGACGGATCTTGAAGCGTTGCATGAACTCCGCATCCGAAAGAATGGGCAACACCGACACGCCTTCCATGGTCACCAGGGAATCGCGGCCCTCGATGGTCGCCGATTTAAAACGATAGGCGTACACACTGCCGGGCGGCCAGAGTTCGTAGTTGTGCACGGTTAGGGCAATATTTTCCGCATAGAGCGGCTTACCGGTCTCCATGGTGTCGCCGGCCACCAGGTTCAAATCCGACAACACCCACTCCACACTATCGGCTTGCTGGTAGGAATCGCCGCGCGGACGCTGGGTGCGGTAACTCATTTTCCCGTTGTGGATTTCGATGGAGCCGATGTGCAGGCTTTTGGCATGGGGCGCCAGCATAAGCGGCAGGCGGTTGAGCATCTGTTTGGTCAGCGTATCGTTTTGCGGGTCTACTTCCAGCACCGTGTCTTTTACGGAAGCCAGTTGCAGTTCCGGGTCATTAAATACAATGCTGCCCACGCTTACCTCCTTCGTCCGCCAGAACCGCTTCCAGTCAAAATGGCGAATAGCGAAACTGCTGAGTTTCAGGTCGATACGCAGGGGCGTCTTCCCGGGTTTTTCCTTACGCAGTACTTCCCAGCGCAGCGAATCCGTCTGAATATGGATGCCGCTGGCGACCACCGTTCCGGTAAAAATATTGGTGTGCAGGCGATCCATTTGCAGCGCGTACATCTGCTCGCTGCTGCGGTCGGTCGCGGCAATCATTTGATCCCGCAAATAGCCGTCCAGCCAGAAACGGGCGAACAAAAATCCAGCGATAAACAGGCCGACAACGACCAGCAGAAAACCCAGGGCAATACGACGAAAAGTAGTAGACATAGAGCTTGATGACGGACTAATTAAAAGTGTAGAGAAAATTTCCCACCTTCTTTAACCGGAAGAAATGAGTAAAAAACAATGCCAGACTTTTATGCATAACAATTTGATTATGAATAAAATCGGACGAAAAGTATTTTTCTGTTTTTTCCCGAAATTAAAAAACCAAGGCGTGGAATACGCTCGTAGGTCTGGTAATAAGGCGGATGCAATGGCCTGGAAAGTCCGGTACACCGCAGTAAGAAAAAATGTTATCACTCATCATTTAAACACCACACTTCGATGAAAGTACCAGAAAAAAATGGACTGGAGAACGTTGATGTTCTGGCCTTCCAGAAAGCGCTGCAACGTCGCGAATTCCTGCGCTATACCGGTTATGCCGGTACGGCCCTCGCGGCAGGATCACTACTCGGTTTGGCTTCCTGTAAAGACGGCGACTCAGACGGCGGCGTCAGTTTCGGCAGCGGCGACGTTGCTATATTGAACTACGCTTACGCCCTCGAACAATTAGAAGCGGCCTTTTACACGCAGTTGATCGCTACCCCGTTCTCGGGTATGACGACCGGCGAAAAGAGCCTGCTGACCGATGTACGCGACCATGAAGTGGCGCACCGCGAATTTTTCAAAGCGGCACTTGGCACCAATGCCATCCGGGATCTGGAGGTCGACTTCAGCAGCATCAACTTTACGAGCCGCGACAGTGTACTCGGTACCGCCAAGGCTTTTGAAGACCTCGGCGTATCGGCCTACAACGGCGCCGGTCGCTATATCACGACCCCAGACTATCTGCTGCTGGCCGGTAAGATCGTTTCGGTAGAAGCCCGTCACGCGGCCTATATCCGCGACCTGATCAGTAACGGCACTTTTGCCGATTCGACGGTGATCGATGGCAACGGTTTGGACAAATCGCGTAAACCACGTGAAGTGCTGACCATTGCCGCGCCGTACATCAAGACCCGCCTCGACGCTAACACCCTTCCTGCCTAAGCTTCTAAACCGAAATAGCACATGAATTTCCTTAAAATTTTCAGTCAAATAGAAGAGCAGGATCCGGAAATCTACGGACGGCTCGATACCCGCCGCGATGCGATGCGCTCTTTCGCCGGGCTGGGCAAAAAAATAGCGCTGACCTCCCTACCCTTTGCTTTGGGCTCTATGCTCAACAAAGCGTACGGTCAGACGCCCAATTCCAGCGTACTGGACGTGCTGAACTATGCACTCACTCTGGAGTACCTCGAATATGAATTTTACGCCACGGCACTTAACAGCTCGGGACTGATCCCGGCCGGTGCAGCCACGGGCGCAATTACCACGATCCGCAACCACGAGCTGGCCCACGTCAACTTCCTGAAAACGGCCATTTCCGCTGCGGGTGGTACGCCGGTCGCCAAACCAACCTTCGATCTGTCGGGCGGTAACGGCTCGGGAAATGGCCCGTTCAAGGCCGCTTTTACCAGCTACGAGCTGTTCCTGGCCGTTGCGCAGACCCTGGAAGATACGGGCGTCCGCGCTTATAAAGGCCAGGCCGGCAACCTGATCGGTACCGGCGACGTGCTGGAAGCCGCGCTGAACATCCACTCGGTGGAAGCGCGCCATGCGTCGCATATCCGCCAGATGCGGAAAGCCAACAACTTCGGCGACGTGAAACCGTGGATTACGGGTAAAGAGCCGGGTTTGGGCTCCGCCAATGCGCTGGTGCAAGCCAGCTACGACGGAGAAGAAAATACCGTGCAAGCCGGGGTGAACATTGTGAATATCAATGGCCAAAGCATCTCCGCCAATGCCGCCAGCGAAAGCTTCGACGAGCCGCTGACCAAGGCCCAGGTATTGGCCATCGTGGATCCGTTCATCGTTTAAACGAAGAATGGACCACCAGGATTCAATGAGAATGACGATTGATAAATGAGAAAGGCCGTCGCACAGTTCGCTGTGTTGACGGTCTTTTCTTTTATTTACTATCCCAATTGCTTCATCCGTAGATTGCAAATAACTTTGCATTTCAAAGTTACACAAACACTCTGCGTCATGCTGACCCTTCTACGTTATACCTCCTGCGCCCTCGCAACGACTTTTTTCGTACTGCCGCTTGCCATTTCAGCTCAAATAAAACAAGCCGTCAGCCGGCCACCGATCACCATCGTAACCGATGAAAGCTGGGACGTCAGCGGCAGGCAGGTCCATTTCGGCGAGTATCCACTGTCGGGGGAACAGATCGCCTCGCCGGCAACGCCGCTGGACGGTGGAACCTACAAGGCCGTTGCGGCGGACTATAATGAGCGCTCCAAAATTGTTCCCGGCTCCACGGCGATCTGGCATAACCGCACCGCCGACGGCGAAGGAGAAGCTTATCTGTTTCGCAAAACCGTAGCACTCGGCGCCGATCCCTTTCGGAAAATCACGCTGGAAGTCAATTGCGACGATGTGGCCCGCGTATATATCAACAAGCGGCTGGTCAGTGTCGCACAGCGCGACGGGAAATTAAAAAACGGCTACGACGACTGGTTTCTTTTCCGCAGCGTGAGCGGCTTCATGTATAACCGGATCTACACCTACGACGTGACGGACTATTTTTTCACCAACACTACCAATACCATCCTCGTAGAAGCCATTAGCCTGGCTTTCGATGGCAGTCACGCCAACCTCAGCGCCCGCATCGTAATCGAATTCGCACCCCTGCCAGAACCCGTAGCCGTACCGGCAAAACGTAAACCAGCGGTCAAACCCCCAGACAAAGTGCGGCCGGCAACCACGAGCGCACAACCCGCCGCCCCGGGCACCACCGTCTTTGAGGCCGGCCATGATCCCGAGATCGAAAAATTACGCATCGGCAGCATCCTCGAGCTTGGTCACGTGTACTTCAAGGCCGACGACTACCAGCTGGACTCCACCTCCTACCGCACCCTCGCGGCCTTGGCGAACTTCCTGCAACGCTATCCAACGCTGAAAATCGAAATCGGCGGACATACCAACCTGCGACCCGGCGATCGATTCGCCGCCGAACTATCCACCAACAGAGCCCGCTCCGTGATGCGCTACCTGACGGACCATGGCGTGGCGGTCCATCAGGTGACGCATAAGGGTTACGGAAAATCGCAGCCGAGGATGCAGGCGCTTTCCAAAGCCGCCGACCGCGCCAACCAGCGGGTGGAAGTGAAGGTGCTGGAAAAGTAAAAACCACCAAAGCTACGCTGGACAGCATGATCCTCTATGGCGATGCACATACCTGGGAGCATCCGAAGGTGCAGAACATGGTCTGGTGGTGGTGCGATGCGCTGTTCATGGGCCCGCCGGTACTGGCCAAATACGCGGCGCTGAGCGGCAACGACCTTTACCTGAAAGCCATGGATAAATGGTACCGGCAGACCTATGATCAACTCTATGACCCGCAGGAGCATCTCTGGTCGCGCGACCTCGATTATAAAATATCCGCCGATGGCGCCGGCAAAACGGAACAAAACGGCCGGAAAATCTTCTGGTCGCGCGGCAATGGCTGGGTGTTCGGCGGACTGGCGTATGGCGTCCGGAAGGGTTATTTAAAAGCCGACGAGTATTTGCAGGCCATCAAAAAAGGCTGGCAGGCCCTGTTGAAGAACCAGCAGCCGGACGGCATGATCGGTTTTGTGCAACCCACCGGCGCGTCGCCCTCGCTGCAGGTGAGTAAGGAACTGTGGGAAGTATATGGTACCGGGGCGTTTCTATGCGCTGGCTCGGAGGTGCTGCGGCTGGGGATTAAAGAGTAATTATAATCCCTTTAAAAGGCTGTCAATGGCAGGTATGAGTTTTCCCTGAATTTCAAAAACTGCGGTCGAATCTTGTATCCCTCCATTAATATTTTTAATTATTACTCCGTTCTGGTCGACCAAAAAGGTAGTCGGGTAACCCCATGGCAGGTGAAATATCTCTTCTATAATCTTTTTTCCATTACACACATGATCAAAATCCCATTCGTGGGTATTTAAAAAAGCTTCCACGTCCTCCTGGCTGTCTAAAGAAACCGCTACATATCTTAATTTGTCTTTGCCATACTTTTTTACCAAATTATTGAATCCAGGGACTTCGGCCACACAAGGCGCACAGCCTACGAACCAAAAATTCACTATGCTAACCTTGCCTTTAAAATAATCTGCATTTATCTGCCTGTTTTTTATAGTTGTAGATTCAAATTTTGGCAATACGGCGCCAATTACACATGAAGGACTCGGAAAAAAAAAGGCCTGTTGGTCTGTGGATTTATTTTCGGCACACCGCTTGATGGCATCAGCATAGTCAAGGCTACTGCTCCGCCTGCAATGCAGTAGTAAAAGGCCTGCAAAAAAGACAAACACAATAAAATGCAGGAAATTGTATTTTCTACCAAAAATAGGGTTCATTCGATTTCAGCGTTTTGTATAGAATTGTGGACGGGTTTTTCTCCTTTAACTCTTCTATGTTTTTATTTAAATCGTTACCGTTCAACTCACGATAGGTAATGGCATAATTGCAGTGTAGCGAATAGAGTGGTTCTTTCGATTTATCATAAGCGAAATGCACTTTCTTTTTCAGCTCTTCTATCGTACATAAATAATACTGCTTTCTGGTTTGGTTCACGTATGGTTCCATGGCCGGATCGCCGGTAAATATCAGGCTGTCCATCTGATAATAAATTTCCTGATTTCGGTTAAAATATCCCAACCTATGTTCGTCGTCCAGGCAGTAAGTAGCATGGGTAACAAATACTTCCGGATTCAACAAGCCTTTACGCAGCGCCTGCGTGAGGTAGTCCATCAACTCACAATGGCCATTTTTCAACTGATGGGTAATCAAAACGTCAAAATCGTTTCTGGTGGCTATTCGCCGACCGCCCTGAAACGTGCTGGTACCTATTAATAATTCGGTGGGGTATTCATATTTTTCAAATATGCGTACTATCCGCGCGTAATTTATTTCGTCTGCTTTATATATAAGATCCTGCACCGCAATATTGTCGACTCTATATTGCTGATCTTCTTTGATCATTAATGCAATGGTATCCTGTAAACTTTTATCGAAACGAGTTTCCGTCTCTTTATACAAGGTGGATAGATCCTGGAGGGTTACCAGATATTGAAGCTGCGGCTTGCTGAAAAAGCTGATTTGGACGCCTCGTTTAACCAGTTGTGTTGCATAATTTATGCATTGTGCATCTGCTTTTGTTTTACACGCACACAAAAGCGCATTGTAATAGTCCTTAGAAAAATGACCAAAATTTTCCTTAAATGCTTCCTGGTAAAGCGCTAATGCGGCGCCTTCATTACCATCTACAATCAGCAATTCAGCTTTATCGATCAACCCGTGGTACTTTTCCACGTTCTGGGCTAACAATACCCAAGCCTGTAGAACGCATAATAACCACATTAATAATTTCTTATACATTGAATTTATTATTTTAAGTAAGTTTGACACCCGGATTTCAGGTAAGGTAAAACCAGAAACCGTAACCCGGAAACTTATATTTGCATTTTCTAACGACTACCAAACATGGACGAACTAACCGAACTCAACAATTTAAAGGAAAACATTCAGTAGCAACGCTGAATTGCGCAGTACAACCGTCGCCTGTTTTGCCCAGGACTATAGACACCGCTTCGGGCTGGACAACCGCCTACACCTGACCGTCATACCAGACTTTAACTGTACCTGCAACAAAGCTATAACATGGTGAAAATAACCGGTGTCACCGCAATGATCATCCAGTCCGTCAGCGGAACGGAATCTGTTGATAAAGAGGACTTTCTGGCGGTCGAAGAACCCCTGGAAATATGGGTGGAACATGGCCAGCCCCAGGCGCGGATCAGCCGTACGCTCTCCATCACCATGCGCACGCCCGGCGCCGACGAAGACCTGGTGCGGGGATTTTTGCTGACCGAAGGCATTGTGCGCCATGCCATGGAAATTACCGATGTGCAGCTCCTCGCCGAAAACAAAATACTAGCCCGGCTGGATCCGACCGCCGAATTCGACATGTCCCGGCTGGACCGGCATTTTTACACGAGTTCCAGTTGCGGCGTGTGTGGAAAAACGTCTATCGAAGCCGTCAAAACGACTGCGGTGGGCAAGTTCCATCCCCTGACCTTCCGTGCCTTGAACAGCGAGGTACTCTATGCACTACCCGATCGGCTGCGTGCGGCCCAGTCCTCCTTCGACCTGACCGGCGGCCTCCATGCCTCGGCGCTTTTTAGTCTGGACGGCACGCTGCTGGCTTTGCGGGAGGACGTGGGTCGCCACAATGCGCTGGACAAACTCATCGGGCATTCCGCCACCGCATCCGGCCTGCCTTTGACGAATACCATCCTGCTGTTGAGTGGCCGCGCCAGTTTCGAATTGATCCAAAAAGCCGCCATGGCCGGCATTCCGGTGGTCTGTGCCGTCGGGGCGCCTTCCAGTCTGGCGGTAACCACGGCCAAAGAATTCGGGATCGTGCTGATCGGCTTTCTGCGGGGCCGGCGGTTTAATGTGTATAATGGATAAAGGAGTTAGGAGGCAGGGGGCAGGAGGCAGGGGTGGTAATCAAAATTCTCCACACTAACTCCTGCCCCCTGCCCCCTGCCCCCTAACTCCTAACTCCTGCCTCCTGACCCCTGACCCCTGACCCCTGACCCCTGACACCTCATTTTCACACTATGAAAATTCGCATCAAAGACAACTTCATTCGCTACCGGCTCACCCAATCGGAAGTACGTACGCTGGGCACTACCGGCCGGCTCGAAGCGGAAACGCGTTTCGGTCCCGATCCCAGCCACGTACTCCGGTATGCCATTGCCACCAAAGAGAACATCGAAAACCTGCAAGCGGAATTTCTGCAAAACTGCATCACTTTGTATCTTCCGGCGCAGGCAGCAAAAAACTGGCCGGCGGAAGATCGGGTCGGCTTCGAGCACGCCATGCAAGTGACGCCCACTGCCACCCTGTTTTTACTGCTCGAAAAAGACTTTGTCTGCCTGGACGAGGTCGCCGAGGATCAATCCGACAACTATCCCAACCCGCGCTATGAAAAATGAGCTGGAGTCGACGCCACCCAATGCCGAAAACCCGGAACGCTTTACCGGCCTCCGGCTTCGCCTGCCCGCTACCAAAGCCGGTGGTTTGCCCGCCGTCTGGAGCAGCCTGAAACATGTGTTCGGGGCGATGAACGTGCCGCGTGGCGTAAAAGTGCTGTCCGAACTCAACCAGTTCCAGGGTTTTGACTGTCCGGGCTGTGCCTGGCCCGACCCCGACGACGAGCGCTCCGGCCTCGCCGAATACTGTGAGAACGGGGCGAAAGCCGTGGCCGAAGAAGCGACCACCAAAAAACTGGACGCCGCTTTTTTCGCCAAAAACGCCGTCGCTGAGCTGGCGGCCTTATCCGACTTCGAACTGGGCAAAAAAGGACGGTTGGCCCAGCCGATGTATTTGCCGGCCGGCGCTACAAACTATCAGCCCATTTCCTGGGAAGCCGCTTTCGCCAAAATTGCGGCGCACCTGCAAAGCCTGCCTTCCCCCGACGAGGCGGTCTTTTACACCTCCGGGCGCACCAGCAACGAAGCGGCTTTTTTGTATCAGTTGTTCGTGCGCAAATTCGGCACCAACAACCTGCCCGATTGCAGCAACATGTGCCACGAATCCAGCGGGGTGGCCCTCGGCGAATCGCTGGGCATTGGCAAGGGGTCGGTGACCCTGGAGGATTTTTACGAGGCCGAAGTGATCGTGATCCTGGGCCAGAATCCCGGCACCAATCACCCGCGCATGCTCACGGCCTTGCAGAAAGCCAAGGCCAACGGCGCGAAAATCATCTCCGTGAATCCGTTGAAAGAGACGGGCCTGCTCGGTTTCAGCCATCCGCAGCAAGTCCAGGGCCTGCTGGGAAAGGCCACGGAACTGACCGACGTTTTTTTGCAGGTGAAAATAAACGGCGACCTGGCCTTGCTCAAAGCGCTGGCCATCCTCCTGCTCGAAGCCGAAGCACAGGCGCCCGGAACGGTCTTTGACCTTGTGTTTATCCGGGACCAGACCAGCGGGGCGGAGGACTACTTACAGCACTTGAAAACGCATAACCTGGAGGATCTCGCTATGGCTTGCGGCGTGCCACTCCCCCAGATCCGGGCGGCCGCCGACCTGCTCACCGGATCTAAAAAGATCATTGCCTGCTGGGCGATGGGGCTCACCCAGCATAAAAACGCGGTCGATACGATCCGGGAAGTGGTCAATCTGCTGCTGTTGAAAGGGAGCATTGGCAAACCGGGCGCCGGCACCTGTCCGGTCCGCGGGCATAGCAATGTGCAGGGCGACCGCACCATGGGCATTTATGAAAAACCGGCGCCCGCTTTTCTGGACGCGCTGGAAAAGAACTTTGGTTTCCGCCCGCCCCGGGAACCTGGCTACGACGTGGTGGATTGTATTCATGCCATGCACCGGGGCCAGGCGAAGGTGTTCCTGGCGATGGGCGGCAATTTCCTGTCGGCCACGCCCGACACGACGTATACGGCGGAAGCGCTCCGGCGCTGTGCGCTCACCGTGCAGGTTTCCACCAAGCTCAACCGCAGTCACCTGGTGCATGGGCAGGAAGCGCTGATCCTGCCTTGCCTGGGCCGCACCGATCTGGACAGGAGCGGCGGGGAAGAGCAGTTTGTATCCGTGGAAAACTCGATGGGTGTGGTGCATGCTTCCCGGGGGAAGCTGAGCCCCGTTTCCGGCGATCTGTTGTCCGAACCGGCGATCGTTTGCCGTTTGGCCAAGGCCGTGCTGTGCGAACACTCCGGCATCGACTGGGATTTATACGCGGGGCAATATGATGCCATCCGCTCCGCCATCGAGCGGACCATTCCCGGTTTTGCGGATTATAACCAGCGGGTACGCGAAAAAGGCGGATTTTACCTGCCCAATGGCGCGCGCGACGGAAAATTCAAGACTACGAACGGCAAGGCGCAGTTCCACCTGGCGGAAGTCCCCGCGCAAACTCTGGCCGACGACGAATTCATCATGATGACCATCCGCAGCCACGACCAGTTCAATACCACCATTTATGGGCTGAACGACCGCTACCGGGGCATTTTCAACGAGCGCCGCGTCATTTTGATGAATCCCTACGATATTTCCAGGTCCGGCTTCCAGGACGGCGACATGGTGGACCTGTTCAATGCGACCGACGGCGTGGAGCGGGTAGCGCGGCGGTTTATCCTTGTCGCCTACGACATTCCGGAGCGTTGTACGGCTACCTATTTCCCGGAAACGAACGTGCTGGTGCCGATTGGGAGCACGGCGGAGAAGAGTAATACGCCGGTATCGAAGGGGGTGGTGGTGCGGGTTAAACTTTCGGTGGAGGCTTGAGCACAACGTATTCCCATTGTGTAAACTCTGATTCTGACCAAGGATGATAGATTTGACAACTTTCTAAAAAAAACTACCGTATATACTCATTTGGGTATTGATTGAGGTGCTATTGCCTTAAGGCGGCTCCTTGGAGAATATTGTTGGAAATAACGGAGCTATTGGTTCTTCGTCACTTTTGGTGGTGCCGGCCTTGTCCAGAACAACTTTCGGTCCCCATGTTTACCAAACAGCTAGTACACAGGTGCTTAACTTGGAAGGGAGAGGCAATTAGACACTGGCGCCACCAAAAGTGACGAAGAACCAAAAAAAGTACCCTCTTCGGCGCGTTTTTAAAATGTTTTCAACGAGTTTTGCAACGCACCGCCGACCTGCCCTTTTAGAAAACACCCGCTATGCAAGCATCCCCGCTCCTCGCAAACATCCTCCTCTCCATCGCCACCCTGATCTTTATCCTATTGGTTGGGGGCATCTACCTCAAGCCCATGCCCGGCGGGGACTACCGGGTAGGCTACGCCTGGAGCGCGCTTATTCTAAACCTGGCTTTCATACTGCTGATTGGCTTGTCCATGCTGGCCATTGGCTGGCGGGGAGGTTTTCAGTGGGTGGCAGCCGGCAGTGACAAACGGCTTGGTCTGCTGCTGCTGGGTTTTCTGGTCATAGCGATCACAGTGGGGGCGAGCGGCATGGGCGAAGGTTCCGGGTGGATTGCCAGGGTGCTGACGATTGCTATGCCGATGGCGGTACTGACGACGGGCTATTTGCTGGCCAATGATAACCTGGCGGGCGGTGTACCTGCTTCGATTGCCCGTTGGATGACGCTGCTGGTTTTTGGCGTCAGCGGGGTGTTCGCCAGCGTTTTTGTGGTCGCTTCGATGATGCCGAGGTTACAGGGCATCTTCCATACGTTGACCTATGATCGCAGCAAGCTGGACAGTTTTGAAGAGGGAATACTCGTCAATATTGACAATTGCGACCTCAGCAAGGACATGATGTTCCTGCTCATCCACACCGATGCTAACCGCAAGGGCATCATCCGGGAACGGGCGCTGGCGAAAATCAAAACACGCCCCGACTGGCAGGAAGAACTCGTGCGCGGATTGGAGGTCGGCTGGACGGAAGAGGTTTTTACTTTCCTGGCTTCCAACGAAGTAGAGAATAAGTCGCTGTTCCCAGAACCGGTGCGGCGGGGTGTTTTGAAGCTAGCCGAACTGGTCCGAAAAGCCATCAAAGAAAGCCGGGAGTTGTCTGCCGGGCAATACACCTGGGAGGTAGATCGGGTGCTGCGTACCGTCGATAAGTACACAGGCATGGGGGTGGACTACCTGCCCGCCGTGCGCGAACTCCGGGCGGCTTTCGATCAGTCTTCCCCGTTTACAAAACCGGCACTCCGGGCTGCCAAAATGCTCGATAAGTGGATAAAAAAACGGCAGGGTTAAAAGGTCGCCCGCGCCGAGACTATTCGCTTCGCCTTTGTCGGCCGATGGTCGTCTTTGTACCACACTATTTTTTTCTATGAACGTACCAGAACAAGACGGAAAGACCAAGGTGCAGGTTTCTATTTATAATGAATCCCTGGAACGCATGGAAAAGCAGCTCGAAATGGGCTTTAAGGAAGGATTCACGATGACCCTTAATTATTTGGAAGAATTACTGGCGACTTTATCGATAAAGTGATTAAAATTATGGCTGGATCATGGTTTACGCGCTCGCAGCAGGATAGAGAAACGGATGAAACGGATTTTTTTAATTAAAACGGATCAGGTGGTGAGAAGGAATGACTTACACGCATTTCACATTTCAGAAAATCCGTTCTATCCGTTTTATCCGTTCTCCCATCCCATCTAGTACGCGCTCGTAGCAGGATAGAGAAACGGATGAAACGGATTTTTTTAATTAAAACGGATCAGGTGGTGAGAAGGCATGACTTACACGCATTTCACATTTCAGAAAATCCGTTCTATCCGTTTTATCCGTTCTCCAATCCCGTCTCGTACGCGCTCGCAGCAGGATAGAAAAACGGACGAATAAAAAAGGGTCACGCCTTTCGACATAACCCCTTGATATTCATGGAGCGGAAAACGAGACTCGAACTCGCGACCCCCAGCTTGGGAAGCGTCAGCAATCTGGTTCGATCTGGTTTCATTTGTTCTTAACTGATTGATTATCAAGGCTAATTTTTTCACAAAGTTTCACATTGTTCCGGAAAGAACCTATTTTTGCTTGCAAATGGCTTGCAAATTTTTTCCGTATGGTTTCTGCTAACATCATCCTAGATACGCGTTACAAAAAGAAGGGCGACGTTTACCCGCTCAAACTCCGGGTCGTTCACAACCGGAAACCTTTTGACCTGGGCCTCGGACATAGCCTTTCATCCAAGGACTGGGATGAGAAGGGCCAGAAGGTTAAATCTTCCTGCCAGACCATTGATAACGTTACCCGCTTCAACGCGCTCCTCAACAAAGATAAACAGAAAGTTCAGGACATCCTCATCAGGCTCCAGGACGAGGGCAGGCTGGATACGCTTTCCCTGGAGGAACTTAAATCTTTCGTTACACAGAAGCATACGGAAGTAATGACTTTGGCCTTCGGGGCAGAGATCGTTGCCGAACTTAAAGAAGCCGAAAGGTATGGTAACGCTTCTGTTTATGAGACTTTGCGGCGGAGCATCTCTAATTTTATGAAGGGAAAAGACATTCCGCTAAAACAGGTAACCTATGCCTGGCTGAAAAAATATGAAGCCTGGTTCCTGTCCAAAGGGAACTCGGTGAATGGGTTAAGCGCCAATATGAGGACGCTGAGAGCCCTGTACAACAGGGCTATCAAACAAAAACTGATAGACAAAGATTTTTACCCGTTCAATGATTACAGTGTCAAATACGAAAAGACCCGCAACCGCGCGATAACAGGAGCCGACCTGGAGCGGGTGAAGGCTTTTACGCCGGAAACTACCAGGCAGGAGAGGGCAAAGGAATACTTTATGTTGAGCTTCTACCTGATGGGGGCTTCCTTCGTGGACATTGCCTTCCTGAAAGTAAAAAACATCACCGGCGGCCGGATCGAATACAAACGCCGGAAAACAGGACGCCTGCACTCCATTCTTATTTCTCCTCCCTTGCAGGTACTGCTCGATAAATATCTTCCGGAAAAGGGGAAGGAAGATTTTATCCTCGATGTGATCAAATCCAAAGACCCGCAAAAACAGTGGGTGAACGTTCGTGACGAGCTGCGCCGGGTCAACCGGTCGTTGAAAGAGATCGGTATAGCCTGCGGTATCGAGGCCCCGCTTACCAGTTACGTCGCCCGCCATTCCTATGCAACCATCGCTAAATATAAAGGTGTACCGACCGCAGTTATCAGCGAAGCCTTGGGACATACCTCCGAGGAGGTGACCCAGATTTACCTCGACACTTTCGACAAAGCGGTCATGGACAAATATCATTCGATGATCATCGAATAATTCGCCCGGATCACCTTTTAAAATCTCTCTTATGGAAAATACGCTGGTCAATCCCGATTTTGAACGCGCCATCAGGCAGCTGCGCCGCATGCTGCCGAAGCTTTCCTTTGGCCTCCTTATCGGTACTTACCTGGTATCGGCCCTGATTATGGGAATATTTCACGCGCAGGATGCGCCGAGCATCGGCTTTGCGATTGCCGCCTTCCTGGTGCCGCTCGCTATCCAGATGGGCCGGGGAACATTGGTGTTCTTTTTTCAGCTGAACCCGGCACGGATTCAAAGCCGGTTTTCATTTGGCATCATTGCCGCGACCGCCCTGCTTATCCTGTCCCTTTGCGAGGCCGTGCTGGTAATGCTGCCTTATGGCCTTTCCTGGACGATTTCGGTTTCTACCTTGATGCTTATCGGCTGGGTGCTGGAGATTATGATCTTGCGGGAAACCTCATTTGCAACGCAAATGGAGTTGTACCAGAATCAGGCGCAATGGCAGGAGTTGAAAAATTTCTATGTCGCCCGTGATGAATTTGATCGGTTCGTCAAGGGGCTGCCGAACAAGGCGGCCTTGCCCGACCTGCATGAAAAGCAGGAGCCTCCAAAAGAAGAAGGGCAGGTTTTTTCGGAGTTGGAAACGAAAAATCCGTTACTGGGAAACGTGTTCAGCCCGTCTCAGAACGGGCTTTAGACATCAAAAACCTCATAAATTCAGAAGCGCCTTTCTACGGCGTACAATTGGCCAAGGATGATCCGTACACGGAACGGAATCTGGCAAGGCTTGAAATTAGGTTCCGGGAGCGTTACCAGGCTTCGCTTGAAAAGGACGAAAAGCGAAAAGAACAGGGCAAACCGCCCCATAAAACTGTCCTCCAATCCATTGAGGAGAACAGGGAACGATTGGAAGTGGTGAGGGCCATACGGCAATCTTTGTCGGGAGATTGAGATTTAGTTTTGGGCATTTGCTCAAATACTCATTTGCGCAAATGAGGAAATAAGCAAAAGGGGTTTTGGACATGTAAGTTTAAAGGTTGACCAGCGTTGAAAACATAGGTACCTTTGCTCCAACAGTACTCGCCGCGCTACCCGTCAGATCAGCGTCCCAGGGCGAGTCTTATTTTTTGAGGGTGGATTTATCGGAAGTTTAACGGCATAATAACGGAAGTACTGACCTTAAAGATAGAAATCCATTGCGTTTTTGCCGAAAATCTGCTACTTTTGCGTAATAAACGTTGTTTTATGTTAATTGAACTTCCAAGTGATTTTATCGGCGTATCGGATTACTCCGAAGAAGATCTGAAAATTGATGTTGCCGTGTTGCTTTATAAGCGCCAGGTGCTTACGCTTGCTCGTGCTGCGCGTTGGGTAGGAATGACCCGCCTAGAGTTTCAAAAAGCCCTTGTTGAGCGTGGTTTCCCAATCAATTATTCCATCGAAGACTTTGAAACGGATTTGAAAACCCTCAATTCGATGGCTGGATAATGCTTGTCATAAGCGATACCTCCCCTATCATCAATCTTGCGACGATTGGGCACCTGCATTTGCTTCCGGAATTATTTTCCGAAATTGTAATTCCAACTGCGGTTTTTAATGAGGTTGCTGGCCCAGGAAATCATGAGCCAGGCTCTAAAGAGATCAAGGAAGCATCTTGGGTAAAAGTACTTTCCGTTTCAACTCAACCCTTACTCCCTCAACTGCTCCATGATTTAGATCGAGGCGAGGCGGAAGCGATTGTGCTGGCATTAGATATAAAAGCCGACTATGTTTTAATGGATGAAATTTTAGGGAGGAAAATAGCCCAATCCTATAATTTGCAGCCATTGGGAGTGCTTGGCATTCTCGTAATGGCTAAACAAAAAGGGTTAATTATCCATGTTTCACCATTAATGGACAGGCTTCGATCTGAGGCTAATTTCTTTATTGATCGAGTTTTATATCAACGCATCAAGGAATTGTCGAAAGAGTAAGCAGGACTTAGAGAAGTAATACTCAAGCCAGCTAAGTTCCCCAAAACGCTGGTTTTGTTGCCAGCGCGGTGAGGTAGCGCAAATATCCGACAGTGGATATTCATGCGCTTGGGCTTAATTCTAACTGGTAGAGCAATCCATTGTGGGTAAAATAAATGCAATAATATAATGTAAAAATTATATGTATAATTTTCATGAAAAAAATTGAATAGTAAATATATTCGCCCTTTAAAACGCCTTTTAACTTTGAAATGGCAAACATTATAATATGGCAAGGTCTTTAGCTTATAATCCAGCATATGCATTAAATGCAATTTGCCCTTATTTCACTATGTTTCCCTTGGAATATCCTCTAGGGATATTACAGAAACATGTTAAACATAAGCCTGTAATTCTTGACCCTTTTTGTGGTCGTGGAACAAGTATTTTCGCTGCTAGAAAAATGGGGCTTTCCTCATGGGGTATTGACACTTCACCTATTGCCGTGTCTATTGCACGAGCAAAGCTTGCGAGTGCTAATATTGAAGAAATATTATCTATTGCAGAAGAACTACTAAAAAAGGAGCCGATCCATATTCCGACCACAGAATTTTTCCGGGCGGCATTTTCTATCCAAACGCTTAGTGAAATATGTTCGTTACGAGAGGGGCTGCTAAATTTGAACAGAGAAACAGACGCTTCAATTTTATTAAGAGCGGCTACACTAGGATGCCTACATGGGCCATTAAATAAAACCGTTGGTTATTCAAGCTACTTCTCAAACCAAATGCCAAGAACCTTTTCTTCAAAACCCGCCTACTCGGTACAATACTGGAAGAAACGAGGGATGATACCGAATAATGTTAAAGTTTTAGATGTGTTGCGTCGCAAACTATCCCGTATTCCTGACCTAAATAGTGTAAGTTATGGGAAGCCTGAACAAATCTTATGTGCTGACTCAAGATCTATTCATGCACACAAGATGTTGCCTAACAACATTTCATCTGTCATTACTTCTCCACCTTACTACGGAATGCAGACTTATGTTCAAGACCAATGGTTAAGAATGTGGTTTCTGGGTGGGCCTGAAACTGTGGATTATATAAATGATAAACAATTAGATCATAATGGTCTGGATATTTTTATACAAGACTTAGCAACCGTATGGCAAAACATATCCATTTCTCAATCTGATCACCTTGACCTCTATATTCGCTTCGGCACAGTTCCTTCAATTAAAAGCGATGCTCGTAAAATTATTAAATCGTCTTTAGAGGTTAGTGGCGGGTGGAAATTAGTATCAGTAAGAAATGCAAAAAATGCTCATGCAGGAAAACGGCAAGCTAATCAAATGGCAACCAAATCCTTGGCGTCCGATGAATACGACTTCCATGCCATTAGAATTTAGTGCCATCGAACTTCCCCGATACGCCTCTCATTATTATAGTTTATATCTACTCGCTTACGATTTCTGCAAAATTCTTCGATATACGATTTAAGAGCAATGGCCGTCTCGGCGGCTTTCTGGTCGGTAGGCAAGTGGTATGCCAGGGACTTAGGCATTAAGATGATACATTTTGCTTTCGCCCTGGACACTGCCACATTTGTGCGTTCCAGTTGAAGAAGAAATGTCTCTTCACCCTCGATGATCTCTATATCGCCAACTCCAAATGAGACAATAATCGTTTGTCGTTGACCACCCTGGAATCTTTCAACCGTATCAACGGCTTCAAAGATAATTTCGGGGTCAACATTGGGGAACAATATCCGCAGCTCCCTTAGCACTAGAGCCTTTTGGGCTTTGTGGGGAGTTACTATTCCTAAACCTTCCTTAAAGAAACTTTCATCTGTAAAAGATGAAAATTCTGCATGGTTATTTCCTGTAAATAAGTCTTGTGACATAGTATGGCGCAAGCAATAAGCCAGTCCTGCTACTAGCTTTGCCTCAATTTCGTTGGCCTGTGAAGAGACGACATCCTCGTGGAGGAAACAGGTTACCCTTCGTTCAGGGGTTAGTAGTTCCCTGTAGGCATCAGTTTTCGGCAAATTGGCTGGTAAATTCTCCAATATGGCACCGAAATCGGCTATTTGTTTAAGCTCCTTGATTTCATTGAATGCTGTAAGGCTTACCGGATACCCCAATGTTTTAGCGTAATCTACTAGGTCTTGATTTGAGCGGTAGTTAACCAAGAGCTCTTGTTGCGGAAGGCTGAACCGTTGAACTAGGTAGGTTTGGATACTTCCTACAAGATACTCAGCACCCTTCGGAGGTTGCAATTTGTAAATAGGAGGCATCTGAAGATGGTCACCAGCAATGATAAGCTGGCCTTCAGGCCTAAGTACGGAAAGTGGTCGTAGGGCCATAGTTACAGGGACCTGGGAACTTTCATCTATTACCACGAAGTCAAAAAGTGGTTGAATTATACCCACACCGGAGATCGTCCTGGTTACCTTGTGTACAACATGTGCAGTGGTCGCTACTATAGTTATGCGAGCTGCATTACTGTGGCTTTGGATAAGAGCATTAGTATCTTCCGGGTTGCTTTCAAGCCTTATACTTCTAGCATGTAAATGAGTGCTTATTTCAGGCAAAGTTTTAGGTTCACGACTTCTTGAATAAATCCAAAAAAAGTCTGCTTCGCAGTTAAGGTCCTTATTAAGGTTTTCCAATAGTCGACCTGCAATCTCTTCTACTGTCCGGTAATTTGGTCCGGTAATGAGAATTTTTCGGCAGCGTACTATATCTGGATTTGCAATTAATGCATGAAGCATTGCTACTAGAGTATCTGTCTTACCGGTGCCGGGTGGGCCCCATATTACAGATAGTTGGTTTTGAATACATGCACGTACAGCTTCAATTTGGCTATGATTTAAGCTGTGTTGATTTGCTGTTTCTGCAAAGGCCGTTATGCGCTCTACCTCTTCATCGCTGTACACCCTTTTCGCTCTAAGTACATTTGCCTGCCAGAGCACACGAGCAATAGGCAGATCAGGGTCAGTTCCTCTTGGCAATCTTGCAGCAGTATTACCCATTGCCAGTTGAGATTCTCGAGCAGGAGTTGCACATAATGGATTGCGCATTGTCCTAAGAATATCTAATGTCGTAGATGAGTCGTCATAAGGCAAGGCGTCCAAAATATAGATTTGTTCATTACCTAAAGGAATAATCCCTTCCCTAAAACAAGCTAAGAAGACAGGTTCAACCCAGGAAGAACGCGGCTGAAAATATACTATCGCGCGTCGGTTCAAACGGTCAAACCTCTCGAGTGTCGCCATAATCACCCTATGCATCGGCGCATTGAGCTTAGCATTGGCATCAGGATCGTTTATTGTCAGCCCTAATGAAAGCCCAGTTTGCAAAGGAAAGCCAGGCTGGCTATAGATGCCAACCGCACAGTATGAATCACCTTCTTCAATTTTCGCTTCCGTGGATTCTGCGCTTACCTCGAATTCATATCGAAAATTGCCAAGGTCGCGCATTAAGTTTGTGAGGATTATTGCTTTATATGAAGCTTCCAAACGCTCCGCTTGAGTAATTAGGTCCAGCTTTCCTTCGGCTTCTGCGGTAGCAGCTGAGACCTTATCCCATTGCGCCCATAGTTTGGAGTCATACGCAACACTATTAATTCCTTGAGGAACGGTCATCGTTAATATAGGTGCGTTGCCTTGAAGTCCTTGCCTTAGATCTGCTCGGAGTCGTGCCACTACCGTAGAAAGTGCCCAGGTGTGAGCCTTTAGTACATTGCCATATCTCTCAATTCCATCCTGAATACTTGCAGGCCTACCAAATATATTAATGGTCCCTGTTATGGATTTCCAGATTTCTAAGATTCTCTCACGAGGGACTGCATTACCGAGCGGTTCTCTATAATATTTGTCCACATTTCGGGGTGGCATACTAGGGAGATGGTAATGTTCTGCTACACTGAGAAGTGTATAGACAAATCGGACTGGAAGCCTTACAAAAGATTCGATTATCTCCTTGATAAAGACTATTCCTGGCGCTAAGTGTTCATCTCTTTGCAATAACTCCTCTGTAGGAAATAACCATGCCAGTGCACGCTCATTTCTTTGCTGCAAATTAAGGATGCGTAATAGGTGTCGGCCAAATGCATTACACAATTCTTCATACTGCCGTGACTCCCAAAAGCAAATTTGGGTTCTAACGGAGCCCCAGCTATTTTCCTGAAATTGCTGGTCGGCGTTACTTATCTCGTGAGCAAGAAACTCAATAAAACCTTGCAACGCTGTCCATTCTGCGGTCGTATTATCTCTTGGGACAACAAATGCCTTTTCTCCAAGAAAGCGAAAACCTCTTTCAATACCATCTGCACTGGTAAATTTCTCCCGATACGGTGCAAAGAGGATGCCTCTTACAGCAATGCCAGTTAGCATGCCTGAACCTGAATCAAAATTTACAATAATATCGAACTCTGCATTAAGCTTGCGAGCTAAACCGCCCACACGTGCTGCTCCATCCACACTTAAAATCCCATTCGTAAGGGCTTGGGCTCTATAAGACATATGGGATCGGTCTCTTTTCAGTATTGAATGCCTCTTGAGTACGTTGGAATCAGGCTGAATGCCAACCAGATTCCTAATTTGCCCATGCCCGTTATCGGATAGGATTTGGCTAGCGCCTCTACTTAAGGAAGCCATTTGAGATAGATGGTCAAAAGTCTCTGCGCATCGCATACAATAATGATCTGGATTATTTCTATAATACTCTAAGTCATTACCGACAAGCCAATTCGGATTGCCAAGCCAATCACAGGAACTGCATTTTGAGTTCACGTGGTATTGCACGGCCTGCCATCCTTCTGTATCGCCTTTTGTTATAACACGAGGTACGTCCTCCTTAAAGAACTTGGTGACACTAGGCATATATATAAGGTAGCTTATTAAGCCTTCTTCCAAATCTTTGAGCAATTCTGTTATTCTTGCTTCCGGGCTTGTTTTCCCTTTGAGGCCAAGCGATTTTGTAAACTCAGGCATTTCTCCATGCTTCCAGAGATAAATACGGTCACTCACAAAAAATTGTCCTTGGAAAGCATTGCCTTCAGACGCAAGCCAGTTGGCAAGAAAAAAAGCATAAAGGCACACCTCGCCAGAATAGCTGGCGTTCGATTCTGTAATGTTTTTTAGGTCTATTACGCTAATAGCGAATCTCTTATCACCCTCCTTGATTCTAAGCCTTGTACCATTCGGCAAAATCTCGTATTCACCCGGCTGAGGTCTATAAACATAGAGCACGTCAGGCCTTAGGCCTGATAAGCGTGGAATGGTAACCTGCTCTTCATCAGTCAATCCTAAATTCCTCAACACAAAATTTCGGTACCTTTCAGGTTCAATCGCAGGCTGAAGGATGAAGCAGGGTGCAGATGCCTGGCTTAATGCCTTTACAGGGTCCATTGCCCGGTAATGGGGCTCACAAATTACCTTGCCGGGTAAGGCCCGCAGCAGGACATCAAACTGCTCTGTCTCAAATTCTTGGCCAGATTGAGTGAGAATTTGTACACCCGGTCGTGATTTAAGCGGAATTGGGATACCCGCTTCTCCCAGGGATTGAGGGTTATTACTGAAAAGTGATAAATAGAGCTCACGATCACATTGAGTCCTCAAGTACATTGAGAACTTGCTTTTAGAGAGCATTCTTTCTGGAAAAAGCATAATCTAAGATGAAATTAGATAAGAAAGTGAATTTAGAAGGATTCAAAAATTCATTTATTCGTATAGCTTAAGTGCTTTTCTAAACAGTTCACGTATAGCAGATTGTAACGTTAAAGGTTCAATGACCTTTACCTCAGGTCCTAAACTGGCTATCTTTCTCAGCAACTCAATGTTAACGACCAAACGCATACGGATTTTCAAGACATCCGGGCTTTCATCCAATATCTCATATTGGTGGAAAGGCTTAGATCGAAAGTAACGAGCCTGCAAAGATTTGAATTCCAACACCACGTCTTGCACCTCACTGTCTGGATAACGGTGCATACCATAAGTGTACCGAAAAAAAGTGTCAGGGTCAAAATCAATTGGTTTTGCAAAATAGTTGCTTGTTACTTCCGGCTTTTTTAAAATACGCTCGACCGCAAAAGGTTTGATGTAATCGTGCTGCTTTGATTTTCCAACAACATACCACCGTTGGTCGTGTTGGCGTAAGCAGTAGGGGGCAAGTTCAATTTGAATAGGTTGGGGATTTGTAAATGACTGATAAACAAATTCAACAATGTGCTGCGCGCGGATACCCTGTAATAACACTGGGAAATGCTCGGTACCATGATAGTATGGTAACGGTTCAAAAAATATAGCCTGCGCATCGGCATTAGTACGAACCCAACCTGTCACGCCAGACCGGATTTTTTCTACCGTATCTTGCAAACCGGCGAAAATATCAAGATGACTGAATTGAGTTAAAGTTTCTGCGGCCAACTGCAAACGAAAGACGTCGTCTGCTCCCAAGGCAAGGTCTGCTGGCAAGTCAAATGGGCGCGTGTAACGGTATCGTTGAATTTTAGGATCAAAATTTAACGGGGCATCATGCTCTTCCCGCATTAGCCGAATGTCATTTTTGATCGTGCTTTCACTCACTTCACATAATTGAGCCAGCTCCTTTTTGGAGACGCCCCGATCCTTTCGGAGGTGGAGGCGACCATTAATTTGCCGCATACGGCGCTGTTGGTCCTTGTTTTTCGGCATATTTGAAGATTTTTACAAATAGTTAAGCCGGTGGACAAATAGATTGTCTACCCACGTACTGAGATTTGCCGGTAAATAAATTTTGTCAAAGGATGAATACTTATCTGGAATTTTATGAACGAGTCATCCATGAAGCAGATGGCTTAAAATTGGTACCAGGGGGCACAGGGTTAGGCAAAACCAGCAACATCGCTCAATTGGTTCGAGCACACCCTGAACGCAAGTTTGTTTATGTTGCCAATCGCCTCCAGCTCTTAAGAGAAATGGAGGGACACCTCGCCGGCACAGGGTTTTGTGCCTTTCAGAAACGTGATCTTGAAATCCTACTCGACTCGCCACAACCTGATGTAGAAGCCTTGCTGAGAGACGAAAGGATAGCAAACTACGACCGTTTCTTTCAAGAAGGAAAAAGTCGTCCCAACCTTGACGACACGAAAAAGTCGCTGCGTTTTTTGAACGACCACCTCGACTTTCGCCGTACTTCTACAGGTGAGGAAATGCTAAGCGGTAAAGCTCGAGAGGTGCTGAAGTTTTTTAAAAAAGTAGTCTTAACTGCCGGGCAAATCAGTCGGGGTGAGATTAAAGGTTTCCCAGAGTATCTTAGCCAACGTGATTTCACTTATTTTGTTGAACACAAGGTTCTTCGGCAGTTATTTCCTTATTTCGATTTCAAACACAATCCTGAGCGACGGATACTGCTTGTAACCTTGCAAAAAGCCTTTCACGGTTTTTTTGATGGTCGGCGCAATGTAAACCTAAACCGTTTAGAAAACACCAAAAAGGCCAAAAAATCGGATTCATTAGCGAATAACGGGGGTCTGGTCATCTTTTTTGACGAGTTCGATTTTTTGGAAAACGACTTACTTACACTCTTGGCCGAGGATACCGTCATTGCCCAGCCCTTCGAATTTACTGAACGTTTCTTTACCAAACTCACCCGCGATAAATTGCCACACAGGGGTTTCTTGGAACGACATCCTCTAGTCCGGGAAAAGATTGAGCAAGTGGTTAGCAAAATTCGTTCATTGTCCAATAATTATGGCATTCGATTTCCTGAAATCAATCACTTCGTTTGTAGCGAGCCGAAACTAAAAAATGCTGCTATTTTCCAAACAAGGTATAGCCTATTTGAAAAACCGATTTTACTTGATGATAACCTTCGCGAAAACTCTTTTACCCTTCGATTACCTACTTCAGGTGAAAGAGCTCAAAGCCTCACGCTGCTCAATGTAGTTAATGAAGCAGTACTGGAAATCGTGTATCTGTTCAAAGAACTTGAGTTTAACGACCCTGATCTTTATCGTGCCTTGCTGAACCACTGCTTCGCATCTTCTTCCAGTTTTCAGCAGCAACTACGTCAGATTAAACAGCATCCACAACATCGCCGCAAGGCTGATAGCAATTATGATAAACTGCATATCAACGGTTTTGGTTTGTACGAAATACACTCACCCGGTTATGTCAGCGACCCGGACGAAGTCGAACTTCGCTATTATGCTTTATTTCACACTCCGGAAACTGTACTGTTAAACCTCTGTCGTCATAACCTTGTATTTGGTCTCTCTGCTACCGTCGAACTTCCCCGATTGGTACGAAATTTTGATACGGCATGGTTGCGCCATGAGCTTCGCAACAGATATTTGGAAACGACACCTCAAGATTTGGAAGGCATCAATCAGGCCAATATCGAAAAACAAGCCATACGTAAAAACCACCTCGCAGTTGAAGTGGCAGATATTGAAACAATTAGTCGTGCAGCAGCCGGGTTGATAAAGAATTTTGTCAAGATCAATCAGAGAATTTTTGGCAAGGGTGAGAAACATGCCCAGCGAAAAAAGCGACTTCTTCATTTCTTCAGCACGCTTGACTGGACGCTTGACCAACGTCGAGAGCACTTGGCAACGGATACTCATCTGGTATTTTTTAGTTCATTTAAGCAAATCAAAGCCTTGCTCGAGGATGCGGGCTTCGAGAACCCTGATGATGATATTTTACTCGTAAAGCGCAATAAGACAGCGGAGCGCTTATTTCCATATTATGAAATTACCTACCGCCAGCAGCAGTTTATTATTGTATTTTTTGATGCGGCAAAAGCCCGTGAAATCAGGCAAGATGATCGAAATCAAGCACATTACTGGCAACTATTTTGGCAACAGAAACCAGTAATTCTAATCACAACTTATCCCTCAGCTGGTAATGGCGTTAACCTGCAATATTACCCCGATCAAGCGAGTCAACAACGGGAAGAAAAACGCGATTTCAACTGTTTGCATTTACTCGATAGCCCATATTTTTATTTTGGGAAGTTCGATCCATCCACCCAAAGCCAAACTGAACAAGATACGGTTGTGAAAACAAATATCTATTACCTTTCAAAACTTGAAAAGGGCAAGTCTATTTCTGAAGGGCAGTTTAAACAGTATTTAGGCAAAATCCGGCATATTGGGCAGCACTTTAACTCCTTATATCTTCGAATGTCTGACGGAGTAATGAATCAAACTGCTGCATTTATTCAAGCCATTGGGCGTTTTGAGCGGGAGTGGCGTGCTACGCCCAACCAAACCCTTCGGCTAGATCCCAATGTTTATCAAGTGCTTGAAAAATTTGCAGTGGACCCAGACCCCTACTTTGCGATTGTGCGACGCAATATGCAGCCTTTCTACTCCAATAATCTCCGATCATTGTTCGAGTTTTTATCTCAAAACGCAGATGTACGTACCTATCGGCGCGCTACGTTAAGTGATGAAGGATTAGCGGCCCAAAACGAGAAATGTCGCATTGCGCTTAGCAAAATGCTGGACGATCATGAACGTCTTCGCTTGGGTATGATACGCGACCCCGAACGTGCCAATCAAATTAGGTACGACTGGCAGAAGCTTCGACGACTGGCGTTGCGCCACACCTTTTTTCGGAGTGAAGATACAAGTGAGCAACCTTCTTTATTATATCGAATCCAAGCGGTGTACGCGACGGAATATCTTTATTCAGATGGGAAAATATACTTCGGAGATGAAATGGAAATCGTACCAGCGGCATTAGCAACTCATGAGCATAAACCTTGGGATTTAAACGCAATTTATAGCCAAGTACGCGGGAATACCATATTGCGAGGTTGGTTTGAGTTGCAACGTTATGAATTACGTTTTAACACAAATGCTCCGCTTAGCCGAATCTTTGTCCCTTATTTTCACCAATCCATTCTCACCGGAGCAGTCGGTGAAGAATGTGTGAAGGCTGTATTTGCAGAAAAAAACGTCAAAATTTCACTCAATGATGATGAAATCCCAGATGCTCTCTTTGAACTGGCGGATACAAAAGTGCAAGGACTTCCAATTTTTATTGATTGCAAATATTATGGCGAACACACACTAACAGCATTCCCGATCACTGATACGGAGGACCCAGCCTTTCACGATAAACTCAACGAAACGCATTTCAAAATACGAGCACTCAAAAAGCTTGCTCTTATTCGTGCCGTTTATCCTGGCCAGATCGTATTGTGCAAGCTAGTATTCATCAACGCTTTTGGAGACAACGACCGCCCAATACGTTACTTTGATGACCAGTTTAACGACTTAGGCAGTGATTTTAACCGCGCCTCGATTATAGTAATACCAGGCATGGTGGAACGTAGTAATGCTGATGACGCACGCGAAGATAACGAACTAGATGATTTCAATCAGTATTGTCGTGATTTCAAAGATACCTTCATTCCCCACCTCCAAAAATTTATTCAACAATGGCAAAAGTGAAACTACCCGTGAGCCGCCCTGTTCGGTCCTCCAATATTGTACTGCATAAAAATTGCATTGATTTTGAAAATAGTCCGCTTGCCCGTGATTGGCAGTTGGTTCTTTATCGAGTCCCGATTGAATTTCAGCAACTAAGACGGAAAATCGGTTTTGGCCCTAATAGAAGGGAGCAGGAAGCCGTTTTATTTCAGAATATGCATTGGGAAATCCAGGAGAAACTGGAACTACCCTACTATTTTCATTCTTTTACTTTAAGCCTTTATGTTTTGCAGCCTAAAGGTGAGCCAATTCGCACTATACGATTTGATTTTTTAAACGCCGATGCAACTCCAGAAATAGCATCATATACCGATTTGAGCAATACCAATGCGCATATCCTTATTAAGTTATTGGTTTCCAATTTTTTTTACAAAAAAAATAAAACCCATCGCATTTGCCAGCCTAATTTTTTAGTGTGTTCAATGGTAGATGAGAGAAATCCAGATTTCGCCACAGCAGTCGAAATTGAAGTCAGAGAAGATGATAGAGGTAAGACAAGCGACCGTACAGAATTTTTCATTATTTCTGCTGCTGTCAATCTTCACCGAGGGTCGAAAGGAAGTTTTAACCAATTTAAGCGTGCTTGCTACGAGCAAGTAACCATGTCGAAGAATGATCGAGAACAGACTACTTATCTCCGCCAGCTTAAACGTCACGAAGTGGAAAATGCCAGCCGCTCTTTATGGCTAAGTTTTCATACCAATGCTAAAAAGGCGACCGTCCCCTGGTATACGGATAGACCAGATAAATTGGAAAACACACAAAGTTTTATTGTACACGACTTTCAAGAAAATTTTGTCGCTGAGTTGAATAGTCTTTTGGGTGAATTAGCCGCAGAACCGAAGATTATTGAAATGGTTAGACATAACCCGAAAAGTCGTAGCAACGCAGTGGGTATTAAAGAAATTGGATTACCAGTAACTACATTACGGAGCATTTATGTATTCGACAATCGTCTAACTGAACGAGGGCGTTTAATTAACAATTTACCCTTCTCACTATTTTTACAGGAACTGCAGTCAACTTATGGCGCAAAATTAGGAATTGATTTTCAAGAAATTGTTTCCGAAAAAGATTTCTCTCCTGAGAAGCCAGTTTTGGTGATACAAGATGTTACAGGCGTTGAGTTTGCAAAAATTGAGAAAGAAGGACAAGCGCCAACATTTGAGTTTCTCGCTGCCATAGGCTTAGATGACCCTAAAACTGAATTATATGAAAAATGGGCACATCGTGTTCCTTTACATTCGCTTACAGTGAATACTAACCAGCCTATCTACAAAAAAAAGTCCCGATATACTTCTGAAAATTATTTAGATTATTTAAATTATCCGGTTTTTACCCTTCGAGATGAAGGCAAAAACCCCTTTGAGACTGGCACAGAAGAATATAAAGCCTTTAATAAAAGGCAAAAGCCCGTAAAGGCTATGCGGATTAAAATGGATGTTTGCGTAAAAGAACTCTTTTTAAAGGATTTATTAATAAATGCCCGCCCTAGTTTCATACACAACGAACCTTGGCGCAGTTTGCCATCTGTTGGCGAAAATCCAGAATTATTAAGTTGGGGTTTTCGGCATGGAAACCAGTTTCTTTTTACAGATAAAAATTACATCTCACAGATCATTTCATTAGAAAATAGTGAAGGAAAAGCCAAATTTGAAGATTGGCTAAAGGTAAATGGTATTATTTGGGAGGATGTTTTGACTACCTTCCGTAAGGATTACTATGCAAAAGATGAAAAAGACGTAGAGACAAAGCTGAAAGACCGGCATTTTGTTTTTGGGCCAGGTTTCGTAGTTGAAATCCTGGAACCAATTGAACGTGTTTTGCCTCAATATAATATAAGTCGCTTACGGAGAAAAGAGTCCGTCGCGGGCATGGCAGGGATTTGGTACAACCCTGACAGCTTGCATTATACTGTTGGCAAATATGATAGCGTAGGGATGAAGGAAGAAAAATCAAACTTGATTCGCCAATTAAAACCATACCCGCCCTACAACCAAAATTTTGAATTTCAAACTTTTATTGAATCCCTAGCCGTGACGTATGTTCGTAACAAACAATGGACGGTATATCCACTTTTTTTCGATTTACTCCGATTGTGGAGAGATGACATTCAAAAGTACGCCGTCTAATATACGGTTTTTGAATGCTCATCTTAACCGGGAATATTTATTGATCAGGTTAAGTATGATTATTTTTTTCTGCCGGGCCAAGTTTTAGATACTTGTAAAAACTCTTTTTCGATATTGAGAGTGTTTGGCAGATTTCGACGACGGACCTTTTCTGATGATAGAGTGATACCGCAGCGGCCGCTTTGATTTGGGCATCCTTGGAAAGACCAGGTGGCCGACCACCTTTGCGCCCCCGCACGCGAGCGGATTCAAGACCGGCTTTGGTGCGTTCTCGGATGATTTCCCGCTCGAACTCAGCAACTGCCGCAAAAATGTGGAAAAAAAGTTTACCCTGTGGGGTGGTGGTGTCGATACTGTCTTCGAGAACCTGAAGGCCAGCGTTCTTACCTTGGATTTCAGTTACCAAGTGCACCAGGTCGGCAAGGGACCGGCCAAGCCGGTCAAGTTTCCAGATCACCACGATGTCACCGGCGCGTAGCCGGTCGAGCATCCTCCTCAACTCTGGTCGCTCTATCTTGGAGCCGGTGATCTGCTCCCTATATATATAGGTGTCGGTACATCCGGCTTTTTTCAGGGCATCGATCTGGAGGTCTAGGTTCTGGTCTCGGGTGGAAACACGGGCATACTGAAGAATCCGGACCATACTGACCCCTCATACCGGAAGATATTGACCCCCTTGTACCGGCGCAATCTGACCCCCTGTACCGGGCCAAATTGACCCCCCAGGTGGCAACTTAGGTGTAGTTTATTCCGGACCAAGTTGACCCCCCTCTTCAGGATCGGTGATTTGATTCAAATTGATTCAAATCTGCGATGTTCAGGTTTTCAAAAGAAGACCCAACATGGCAGCACCGAGCAAATCAATGCACCAGATTCGTCAGATTCTCGATTTCAAATTACGGGGTTATCCCATCAAAAAGATTGCCCGACAGAGCGATATTGCCCGCAATACAGTGCGCGAATATCTACGCAAAGCGGCGGCTACGGGTATTGCACTGAGCGATCTGATCGCGCTGGATGATCCTGCGCTGTCCCGGATGCTGCAGGGCGAAGGATCGTTACCGGCCAGCAGTTTAGATCCTCGCCGATCCGATTTTGACAGGCGCCAGGCGTACTTCGCCACGGAACTAAAACGCACGGGCGTCACCAAACAAATACTGTGGGAAGAATACCTGCGGGAGTATCCCCAAGGGTATTCTTATTCGCAGTTTTGCTATCACTTAAGTGCATATCTGCAACGTTCTAAAGCAGTTATGCACCTCACCCATCGCCCCGCCGAGCAATTGATGGCGGATTTTGCCGGCGATAAAATGAGTTGGATCGATCTGCAAAGCGGCGAAGAACATCGGTGCGAGATACTGGTTTTGACTTTGCCATTCAGTTCCATGACCTATGTGGAAGCACTGCCATCTCAACGCCAGGAACACCTGCTGCCCAGCCTGGGCCGGGGGTTTGCCTACCTGGGCGGCGTTCCGTTGAGTGTAAAGTTTGACAATCTGAAGCCCGCCATTATCCGTGCTGACCGCTATGAACCCCGGGTTGCCGATGCTTTGCAAAGCCTGGCGCTGCATTACAACACGACCATCATGGCCGCTCGCCCCGCCCGGCCACGGGACAAAGCCAGTGTGGAGAATGCGGTCAACAAAGTCTATCAGCGCGTTTTTGCGCCCTTGCGCAACCACGTCTTCCATTCCTTAGCGGAGTTAAATGCGGCAGTGCGCAAACAGTTAGATTGGCATAATGCCTTGAATTTTAAAGGCAAAGACTACAGTCGCCGCGATATTTTTGACCAACAGGAAAAGGACCTGCTACGTCCCTTGCCGCCCAGCGCGTACACTTTGCAGCGCATCACCTTCGGCAAAGTGCAAAAAAACTACCACGTCATCCTGGGTCAGGACCGTCATCAGTACAGTGTTCCCTTCCAGCTTATCGGCAAAAGGCTCAAAATAATTTATACGGAAGAGGTGGTGGAGATTTATGATCACCTCACCCGGGTGGCCGTTCACCGGCGTAATCCGCTGGCTCATGCCTACACCACCGTGGCTACCCATTTACCGGTTAATCATCAGCACATCGCTGCCCGGCAGGGCTGGAATGCCGACTATTTTTTGGACAAATCCGCTCAAATCGGTCCCGCTACCCGCGCCGTCTTCCACCGGGTGCTGACTTCCAAGGTCTTTTACGAACAAACCTACAACTCCTGCCTGGGCCTGCTTAAACTCGCCAGACACTACGGCAACGACCGTATGGAAGCCGCCTGCCAGCGGGCTGCCGCCGCTTCCACCGTCAATTACTCCGTCATCCAGAGCATCCTGGAAAAAAACCTGGACCGGGCGCCGACACTGTTCCCGGCCGATAGCCCATCCATACCGGCCCATGAAAACGTCCGTGGCCCACAAGCCTATCAATAACAACCAATTGTTCACCTTCTAAATATTACAACTTGAACACACAAGCAACACTGGATCAACTCTTTAGCATGCATCTAAGCGGAATGGCCCGGCAGTACGAGTCTATCCTGCAATTGCCCGCTCATCAGCATCCCGATGCCCATTCATTAGTCGCCTCCCTGGCCGATGCCGAGGAGCAGTACCGTAGTCATGCCAAAATCCAACTCTACCTCCGCCTGAGCAAACTTCGATACCCGGCCACCCTCGAACAAATCGCTTATGCTGCTGCCCGTAATCTCTCCAAAGACCAACTCCTCCCGCTGGCGGACTGCACCTGGATCGACCGGGCCGAAAACATCCTCATCGCCGGACCAACCGGTAGCGGCAAGTCGTACCTGGCTTGTGCGGTCGGTCACCAGGCCTGTCTGCTGGGGTACCGTACCCTGTACTTCAACATGAACCGCTTTACCGACAAAATTATGCTGGCCAAACTCGATGGATCTTTTACCAAACTGCTCAACCAACTGGAAAAAATCCATCTGCTCGTCCTGGACGACTTCGGACTGGCGCCCATGGATCAAAACACCCGCCTGGCACTCCTGCAGATCCTGGAAGACCGTTATGGCCTTAAGTCCGTGGTCATCGCCTCCCAACTGCCCATCGCTGCCTGGTACGATTACATCGACGAGCCGACACTGGCCGACGCTATACTCGACCGGCTGCTGAACAATGCACACCGCTTTGAGCTGAAAGGGGAATCCTTACGCAAGAAATCTTCAACGAAACCACAGTAGTTTTAACCCTTCAAATCTCCGATCCTGAGGGGGGTCAATATGACCCGGAATGGGGGTCAGTTTATCCCGGTATAGAAGGGGTCAAGTTCACCCGGAATAGGGGGTCAGTATTGCCGGAATAATCAAGCTAGCGTCAATTGGAGAGAAAAAATAAGTTTCCAGGAATTTGGGTTTCTAATTGGCTTAATGTGCAAACATAAACCAATCATCGATTTTCCTCTGGAAGAACAATGTAATAGGACAGTAAAGGAAATTTATGAATTGCTTGAGGCTCTTCATGATACCCATTTAAGCCATTTTGCGGATAATATGAATTCCATTGATGAAGATGCTTTTGCGAGTCTTTTAGATGAAGAAAAAGACAAAGTTTTTAAAGATCTTATGGGTTCTGGGAAAATTATGACTGAGCCTATATTTTATGGGGGAACTGGAGCGTACGATTTTCAGTATCGCGAACTTACTCCTAAAAAGTATCAATATGATACTCAGTGGATACAAGCGAGGCAAGGTTTTTCACTAACCTTTGCTGCTGATATGTCCTCTTTCTTAAAGAGATTAGGGGAGGATAGATATAAGTCAATTGCTCGTCCATCAAGTTTTGATGATTACTGCAAGAAAATTCTAAATGTATTTTGTTTTACGAGAGAAGATGTCAAAATAGGTACTGATGAAGAAGTTGTCAATTTTCTAAACGCGTTTACTATTACTCCGGGATCAGTCAATCAGCACTTATTAGAAGTGGGACAATATAACAGTGCGTTATCCCATCCAATTATTAAATTAGATGAAAACCATTATTTTTTACCAGTTCAATTTTTCTTGGCACAATCCTTATATGAAAGCCCTTTTTATTGGATGGGACAAGATTCTTCATATAAATCTACTGCTTTCTTAAACCGAGGAAATGCTACAGAAGATATGGCATATACGTTACTATTGCCTGTATTTGGATTAAACTTATATAAGGATATCACAATCAAAAAAACAAAAGCAAAAATCACTACTGACATTGATATATTAGCTGTGGCGGGCAATAAGGCTGTCATCATCCAGGCAAAGTCAAAGAGATTAACTGAGCTATCTCGCCGGGGAAATACCGAGCAACTCAAAAAAGATTTTGGCGATGCAATTCAAAAGGCTTACGATCAAGGTGTTACTTGCCGGGATGCAATTTTGAATAGAGATAGTAAGTTTTTCAAATCTGATGGGACTGAGATTAAACTTGAAGAATCAATAGATGATGCCTATGTTATTTGTTTGACTTCAGATGAATATCCTGCTCTAACTTATCAAGTAAATACCTATTTGCAGAAGGCTGCGGCTAACCCGTTTCCAGTTGCTATGAATGTTTTTGACCTTGATATTCTAACCTTTTATTTAAAAGATCCATTTGAGTTCTTGTATTATTTGAGGCAAAGGACTGTATTAAGTGAATATTTTATCGGTTCTTCAGAAATGGCACTTTTAGGGTTTCATATTAAGCATAAACTATTCCCCAGAAAAGACAGCGATTTGATGTTGTTAGAAGAATCCTACGCACAATTGATTGATGCTAACTTTCCTGTACTACGTGGTTACCATCCGAAAACGGAAGCAGTACAGGCTCTTTACCCAATCTGGAAAAGTAAAAAGTTTGAGCAGTTAATTCAAGCAGTAATGGAAACACGTGATCCCGGCTTTACAGACGCAATTTTCTTTTTATATGATTTGGCAGGGAATGGTGCAGATAAGCTGATTAAAGCTATAGAGTTTGCTAAAAACAAAACTAAGCTAGATAAAAAGGCTCATGATTTCTCATTAATTTATGCTAATGGTGAAAGTGGCATTAGTTTTATTTCACAGTTAGGATTCTCACTTGATTTAGGCAAAAGGGTATTACAACTATCAGTTGCTCGAAAGTATAAAACTAAGGCGACCACATGGCTAGGGATAGGAAGTATAATTGATAGTAATAGACCTATTGATGTGGTTGTTTTTAATAAAGAGCCTTGGGAATATAATAAAGAACTAGAAGAATTGTCCTTGAGCGTTTTAAAGAAGGGAATTCCCATGAACAAAGAATTTGAGAGAGTAGGTAGGAACGAAGCTTGTCCATGTGGAAGCGGTAAAAAGTATAAAAGATGCTGTGGGAAAAATTAGTGTTATCCTCCTCATTAATATGGGTCTTAAAAATATTTGTAGGATAAAGTCTAGCAATTGTTTTATCTGCGTCGGACCATTCTTAGACTTAATTGACTATGTGATGATATCCGGAGAGTGCGATAATCTCTTCTGCCTGCAGTACCCATACATGCGCATGGGTACTGCTCTCTGTATAATCGGCTCCTGCAGGAAAGAGTAGAATAACCTGGCCATTCCTTTCCGCTCTTCAGCTCGATGGACCATCTTACCATTCTCACAGGTAACCGTAACCAAACCATTGTCTATCAAACTTCCGATCTCGGGTCTTCTTTTGCCCGTCGTCTTATAAAACCATCCATGCGTTTGCTGGAAGATGACAATGAGCAAATTTGCTTCCGCTCCTGTTAATTCAGTAAAATGCGATCAACCACGCTATTGGATAACTTAAAAGGTTTGTTGGTCATAATATTCTAATAAGTTTCATAAAAAAAGACCTCGGGTTATTCCGAGGCCAATTCATTGTTGTTGCTTCTGGCTTCCTTATTTTCAATGTCTCTTTGCACCATCTCCTTGTTAAAAACTAAGGCTTGTAATTTAACTTCCTTACCTTGGTCGTCAAATGTGGTTATGGTGTAATAGCTATCATTGACGTTTTTTTCAAACGTAAAAGATGAAGTTGTTGAACTTTTTTTCCTGGTCATGTTAGACAAAGTTTAAATGTTTAATGAACGTTATATTCAAATAAATCATAATATTTAACTAATACATTGTAAAGGCCATCAGCTACACCTTGAATGATTGATAAATCATATTTTTCTTTGAAAATTCCTGTTTGCTGTGAATCAATGCACAAAAAACCTGCAAGTTTTCCATATCTATTTGAATTAAAATATCCTGGAATAATAGGAACTACAAAAGAGCTACGATACGGAAGAGGCCATGTTCGCATTTTATGAAATTGACTCACTGTAAAATTATTAGAAACTTGTTTGCTATTATCTGCTATCCTTGTATTTTTATAGCCATTTAGCCATAGCAAATTATTACAGCAAAAATATGGCTTTTTAGCGGAAGCCATATTTTGAATGATAGTAATAAAATCTGTGTTCGCATCAACCCAATGATGCAAGTTTTTTGCTTTATCCTTCTTTTGTAAGGGTCTTGAATTATTTGAAACAGAATCACGAACTAGAGTCCATACTTCTAGGCGGTTGTTATACTCAGATAAGACTTTAATACATACACTGCACTGAGCATTTGTAATATGACTAAATGTCTGGGCAAGCGCATCAGAAAATTTTTCTAAATAATTGAATTTTATAAGCGGTTCTGGACTTTCTGACCTTTCAAGTTCGTGTAATTCAGCAAAACCTTGGTTTAGAATATTAAATGCTAATACATATCTCTTTTTTCTCCCCCATGCCACCTGTAAATAGGTTAATCTAAGAAAAAATATTATTGCTAAAAACGCTAGCAATAAATTTGAATAATAAACAAGCCAAACATGATCATCTTCACGAACACCGTTTGGCTTATTAAGTAATATTCCTATAACGCATGCGTCGATAGAAATTGCCAATAATAAAATAAAATTCGTACCTAGGTATCTTAAAAAAGACATGGTTTTTTAATTTGTATGGATCCAAAGATCAAATATTCCTATATATGAAATATTGGCCGCTAAAGTATATAAGTTTTGCTTTTTCATCTAATTTTCAGGATTTTATTTGTTGGATTCTGCAAATTTTTATGGATCATAAAGATCTTTAGGCTAAAACGGTATCACTTGGAAATCAAGTTATCTCTATGGGTTGCTGTTTCTGGCTCAGTAATGACCTTTTTCCCCTCCTGCTCCAGCCGGTCAGTAATTTTCATCACTACTCCTAAATACTCTTGAAAGTTACATATCGCTTCTTCAATCTCTTCCTCGGTAGCATTCGGCATGAGATCTCTGACGAACTCTTCTGTCTTGGCGGATTTATGTGTGTTCATGCTCGAAAAGTATCATATACCTGTTGGGCTGTCTAGTCTGCTCTTCGAGCAGGGAATTGAAAACTCTGTTGAATGAGTAGACTGCCAATCGTTTTTACCCCATACATCCGCATCGGCACCACCTTATGCCTCACCGGCTCCTGCAGGAAGGAATAGAACAGCTTAGATACCCCTTTACGTTCCACTGCCTGGTGCAAGGTTTTGCCATTCTCACAGGTTACCGTAACTAAATTCTTATCAATCAAACTCTTGAGCGCCTTGGTGATCACTCTCCGGGACAGTCCCGTCTTCTTCATAAATTGCCCGTGGGAAATCCGGTCCCTGGTCTTCCTTTGCCCGGTAGCTTTATCAAACCAGCCAAAGGTCTGCCGGATGATGACCAGGAGCAACTTCAATTCCGACTCAGTCAGAGAGGGTAGGTGAATATCAAACACTACATTAGGCACTTGTGTGATTTGTTGGTACATCATATATTTTCTTTTTCGTTATCCTCATCATCCTCATTACTGTGTAATTCACAGTACTCAAGGATGAAGTCTAATAATTCCTTCATCTGGGCCCGGAGTTCTGGACTATCCACAGGTTCGGGGCGTATACTTGTCTCAGCGGCATTTTCGGGGGGTACAAGTTCGAGGTGTAACCCGAAGAGGGCCGCCACTTGCCAAATTGGCAACTTATGCCGTCTTTGACGGATCACTATTATCAAATATAGGTGAAACCTAATTTTGAGGATATTGACTTCCAAAGTTTTGGCAAGACCCCAAATGAAAACCTCGAACTTTCTATAGGATAGAATTTAAATGTTAACTTTTTTCTGATGCACGGTATTTTGAGGCTTTTACAGGGTTATACCTGGGCAGGTTATTCGGCACAAAAGACAAAAATACATTCAAATTTTAATGTATTTTTGCTTTGAATTTATGCAGCTCAGTTCTAGCTTATCTCTTACATACAACCGATCAAACGACGGTTTTTCTTCTCTGCTACAGCTAAGTAAATAAGTTCACTGATATAAAGTTAGAGTTATCTTTAGTGAATGATATTAGATTAACAATTCATTGATTTGCTCTCGTATTTGAAAAATCACCTTGCATGAAAACCATTGCAATTTTGGACATTGATTTAGATTTTTTTCTAAATATGAAATACACTGCTTTCGGGGGTGTAGAGAAAAGAAGACTCAATAAGACTTACCTTCCGTGGAAAGGAAGCCAAGTGGTTGATTTTCTTGAAAATAACTGTGGCCTTAGTAGGTTAAATAGAAGCCCCGGGAAAATTTTTATTCATCATGATGAGGTTTTCTATTTTTTGCGAACCTTACAAGAAACCCACAATTTTACTTTGAAATTTGTTATTGATCATGTAGATGCTCATGCAGATCTTGGTATGGGGGATGGTTGCTATAAATATATAGCAACAGATATTCTTTCTAGGAACTTAGTGGATAGGAGTTATCCAGATAGAGTAAATGGAAGTGATGGATTGAGTGAGGGTAATTTTCTTTCATTTGCACTGGCTTGTCGTTGGATTGCGCAATTAAATTATATTAATAGGCCGGACTGGATAAAAGACTTACCACCTTTTATTTTTAAAAACTTTGATATCAATAGCACCCATTTACAACTTAGACAATATACGCCTGAGGCTATGAATAAAATAATAAATACGGGTGATTTTTTAGGAATGGCAAAAAGGACTACCCCTGTCTCAGTCGAACCTGACGTGCCATTTAATATTATTAGCTACTCAGATTTTCGAAGCGCCGGCAAGTACGATTTCATATTTTTAACGCAATCACCTAATTACACCCCTCCTTCTTCGGATAAGTTGATACCAATAATAGAAGCATATATTGATTTAGTTTAAGATGATTTTTTAAAGTAAAGAGTTTTCCTACTCTTAGTTTGGAATGATAGAGGCTGTTTTTCACTTTTAGCATAATAATGGCTCCATATTTGCCAGAGTAAAGCAAAAGCATTTACAAAGATTGATCTATGGATAAAAAGCATAACGAAAAGGAAGAAAACCGCTTTGCCTTTCAGCGCCGGTGGCCCTTAACAATCATGGGAAAAATGACTTTGCAGGAGTACAACTTAATTAAGCAGGTAAGCGGTGGTGACACCTATTGCCACTGGATCGAACACCACACCGACATATTGGGGCGTATCAAAGGCTACGATTCGTATAAATTTGGGATATACGACCGAGCGCGAGGGAATCCGCACAAAGAGGAGCGTGGTACACGTGCTGATGGAGACTACAGTTTTAAAGCCAGGTATGGTCAAACCAAAGAGGAGGCATTTGATAAGGTAAAAACCTTACTGCTTGATGTAGTCCGAAGTGCGCAAAACGGCCAATTTGACATCATTGATGCTATTGACTTGGATGATCGGTTGAAATGGAAAACGGCGTTTATATATGCAGATCTGAATACTCTTATGCCAATATACAAGGCAGAAAAGTTGAAAGTGATTGTTGTGTCGCTTGGCGGGAAGGGAGAAGTAGACATGTCTTCCTGTGCGGCTATGAACCGATATGTGGCCTCGCTTCGCCCACCGGACATGTCCATTTATGATTACAGTCATTGGCTCTACCACCGTCTTGACGAATATGTAGGTAAAATCAAACCTCTCGAATACTACATTATCGGATCAAAATATGGAGAGCACGACAATAAAGATATGTTACCAAGTATGCGTTCTGCAGGTGTTGTTAGTACCGACTATGGGCCACTTGGACTTAGCCTTGCAGCATATTATGGGGATGACAACAAAGAGGCGCTTAGGCAATATCTCGAAGAAAATGGTTGCCAAGAACTAAATACGGCAAACGACCAATTGTACACTTTCCTGAATATCCGCCCGGGTGATTTGGTTGCTGTCAAAAACCGAAGTTATCCAAAAGAAGGGCGAGGGGTGCTTGAAATTGCCATGCTTGCGGTCGTGGTAGAATGCGCCGGTCAAGTTTACTCATACGACCCAGTATTAGGTCATTGCCTCCAGGTTCAGTTTATTCCTTATGAAGGGCCACGTGAATTGCCTATTGGTGCATACAGGAGTGCCGTAACGCGTGTCGTAAATGAAAGCAATAGAAAAGTGATATTTGGCCAGTGCGCGGTACAAAATTCTGCACAGTTAGCGGTCGTATTAAATGGCCCGTTAAGACGAGCAATGGAGTCAGTGAATACAGGAACATCAGTGCGACGTGCTATTGGAGAGTGTACGATTAACCGTGACCACAACCGCCTTCAAGAAAGATTTGCTGCTTATCTCAGGGAAACGCATGGTGCGGAGATGGTAAGAATGGAAGAAAATTATGTTGATATCCGACTTGTTGAAGACAGTAGAATTACATTTTATGAAGTCAAAAAAGATTTTCGGCCGTCTCGCTGCATACGGGAGGCATTAGGCCAATTGTTGGAATATGTCTATCGACATCAAGGACAAAAAGAAATTTATTGCGTTGTGGTAGGGCCAGTTGTAGCCAACGAAAGTGACGAGGCTTTTGTGACTTATGTACAGTCAAAGTTAAACTTGAAGTTCAGTTATTTAGGGTTTCCCTAATCTGTTTTTGTCATGTTTGTAATACCCATCGTTGGCATTCCCTGCCTATTTCTTGCTCGCCTTTTGAATGAAATCTGTCTATATTTTTGCCGCTCAATTTTATCCTTTGCTTGAAGATCTGAAATCAAAAAAAATCACAAACGGAAACTACGAATTTTCCTTATGAATAAATATTTTTATTTAATACGACGGAATAAATGGTCGAAACCGTTTACGGCTTTAGACATAATTCTTTTGGTGATCCGAGGCAAAATAAAGGAATTTACAGTCGTGTGGTATAACCACCTTTGTCCAGACGGAGCATCTAATCCTTATGAATGTATTCATCGATCTAAAGTAGCAAAAGAGTTAAATTTTTTGCCTAAATTTATATTTAGAAAATACTTCGGTGTAAACAAAATATTTATTAGTGGTTATACCAAGATACAGGAGAAATTTAAACATGATGATAGAGATTTCGATTTGGACAAACCATTAGAAGCGCCAAAATTGCTCGAAAACGCTCTGGAGAAAAAATTAATCCCATCAATTAGGGCTATACAAAATATGTCTTCTGGTGGAGAATATTCTGTTGAATTAGAATATAAAACCTTGGAAAATAAACTTGTTAGAAAATCTTATCCAATAAGGTTTTTAGAAACACAAACGGGATACTATGAATTTCAGGTTATCATGAGTGAGTTTCCTAATGTCGGCGGCGTTAAATATATGGATAGTTATGGACTAGATAAAGAATTGATTTTAATCAGCGAGGTAGATACTTTAAGAATTAAAGATAGTTCGATTACTGATTTCTCAACTCAGTATCCTTATTTGCCTCAAATATTGACCGGTAGATTCACACATATCAATCAAGTTGTCAACTCCGATTATAAGAATACTTTTTTTCGATTAATACTTTCCATGGAAGTTACTGATATGATTTCCCCATTGAATATACTTGCAAGAACTAATTCGATTGTGTTCGACAAAGAACATTTTAATGTCCACTCAACAGTAATAGGTACTTATTTTAGATCTGGAGGTGCTTACACGGAATTAACAATTCAAGGCAGATCTTACCATTATTATTGCTTAAAAGAATATGGTTTAATCATTATTGATTGCATGGATAGAGATGATCTTACATCTTTTAAGGGAAAAACTGAAATCATCAGGTTAGCGTTTGCATTCTTGTCAGGAAAGTTGTATAGAGGTACTGCATATTATGTTAGTGCAAGTTCAAATCTATTTGAAGAAATAGAAGGAGTTTGGTATGAAAAAGAATTGGCATTAATCAATACAAATAGACAAATTATAAACCCTCGTTACTTTTTTGAAAATTATAAAACTGAAAGCCAGGCATACCAAGAAAAATATCGTAAATATCATGAATTATTTTCAAATCAATTATTTTCAAATTTTTGCAACGCCTTGCTTGAGCAAGAAGAACTATTAAGAGCAGTGCAATTAATAGTTAGTGCAAGTGGCAACTCGGACCCAATCCAGCAAGGTGCTTTATACTCTGTCGCAATTGAGACATTGACTAGTTTTATAAGTGAAAAACATTCTGAGAGAGTTAACCCAATAAAGGATAAGCAATTGGCGAAGGAAGTAGTCTCTCTCTTATCAGACACTTTGACCCAATATCAAGCAGTAATTGGCGAAGAAGGGGTTAATATTTTAAAAAATAAATTGGAAAATATAAATCAACCAACTAACCGTGATAAACTGGTTATACCTTTTCAAATTTATGGACTTGAATTGTCTGATAAAGATAAAGAAAACATAGGTAGAAGAAACGAGTATTTACATGGAAGGACTCCGCTTTCGATTGAACAAACCTTTGAACTTGAGACCCTTGCATTAGATCTGCATTATTTAGTAGGTTGCCTTATTCTCAAGTATATTGGTTATGCAGGCTTCGTAATATATCTGCCTGCTTGGGCACTTATAAACAATAAACACAAGTTCAAGGAATCCATAGACGAGAAATCTCAAATGGAATTTAAATTTCTTGAAGAATTAAGAGAAGCTGCCAAGGCAGGAGATCCGAAAAGGTATGATGACATAAGATTGAAATGGCTTAATTATAACCAAGATTATCTACCAATGAGATTAATTAAAATTATTTAATGTTCATCCAACAAAACTTCTTTTCCCTCCCGCTCCAGCCTCTCCGCGATTTCCCAGCAGACCTTGGAATACTCTTCATAATTACAGATGGCTTCTTCGATCTCTTCCGAAGTATTGCCCTCCATAACTCTTCTAACTACACGCTCTGCTGTTTCCCTGAAATCTGGTTTCCATTCCTCTGGGTTCATACCAAAATTATATATCTCACTATGCGCTCTGTCTAGGAGCTCATATAGTCTGATCGTCCGATGATGTTTCCAATTGACCTCACACCATACATCCCCGATGGCACCGCTCTCGGCCTCACCGGCTCTTGCAGGAAGGAGTAGAACAACCTCGCCATCCCTTTTCTCTCTTCCGATCTGTGCAAGATCCTGCCATTCTCGCAAGTTACAGTAATGAGTCCTTTCTCAACCAGACTCTGCAAGGATCTGGAAATCACCCGCCGGCAGAGCCCTGTTTTCTTCATGAATTGTCCATGAGAGATTCTGTCCCTGGTCTTCCGACGTCCAGTTGCTTTGTCATACCAGCCATTTGTCTGCCGGATGATGATTATCAGCAACTTCAATTCTGACTCCGTGAGGGTAGGGAGGTGAATATCAAAGAGACTATTAGGTACTTGAGTGGTTTGTTGATAGATCATATTATTTCGTCATTAAGCCCATCATCTTCTGTGAGATGGATCTCACAATAGTGAAGAATGAAGTCTAATAATTCCTTCATCTGAGTCCGGAGTTCTGGAGTATCCACAGGTTCGGGTCTCAAAGTTGTCTCATCGGCAATTTCGGGGTTACAAGTTCGAGGTGTGTGCCGATCAGGGCCGCCACTTGCCAAATTGGCAACTTTTACCGTCTATGACGGATTATTATTATCAGACATGGGTGAAATCCAATTTCGGAGTTTTTGACCTTGTAAATTTTGGCAAGACCCCAGGTGAAAACCTCGAACTTGTTTCATGATTTGATATATCTTTGGTCTCATTTTACTTAAATAAAGGTTATAATATGTCGATGTTTTTTAACAAGTTTACAATAAAAAACTATAAATGCTTTCAGGATGAACAATCACTATTATTTGCCATTTCTAAAGAAGGGGTAATTGGTTCTGGCATTACATACATTGTCGGAGGGAATAATTCGGGGAAAACGACGCTTATTGAAGGTTTATCTATTATGGATGGTCGCAATATTAAAAAGTCTGAAAAAACCCTCGGGGCTGACCCTGAATTTTATTTATATCAAGATGACAGACTGGCACGAAAGTGTGTACTTGTTAGATCTGGAAGCAGTGCAATCAAAGAAGATCCTAAATTAGATCGCAATAATAGTTTTGAGATAATATCCTCCAGGAGGCATTGGGATTCCCAGGCAAATAATAAATTTGAACGAATTGGACAAAGTTTTGATTCTGTATTTGAATTTAACGATAGACAGAATTCTTTGCAAGTTGGTTCTGAATTAAGGGCTATAGAAAATGACGATGAAAAGTATGCCGCTTTCACAAAATTAGTTCAGCAAGTCATTCCTGAGTTTACAAAGTTTGCACTTGCCTATGAAGACCATCATTATATCGAATATATTTCCAATGTTGGCGTTGCTCATAAAACTGAACTGCTAGGAGACGGGGTGATTACTGTGATACGCATACTTCTTCAATTGTTTGTAAATAAATTAAATCCATTAATAATTGATGAGCCTGAGTTGTCTTTACATCCTGCTGCTCAAAGGAAACTGTTGAAAATCCTTGCAGAATATTCCCAGAGTCGGCAGATCGTTATTTCAACCCATAGCCCCTACATGCTAAATTGGGAGTATCTGAAGGCGGGGGCGTCCATTAATCGAGTGGTGAAAGAGGCAGATAAGAACTCTCAGGTTTTCTCTATACTTGATTTTCACAAACATGAACGCTTGCTAAATTCTAATAATTGGCAGATGCCCTTTGCCATGGATGAGGTTGCTAAAGAAATATTTTTCATGGAAGATGGTATTCTTTTCTTAGAAGGGCAAGAAGATGTTGGATTACTTAGGAGAGAAAGCATGTTAGAAGATATAAATATCTTTGGATATGGTGTTAGAGGAGCAGATAATTTTAAGTTTGCCCTCACTCTTGCTCAAGATTTAGGCTACAAAAAGGTTTCTTGTATCTTGGATTCTGGCACGACTGAAACAGCGATAAAGCAGGAATTGGAAACCAATTTTCAAAGCTATAAAATACTACAATGGAATAAAAACGATATAAGGGATAAAGAAGCACGTCCATCAGTTGAAAAGAGTGGATATTTTAATAAAAAAGGCATCAAGAAAACACCTGCTGATTTAGATGACTTTAATCAGAAACTTGTTGAAATAAAACAATATCTTGGAAAGAAATAAATTGACATAGTTACAATAACCTTTATTTACTTTTTCTTCCGTTTCCGCCCATCTTCAGGAATATCATCCATCTGCTGTTCCAGGATTGCCATTTCTTCTGCCGTTGGTAAACTTTTTCCCTCGCGTTCCAACCTATCTACAATTCCCCAACATATCTTTAAATACTCTTCATAGTTACAGATCGCTTCTTCAACTTTCTCTGGAGTATTGCCCTCCATTATTGGTATAACTATACGTTCCGCCATGTGTCTGAAATCTGGCTTCCATTCTTCTGTATTCATGCCTAAGAATATATACCTAGCCATGGACGCTGTCTAGGGATCACATAAAGAAAATGCCGGACGAGTGTCTGACACTTTCCGGCATTAAGGTTAGCTACGATTAGAAGCTGCGACGTAAACGGGGGAGGACGGCCATCAATATGACCACAAGCAATACTAACCCGAAAGCCAGGTCTTTGTAGCCTGCAAACTTAGCTGCTGGGATTACAGCAATGAAGAGAACTACACAAACCACGAGAATGATATGAATTACGTTTTTCATAGCGAAGAACTTTGGTGAACAATGCTCACACCCTACCACGGTTCTCCAAAAATTTCAATACCGTCGGATAACCTCTCCAATTGACCTTACCCCATACATCCCCGACGGCACCGCTCTCGGCCTCACCGGCTCCTGCAGAAAGGAATAGAACAACCTAGCCACCCCTTTCCGTTCTACTGCCTGGTGGAGGGTCTTGCCATTCTCGCAGGTGACCGTAATCAAACCTTTCTCGACCAGACTCTTCAATGCCTTAGTAATCACTCTGCGGGAGAGCCCCGTCTTTTTCATGAACTGGCCATGAGAGATTCTATCTCTGGTTTTCCTTTGCCCGGTAGCTTTATCAAACCAGCCAAAGGTCTGGCGAATGATTATCAGGAGTAACTTCAACTCTGACTCGGTTAGAGAGGGTAGGTGAGCGTCAAACACAATATTAGGTACTTGGGTAGTTTGTTGATAGATCATATATTTTCTTCTTCGTTATCCTCATCTTCATCCTCATTACGATGCAATTCACAATACTCCAGGATGAATTCTAATAATTCTTTCATCTGGGCTCGAAGTTCTGGACTATCCACAGGTTCGGGGCGTATACTTGTCTCAGTGGCAATTTCGGGGGTACAAGTTCGAGGTGTAACCCGAAGAGGGCCGCCACTTGCCAAATTGGCAACTTGTGCCGTCTTTGACGGATTACTATTATCAAATATGAGTGAAATCCTATTTTGGGAATTTCAGTCAAGAGGACTTTGGCAAGACCCCAGGTGAAAACCTCGAACTTCACATTGGTGGCATGCTTACCTTTGCGCTTCTCTTTCAAGTTTCTTGAAAATAAATTTAGACGATATCGAGTCCCTTTATTTAACATTGCCAATATATTGTATATATGTTGAGTAAGAGGGCAAATGGTATAAAATATAGAGAATTATGAGCCAGATTTTTGATTGGAATAAGCTGAAACCATACCAATCTACTCAAAGTAAAAGCTTTGAGCAGATGTGCTATCAAATAGTTTTTGAAGAGTTTCCTAACACCGGTTCCCTTACCCCAATTGATGACAGTGGAGGTGGCGATGGTGTTGAATTTTTTATCACCCTGCACAATGGGGATGTTTGGGGCTGGCAAGCAAAATTTTTCAACAGGCTAAATGAAGGAGGAAGAAAGGAGCAAATAAAAAAATCTTTGCATACAGCATACAAAAAACATCCAACCTTAAAAAGATGGTACTTATGCAGTACTGCAGATTTTACCAATGAAGAAAGAAAGTGGTTCGACCAAGACCTCGAATCAACCATTATAGGTGGTGAACGCGCCCTTCCGGTAGGGCATAGTGTTCAACTAAAGCATTGGGGAGAATCCGAATTATTAACTCGGCTTCGACTATACCCTGGAGTATACAACTATTTTTTTGATGATATGTTGCTATCTTGGGATTGGTTCAAAGATAAATATTTTCATGCGTTAGAGACTAGCCAAATTAAACAAAAATATGAATCTCAACTACACATTGTAACTGACGTTGACTATAGTGTAGTCAAAATTTTAGGAGGAAAAGAATTGGTTGAGCTTCTGCAAGCAAGTATGGAAGAAAACCAGGTGGAGATGTATGCCGAAGAGTACAAAAATAATTTGGAAGAACTCCATAGTAAAGATACAAATCTAGATTATCAGCATATTCAAAACAGCCTTCGCAATTTTACAAAAGATAAATTATTAATACTAGATGAGGGCATTAAAATACTCAAAGATTTTGAGGAGATTATTATTTCAGATAATCGACAAGTATTTAAATTATTGTCAGCAAAATTTAATATCTATTTACATGATCTTCACAAATTCCAAAAAGAATATAGAGAGTTTTCAGATTCGGAAACTTGTTTGCTATTAGAACATATCCAATGGCATCCTCCTGTAAAAGAAAGTATAACACCGAGAAAGAAGATATTTGTTCAAGCCCTAAAATTCATTAGAAAGAAACTGGGCCTAAAAAGGAAAATATCGTATTTAGAAATTTATCAAGATGAAGGAGAGCCTAAAGATGTAGAAAAAGAAAATAAAAAACGTGAACAGGCACGCAGGTTGCTTTTTGGGCCGTACTATTCTCTAGGAGAGTATGGAATTACTTCCTTAGAACGATCATTTAACTCTTTAACAAGCCTTTGGCAACAAGAGTTGCATATATCCGGGGAAGCAGGTATGGGTAAGACCCACATAGCTTTCAATGTTTTTGAGAAAAGAATCAAAGAGGGCTACCCTGCAGTCATGATTTTCGCAAAAGATTTTAGAAATAGGGATCCTCTTTTTGAGCAGGTGCAGAAAAACATGATGTTAGGTCTACCGTTGTCTTGGAATTTTGATAAATTTTTTGGAGCCCTAAATGTTGCGGGTAGAATTTATCAAAGCCAGATCCCTATTATTATTGATGGTTTAAATGAGTCGCTAGACTGGAATCATATTTGGCATGGTGATTTAGAAACTATCATTGTTTTAATCAAGCAAAAATACCCATATTTAACCCTAATTACGACTTATCGCACTTCTTACGAGAGTCAATTATTCCCTAAGAAATATTTTGAATCTGGAAATTGGATAAAAAGAGCATCCGTGCACGGGTTTGAAGGGTTGACTTGGAGTGCCATAGAAAAATATTTTGAGTTTTACAAAATAAAATTGATCAATCATTCAGATGCTATAAGCGAATTTAATCATCCGCTCTACCTTAAATTATTTTGTCAAACTAAAAATCCACATAGACAAACAGAAGTTAAAGTTTCATTTCAAAATGAAGATTTGTTTGAGGTGTTTGATGAATATGTAATTTCTTGTAATGAAGAGGTTGTAAAGAAATTGGGTAAGGACCAAGTCCTTTATAGAAATTATGTAGAGGATAAGCTTAGAGCATTAGCCGCCTACCTTTGGGAGAATAATGTAAGAGGAGCCCCACGCAGTAACAAAATGTTTTCAGATGAAGAGCTTTCGATTTTTGAAAAAGAAAATCTTTTGGTTTTTAGAGATTGGAACCGGACTGAAGAGGTAATTATTTTTACCTATGACTTATTCGCGGGGTATTTAATAGCAAAAAATATAGTTCATAACCCTCCCAGAAATATTTTTAGATCAATTACTAATTTTTTTGGACCACAAAAATCTATTATTGAGTCTTTTGTTAAATCTCCTCTGTTCTCTTCAAAATTTTTAAATGATAAAAAAAGGCATCCACTTTTTAATGATATTTTGCGGTGCTTCTCCATTCTTTCCATAAAAGAAAATAATATTTTTTTATTTAATATTAGAGGCGATAAAGTCACAAAGAAATATGCAACGGAATCCTTGTTCGAAATAAATAAAAAATATATTTTAAAGAACGAATCTGTAGTCAAATCTTTTTTAACTCAAGAGTTTCTTTCAAAAAACTTGAAAGGAGTATTGCTAGATATGGCACTTAATATAGAATTGGATCCGGGCCATCCTTTGAATTTTAAATTTTGGTCGCTCTTAATTAGATCCCTTTCTATGCCTGATAGAAATCTATCTTGGGGAGAGTATATCAGAAATAATTATAGAGAGTATAGCGCAAAATATTTTTCGGATTTCGTAGATAATTTCTATACTGCTTGCAGAGAGAAAGAGGATTTAACCGAAGCGGTTCATTTAGCTGCCTTAAAGATAATGTGGGTATTAGTAACAAATGCCAGAAAACTAAGAGATGAAGCGACTCGAGCATTATATTGGTATGCCCGAAGATTCCCTGAGAAATTCTTGAATCTGCTTGAATTTTCTCTAACAATAAACGATCCTTATGTAAGTGAACGTATGCTGGCGGCAACTTACGGTCTTGCAATGGCTAGGCAAAATGATTTAAGCGATATATCATTTAGAGATAAGTGGTTACCTGAATATGCTGAATTTATTTTCCATAGAATGTTTGATGCTTATTGTAAATATGGTACTACCCATATATTATCTAGAGACTATGCAAAGCGAACGATAGATATTGCGTTAATTCATCATCCTACTTTACTGTCAGATGAACAAAAGGAGTTAATAAAATACCCGCTGACAAAATATCAACATCCTAAATGGGGTAACGCCAATGATAGAGGTCAAGGAGAGTATAGAGACGGCAATGCACCAATAGGTATGGACTTCAAAAACTATACAATAGGTAGATTATTTAAAAGCAGAAAAAACTATGACCATAAAAATGGTGACTACGCAAAAGTTCTTGGTCAAATTTATTGGAGGGTATATAATCTCGGATATTCATTAGAAAAATTTGGAAAGATTGATGAAAGAATTGTACAAGCAAGCTATAGAAATTCTGGTAGTGGGGGAAATAGTCGTACTGACAGATATGGAAAAAAATACTCATGGATTGCCTTTTTTGAAATGGCTGGCTATAGAAGTGACCTTGGTTTGATGAAAAATTGGGAAGAGCAAGATGAATTTCGTATTTCAGACGTAGATATTGATCCAAGTTTTCCTGAGCAATTACAAGTTTACGATTTTTTAGGAGCGGGTGGAAGAGCTAACTTAATTGGTGACCTGTCTAAACCAGAAGCCGCATGGTACGAAACACAAGATGACCTTGATTTTGAAAATATATTAGTGAGTAAACTACCTTTCGACCAAAACGAGAACGATTGGGTTTTACTTAGAGCGATCATCTCTCAGAAGGATGCAGATAATCAACGTCGGGATGTTTATTTAGTAATTAATACTATCTTGATTAGCGCGAATGACTTTGAAAAGATTTTAAAGATTACAAAAGAGTATCCTGATTTTACTTTCGATAATATTGATTCTGTTGAGGAATTCTATTCTTTTGAAGGCGAAATACCATGGTGTTCGACGATCCCAGACAATTATTCGTATTTACTTTCGATTTCTTTTGACTTCAGAGGATCAAAAGACCAAGGGGTGGAAAACGAAACTCAAAAAGAAAAACTATTCAAAATAGAAAGAACTATTTTCGAAAATAGTTGGGAGAGTTATCATAGTGACATTATTCCAACTGGGCAAACTATTACTCCTTCTAAAAAAATTGCTACTCATCATGACCTATTTTTAAAACCGCAAAGTTCTGATATGTTTGATCAAGCTGGTAACCTTGCCTCAACAACTTTCAGAGCTGGAGAGAAACCTGATGATATGTCTGAATTCGTTTACATTAGAAAAGATTTACTTGAAAAATATTTGAAAGCAACAAACCGAAAATTACTTCACGTCCAATGGGCGGAGAAAAGGTATTTCCCATCCGGGATAAAAAATTTAAAGCTTTCCGATAGAGATAAAAGACAGTACAGAAAACATTATAGAATATATCCAACCATATAGCATGCTAATAAAGTACAATAGTCGAGATTTAATCGAACATTATTCCTTTATTTTTGTTTAAATCGCTTCTATCCTCTAGCTACTCTATTGTTGGTGGCATTTCGCTTTCAGATGAATTAATCGTTTTATAAATTAAAATGAATTAAGGGGGCATCAGTTGGATTAGCTAATGAAGCTTTTCATACGGCCACTCGGATCTCGAACTTTTTGGTACAAGAAAAAGAAAATGCCGGACGAGAGTCTGGCACTTTCCGGTATGGGTTAGCTGTGATTAGCTCTCTAATTGCTTTGTTATTTCCTTTCGGTATTAGGTGTTTTCTGATGTACAGTGGTTATATCTCTATGATAGTCAATATCTATATAATTCTCCTTTAACATCTGTTTTGTGAACCGAGGGTAAAGACTCCAGTAATATTCCGCTACCATCCTTTCTTTTTCGTCATGTACATGATCTTCCACCTTAATGTATTTTTCTGTAAAGACTTGCGTGGGAAAGAGCCTCTCAATGTCTTTCTCCGAAAAAAAATGTTTGTAATTGCCAGTTGGGCCTAAAATTCTAGGATTATTGCTATAAAGGTGATCCTTATGATGATTTTTTGTTATTATCCATCCACCCGGCATTAATATCTGGGATAAACGGTCAATAATCAATTGCGCTGTCCCAAAGTCAAAAAAGTGTAGAACATTGCAGATGCTAATTATTGCGAATTCTTCTTCAGGCAGTTTACCATCTGGCAATGATGCAAGCGAAAAGGAAACCATATCTCGATATGACTCCTTTTCAAGCCTCTCTCTTAGTTTCCTTTCATAGTAAAGTTCTTTATCTAAAGCATGTACTTGCCTGCCTTGTGAGGCATAAAATAAAACTAAAGCACCGATTTGGTAACCAACCTCTAAAACTTTACCACGTGGGATATATTGGTTAAATTGATGAATCGGTAGCTTGGCCGTCTGACCAATTAATTCTTGGGTAGTATAGGTGTCATACTCGTGATCGAAACCCTGGATTTCCTTTTTGTCCATTTGAAAAAAATTGCTGGTGAAAATTTAAAACTCTCCGTAGAGGGAAGCTAATGTATAGCAATTTTAACCTTTGAGAGTGGAATATAATTTAGTGTGTATGATATAATTCCTAAATGGAGGAATTAGAGACCTATGCATTTATAGACGTTCAAAATACTGAAGGCACGGCCGACTTTTTAGGATTTATCATCGATTGGAAAAAATTAGCAGATCACCTTACCGTTGCATATTCTTCAAAAGGAAACTATTTCTATCTTGGTATTGAAGAAGGGGATACTGCAAGAAGCGATGAATTCAATGCCCTTCTTTGTAAGACCTGTTTTGTCAAAGCGAAGATATTTAAGAAATATCGGTTAAAAGCCAAAGTCTATCCCGTTACATGCTCTACGTGTAAAAGCGAATTCATCAAAAGAGTTCCTGGACGGCTTGACTGGAAATGCAATTGTGATGTTGACCTCACTATTGATGTAATTGAAGTTGCCCACGGCAAATCAATGTGGGCGCTGATCTTTACCGGAGACGGAGATTTCAAGCCATTAGTTGAAAAGTTAATGAAGGATAGTCAGAAATCTAAAGTCTACATTTTTTCAAGTCCGACTAAAATCAACGGAAAATCACGGTTAGCTATTAAGCTCAGAGAATTAACCGCAACCTACAGAGATCGAGTTATATTCGTTGATTTGAATTTGCTGAGGAAGAGGATTGAAAAAGATATATTGATTTAATAGTATAAAATGAAAACGCCCCACGGGTGGGCGTTTTCTAATGAACACTTTTATTATACTCAATTTTTTGATGAAAAGCAACAACTGTGGATATTCCTAATGGTTGGAATCCTATTCTTTCTTTTTCTTCCGTTTCCGTACATCCTCAGGAATATCATTCATCTTTCGTTCCATAGTTCCCATTTCTTCTGCCGTCAACAAACTTTTTCCTTCACGCTCCAACCTCTCTGCAATTTCCCAGCAGACCTTAAATATTCTTCATAGTTGCAAATCGCCTCCTCGATCTTTTCTTGAGTATTACCCTCCATGATAGGACGAACTATACGCTCGGCCATATGTCTGAAATCAGGTTTCCACTCCTCTGGGTACATACCAAAATTATATATCTCACTATACGCTCTGTCTAGGAGCTCATATAGTCTGATCGACCGATAATCTGTCTGATTGATCTCACCCCATACATCCCCGATGGTACTGGTCTCGGTTTTACCGGCTCCTGCAAGAAAGAGTAGAACAACTTGGCCATGCCTTTCCTCTCTTCCGATTTGTGCACAATCCTGCCATTCTCGCAAGTTACAGTAATGAGCCCTTTCTCGATGAGACTCTGCAAGGATCTGGAGATCACCCGCCGGCAGAGCCCTGTTTTCTTCATGAATTGTCCATGAGAGATTCTGTCCCTGGACTTCCGACGCCCGGTCGCTTTGTCATACCAGCCGTTTGTTTGCCGAATGATGATGAGCAATAGTTTCAGTTCTGCCTCTGTGAGGGTAGGGAGGTGGTGATCAAACACGGTATTTGGTACTTGAGTGGTTTGTTGATAGATCATAGTATTTCTTCTCCTAGTTCATCGTCCTCAGTAATGTGGGTTTCACAATACTGAAGTATGAAGTCTAGTAATTCCTTCATCTGAGCCCGGAGTTCTGGACTATCCACAGGTTCCGGGCGTATACTTGTCTCATTGGCATTTTCGGGGTTACAAGTTCGAGGTGTGACCCGAAGAGGGCCGCCACATGAAAAAAACAACCTATTTGCGACCTCGTAGAACGGAGATCTCATTGCAATCATTGGCTTTTTTCCCTGAATTGTAAAGTTCGAGGTGGCAGATTTCATGATTTTCCTTTTTTCTCCTATAATTCCCGTTACATACGAATTTTTAAGGCTTTTTATCAGTTCGAGGTAATTTTCGGCCTTTTTAAAGATCAAGTTTCTCTGATCAGAAATATCACTGGTTTGGTGACGAAATCCTTGCAATTCGACTAGCAACTTCTCTTTTTTTTCCTCGAAAAGCTGCTTGTCGATAGCGTTATCGACGTAAGCATCAGTAAGCCGATCTAGCTTCTTTGATATGTTACCCTGTTGGATTTTTAAAGATTCCTCAATCCTCTTCTGAGATACTGACCAACCATCTGTTGTCTCCTCAAATAAATCATGTAGTATTTTGTTTTCAAGTGCATGGAGTTGAACTTGTTCGAAACATTGGATTAAAGCATTTTCTAACACTTCTTCACGTATACCTTTTGTAGGACAATCTCTTGAATGGCAACGGTAATATGAATAACCCTTTTGCTTTTCACCGATTAACGAAAAACCACAATCTGCACACTTTACAAATCGACGAAACAAGAAATCGTGTTTAATGGGCCTTGCATTGGTTTTACCATTGAGTGCGTCTTGCACTTTCGTAAAAAGAGTAGACGAAATTAACGGTTCATGTCCGCCCTGAAATGTTTTACCTTTTACTTTTAGGACTCCAGTGTAAAAGGCGTTGTTTAGAACCTTTGCCATTGTTGCAATAGAGATGAAACCTCCTTTTGAGTTTCTAAGCCCGAGACTTCTCATGGTTTTTACGAGCGTATCAAGGTTATATCTCTCGTTTGCGTATAACTCAAATGCCTTTTTGACCAACGGCCCTTTAATTGCATCAATCGTCTTTAATTGACCTGGCCCATTGTTTATATAGCCAATCGGCGCATTGAATGGAAACTGGCCTTGCTTCAAACGACCATATATTCCTTTGCGGGTTTCGTCTTTTAGATTCCGAATATAATCCGAAGCAATGACCGCCTGAATATCGGCGGTCAAGCGACCACCACGAGTATCCATATCAAGGCTTTCATGTGCGAAATACACGTTGACGCCTTTATCTGTTAGATCGCCAATGGCCGCCCAGTCTTTTAGATTGCGTGCACTTCGATCAATTTTGTGGATGATAACGCCGTCTGCTTTGCCGGTTTGTAGAAGTTTCATCATTCTTGTGAACAGTGGCCGTCCTTGCTTTGCAGCAGTCTCCAGTTCTTCAAACCACTTTATAATAATAAGATCGTGTTTTTCTGCATATCGAACTATCGCTTCCTTTTGTTCTTGAAGCGATACTCCTGTGCCTTGTTTGACGGTTGATACCCGTATATATCCATATACTTTTTTCATTGCTTGATATAAATACTATAGCTCTATTATTTTTAATCGTCAAAGCTCGGAAGGCCTTTGCCCTCGCGTTCCAGTCTGTCACATATCTCTTTGACTACCAATAGGTAGTCCTTGAAATTTTGTTCTGCTTCTAAGATTTCTTCTTCTGTTTTCCCCTTACACAGTTCACGGACGAACTGGAGGGTTTTTGATTCTTTTTCGGGTTTCATCTATTCATAGTGTAGATGTGCCATGATATTTTCAGTAGAGGCCAGAAATTGTCATAGTGCCTATTTCCACCGTCTTTGGAAAACCGGTTACGAGCGCTACGATCTTTATATGGAAGATCAAAAACCCACCTGGATCAAGCTAAACAAAATTTACAATGAAGATTGCCTCAATACTCTTACCCGCATACCAGATAAGTATGTTGACCTGACTGTCACCAGTCCACCGTACAACATCGGTATCAAATACGATTCCTATGTGGACTCCCGCCCCTACGCTGACTATTTCGCCTGGATCAAGTATTGGCTTCGCGAACTATACCGAGTGACTAAGCCTGACGGCCGAGTCTGTATCAACCACTATTTGTCCATCTCAATGAATGGCGTGCGATGCTCTCCGGTCGCCAATATCATAGCCATCGCAGAGAAGATGGGTTTTAAATATTATGGATTGCCCCTCTGGCAAGATGACAGGAAGGGAAAGAATATGGGGTGGGGCAGTTGGTTTTCGGCTTCGGCGCTACACAGCCCTGTTGCAGGTATCATCATTTTGTACAAGGGGCGGTGGAAGAAGGACCAGTCTGGTGTGGCCAATAATTCGGAAGAAGAATTCATTGCCGGCTTCTCCGGAGTGTGGAACCTCAGAACTAAAAACAGAAAGGAACATCCGGCAGCATTCCCAGAGTCCCTGCCTTCTCGCTGCATCCAGCTGTTTAGTAACGAAGGTGACCTGGTGTTTGACCCATTCATGGGAATTGGTACGACTGCCGTCGCCTGTAGGCGGCTAAATCGAAACTTCATCGGCTCCGAAGTTTCGACTAATTATTGCCTTATCGCCGAGAAGCGATTAAATGACTTATGACCCATGCCTCCAACAAAGACATAACCTACTTTGCTAAAGTCAACTGGAGAAGTGACCAGCGTCTCTTTGGCATTAAACAAGCAGATCGGTTGATGCACACCTATATAATAGGGAAGACCGGAACGGGGAAATCAACCTGTTTAGAAACTATGCTGCTCCAGGATATAGAGGCAGGGCGGGGCTGTTGTCTGCTTGATCCGCACGGCGACTTGGTTGAAAAAATAGCGAAGGTGATCCCGGAATGGCGAAAAGAAGATGTGATATATTTCAATATCCCTGACCAAAACCTTACGCTCCGCTACAATCCCTTCAAACGCGTAACCCTTGAAAAAAGGTCTCTGGTCGCATCCGGCATTTTGGAGGTATTTGCTAAACTCTGGGGCAGTGCCTGGGGTGTAAAATTGGAGCATATACTTCGTTATGCAATCCTGACCTTGCTCGATCAGCCACAAGCAACTATTGCGGACATTTCGGAGATCCTGCTTAACAAGGATTTCCGAAGGGAAGCAATGCAGCATGTCAAAAGTGATATAGTTAAAAAATTCTGGAAGCGAGAATTCTCGGAATACAACAAATACGATCTGTTGCCAGTGATGAACAAGGTTGGCGGGATGCTGGTGCATCCAGTGATCCGACGGGTGCTGATCGAAAACACTCAAGAGGTCTCATTACGCAAGGCAATGGATGAAAAGAAAATTGTCCTGGTGAATCTTTCCAAAGGCCATGTTGGAGCAGATGTCTCCCATATCCTCGGTGCTCTGTTCATTACCTCCATTGCCTCAGCCGCATTTAGCAGGGTGGATACTGCCGAAGAAAATCGTGTTCCATTCATGGTCTACATGGACGAGTTTCACAACTTTACTACGCTCTCCCTGGTCAATATGTTTTCCGAACTGCGCAAGTTCAAAGTTGGAATGACCTTGGCTCATCAGTACATGGACCAGCTGGATGAGGAGATCAAAAGCGCTGTGTTGGGCAATGCCGGGACGGTTATTACATTTCGTATTGGGACAACTGATGCGACGCATATGGCTAAAGAGATGTACCCGGAGTTTGATGTCGAAGACTTCATCAACCTGGCCAATCATCATATCTATTTGAAACTAATGATCGACGGCAAGCCAAGCCGACCGTTTAGCGGGGTAACGGTTCAGCACTCTAATATCAAAAAATAGAAGTTGCTAATCTGACAACTTCTGCCGTCTATGTTCCCGAGGCTGATTTCTCTACACTGGGTTTAGAAAATTCTTTGACAATCTAAATCAAGCAATTCACCTATGGCAATTTGGACAAGATTACCCCAAGAACAGGAAGATCAAGATTTTTGGTTCGCCGGGTCGTGTTTCCTTACACGCGGCGTAACTACCACTCTGACCTCCGAGGAAGTACTTTTTATCCTCACCGATCTCCATGAGTTTGTAAATCAGAAACAAGGAATAGATTACCTACAAGTCTACGAAAGGGACGATGGCTTACGAGTCTGGGTAATAGATCAAGTTCCAAAGAGCGAACTCAATGCTCATCCACTTTCCCACAATCACTTTACTCTGCTGTTTCCTGAAGAGTATTGAGATTTCATTGTAGTAACACAGCATATACAAGTACCTAACAATTTTCTTCACAACTAAATCTTTTTCATATGCCACGAGGTGCACCGCGCACTGTCGAATCGACGCCTGCGCAAGACCGTATCAGGGCGGCCGAGACTGCCATCCGCAAACTTCAATTTGAAAAACGCAAGATTGATCTTGAAATTCAAAAACATGAACTCGACATCGAAGCAGCGAAAGAAGAATTGAAAGTGGAATCAGTTACCGACTCCCAGCCTTCATTGCCTCAACCAAAAAAAGGTGGGGAATCCAATTAAACTATGCCAACGGCAAAATCGCCGTTGGTTTTTTGTTTCCTGACACCATATATATAGGTGTATGATTTATACCCACTTCACCTGTCTCGTTTCAAAAAAACAGAAGCGACCGCCTACCATCTCTAGCCAATTACCAAGCTGGCAATTTCTACCGTCTTGGCCCCGAGTGCCACTTCCATTACACTGGCTTTAGAATCATTCTTTGACAATCTAAACCGGTTTAAAATGAAAAATTTACACCTCTGGCAGGTTTCGGAAATACAAGTTTCGTACCTGAGCAAAATACAGGCGGCCGACCGGCCAAGAATATCTTCTTCGTCCGATGCTGAAAGCATCTTTCGCACCAACTGGAGCCCTGATATGGAACTCTGGGAAGAATTTAATGTGCTGTTCTTAAACAAAGCCAACCAAGTTAAAGGTATTTTCCGGGCTTCTCGCGGAGGCCTTGCCGGTACTGTGGTAGATGCAAAGATCGTCTTTGCCGCCGCTCTCAAAGGATTGGCAGCAGGTCTCGTTGTTGCACATAACCATCCTTCCGGCAGCCTCCAGCCAAGTCAAGCAGATATCGACCTTACCCGACGGTTACGCAAAGCGGGTGAACTATTCGAAATGCCAATACTCGATCATCTAATCCTTGCCCCGCATGCCGGCTACTATTCCTTCGCTGATGAAGGAACGCTGTAACTCCAACCATTCACCATCCTAACTTTCCTATCATGCACATTGCAACCGCAGTGGCAGAACGTGCCACACCCATCACACGCCGTGATCTGTACCAAGAAGTAACGGACAAAATCATTCGGCTGATCGAGCAGGGCGTAGCGTCCTGGCGCAGAACGTGGAGTACTTATGGCTTGGCCCGTAATTATGCTACCGGCCATATCTATACCGGTATCAATCTGATTCTGATGAACAACACATCGCACTCGATCCCATATTTCATGACTTTTAATCAGGTGCAAGAAAGAGGCGGTAAAATTCGCAAAGGAGCCAAAGCCGAGATGGTCATTTATTTTAATGTTTACTATAAAGATGGAAACGACCAGACCCTTTCCAGAGAGCAAGCCCGCACTAGTTCCGATCATGGAGAAGAAATACAGATTTTGAAGTTCATCAAGTATTATAATGTGTTCAACATTGCCGACATCGAAGGAATAGATTCTGAAATTTCAGAAATCGAGCTCAAACCGAACGAAAAAATTGCTGTTTGTGAATGTATTATTGATCAGATGCCCAACAGGCCAGAAGTACGAATTCTTGAAGGCAACCGCGCCTTCTATTCCCCAACGTATGATTTTGTAACCACGCCTCCAATCCGGCAGTTTGAATCCTCAGGAGCCTTTTATGCAACCTTCTTTCATGAACTGATCCATAGCACTGGCCATAGTTCACGTCTTGCTCGAGAAGAGGTAATGAATCCGCAGGTTTATGGCACCAAGCCATATGGCCGTGAAGAGTTAGTAGCTGAGATGGGTGCATCGTTCCTTTGCTCCACTGCCCAAATTGATTATGACGACATCATGGAAAACAATGCAGCCTATCTCGCAGGATGGATAGGGATATTGAAGGAGGACAACAAAATTATTTTCAAAGCTGCTGCGGAAGCGCAGAAAGCGGCGGACTTCATTTTAAACCGGAGGAAGACAAATGGTGACTAAAACCCAAGTGTTGCGTTTAGCGAAATAGTATCTCTCTCAGCAAAAATCAATCTCTGTATTGGCAATCGCCAGTGCAGGGATTTTTGTTTTGCATGGTTTAGGTGTCGCGTACTGATTAATGCTGCTCTTGCTGTTCTTGCTGTTCTTGCAAATCCATATATCTTTGTATTAACTAAATGATAAACGATATGGGTATCTTCATCTTCTTCCTCTTCGTAGTATTCCTGGTTGTCCTCTTTTCAATAAGATCAGAGGTCATAGGCCAATGGAACCATCTCTTCCCAAACATGCAGCATGACCCAGAGGAATTTTATACTCTGGTAGAGGAACTCCTAAACGAATGGCAAATGCCAGACTACAAGACAGAGAGAAAAACTTTTCATCAGGGCGGTATCCTTTCCCATCAACGCCTGTACCTTGAAGTCTCTCGCGGGGATTATATCTACCACATTTGCGCGGCTCCGTGGGGCAACGGATTTTTCTTCTCCTGGTGGTTGAGAAAGGTAAGCGCTTTTCTTGAGAGGTTTAACAGTAAGCAAACGTTCAAGGTTGATACCTACTACAGGCAGGATACCGATGCCGCATTCAGGGCATGTGTCCAACAATGTGTACAGTCCGCCGTTGACCGCATCACCGAAGCCAAAGGAATCAGGGGCTTAACGGAGCTTGAACGACAGCCTGATTTGCGATCCATGTTTAGTCAAAAGTAATAGGGCATGAACCATGCCCTCTCAGAATATCTCACCGCTCAATTCTACGCTTGGGAACAAAGAGGGCGTGGATGGAATATCTATGACCAACCAGTTGAGTTAGAATCTGAGTTCATTCCATTTTTCGGACATTTTCCACCTAATAGAGCCGCACAGATTGACGATGGCAGACGTCCACGATTTTTTCCAGGGATACAGGAGGCTTTAGGGATATTCAAAAAGCCATCCGGCACATCATTTGGAGACGAAGCATTCGACAAACTCGAAGAGATATATCCAGTTCACGCCTATGTCTATGAGAATCCCAACCCGGTCATTGAACTTGAAATTAATTTTGACAAAGACACCAGAGTAGTCTTTGAGCATATAGAACAATTGCTTCTGATGCTCTCAACTAGCCAGGGTATAGTCGGCTTTGAAATCTTCGGCACTAAGGAAAAGATCACGATTCAGTTTGTTTGCATTGGTCGTGATGCGAACAACTTCAAGTCCTACATTTCAGCCTATGCGCCGGGTGTAGGTATCAATGAAAGTCCCGGCAACCTACTTCGTTCAATTGATTTCAGCCAACCTGTTCGGGTCGCTGATCTGGGTTTGCGGGATGAGTTCATGCGCCCGCTGCGAGTATGGAACAAGTTCGACCCCGATCCGCTTGCGGGATGTATCGCTGCGCTTGAATCAATTGAGGCTGATGAGTTTGGTATGCTCCAGATTCTTTTTCAAGCAGCCATCAACCCGTGGGCGGAAAGCATGCAGAGAGCGATAGCCGACGGAAAAGGAGGATCTTTCTTCGGAGATGCGCCGGATATGCTGCCGCTTACCAAGGAGAAGATTTCATGTCCAATGTATGCGACAGTTGTCCGCACCATTGGAAAGGCTAGTACAGCAGATCGAGCAATAGCCGTTGGTGAACGCATCGCTCAAAGCCTCATTGCATATCATCGAACCGGTAGCAACACCTTGATCTCGCTTCCTGGCCCTATCAGCTGCAATGCCGATGACATCATTGCCCGAAGGTCGCGAAGGATCGGAATGCTACTGAACAGCAATGAGCTGGCCTCGATAGTGCATATTCCTGACCGTTCCGTCATCTCACCAAAGCTCCGAACGTATGCTGGGAAAACAAAAAAAGCGCTAACCGACGTAAAAGGCCATGCTTTTGAATTAGGCGTAAACATACACCTCGGCCAGGAAACGTTGGTGACCCTTTCGGACCAGCATCGCTTGCGCCACATGCACGTGATCGGTGCTACCGGCACCGGTAAATCTTCATTACTGCTCAACCTTATCACTGAGGATATTGTCCAAGGTCGAGGTGTGGCGGTACTTGATCCACATGGAGACTTGATTGAAGAAGTAATACGGCAAGTACCTCTTGAGAGATTGAAAGATGTGGTTTTAGTTGATCCTTCGGATAGCGAATATCCAATTGGCCTGAATCTTCTTTCTGCAAATTCTGATCCCGAGAGAATCATCCTTTCATCAGACCTGGTAGCCTTGTTCAGGCGGTTTGCCACTTCCTGGGGCGATCAGATGACTTCGGTACTGGCAAATGCTGTTAATGCCATACTTGAAAGTAGCACCGGTGGGACCCTGATCGACTTACGTCGTTTCTTGGTTGAGTCCAGTTTTAGGAACAAGTTCCTGCAAACCGTTGAAGACCCCAATATCATCTACTATTGGAAACACGAGTTCCAATTACTCCGTCAAAACACTGTGGCACCGATACTTACCCGGCTGGATACCTTCCTACGGCCCCGGATTGTGCGGAACATGATGGCCCAGAAGGAAGGACTTGATTTTAGGGAGATTCTTGATACTCAAAAGATATTGCTGGTAAAACTTGCCCAAGGGTTGATCGGGGAGGAAAACAGTTACTTGTTAGGCACCCTCGTTGTTGCCAAACTCCATCAAGCGGCCCAATCGCGTCAAAATCTTGCCCCAGAAAAGCGCAACCCCTTCTATTTCTACATCGACGAGTTCCAGAACTTCATCACTCCTTCCATGTCAGCCATCATTACCGGAGCAAGAAAGTATGGCCTAGGCCTGATCCTCGCTCACCAAGACTTGGAGCAACTTGCACATCGGGATGCTGAACTTGCAAACTCGGTCCTATCAAACCCGGCCATCCGAGTCTGCTTCAGATGCGGCGACAAAGACGCTGGCAAGCTAGAAAGTGGATTTTCGCACTTTGATTCAACCGATTTACAAAGCCTGAGCATTGGCCAAGCCATTGTCCGCGTCGGTCAGAAAGATCATGATTTCAACTTATCCTTTCCGCTCATCCCAAAGGTCGAAGCAGGAGTTGCGGAAGAAAAAGAGCGGACAGTGATAGATCATTGTCGATCAACCTATGCTCTCCATCAGAGTGCGGTTGAAGAAATATTGAGGGATGCCTTGCAAGGTGAGGTGATTTCCCCTAAACCGACACGAACCGCTAAGGCGAGTAAGGAAGAAACCTTACCGCCTGACCCACCTGTCGAAAGGACCGAAAAAGGTGAAGAAAAGCCGAAATCTCAAGTAGACTTTCAAGTCGAAGCACAGCAGTTCGTTGACAAAGAGGTTGAAAGAGAACAAATACGTGAGCACCGCTTTATTCAGGAGTATGTCAAGAAAATTGCCGAAGCGAGAAACTTCAAAGCCGTGCTCGAAGAACCAGTGAATGACCGCACCGGTAGTGTCGATGTGAGCTTGCAGCGAGACGACCTAAAGATCGCGTGTGAGATTTCGGTGACCAATACGGTGGAATATGAGGTACAAAACATCCAAAAGTGCTTGACGGCTGGCTATCAGTTGGTGTTTATGATCTCGAATGACCTGAAGCACCTAAGTGACATCCGTAACTTGGCGGTTACAGCAGTTGATTCCTCAATTCATAACCGGCTGTACTTCGTGTCGAAAGATGAGTTCGTTTCCCAGCTTGATTTGATACTTGCACAACAATCCCAGCCTGAGGAAGTGAGGGCAAAGGGGTATCGGGTGAAATTGACCTACACAGGTTCGACGGATATCGCAGGGCAGCAAAAGGCATTGAAGGAGGTGATTCTTGCTTCGATGAGGAGGAAGGATGAGGAGGAAGAATAGACCAAGAATCTTAATCTTTTACTTTTTTCATTTTGCCGACCATCTGATGTTCTTCTTTGTCTTGCAAAGCATAAATGGTTCACTTGCAGTTTGTTCTGTAAAAAAACTGGAAACAAAATCCTATGACCTATAAAAAAATTGTGAAAGAGTTTACTTTTGCTCTTGCACAAACATAGGATGGCAAAAGTAAAAAAGTATATAAGAGATGGCAGGTCTCCGATTCCAGAAAAGGAGTCAACTTCAAAAATAATGAGCTCTATCAAGGGCAAGAATACAAAGCCAGAACTTATATTAAGAAAAGGCTTGTGGCACGATGGAGTTAAGGGCTACCGGTTACATTGGAAGAAAATACCTGGCAGACCCGACGTTGTATTCCCCGGAAAAAAAGTTGCCATCTTTGTAAATGGATGCTTTTGGCACAGATGTCCTTACTGCAATCCTCCAATGCCTAAATCTCACTCTGATTTTTGGAAAGAAAAATTTGAAAAAAATATACAAAGGGATAAAAATAAAATTGAATTATTAACAAACCTAAATTGGAGGACACTGATTATCTGGGAATGTGAAATAAATAATGATTTGAAAAAGTGTGTCTATAAAATTAAAGAATTATTATCCTGATGAAAAAGAATAAGCCTACAGTTATTGATATTTTTTGCGGGGCCGGTGGGTTTTCCGAAGGTTTTCGCCAACAGGGCTTTGAAATCAAGCTTGGGATTGACAATTGGGAACCAGCCATTAAAACTTTCAATTATAATTTCGGTCTGAGCAGTGTAGTAAAAAATGTCCTTAATTTTGAACATTCAATAGATGAGATCGAAAATTTGCCAGATACCGACGTCATTATCGGTAGCCCTCCATGCGTAACTTTTTCTTCTTCTAACATTTCAGGCAAAGCAGATAAAACTTCTGGTGTTACATTGACTCAAATATTTTTGAGGATCGTAGCTGTAAAAAAATGGAAAAGTGGCTCTACTCTTAAAGCATGGTTCATGGAAAATGTTCCCAGCTCAATTAAGCACTTGGGCAATGAATACACCTTTGAAGAATTAGGGTTGGGTGATTGGGCTGCAAAAAACAAAATTGGCAGGTCAAAAGTTGCTATCAAATTAGAAGGAAATCAGCAAATTATTAACTCTGCTAACTATGGGAGTCCTCAATCAAGAGAAAGAGTGATTTCAGGTGAAATAATTAAGCGAAAGAAACTTATTATTCCTGAAGCAACCCATACGCAAAGTATCTCTGACAACTCTGTAATTTCCCTCTGGAAAACTATTAAACAAGTGAAAGGGCGGCTCCCCAGACCCAATTGCAATATCAGCTATCGGGAAATATCTGATCCCAATTACCCTTGGGTAACAATCAGTCTAAATAACTTAACTGACCATTTTTATGATACCGGCCTTTTTGAGTGTGAGTGGAAGCAATCAAAATTCTTGAAAATAAATCATCCTTATATGGGGAAAATGGCATTCCCAGAAAATGATAATAAGCCAAGTAGAACAATTACTGCTACGAAGATTGGGTCCTCTAGAGAAGCCATTATCTATAAATCCGAATATGGACGTTTAGGAAATGGAGAATTTAGAACGCCGACAGTAAGAGAAGCTGCCTGTATAATGGGTTTCCCTGTAACCTACCAATTTATTGGAAGTGAAGGGACAAAATGGAGATTGGTCGGTAACGCAGTTTGCCCTTCTGTTGCCAGAGCTTTCGCAAAACAACTCAGGAAAGAACTTGGTTGGGATGAAATAAGGATACCAATAATTCAACAAATTCCTGAGTTGATACCTGAAAATAATCTAAACACATTCTCATCGAAAAAATTCAATAGCCCTCCTAAGCGAAATGCAGGCTCAAGATTTAGAAGACACCCTTTCAAGGATGGAAGCATTACTGTTACCCTTTCAAATTATGATATAGATAAAAATGAAAAAATACCGAATAGATGGATTACCTCTGTTCAATATGGTAATGGAGAAGGATTTCCAACCTATAATTATCCAGATGGATTTTACAAAGAGATTGAGAATGTAATCAAAAATACAAGAAAGGGCTATGAATTTTTAGAAATCGTAAATAATGGCTTTTCCTTAAAAATTGGCAGGCATACTGCTCTACAAGAAATGTACGAAATACAGTCTTCGAAAGAAGGCTTATTGGAGCCAACAGCATTGGTGGAAGAAGTTGCGAGGCTAATTGAAGCACTCGAAATTGGACAAGAGAATTTTACTCAAACAGTAAAAGTAATATTCAAAAACAAGCATGTTGTGCCTGTAAAGCAGTTATTTGCTCTATATGCAATAAATAAAATTTCCTCTACTGCCAATAAATAACAACTGACCATGAATAGACAGAGTCGAATCGAAAACATCCAGCGCATTTTAGAGAAAAGAGATCCATTTGGCAAATTGGAAATCCCTTGGGAGGACGCCCTTGAGTCCATGGAGGTTTATAAAATCCCACTAGAATACTTAGTATATAACAAATTCAACGGTAGAATACTGAGCCGAACAAAATCTTTGGAGAAGCAACGTAAGAATATAGACGTAGAAACCGAAGAAGGCAGAAAATTAATTGAAGACCTCCTGTGGGAATCTAAGGAAGATAGAAATAAACAAACCCTTCATAGTATAAGGACGACTGGCGGTCAACAAAAGCCTGGGATTATTACACGCGATGGGATTATCATAGATGGTAACAGAAGAGCCATGCTGCTAAGAAGAAGCGGTATGTTTGATTATTTCAAAGCCGTTATTCTTCCTGTAACCCTTGAAGAAAACCCTCTCGAAATTGAAAAGCTGGAGACTTCTTTCCAAATGGGGGAAGACGAAAAGCTTGGCTACAACCCTGTAGAAAAGTATTTAAAGACTCAAGGTCTATATAAAAAATTGGCAGGCAGGAGTTTTTCAGTCAATAAACCTATAGATCAAGAAGCAATCAAGAAGATTGCCCAATGGATGGGCGAAGAGGTGCCAATAGTGAAAGAATATCTCCAAGTTATGGAGACGATGGAAGAATATCTTGACTATCTTGATTACCAAGGAATCTACACTCAGTTAGACGGCAGAGAAGATCCGTTCATAAAACTTACGGGTTGGATAAGCAATTTTTATGGCGAAGAAAGCGGTAAAGCATTTGCTGGGTATAAAAATGACGATGTTGATGATCTTAAAACTATTGCTTTTGATTATATAAGAATACAGTATGAAGGCAAGAAATTCCGATACCTCGGAAATGGTTTAAAAGAGAATCATTTTTTTGGCGATAAAGAAATCTGGTCAAGTTTTAGAGATTATCATTTTCAAAGTAAAAAAAACATCATAGAAGAAAAAGTCGATCTTAACTCTCAAAACCTTGAAATACACCTTAATGATCGAGATAAACGATTTTATGAACTGAGCAAGAATGGAGATAATGAGAGTTTTTTGGAAGAAAATTTTGATAACCATATTCAGAAAATAGAATATAAAAGAGCTGCAGGACAGCCTGAAAAATTGTTAAAAAATGCTCGTAGGGCATTAGAAGCAGTTAATCAAAAGCATAAAAGCTTTACTACAAGTGAGGTTTCAAAGGAGCTAGATTATTTGAATGGTTTCATTTCAAAAATGTTAGCTACTACCTCTGCGGAAAAATTATTATCTTATATAATACAGCTTCTGGAAAATATTGATCTTGAAAAATCGACGGAAGACCCCGATATGCTAATGGAAAAAGTTAAAACCGTTCAACGCATGATTTATCAAATGACCAAGGAAATTAAAACGGGAAAGTAACCTTTCATATGGATGAAATAACGATTCATATTGACCATAATAAATCCAATTTTATTCTGTTTGATTGCGCAGAGCAGTTGACCAGTGACAAGAGGCTTGTGATCTCATTAAAAAGATTGGAATACCAAATTGATAATTCAGACATCCATATCCCATTTGAGGAGAAAACTAAAATAACTACACTTGCCGAAATTCAAAATTTATTAGTCAAATTTGGATTTAGTAAAACCCTTACTAAGGAAACTGTTGAGGATGTGCAGAGTTATGAACGAGAAGAAAGGTTATTTGATGAGTTTTCGCAAAAAGCTAAAAGCATTCGTAATGGTGAATTTGAAGTTTTTCCAGAATTAATTGAAGATTTTAATGATTTTAAAAAATCTCTTAACTATAGTTTTAAAAGAAGTCTCTATCCTTTACAGTTGCTATCATCCTTTCACATGGCATTTTCTCAAAATTCATGTAATTTTGCTGTACCTGGAGCAGGGAAAACGTCTATTGTTTATGCAGCTTATGCCTATTTGAAAAGTTTGCCGAAGACTGATCCTCGATATATTGAGAGGCTATTAGTAATTGGACCTTTGTCATCTTTTGCGCCTTGGGAAAATGAGTATGAAGAATGTTTTGGCAAAAGGGTGACCTGTCAACGACTCTCTGGGGATTCTACTATCCCAAGGATAAGAAAAGAAGAACACTTGTATTCTGGAAGCCCCGCAGAGCTTACCTTGATTTTTCATGGTGGAGTTAGAAGTTTACAGAAAGAGATTATAGATTTCTTGAAAACTTATGCCACTATGGTAGTAGTAGACGAAGCACACCGTATTAAGAACCCTCAAGGCATTTGGGGCAGAAGTGCAATTGAAATCTCGAAGGAAGCAAAGTCGAGAGTTGTTTTGACAGGAACACCTGTGCCTAATGGGTATGAAGACCTGTATAATCTTTTTCAATTCATCTATCCATTCAAATTCAAGTCGATCTTGCATTGTCATTATATTAACCTTCTTGATATGACCAGGAATAATGAACCTGAGAATTCAGAAGTACAGCGGTTTATAGAAAACATATCTCCCTTTTTTATCAGGATTAAAAAAGCCGATTTAAAACTGCCAAGAAAAGAAGAGAAAATCATAGAAGTTGGAATGAACATCCATCAACGACAAATATATGACTTCATAGAGACAGAGTATGTAAGATCATTTAAAGACAAGCCAGGAGGATCAATTAAAGATATCTTGAATAGAGCCAAATTAATAAGGTTAAGGCAAGCATCTACCAATCCAGCACTACTTGCAAAGTCTTTGAAAGATTCTCTAATAAACAACCCCGACTTAGATGAAGTTGACCCTAACGCAAAATATACGGATTATTCAGATGAATTTATTGACGATTCTGAGTTTTTTTATCGAATCTGTAATTATTCTCAGGTTGAAATTCCACAAAAATTTGTCGAAATAAAAAAAATAATTGAGGAAAATATTCTTAATAAAAGTGCGAAAGTAATTATTTGGACAATATTTATTCAGAATGCTAAAGATCTCCAAAATTATTTACTTGAAAGTAATATTAGTTCAAGGTTACTAATAGGTGAAACCCCTCAAATGGAAAGGGAAACGACAATCTCAATCTTCAATGATCCAAACAACTTTGAGTTTCAAGTAGTCATTGCCAATCCATTCGCAGTTGCAGAATCCATTTCGCTTCATAAAGGTTGTCACAATGCAATTTATTTGGAACGCGACTATAACTGCTCCAATTTTTTGCAGTCGAAAGACCGTATCTATCGTGTTGGATTACATCCTAATCAAATCACTAAATATTACTACATCATTTCTAAAAACTCTATTGATACAGTAATAGATGAAAGGCTGCAATTGAAAATTGCAAGAATGGAAGCCATTATCGATAAGGAAATACCCCTTTTTGCACGGCTAAATGATGACGATGAAACTGATATAATCAAAGCCCTGATTCTCGATTATGCTAAAAGAACTTTGTAAGTATGAAAATCTTGGTACGCCTGGTTACCACTTTCATTTATTGAGAATCTTTCGCGACAATCCAGAAGGCTGGCGAGTGAGTAATATATTTGATCTTTTCCGCAATAGATTAATTGATGATCGTAGGTTGTTTGATGGATGTTTGCCCCTGCTCGAATCTGTCGGAATAATTAAAATTAACTCATCAGACGAAATTTCAGCTGACAGTACCTTTTTTAAATATTTAGAAAGCGAAACCTTAATGATTGATAGATTAGTTGAGCGACTAATGCTGGTGTTAAATACTGATGTTGCCTTTCACAATATATTTTGCTCGGAATTCATTTCTTATGATATTATATATAGATCAATACAAATAGATAATTCAGCGTTTCCTTTAAAATACTCTTGTTTTAAGCAGCTATTGATTGACTTTGGTGTCCTGCAAGAACACCCTTCTCAAAACCTTAACAAGTACATTGTTAATAATAGGTTTAAAAAAATATTTGATAAGATAGTGCTTCCGGAAGTTAAAAAGCGAAAGATTGGGATCGAAGAATTGCAAAAATCCCTTGAACAAAATCAAATAAATGGGGAGGAAGCCGAAAAATTCGTGCTAAAATTTGAAAACGATCGTTTCAATGGTGCTAAAGAAGTTCAGTGGGTAGCTGAATATTCAGTTTCTGATGGATATGATATCGCCTCTTTTGAAACTGAAAGTTCAGAGGAATATGATAGGTTTATTGAAGTAAAGTCCTTTAGCGGAGAACCTTACTTTTTTTGGTCGAGGAACGAAATTGATGTTGCAAGAATCAAGAACCTTAGTTACTACTTATACTTGGTAGATAGAAATAGTATGAATTTACCAGGCTATATCCCCATAATGATTCAAGACCCATATAGTAACGTGCTGCAAAATAGCTCGCAATGGGAGCAAAGAACAGAAAAAATTAGATTTCAAAAAATATCAAATCCGCTCAATGAGGATTGAGCACTCTCGCATGTCACTTTTTGGAGTCTTTAACTAAACGGCTAATCATCTCTTCTAACTGCGCTACGCCCTCTTCCAACTCCTCCAGCCTTTCTTTCTCTTGAATAATTTGGCCCTCATTCACTTTGGAGGTTTCATCACTCATCTCATCCAAAATCATCTCTCCTCTCCCAGTCAGCAGCCAGTGCAGATTCACATGGTTATGCCTATCAGCTATTCGGATCAAAACTTCCACAGATATATTGTGATTATTCCGGCAATACTGACCCCCTATTCCGGGTGAACTTGACCCCTTCTATACCGGGATAAACTGACCCCCATTCCGGGTCATATTGACCCCCCTCAGGATCGGAGATTTGAAGGGTTAAAACTACTGTGGTTTCGT
>JANPIN010000015.1:0-13925 GCA_031425035.1 Saprospirales bacterium | reverse complement strand
TTTAGAGGGGTTTAGGTGGTTTAGAGAGGTTTAGAAAAAAAGGCACATCATTGATAATCAATGCTATGTACTCGGACTCTAAACCCCTCTAAACTTTCTAAACCCCTCTAAACCAGACTTATGAGATGGCCTCATCTCGGAGCAGTGCGTGTTTAAAATCGAGCTGCTCCGAGCTGTCACCTCTCCTCTCGTCGAGATGACAGCTCTCGCATTAGCTTTTGATCGCCTGAATGCCCGGCAGTTCTTTGCCTTCCAGGAATTCCAGCATGGCGCCGCCGCCGGTGCTCACGAAACTTACCTTTTTGGCCAGTTTCAGTTGATTCACCGCCGCTACGGAATCGCCGCCGCCGACCATAGAGAAAGCGCCTTTAGCCGTGGCCGAAGCGCAGGCTTTAGCGACTACTTTGGTACCGTTGGCGAAGGCGGGCATTTCAAAAACGCCCATCGGGCCGTTCCAGATAATGGTCTGGCTCTTGCGGATCACACCGGCAAACTGGCGGGCGGCAGCCGGACCAATGTCCAGGCCCATCCAGCCGTCGGGGATCTGGTTGCTGGGATAGATTTCCACTTTAGCATCGGCCGCGAATTTATCGCCGCAGACTGAGTCTTTGGGCAGCAGCACTTTGACGCCGGCCACCTTGGCTTTTTTCAGGAAATCGAGGGCGATCTTGATTTTATCGGCTTCCACGAGGGAGTTGCCGACCGCGCCTTTTTTCGCCAGGAAAAACGTGTAGGCCATCGCACCGCCGATCAGGATGTTGTCGGCATAGTCGAGGAATTTTTCCAGCAGCATAAGTTTATCGCTGACTTTAGAGCCGCCGGTCACGCAGGTCACGGGCTTGGCGGGCTCGTGCATGGCGCGGGTGGCGTTCTCGATCTCGCGCTCCATCAGGAAACCGAATGTCTTGTGGTCTTTATCAAAATAATTGGCCACAATGGTCGTGCTGGCATGGGCCCGGTGGGCGGTACCGAAGGCGTCATTGACGTAAATATCCCCAAGGGCGGCGAGTTTTTTGGCAAACTCCGCATCCCCTTTTTCTTCCTCCGGATAAAAACGGGTGTTTTCCAGCAGCAGCACTTCGCCGGGTTTTAAAGCGGCGGCTTTTTTAACGGCTACTTTACCCACGGTATCGTCGGCGAAATGGACCTTCACCTTCAGCTTTTTCCTGAGGTATTTCACCAGGTGCTCCAGGGTGAATTTCTCCCGGTTGATGCTGCCGTCCGCGTTGAGTTTTTCCAGGGGGCGACCCAGGTGCGACATGAGAATGACCGCGCCGCCTTGAGCCAGAATATGCTGAATGGTGGGCAGCGCCTCGCGGATGCGGGTATCGTCGGTGATGTTGTACTGCTTATCCAGCGGCACGTTGAAATCCACCCGGATGAGGGCTTTTTTATCTTTGAAGTTGAGTTTCATGCTGCTTTCAGATTGAGTATTTGTTTTAAATAACTGTGTAGGAATGCTTGACCGCCAACTTTAACTGCTGCTCAATCAGCCTGGTTTCCGCTTTGAAGCAAGGGTAAGAGGATTTAATCCAGAAATTTAAAGATTTCCGCCTGCAGGAACCGCCCGTTTGCAAACTTCAGGTGCAGACTGTGGATTTGCACACCAAAGCCGGCACTGGACATTCCCGTCGTATAACGCCAGCTATTTTTTGAGGTATCCTGCTGATTATCCGGCAAACCAATCATTGCACAAACTTCTGTTTTGGTTTTTCCTTCCAGCTTTTTGCCAGCCAGCAGATCCTGCTGCATTTCATATCTTTTCGTTGGGTCAGCCAGCCATTCGGAACGGTCAAATGCCCGGTTGGGCAACCGGTCTTTGTAAGTAAAATAGCCCATAATCAGCCCGTATACGATAACCGGATAAGCGAGTATGCCCACAGCGGCTGACCAGATCAAGCTGGCCCTTTTGCTGAGGTTCTTATTTCTTAAAAGCCACCTGACCAGGAAAAATACGGGTAGCGTGATCAGTAAAAAAATGCCCAGGTCACCCAGGCTCATCCATGTTTTCATCCGGAAAATTGAAAAGCCTTCCTGCCGGGTTTTATGCAACAGGAAGGCTTATAAATCTAAAATAACTTACACCATCGACGCCAACTGCGCCAGGCGCGCCGAGTAACCGGCTTCGTTATCGTACCAGCCCACAATGCGGCAGGTGTTGCCATTGACCTGGGTCAGCGGGGCATCGAAAATGCAGGAGTGGGTGTTGCGGACGATATCGCTCGACACGATTTCGTCGGTGTTATATTCCAGAATGCCTTTCAGGTGTCCATCGGCGGCGGCTTTGAAAGCGGCGTTGATTTCTTCCACGGTGGCGGTTTTTTTGATCATACAGACGCAGTCGGTGAGCGAGCCGGTAGCGACGGGCACGCGCAGGGAGTGGGCGGCGATTTTACCTTTCAGGTGGGGTAGGACTACGGTGACGGCTTTCGCGGCGCCGGTACCCGTGGGTACGATGTTCTGGGCGGCGGCACGGGCACGGCGCAGATCTTTATGCGGACCGTCCTGCAAGTTTTGATCGGCCGTGTAGGCGTGGATGGTGTTCATGAAAAACTGTTCGACCCCGAAAGCAGCATCCAGGACCATGATCATGGGCACCAGGCAGTTGGTGGTACAGGAGGCGTTGGATATTACCAGATCGGTATCCTTGATCTCTTTTTCATTGGCGCCGATCACGAAAGTCGGTACATCGTCGGTCTTGGGTGGCGCGGATAAAACGACGCGTTTGGCGCCGGCCTGCAGGTGCAGACCCGCTTTTTCTTTATCGAGGAAAATACCGGTGCATTCGAGCACGACATCTACCGCCATATCTTTCCAGGGCAGTTCGGCCGGATTTTTCATTTCGAGGCAGGCAATGCGCTGACCGTTAACGGTTATGCTGTTTTCATCAGATGCAACAGTGCCTTCAAAGCGGCCATGCATCGTATCGTATTTGAGCAGGTGCGCCAGGGTTGCGTTGTCGGTGAGGTCATTGATGGCGACCACTTCGACGTTCGGATTTTTAAGGAGGTTGCGGAACGTGAGGCGACCAATGCGGCCAAAGCCATTGATGGCAATGCGTTTCTTAGACATAAAATTTTCCGGTTATGATTGACAGATGAATGGAAGTGCTGTTTGAGCACCTACAACCGGCCTGATCGGCCGGAAGCGCCGCAAAGGTATATTTTTTGCGAAAAAGCAAGGCGCTTACGGTGAAAATAGGGTAATTATAGAAAATTTTAGAAGATTAAGTTGCCTGGATAAGGGGTAGATTTAAAGCTTCGAACTGCGTGCGTACGTGATGGGACAGAAGAACGGATAAAACGGATAAGGCGGATTAAAACGGATTTTGTTCGCTCGTGGTTTTTTAAAATCCGTTTTAATCCGTTCAATCCGCCTAATCCGTTCTTCCGTCCCATCACGTACGGGCATAAAAAAACGCCCCGCGAAATGAATCGCGAGGCGTTATAAGTAGTCAATATGCGGTTTTTGTGCGAATTAGAATCCCCAGGCCAGGCCCATGGTGACACCTACGCTCCGGTTGAAGCGGTTATCACCAATAGTGAAAATTTTGGTCAACCCGTGGTTATAGTTCAGGTCGAAAGTGAACCAGCTGCGGGGAGCAAACTTATAGTTGAAGCCCGTACCGACCTGCAAACCCAGGTCGAAGTTTTCCAAAAGAGTTTCATCAATATCGACTGCATCCCGGTCACCAACTTTAACCGTGGCATTCGTCAGGAAACCCAAAGAAGGTCCGGCATAAATTTTCGGACGGAAGGGATTTTCCAGGTCGTTGAAAAAATAGTAAACTTTCAACGGCAGGCGAATATAAGTCAGGTTAGTCTTGGTATCCTCTCCGGCATTTTTCAAAATCGCACCTTCCTGGGATAAGTACAGGTCAGCACCCAGGCCAAAACGGACAAAATTGCTGTACGTGTATTTCAAACCGGCGTTCAGGCCAATTTTGTTACGCATTTCGTCACCGTCACCGGCCAGATCAGAAACCCAGGAAGAGTTGATGCCAGCAAATGGACCGATGGAGTTTTTTTGGGCAAAGGTAAAGGTAGCGCTCAAGCAGAGGGCCACGATCAGGAGGTAGCTTTTCATACGAATCATGTTTTGAATGTGAGTTGGTATTTGTTCAAAACCAACCGTTCAAAAAGTCATGCCGTATTTTTTGGGATGTATATGTTTTTTAATGCTTTATATTCATGCAAATCAAACAGTTAACGGTATAAAACGTCCAACTGGACATGCATTTGCCAGGCTGGACGGAGGGAAGTAACCACCCGGTGTTTTCCCCAGATTGGGGAAAAGTCAACAGCATATACTCGTAATGTCTCACATTCGGGTTAGTGCAGTTCCAGTTCGACGTAAACCGGCTGGTGATCGGAGAAGCGGAATTCCTGCGATATACCTTTTACAGTCCGGATAGACAGGTTGGGCGACACCAGGAAAAAGTCGATCAGGGTGACGAAGGTTTTGCCGTATACGAACGGATCGCGGGCCTTTCTATTCGTGGGTACGGTCGGATCGTAGGCATACTGCCAGTCTTCCGGAAAGAAATCGACGGGTACATTGCCCTGGCTATAGCCCTGGTTATTGCCCGCCATAAACGTGTCGAAGCGAAAGTTCGGCGGGCATTGGTTCCAGTCGCCACCGAGCACGACGTAATTGCCTTTCTGGTATTCCGCCAGGGCCAGCTCCCGCAAATAGGGCAGTTGGATGGCTTTGATCTTATCGTCCGGATCGTAGGCGGCATTGTGCAGGTTGATGACGACCAGGTCTTTGCCCCGATTCGTCGGAAAACGGTGCAGGGCGGCGCAGCGATCGAGTTGAAACAGGCGGTCCGGCAGCGGGTATTCACCCGGCAGCTGGTGGCGCAGGGCTTCGGTGGGTTGAAAACGGCTGAACGTGCCCAGCCCGGAAAGTACGTGGCCGTAGGGATGCCAGGGTTCCAGCAGGGGAATGGGGACGCGGTTACACTTATAATTGATGGCCAGGGTGGCGGCATAGGCCGGCAGGGCATCCTGATAGGTGGCGTATTGTGGCAGGTCGTAACTGCGCTTGGAAGCCAGGTCCACTTCCTGTAAAAGGAAAAAATCGGCCTTGGTCTGTTTAAGAAAATCCACGGCGCCCTGCAGGTTTTTTTCCACCAGGTTGCGGGGACTGCGGATCATGCTGGAGCCGGAAATGAACATACCGGCATCATCGTAGCAGAAATCGGATTCTGCGCCCAGTCCGCCGTAGCCAACATTCCAAGTGATCAGCGAAATAAGGCTGTCATTAATGACGGTGGGTGGTTGCGGATGATCGATGGGCAGCGGGGTCATGCCGGTGGGTTGCCAGTCGGTTACGGCGCCATAGACCAGTAAGCCGGTGAAATAAAGCAACAACAGCAGCAGGAGCGCGCCTAAGGGGCGGCGAAAACGACGGAAGTTAGACATCGGAGGGTGCAGTAAGAACGGGCAGGCGGGTGGATCAGTCTTTATTCAGGACGTTGGGTTGGTCCGGGTCTGCCGGTTTTTTGAGCACAAAACCCTTGAAGATCAGACCGACGGGTTGTTCCACGTCCTGATTGGTGTACACAATAATGACTTTATAGAACTCCTCTTCCTTCAGGGCGTCGAAAGTCACTTCTACGGTTCCGGTCTTGCCCGGCGCAATAGAATCGGTGGCCCAGGTGGCGGTGGTACAGTGACAGCCGGTGCGTACATTTTTGATCAGCAGGGCGGAATCGCTGTTATTTTTTACGCTGAAACTGCGCACGAGCGGTACGCCGAAGGGGATTTTACCCACGTCCATTTGACGGGGCGTCCAGACGATGCGGGGTATAACCACGACGGGAACACTATCCGGTCTGGCCACCTGGGCGGTGGCGGAACAGCCGATGCCGGCCAGGAAACAAAGCAGGGTGAGGACTTGGAACGGTTTCATGTTTTACAATTCAGGCGGCAAAAATAGAACCGAAAATGCAAATGCCGGTCGCCTTTTCGGCGACCGGCATTTGGTAAGCAGATAATTAGTAATTCTTACTGTTTAATAAAACGTACCGGTGCGGACACGCCGGCGCTGTCGGTAATAGTCACGGTGTACATGCCCGCCTGGAGGCCGGTTAACTGCAGCAGGCGTTCATTGAGATCCTGGACAGCATCCACGGTTTGCGTCAGTACCAGTCTCCCGGTCAAATCCAGCACGCGGATGGTCACGGTTTCTTCCTGGAGGGAAGTAAACTGCACCGTCACGTTGTCGACCGTCGGCGAAGGGAACACGCTGGTGATCCCGAAGTGATCGCTTTTGCGGGTGAGCAGGATTGTGTTCGACTTGTTTTCCTGGCCGTCGAGGTCGATGGAGCGGAGGCGGTAGTAGGCTTTGGGGAGGGGGGCTAGATCCTCCAACTGATAATGGCGCAAGGTGTTGGAATTTAATTGCCCGCTTATGCGGCCAACTTCTGTCCAGATAATACCGTCAATAGTACGCTCAACCAAATGTGCTTTGACATCTTTTTCCGTTTGGGTTTCCCATTGGAGCATATTGGTACGTTCCAAGGTTTGGCCAGTAAAAGAGGTTAGATCGAGGGGAAGAGGAGCGAGGAAAAGAGGCTGGCTTAAAAGGTTATTCCCAGAATGGATAACCGCTTGATTAGCATCATTGTTTATCACTGTTCTCGGGTTAGCAAATTGGCTTGCTGTACCAATCCGCCAGATAAAGTCTGCGGTTCCAGCATTTGGTCCAGGGCTAGTAATCGTCCAGGACACAGTAAATAAGTCCACACCCGATGTTGTAATATCCATTCCTGTTCCAGCCGAACCTGTAAATGAAGTATTTACACGTAATGCATTATTATTTGTTCCAGCACCATTACCGGTAGCAACAGCATTTGTAAATGTAGTTGTACCATATTGGCTAGGAAAATTCTCGCTCTCTATTGCGAACGTAGCGGGTGTAAGTAAAACGTTAGGATAATTCCAAGCAATATTGGTAGTACCCAATTTAAATGCTGAACCTACCGCTGTTAACCTTACGGTAAAAGTAAATTTAGTAGCAGGGTTGCCTCCACTAAGCGTTGGATTTTCAAAAGTAAGCAGCGCTGTCTGGGCATGCAAATTGCATAGTAGAGCAGTAAACACTACGGTAAATATAAATTTCATAACAAGCGATTTAAAATTTAAAAAGATGAGGGCAATAAAAAGCATTTACTAATAGCTTGAAATTAATCAAGCTCTTCATAAAGCCCGTTGGCCAAAAGCCAAACAGCAATGTCAAGGCCGTCAACAGATCCATCCAAATTCCAATCTGCGGAAAGAGTTTTGTAAAGGTCATAATTGCCGAACTGTGCAGGGCTGGCCCAATCTACTTGATCAGAGCCGTCAATTGATCTATCGCGATTCGAATCTCCACCCCACATCGCATAATAAGATCCAATAAGATGAACGTTGGTCGAACCATTAAGTAGGACGGAATTATTGGTTAAATTCAAATTACTGATAACCGGATTTGAAGGCAATGCAAACGTATTAGCGGTACGGAACCCTAAATGGTTGCGATGGCGAATAGCAATATAATAATTGCCAGCGGGGATACCATTGATAAATTTGGCTGGCGTTATCCCATCTGATGCTTCTACAATATCGCCATCTGATTGTAAGAGTGCTGCTTTTGTATATACGACGGTAGTAGAACCGGAAACACCCGTTCGCAGCTCGATGAAAATCCAGTCAACAATAGCATTTGGTCCGCCTGGGTCCTGATCCCGGACAGCAGCAGTCGTAGTAGCAACCGCTCCGGCATTCACGTGAACGAAATCGACATTCCAAGGTGTAGTCGAGTATGGGTCTGAGAGCGGGAATTCCTCACCGGCTGGAACATTTGGCTGGACTAAGGTAGATAAGTAGGTGCCCATCAGACCGGTCATAGCATCAACATGGCTTAAGAAAACCTTGGTTGGGTATTTTATTTCTTCCGCGCCCATATCTGGGGCGGTAGTACTTCTAACATAGGAATCAATATCTGTTGTTATGCCTGCAATAGGGGTGCCTAAATTATTTAAGGCGCCATTACTACTATATGGCAAACGTAGGTTAGTGGCTGAAGTAAATATGGGAGCGATGCTCACGGAGTTGGCATCCTTAGTAGTTGCACCTTGCCATGCAAGTAAAGTTGATGAACCAGATGCAGCAATTTGGCCAATGAACTTCAGGCCAGAACCGGTCGGCGCCACAATATAATCATTGTAGTTGATATCCGTAAACTGTGCATTGCTGGTTACCGCATACACGCCAGCCGATCCATATCCGGTGGCAGATAACAAACCAAGTTTATTGACAATAATATTGTTCCTAATATCGGCAGTGCTGCCCGCGCTCATATAAATCCCCATCGACATGGCACTCGCCTGATTCAAAGTATTACCGGTCAGGTTAATACTATTAAAGAAAAGACTTATGCCTGATTGAGTTCCGGTAGTAGTTAAAACAATGCCAATGGGGTTATCGGTAGGAACAGAAGTGTAGTTCCAGCCATCGCCTGTCAGGTTGGCAATCATGTTGTTTGCCACTTTAATATTAGCAGCCACGACACTTGAGGAAATATAGATGCCTTGGCCCCCGTAGCCGCCAGTACCCGTATAATTCAGATTAGTAATGGTGTTTCTCAAAACATTGGTATTAACCGTACCGGTAGCCAACCAGATGCCCTTGTCATCCTCACTCTCAGTCCCGCTAAAATTTCCGATGGTGTTATTTTCCACCGTTCCACCGTCGACACCTTGCAGATAAATACCTACGTAACGTAAAGCGTTTGCGCCAGTGGTAGTCAAATCATTGTCTTTTACGGTATATCCAGCACCATTACCGGCAGCAACGGCAGCAATAGCATAAAGCCCCATATAGGCTTTTTGGACACTGTTATTCTGGATGGTATCATTGGTGAAATAGCCGGCCACGAGAGAAGATGAAGTGGATGTGGCGTCAGCAAGTACCAATGCCGTACTAGAGTTGATGCCATTGATAAGATTACTGTTTTTCACCCTGACTTTCGTAATCGGTGTTAGCCCAGTAGAGAAAATTTGAATAACACTAGGAGAAGTCGTGCTCGTGTTCGAAATAGTTAAATTGCGCGTAGTCGTGCCATTGTTAGAGCCATCAATGATTAAGAAGCTACTCAAATCCTTTATGATCGCTCCGCTCGCAGAAGCGCCAGTGATAGTAGCGGTCACCCCTGTTCCTGGTTTGATTTTAACGGTATTCGTTGCGCTAGCCCCGGTCACCGCATTTATGACCAAGGGATAGGTTTCATTGGTGGAATATAATGCATCCATGAGCGTCAAAGTAACCGCACCGGAAATGCCCCGGCCATTAAGATCAGAAATGGCCGAAGTCAAGGTAGCAAAATTGGGGAAGGTTTGAGCGGAACCTACATTGTAATTCCCACTCATTGGCCCAACGATCACTTTATTGCCAGCCGGAGCTTGTATTGTAGGTGTACGTGGTATTGCAGCCACCATAAGGCTGGTACACTCCCCATCAATTACGTTCCCAGGAGTTGCGCCACTAATAACATCATAGGCCAGCCAAAAATAGTTATTTCCTTCCACTAAAGTTTGCGTACCGGTCACTGTAAAGTTTGCAATGGTTGGGGTAGCCGAGCCGAACAAAGTTCCGGTATTGAAAACGGTAGAAGTTCCAGTATAATAGACTTTAGCTGTGGACGCATTTATATCGGTTATGGCAGTCGTACCATTTGCATTAAGTGTAAGGCTGGTCAACGATAAAGGATTGATGGCCCCCGTTGTTACCACTTTTACCCTAATGATCGCTTGATTTGCGACGCCCAAATAAGCCCCACCAGTAATCTGCTCGGTTGTTGACGAGGTATAAGTCATAGGTACTTCCGGCACACCATCAAACTCGTCCGCGCCTATATCCGCTGCTGTAGCGCCACCATTTACCGATCCTGCGGGACCCGGGCGAACCTGCCCGTCATAGTCAACGACAATGCCCACAGAAGCGCCACCCGATTCTAAACCGATCGGTGTCACGCCACTATTGATATGCAGATTGGAGGTAGTCGTAAAGGGTGCGGCAGTGCTGAATGCGTAAGAGGCATTATCATTATTCGTATTTGCAGCGAGTAGTGTGCTCGAGTAATTTCTAAAGTTGGTTGACCCTGCAGTAGAATTTTTATTAAAGTTAACTGCCAGATAAAAACCTGTCCCTGCGGTTGACCCCACTTGCGCTATTCCTTGTGAAGCGGCATCGGTGCCACTATAATAAGCATTATTGTTCCAGGTAAGGTTCATAGCAGATGTTCCACCCGAGGGCAGATACACGCTGGTATAGGCCAGAGAGGTTGTGCCGCCCGACAAAGTGTTAGCAAAAATGTTGTTCCGTACATCACAACCGGTAGATGATGTAGAGACTAGGCAAAATGCAGCACCAAGCAAAGAGCTAGTAGCAGTTCCGGTTCTTAAACCGTACAAATTCACCGAATTATGGTAGATCTGGTGGCCTGTACCGGTTGCAATGCGAATACCAAAAATCCCAAAAGTCGTGCTGAACGCGCTGCCACCGGTCATATCGCCAGTTACACCGGAAATAAAATTGTTTTTTACAATTGTATTATTGCCACCATTTACATTAATCCCATAAGCTCCATATGTACTTGTGGAATTATTCGATACGCCTGCAACATTGTTTTTGTCTAATGTACATGAGACGGTAACTTCAATCCCTGCAATATAATTTGCACCTGCCGTTCCACCGGAAATAGCAGAGATTGTATTGCTGGTTACCGAAAATATTCCGGATGCCCCACCAACCAAGATTCCATACAGTATTGGAGAGGTTGTAGTAAGATTTTGAACCGTATTTTGCGAAATTGTAGCACCTGCTACTGTAGAGGTTGTCAGAATTCCTGCCGCTCCAGTACCAGTTGCTGCAATATTCTGTATCGTATTAAGTGTAATTGAAGGGCTTACAGCATTGGCAATGTTTACACCACTAAAACCAATATTAGTTGCGCCGCTGACAACCGGACCTACTGTATTGTTATTAATATTCAAAACATCCAAGCCTCCGGTCGAAGTAGATGACGTACCATTCGCCCAAACAGCATGATATACCTGGGTGATATTATTATTTTGAATGGTTACGTTATCGTTGTCTGCACCGCCAGAGCCAAGCGTAGCACCTGCGATGGCAATACCATAAGATGTAGCAGCATTACTACCGGTACTAATGTTACAGTTTTTAACGGTGTTGTTGGTAGCGCCGGCTCCAATACCCAAACTGGAGATCCAGATTGCAGTTGGAGAAGTAGTACTTGTGTTTGTAATCGTTAAGCTCCGATCGGTGCCACCGCTGTTACTTCCATCTATAATGACATTATCGGCTCCGCTCAATTTTATTAAAGCACCGCTTGCCAAAACACCAGTTAAAACTGTGGCTGTGTTTGGTTTGATGGTCAGCGTAAATGTCCCGGCAGAACATCCGGTATTATTTATTACGCCCAAAGCAACGGCACCGGTTTCCGTAATACTGGCGTCCATCAAATTTACCGTGGTATTGCCAGTCAGACCGAGCGAAGTTACTGCATTGAATAAACCCCCTGCTCCTGTTTCTGTCAAACTCTTATAAGTCTCGGCCGCTCCTACATTAACGGTACCGGATAAGCCAGCAGCCGAAATAGTATAGCTATTGATTGTACCACCCAGCGGGAAAGCGGCACTGGTCAAAGCCACAGAGGTTGGCGCAGCGGCAAAGGTTCCTGAATTAATGCCTATGTTCGGCGTACCAGCATTGTCTTGCGCTACCACAAAGTATTGAATCATGTCGCCTGCGGTTACCGAGCCGCCATTGATGATCGAATAATCAATGGTAAAGCTGAAAGGGGTAACTGCATTGGAGGCTTCCACATACTTCCAGCCGTTATCGGCGCTGGTGTTGCCTACATAAGTGTTGGCATCTGTAGATTTTTTGTAGTATAACCTGGGTTTAGTACCGGCTGTGACGTTTACGCCACTGCCATCGTTAATAGTCGCAAAACCGGTTAAAGTGCGGTTAGATGTACAGCCCGTACTGGAAAGATTGGTGTAAGTAATAGATGGACCTGTAAAATCTGCAGCAATGCCGTTTAACTCCCATGCACCCATATCAGGTGCAGCTGTACTCCCAGGACAACCGCCGCCAGGGCAGCGTGTTGTGCCAGAATAGTCAGTAGATATACCAGTGCCTATACCACCTCCCTGTTCTATCTGGGTGGCAATGCCGGTATTGTATTTCAGAAAGGTTGTAATAGGATTGGAACCCGTAGTAGATACCCAGTTTGGAACTTCGGAAACTGAAGCACTTTCTCTGCCCGGAACAGGCAAGGTCGTATTGATGTAGGTTTTGTAAGCAGCGATGGTTTGCTGACCATTGGTCGCCGTCGAAGCACTGCCTTCACCATATAATACTTTGTTGACAGCTGCTACCCCGGCATAATAAAAATTATTGTTATTCGCAGCGGGGAAATTGGTGGAAGTTGGCGCTACGGTATATCTGATAGCAGCCGTAAATCCGCCTGTTGGGCCAGGGCTCGAGGTATTGACAAAAACGTTATTCCTTAAATTATTTACGGGTGTCGAGCTGCTAAAGTAGATTGCGCTGGTGCCGAAAGTTGAAGCGCTGGTGGTCGTAGCGGCGATGTTTACCGTGTTGTGGTAAATGTTATTGGTTGTACCTGAAGCTGCAAGTATGCCGGATATTGTAACGTTTCCGGTAGAAGCCGTTGCTCTAAGGTCACCAATCAAGTTGTTATTAATATTGTTGGTTGTTCCACCTCCAATGTTAATACCGGTTACTATCGGATTCGTACTGGTAGAAGATAAGTCATATACCGCATTGTTAGTAACATTATTTGTTGTACCGCTCGAAAAAGTAATACCAACAATTGTACCGCCCGTTCCACCAGTAGTACCGGTGCTATTAAGCGAATAAATCAAGTTCCCACTGTATGTATTCGTTGAACCGGTCGATTCGCTTATCCCCCTGAGCGTAGCACCGCCCGCTCCACCGGCGGTAGTGAAAAAATTATATATCTGGTTGTTCTGATAGGTTTTCAGACCGGATGTGCCAAATTCGGTAATGCCCGTTATGGTACCAGTAGTGGGCGTAGAGAGATTGCGAATGATATTACTGCTTGCTGTAACGTTTACGGCGCTGGAAAAACTATAAAAGGCATCAATGCTACCAGTCGATGCCGCTGCTGTCCAGCTCAATCCATCAATGGTATTGCTATTTCCGGTGAAATTGGTCGGGCTGGTCAGCTTGATGCCCCGCCAGGAACCCGAAGCGCCACTCCTCGAAAGGTTGGTGATAGTGTTATTGCTGGCAGTGACGGTAGTGGGAGAACCGGTTTCAATCATTACGTGCGTACCCGTACCGGCAAGATTGGTGCTGGCCACGCCGGTGATGGTATTGACGTTGATATTGACAGTCGCAGCGGAAGCAGTGTTACTGATGCCGGTGAATATGCCCGAGGTAGCGGTAGTATAAGCACAATTTACAGTATTATTATTGATTGTGACAGTGTTACTGGCCGCTGTACTTCCGATCAAATTATCGATACCTGTACAAGCTGAAGTAGTCGCCCCCGACTGTATCGTCACCGTATTGTTATTAATCGTAGCATTTGCGCTTGTGCCGGCTTGGGCATATATCCCTCGTAAAGTAACGATGTGATTAACACCTGAACCGTTGTTATTATTTACGGTATTATAGGAGATATTCACGCTCCATTGGTTATTTGCTCGGATGCCAGCAGCCTGTCTTGTCCTGAAAACACTTTACATCAACCCAGTGCTGTAAAGCTATGCTCAGGATTAAAAAAGTTAAAAGTCCACAACGTTATGCGGACGACTTCAAACGCAAAGTGGCCCAGGAATACCTGTCCGGCCGATTCAGTTA
>JANPIN010000014.1:0-62657 GCA_031425035.1 Saprospirales bacterium | reverse complement strand
GGCAATGACCAACTTCCGCTGTTATTCACAAATGATATTGCCAATGGTTTTCCCGCTCTTTACGATACGGTTGATTTGAATGACATCAACATTATGGATGTAGCGCTTTCAAACGGAAATATTTTTGTTGTTTGGGAGGATTATAATACGGGAACGGTAAAATACCGCACTGGTACTTTTACGCCTTCCACTACCACCGGCATAAATGAATTTAGTCAAAATAATTTTTCTGTTTATCCCAACCCCGCTGTTACTGAAATAAAAATTAATCTTTTTTCGAAAGATAATTTTGAAATAGAGATAATTAACATACATGGCAAGACAATTTTAAAAACAAAAAATAAAACTGTGATTGATGTTTCAAAATTCTCAAATGGCATTTATTCTATCATAGTAAGAGAAGGGAATAATTTATATTCACAGAAATTTATTAAACAATAGGTAAACTATTAGCCGACAAATAAGGCTTATAATGTAAATCGCTTGGAAATATAGTGTGTGTGGAAGGGAGACGATTTAAAATCAGTAAATAAAAGAGTTAAATCAATCCCTGACGAATTCAAGTTTTGGAAAGACCTTTTGTAAAAGCGAGAAACAAGAGGCAAAGTGACTGAATATGTAAATTGGCAATTTCCTGAATACAGGTATAAACAGGAAGATTCTCAAAAACTTCTAGATGAAGCAAAAGAATGCTTAATCAATGGAAATAGAAATCTTGAAAAATTCTTTAAATGAAAAAAAGGTGCGAAAAGGTAATTTTTCTTTCCCTGTTTATTCCATGCTGAAACAAACGATAAAAATAAAATAGGAATAAAATATGCAGCGAACTCTGCATGGTCTTACATGGCCGACTAAACGCGGCCACGTAGCCTATGCCCCCGTTATCAGCACTGACAAATCTAATAAATAACCGCCCGTCCATCCTGCCAAGTGCTCTAGCTTACACACTCAAAAACAGGCAGTTGCAGTCCATGCGCGCAGCCCAAAGTGAAGAAAACGTACACTGCGTTCAGGCAGATTTCGTATTTTTGTTTCTAAAAGATCGTTCCACGGCGCTCCAGGACAAATATATTAATCCCTTTACGGATTTTGGTTTCAAAAAGTTGTTCGGCTCTGAGCCGAATAAGGATTTTTTTGAGGCAGCTGAAATTGCCAAATTCATGCCCGACAAGAAAGTGAAATATGAAGAGAGTTTAAAATACTACCGGGATTTAAAAAACTTGCCACTCACCGAGGCGGAAATCATAAAATTCGCGCAGGGCTTCACTACACGGATAATAGTGGCTCGCCTGCATTACAAAGGCCGGCTACTTTACGCTATGGGCCGACAATTATTATTATCCCTGCATTGCTGCTTTTTTCAACGTTTATTTTTCTTTTCCAAGGCCTGAAAAGTAACGGGACGGGGCTCCGCTTTGGTCACAAGGGGCCCAAACAAAGTTTATCTGCCCGCCCACACTTTTTACCCGCCTTTAGCAGTATCGAAAGTGGTCATTAAAGTATAGAAGGTGGTCGCTGCAGTATCGAAAGCCATGCGCCAAATATCGCCATAACCCCGCTGTCGATACTGCAGGACCCTGTGTTTCCGCTGCAGCCATGGCCGTCGATACTTTAATGGCTACCTGCGATACTGCAAGGCCCATTGCAGTATCGCCGGGTGGATTTTTTTTAAAATCGGCGCGCACTTTCGATACTGCAGCGGGGCCTGTCGATACTTTGCCGGGGGGTGCCGATACTGCAACGGCCACTGCAATAAAATAAGTGACCATCTTCAATACTGCAGTAACCATCTTCGATACTGCATGGCCCCCTTTCGATACATGAATGGCCGTCGAAGTATCGAATAGCCGCTGAAAATTATGTCGGAACGGGATAAAGCGAATTTATTTTTGTTTTTTTATCTGTTTGCCCGGCACTTCCTGGAATTATCCCGTCTATAGTCCAGTGGCGGTTTACGCCGTGCCGGCAGTCCGCTCAAAAAGGCAACTGCGGCCGGAAAAAGCCCGACAAAGCCACTGCATTTTCTTTCCTGATCCATCTGTATTACGTATAAGGGTACCGCTACTTTACAACGTCTATTTACAAGAAATTTACGCTTACCGATCCGCAGAAAACGGGTCGAGGAAAGCGTTTTTTAATGTTTTAAGTATTTCATTATCAGTACATTATTTATTAAATTATTTTAAAAATATTTGTCATTACCCCTTGACAAAACAATAAACCTCCCTATATATTTGTACCATCTCCGCAACGGATAGCCACCCCGGGCAGTGCACGGCCCACTTTTTCCACTCTTAACTTTTTTCTTCATGTCATCGATTAAAATTGCGCGCCAGGATTACCGGCGCGCCACGCAGACCGATTTGTCTGCATTTGCCGAAATCGTTGTCAAACGCACGACCGGCGTCCCCGCTTATTAGGGACTGCAAGCCCAGATCCAATCGCTGACGGAGGTACTGGCCGACTACCAGCAAAAACTGGTCGCCGCCGGCAACCGGGGTACTTCCGAAATACTGGCTAAAAAGAAGGCCATGATCGCGCTGGTGGCTCAACTGGACGTTGTCGCCACCAACCTGGAATGGCTGGCGCAACTGAATGAGCAACTGATCGTCGACGCCGGTTTCCGGGTGCAGCAAAGCCGCCAGGTACGTTACGACAGCGACCTGCCGGTTCCCCAGCTGCTCAGTGCCGCCACGACCGGGGTAAAAGGGTAGATCCAGGTAAATCTGGTGGACCTGGTACCAGTAAGTCTGATCGCTACCCACGCTTTTGAATACTCCACCGACCGCGAACACTGGGTCAACGGTACGTATAACAGCCACCGTAAATTCACGGTCAGCGGTTTGCCCCGCGCCCAGGATATATGGGTCCGCCTGCGCTCGCTGGGCTACAGCGATCGCCGCAGCGGGTGGACGGAACCGATGCAGGTGGCGGTGTTGTAATAGATAAGGTCCTGAAAAATAAGTTGGCCGGAGTTGCGCAGGCAGCACCGGCCTTTTTTGTGGGATATTGCGCAGGGATTATGTTTCGGACAGCATAATGGTAGGTATTCGTCGGCGGCACGTCGGGTCGTGGTCAGTGGACTGTCCTTCCGCTACAACTTGCTCACCTGGCAACCTTTTGGCCAGGGTTTTCGAAGGACAGGGCTTGTGAAGGTGTTTCCAACATGACAAGTAAGCGCGGCACGGGTAACGATGGACGGATTTTAGTTACGTGGAAAATTTACGTTTCGGCCTTTACAAAGCCATGTAGACTTGTCATGTCGCAGACACTACACAACTTGCTCACCTGAGAATCTTTTGACCAGGGTTTTCGAAGGACAGGGCTTGTGAAGGTATTTCCAACATGACAAGTAAGCGCGGCATGGGAAAAGTTGCATAAAAAAATCGTCCCCGGACCAGCGGCTCGGGGACGATTAATAATAATCAGCGAACACGCACTACCGTAACTGCCCCAGCACATTCTTCATGCGCCGCACCGCCTCCCGCAGCATCTCCTCGGAAGCCGCATAACTCAGGCGGAAACAGTTCGGATCGCCGAAGGCCGCGCCGGAGACCAGGCCGACAAAAGCATTGGTCATTACGTAGTCGCAAAAGTCGTCGGAATTTTGAATGGTGATGTGTCCATCCGTTTTACCATAATAGGCAGTAATATCCGGGAAAACGTAAAAGGCGCCGTCGGGGCTATTGGTCTTGATGCCGGGAATTTCTTCCAGCAGCGACAGGATGATGTCGCGGCGCTCGCGGAAAGCTTCGCGCATGGCGTGGGTCGGACCCATATCGCTCATCAGCGCCACCGCGCCGGCTTTTTGACTAAAAGAAGCGGCGCCGCTGGTGACCTGACCCTGAATTTTGGAGCAGGCATCAGCGATGTATTTCGGTGCGCCCATATAACCCAGCCGCCAGCCGGTCATGGAAAAACCTTTGGCAAAACCGTTGATGGTGATGGTACGACCGGCTACGTTCGGGAAACTGCCGATACTGACGTGTTCGTGGGTGAAATTGATGTATTCATAAATCTCGTCGCTCACGATCAGCACGTGTTCATGTGGAGCGATCGCGTCGGCATAGGCCTGCAGTTCTTCGCGGCTGAAAACGGTGCCGGTCGGGTTGCAGGGCGAGGAGAAAATGACGAATTTGGTGCGTTCGGTAATGGCGTCGGCCAGTTGCTGCGGAGTCGGTTTGAAATCCCGTTCCACGCCGGCATAGACTTCCACCGGTACGCCGCCCGATAACTTCACGATTTCCAGGTAACTGACCCAGTACGGCGAAAACAGCACCACTTCATCACCCGGATCGAGCAGGGCCTGGCAAATATTGTACACCGACTGTTTAGCGCCGTTGCTGACCACGATCTGATCGGGGCGGTAGTCCAGGTTATTATCGCGTTTGAATTTTTCGCTGATGGCTTTGGTCAGTTCGGGCAGACCGGGGACCGGCGTGTATTTGGTGTAACCGTCGTGCAGTGCCTGGGTCGCGGCGGCCTTAATATGTTCGGGCGTATCGAAATCGGGTTCGCCCAGGCTCAGGCTGATGACATCGTGGCCTAGTGCCCGCAGCTCCCGCGCCATGCGTGCCATTTTCAGCGTTTCGGACTCGGAAAGCGCCATGACGCGCTCGGAAAGGAGGGTTTGTGTAGTGGTCATTTCTCTTAAAATTAAAAGCCAGCCGCAAAAATAAGGAATAATGTAGTCAGGTTTGAGCGGGTTTGGGATGGTTTGTTGGTTGACATTATTAATAAAACCGACATTCACCCCCATCATAAACACATCTATCATCTTGTAACCCCCGATTCTTTAGTCGGGGGGATAAAGGCTAACCCCAATTTCATCTAACATCTTTGCAAAACATCTACATCATTGCAGGCAGATGTGGATGTTTTGCAAAGATGTTAGATGTGAGAACGAGAGATGTCCAATCCCCCGACTGAAGTACGGGGGTTACAAGATGATAGATGTAATTTCCAGGAGGCTGAATGTTGGTTCGGTGAGTAATCATTAGGGTTGGAAAGTTGGAACATCGGGTGATCCTTCACTGGACATCCGGCTTTGTTCCAAACCTCTTTTGCGCTGACTACATCAACGTCGCCAGGCCGTAGCGCCATCCGGAGAGAGGGAAAGGTTCACCACTTTCTGCCCGATGATTTTACCCAGCCGCAGCCCTTCTTCACAGTCCATGCGGTAGTGTACGCCGATGGCCACGCGGGAAAAGGCGTTTTCGCGGGCCATTTCATCAAAGGAATGAAACGTGCGGGGCATACCGGCAAACTCGCGCCGGCTTTCGTGGCTGCGATCAGTAAAAGCAAAGTCGTTCCCAAAAGTAGCCGCCAGCACCCTGGCCGCCGCCGCTCCGAAAATGGAATGGCCCGAAGGATAGGAGGGAAAAGGCGGCGACTCGTGCAGCGGCGCCCAGCCCGGCCGGATTACCCGGCGGATATAGGTTTCGGGCCGCTCCACATTGTATTTATACTTCTCGTGCCAGCAGATAATACTGGCGTCGCAGAGGGCCAGGCCCACTTTGAGGCAGGTGGCCATCACTTCCGGAAAGGGGACCTGACTGCCGGCTATCGCCTGGTTGGTGATCGATAACCAGCGACCGGCGGGGCTCATCGTCAGGCCTGGCAGATCGTCGCTCCAGAACTCGGCGATCCAGCGATTTTCCTTCGATAAAGACTGCGACACGGAAAAAACTTCCAGCGCCTCGGTGTAAAAAGTCGAGCCCGGTGATTCATTGAACGCCAGCGGCGGCCGGGCGGATAACTGGTCGGGCCCCGTCAGGAAAGGCCGCGCATGGCCCCAGCCGGGCAATAGGGCGGGCATGGCGTGCTCGTTATTCGGCTGCCACAGTCCCTGGCTCTTCGGCGGGGTGTAGTGCTGGTCGTAATTGTACAAAAAGCCGTTGTGACCGACCATATCCATAGCCGACCAGGCCCATACTTTTTCGGCGGTCTGCCGGCCGTAAGCGGCGGATGCCAGCAGCACGTCGGCGGGAATACTGCCCTGCAGTTCGGCGAGATGCCGGGTTTCCAGCCGGTCAATTTTTTCAGCGTATTCCTGTGGCGCATTCGGGAAAAAATCGCGGCAGATCTGCGCGTAAGCCGCAGCTAGTCCGGCCGGCAGACAGTAATCAGCCGGCAGTTCCTGCGGATCGGTTTCTGCGTAGCCGGGACAAAAAGTAGAAGCGGCGGCATAGTTTTTCAAGGCAGGGCGGACCGATTCGTAGGCGGCCAGTTCGACGTAAGCGATCATCCGGCCACCGACCGGCGCGCGATAACCGGGCGTAAAACGCTCCAGGTCCAGCAGCAGGTGGTTCCAGTCGAGCAGAATCGCTTTGGCCTGGCGATAATTTTCGGGCTCGGCCACTACTTCGGGGGCACAGTGGTAAAATCCACCGATGCTCATCAGCAGGAGCGTACTGCAAAGCAGCCAGTTTCGAAAACTCATTTTTTTAACTAAAAACGTAGCCATTACGCTGTATTGAACGGGGAATAATCGGTCACCTTCAGGCCGCGGCCGGAAAACGTAACCAGAACGTAGTGCCCTGGCCCTGGACGGAAGCCACATCCAGCGCCACGTGGTGAATTTTCATGATGCTATCCACCAGCGACAGACCGATGCCGGCGCCGCGAATGTGAATATGCTGCGAACTGCGGTAAAACGGCTGGAAGATCAGTTGCAGATCCTTGACGGGTATACCGGGACCGTGATCGGCAATTTCTACCCGGTGCTGACCCAGCGGATCGAAGTGGATTTTTACCTCCACCCGTTTGTCGGGCGAGTATTTGCAGCCATTGTCCATGAGGTTGAGGAAGGCGGCGCGCAGGAGGGGCTCATTGCCCCAGATGCAAAGCTGGTCTTCATGATCTGGCATGCCTTCCAGATCGAAAGCAATGTGGTAGTCCGGCCGCAGCCGCAGCAGGGCAGCGCGGGTTTGTAACATGATCTCGTCGAGGCGGACCTGCTCGAAGGCAATATTGGTGTCTTCGGAGTGCACGCGGGCGAGTTGCAGCAATTTATCCGTTACTTCACTCAATTCGCGGCTATCTTCCAGCACGGAGGTCAGCGTATCGCGGTACTCTTCGCGACTGCGTTCCTGTTTGTCAAGCGTGATTTCCAGTTGGGAAATAATGACCGACAGCGGGTTTTTCAGTTCATGGCTGACGTTGGAAATAAAGCTTTTCTGCATCCGGAAGGCAAACTGAATGCGGTCGAGCAGGCGGTTGAAGGTGATCACCAGGCGGCTCACTTCATCGTGGCTGTTCGGCGCGTCCAGCCGGGCGCTCAGATCGGTCGGCAGCATACGGTCGACCTGATTGACGATGCGGGCCATGGGGGCAAGCGCCTGGCCGGCATAGAACCAGCCGCCGGCCGCCACAATCCCAATGCCGATAAAGAAACTGATGAGCAGGATGTTCCGCAGATTGAGCAGCGCCTCGGAGTTGAACATGGATTCGGCCACGATGAAATACAGCGCGCCGCTATGGCTTTTATGGGCCAGTGCCAGCACGTGGAAGGGGCCGTGCATAAACTGGCGTTCATCGCCGTCCTGCAGGCTGCTTACCGCCACACCGGTCAGCGGTTCGGAAGCGCGGTTAAAGGCGAACACCTTTTGCAGCCGGGCATTATAGATGACAATGTTTTCCTTAAACGGCAATGCCGCAGTTTCTTCCTGTGGCTCGGCAGTGGGGAGCGGTTTGATTTTATCCTCTTCATGCAGCACCATTTCGGCGGTCATCAGGGCCTTGGACCGCAGATTGTCATAAAATTCATTTTCCGTCATCCGCTGAAACTTCAGGTAGATGAAACACAGCGAGAATAACAGGATGCTCGCTACCAGGATAATAAACTGAATGGTGAGTTTGGCGCGTATTTGCATATATTAGGCAGGTTGGAGTGGTTAGAAGGGTTCGAGGAGCACTCAATTTTCTTCCCGCAGGACGTAGCCGGTTTTGAATTGGGTGTGAATCAGTTTTCGGTCGAAACCGCGGTCCACTTTTTTACGTAAAAAGTTCACGTACACTTCGATCACATTGGTACCGGTATCAAAATTCAGGTTCCAGACGCGTTCAGAAATCTCATTTTTGGAAATGATCCGGCCGGGATGGCGCAGGAAATATTCCATGAGGGAGAATTCACGGGGTGTCAACGCTATTTTCTGGCCTTCCCGAAAGAATTCTTTGGTATCCAGGTTCATCTCCAGTTCGGCGAAACGCAGGGAAGGCGATGACTGGTAAGTCGCTACCGGGCGCCGTGCCAGGGCCCTTACGCGCATCAGGAGTTCGCGAAATTCAAAGGGTTTGGTGAGATAATCGTCCGCACCGGCCTCAAAACCAGTTACTTTATCGTCAGTTTGGTCCAGGGCAGTCAGAAAAATAACCGGCGTACAGTTACCTTTGCTGCGTAGCTGCTGCAACAGTTCGATACCGCTTTTACCCGGTAGAATGACATCGGAAATAATGACCGAGTATTCATTGCGTTCCGCCAGGGCTTGTCCGGAAAGGCCGTCCCCAGCGGAATCCACTTCAATCAGGTGCTCTTCCAGCCCTCTGCGGAGCGAGCGCACCATTTTTGGTTCATCTTCAATGAGCAATACTTTCATACGCCTGGCTAGTACAAATAGCGTGCAAAATTACACAAAGACGTAGGAGAAATGGGGCTTTTGCTATAATAGCGATATTTTAAGCCCATTTTAAGGCGGTTGAAGCGGTAATATCGGAAATTTGGCCTGCTTTTGGAAGCAAATTGTCCAAGAATTAAATGTCTAACAATAAAACTTTTACCATGCGATTTTTGAAACTTTACTCCCTTTACGTAATAGCCTTCCTCGCGGTCGGTTTGGTCTTCCCGGCCTGTCAAAAAGATCCGGTTACAGTAGTTCCTTCGGGAAAACAGGCCGCCGAATTCGACAGTAAGGTCGTGGTCGGCTGGGACGAACTGTTCCTCGAAGTAGAACGCTACGCTGGCGGCTACCGCCCCGGTCCCGCACCCCGCGCCATGGCTTATATTGGCCTGGCCAACTACGAAGCCTGCGTGTCGGCCATGCCCGAGTTCAATTCGGTAGCTTCCCTCTATGCCGGACTGAACATTCCTAAAGTGCAGGGTGGTCAGGAATACCACTGGCCATCGGTCGTAAATGCTTCCTACGCCCGGTTGATGCGCAACTTTTTCATTGCTGCCAAGCAGGATAAACAAGATGCTATCAACGCCCTGGAAGCTACGAATGAACTGAAATTCAATGACGAAGCGAGCCCGGAAGTCATTGCCCGCTCGATCCAATACGGAAAAGACGTCGCCGCTGCCGTATGGGAATGGTCGAAAACCGACAGCTATGGCCACGATGCTTACCTGACGCCATTTGATTCGCCTGTAGAAACGTATGACTGGAATGCAAACTTTACAAAAGCAGGAGACTGGCTGCCAACAGCCCCCGGTCCAGGCAGGCCGATGTATCCTTTCTGGGGTAAAGTGCGCTCTTTTGCCATCCGGGAAAGCGACAAACTCTGCCCGGCGCCCTGGGCCTATGGCGAAGATAAAGACAACCGTCTGTATGCCGAAGCCATTGAAGTGTATGCCCGTACGAAATATGCAACTTACGACGACAAATGGATGGGTGAATTCTGGAGCGACGACCTGGTCGACCTGACTTTCAGCCCCGGCCCACGCTGGATGGCCATCATGGACGAAGTGCTGAACGCAAAGGGAAGCAACCTGGAAACCGGCCTGTATGCCGCGGTGAAAGTGGGTATGGCGACCAGCGACTGCGCGGTAGCCTGCTGGTATTCCAAATATTATTACAACGTCGAACGCCCTGCTTCTTACATCCAGCGCGTGATCGATCCAGCTTTCCAGACGGCGTTATACAACCCGATCAATGGCGTTTCCAACAATACGCCTTCCTTCCCGGCCTATCCTTCCGGCCACTCCACTATGGGTGGCGGTGCAGCGGAAGTGTTGACCGATATTTTCGGTATTCACTTCCCGATGGCGGATCGTTGCCACGAAAATCGCAGCGACTTCCTGGGTATACCCCGCTCGTTTAACTCCTTCTACGAAATGGCCGAAGAAAACGCCATTTCCCGCGTACCACTGGGCGTGCACTTCCGGATGGACTGCGAAGCCGGTGTTTCCCTGGGTTACCGCGTTGGTCGCCGGGTGAATGAAATGCCCTGGAAAAAGTAAAATATTGTTAGCATTTATATGAGCCAACGGCGGCGGATCATCTGATCTGCCGCCGTTGGTCTTTTAACAGTCATTTGCCAGATTGACAGCACACTTTAAGCCTAATTTAAGGACTTGCCCCACTTTTAGCCGTTTCTTTGAGTAATGAATAAGCACATGAGAAAGAGCACTACTTTGGCAGTATTAGCCTGTTTATCAGGTTTCTGTGTGTATGGTCAGTCGTCGGAAGAGGAAGCTATCCGGGAGAAGGCCCTGCGGGAAATTTCCATCTCCGCTCAGCGGGAAACCATCCAACGTTTGCCCGGCGTGCAAGGCACTTATTTATGGAGCGGCAAAAAAAACGAGGTCATTAACCTGCAGAATCTGGACGCCAACATCAGTGAAAAAACGGCCCGGCAGATTTTTGCCAAAGTACCCGGCGTATTCGTGTACGACATGGACGGCACGGGTAATCAGACCAATATTTCCACCCGCGGCCTCGACCCGCATCGTGGCTGGGAGTTCAACATCCGCGCGGACGGCGCCATTACCAACTCCGATATGTACGGTTATCCGGCCAGCCATTTCAGTCTGCCCATGGAAGCCGTTGGCCGTATTGAACTGGTGCGCGGATCGGGTGCGCTGCAATACGGCGCCCAGTTCGGCGGCCTGCTGAACTACCAGATCAAAGAACCCGACACGACCCGGAAATTCGGGCTGGAAACCGTCATTTCCGCTGGTTCTTACGGTTTGTTCAGTGGATTTGTCGCTGCCGGCGGCAAAATCGGTAAGCTGCAGTACTATGCCTATTATAGTAAACGCGTTTCTGAAGGCTATCGCCAAAACAGCGAATCGAACTATGACGGCGAAGGCCTGGTGCTGCTTTACCGGCCAACGAAAAACCTGTTTTTGAAAGCCGAACTGCTCCGGTCCACTTACTTATATCATATACCCGGTCCGCTCACCGATGCGCAGTTCGCCGCCGATCCGCGGCAGTCCAATCGGGCGCGCAACTATTACAGTCCGGAAATATACATTCCTGCGCTGTCCGCCGGCTGGCAGATCAACTCCAATCTGCGCCTCAGCTGGACCGCTTCCGCCGTGCTGGGCGAACGGCGCAGTGTGCAGTTCGATCGCCTGGCCACGGTGCGCGATACCATTAATCGCCTGACCCTCGCCTACGCCGGCCGCCAGGTGGATGTGGATCAATTTCATAGCTACACCAGCGAACTGCGCCTGTTACAAAGCTATTCGCTGTTGGGCCATATTTCCGCCCTGGCCATTGGCGTACAATACATGAACAACGACCTGCACCGCCGGCAGCAGGGCAAAGGCACCACCGGCGCCGACTATGACCTGACGATTTCAGCCGCCGGCTGGGGTCGTGATCTGCATTTCAAAAGCCGGAATGTGGCCGTTTTTGCGGAAAATAAGTTCCAGTTGAGCCGCCGGTTTTCTGTTAGCCCGGGCATTCGCCTGGAATCCGGTGCCTCTCAGGCCACGGGCAGTATCAGTTATCTGCCGCCGCTGGAGGTACAAAATGAGATCCGGCACCGGTTTCCCCTGTTCGGTATTAATGGGGAATATGATCTGGAAAACGGGCAGAACATGTACGCCGGCTGGTCGCAGGCTTACCGCCCGGTGGTTTTCAAGGATATTATCCCTGCCAATTTTTACGAGCGGGCGGATAAAAACCTCGAGGACGCTTATGGCCATACCACCGAGATCGGCTGGCGGGGCAGCCACGGTCCTGTCAAGTGGGACGTGACGGCATTCAGCATGCGGTATAACAATCGTTTAGGCTCGCTGGCCCAGCGGGAAGGCGCGCTGGATACGTTCGTACTTTTTCGTACCAACATCGGCGATTCGCGTACCAATGGCCTGGAGTTGTTCGTGGAATACACGTTCCACTTGTCCGACCACCTGACGGCCGGCCTTTTCACTTCCACCGCCTATTTTGACGCCCGTTATCTGGGCGATTCCGTGCGGGTCAGCCAGGACCATAATGCCAGTATTAAGGGCAATCGCGTGGAGAGCGTGCCGCAGTGGATCAATCGCAACGGTTTGAATATCAAGTATAAAGACCTGAGTGTTTCGCTTTTATACAGTTATACCGCCAAGTCGTATGCTAATCCGCTCAACACCGAAATTCCTTCGGCCGATGGCTCGGTCGGCCTGGTGCCGGCGTATGGTTTGCTGGATCTCAACGCCACTTTCCGGGTTTTACAGCGGATGACTTTTCGTTTCAACGTCAATAATTTGACCAATAAACAATACTTCACCAAGCGACCCACTTTTTATCCGGGACCCGGTGTCTGGTCTTCGGACGGGCGCAGTGTGAATGTATCGGTGGGCTTGCGATTTTAAGAAAAATGATTAGGTGAAAGTGGGCCATTCCGGTAGCGGGATGGCCTTTTTTGTAGGGGAAAGCTGGAGTGAATTGTCAGCTACGGGCTGTACTGCGGCCAAAAAGTGAATGCGCTGCAGTGGACGAATTGATTCCACATAAATTTTGGTAAAACATGCCGATTATTCCCGCTGGTACGTGAATTTTGCTCCCCATACGATTCGGTCGCCGACCGGCGTTCTTTTTACCAAAAAAACACCATACCATGGCACGACTAACCACTTTTTCCCGCCTGCTGATCACCGTGGCGATTATTGCCGCCGTCTTTTTCGGCGTACGTTATTTTTTACCCAACCTCGGCAAGTCCGACCCGGCGCAAACCGAGCAGACCGGTAACATGCCGACCGCCGATCGGCCCGCCGATGCGGAACAAAAAGGCGAAAGCACTTCCTCTGATTGGGGCAAGTCTTCTTCGGCTAATTTTACCCCCGCCGCCTTCAATTACACGCCGGCAGAACCCGTCAACGGGAAACTCAAAGGCGTGGTGGAAATGGGCGCGACGGGCTTTAATTCCTTCATTATCCGTGTAGATGCCCAGAAAAACTGGAAACTGGAAAAGGCCGACTTCGGGACCAGCCTGGTATACGAGAAACTGGCTTCGGAAGTAGACATTAAGAACGGTCTTAAAAATTACATTGCGGAAATGCTGGCTTATGGTGTCGGCCCCAAGGATATTCACTTCGTGATCAGTTCCGGCGCGAAAAAGGTGCCCGTCACAAGCCAGATCGCCAGCATGCTCAAAGGCATGAACTATTACGTCAACGAGGTGACGCCGGAACAGGAGGCGAAACTGGCCCTGAAATCGGTGCTGCCCAGCTCCTACAACAACAAAGCTTTCGTGATCGACATCGGTTCGGGGAACACCAAAATTTCCTGGTTGCCCAATGGCGCGATCGAGGCTTCCGGCGCCAAGTACTTCCAGAATAACGTCAGCGACGAGACGGTATACAGCGAGGTGAAAGGCAAAGCCAGTCAGGTGCCGGCTAATTTACGCAGCACCTGTTTCATCATCGGCGGCGTGCCGTACGAACTGGCGAAACAAAGCCGCAGTGGTAAAGAACGCTATACGGTCCTGAAAGCCCCGGCGGCCTACACGGCCGATGGCGCTAAGCAAAAAGCGGGTCTGAATATTTATGCGGCTATTGCCGATGCGACGGGCTGCAAACAGTTCGTGTTCGACTGGGATGCCAATTTCACGATCGGCTTTTTGTTGAGTTTGTAGATCACGTACGTAGAGGGATGGGAGAACGGATTTAACGGATTGCGCGGATTAAAACGGATTTAAAAAAGGGGAGGTCGCTTGATGTTCGAGTTGCCTCCCTTTTTTGCAGTCGTTTCACGTACGCGGTGGGATAGAAGAACGGATGAAACGGATTAAACAGATTAAAACGGATTTAAAAAAGGGGAGGTCGCTTGATGTTCGAGCGGCCTCCCCTTTTTTTACAGTTATTTAATTCCAAGAGATTTATCGTCCAAGAAACGCTCCACTGCATACAGCCACCACGAACAAAAAAAATCCGTTTTGATCCGTTCAATCCGTTCAATCCGTTCAGAGATCCTATCACGTACGCGGTGTGATGGGAGAACGGATTTAACGGATTGAACAGATTGAAACGGATTTAAAAAAGGGGAGGCCGCTCGATATTCGAGTAGCCTCCCTTTTTTTAAAATACTTTATCGATCAAAGGCCAGCCACCACGAACAAAAAAAATCCGTTTTGATCCGTTTAATCCGTTCTGCGTTCCTATCACGTACGCGGTGTGATGGGAGAACGGATTTAACGGATTAAACAGATTAAAACGGATTTAAAAAAGGGGAGGCCGCTCGATATTCGAGTAGCCTCCCTTTTTTTAAAATACTTTATCGATCCAAGGCCAGCCACCACGAACAAAAAAAATCCGTTTTGATCCGTTCAATCCGTTTAATCCGTTCTGCGATCCTATCACGTACGCGACCCCTACTCCCCATCAAAACCCGCTTCCGCGCTATACGTCCTGCCCATATTGGAGCCATTCGTCTGCGAACCCGGCATTTCAAACCAGAATTTACCGCGATTCTTAGGCGTGTTCCCGATCTCATTCATTGTGGCGGCATCGTATAGTCGACCATTCACCATCGTGTAGCGCACGGAATTGGAGTTGCGAATGTCCTCCAGCGGGTTTTTGTCCAGCACGATCAGGTCGGCGAGTTTACCCGGCGCCAGGGAGCCGATCTCTTTATCCATCCCCATAGAGCGTGCGCCGTTGAGGGTCGCGCAACGCAGCGCCTGCAGATTACTCATGCCGCCCTGGGCCAGCATCCAGAGTTCCCAGTGCGCACCCATGCCCTGCAACTGGCCATGTGCGCCCAGGTTGATGTTGATGCCGGCATTTTGCATCGCGGTGCAGGCTTTGGAGATCAGGATATGCCCATTTTCATACTCTTCTTCCGGGGCCATGGTGCGGTGGCGGCTGCGTTCGTCGAGTACGTGGCGGGGGAAAAACGTACGCAGTTTGGCTTCTTTCCACACGTCGGTATGCTGGTACCAGTAGAATTCGCCGTTCAGGGCGCCATAGGCCACGATCAGTGTGGGGGTCAGGTGGGTCTGGGTCTTGCTCCAGAGGTTGATCACGTCGTTGTACAGCGGCGCGACGGGCAGGTTATGCTCGATCGTGGTATGGCCATCTACCACCTGCGCCATGTTGTGGGCGAAGAACGAACCGCCTTCGGGCACGACTTCCATGTGCAGTTCGCGGGCCGCCGCAATCACCTGCTGGTTCTGCTCGCGACGGGGCTGGTTATAACTTTTTACCGAAAACGCGCCCCAGGCCTTGCTGCGCCGTAACGCCGACCGGGCATCGTCCAGCGAATTAATGGTCGCTTTGAAATCGCCTTCCGCACCGTAGAGGATGGTGCCGGTGCTGAACATCCGCGGCCCGACCAGGCGGCCGGCTTTGATCATTTCCGCATTGCTGAACGCCATTTCCGAATTCACCGAGGGATCGTGGTTGGTGGTGACGCCGTAGGCCAGGTTCGCGTAGTATTCCCACTGTTTTTCCGGGTTCAGGCCGTAGCGGAAATTACCGCCGTGGGCATGTACGTCGATCAGACCCGGCATAATGGTTTTGCCCTTACAATCGACGATATAGACCGGCGCCGCCCGTTTTACTTTCTTGCTTTCGTACTCCTTTTTGGTCTCCACCGATACGATCTTGTTATCGTATACCACGATGGCGCCGCCTTCGATCACGCGGTCGCCTTCCATGGTGATGATACGGGCATTTTCAAAAATAGTAGTGCCTTTCGGTATGTCGGTGGACAAAGTCAAACCGAATTTCAGGCCCATCGTATCCAGCGGCGGCAGGGAATCGGGGGCGCCGGCCAGGAAAGCGAAACGCTGGTTCAGGTCGGTGCTATAGTATTCGTCGCCAAGCGTCCAGTGCACGCGTTTGGAATCGCCGGACCAGTGCAGCGCAATGCCGGCATCGCGGGCAATCTGGGTGACCGGCACGGCCTTGGTGTCGGCACTCAGGTCCACGGCCTGGCCTGCCATCGGCATAGCACAGACATACACCTTATGCAGTTCGCTGAACGCCAGCCATTTACCATCGGGAGAAGGGGACCACTGGTTCGCGTATTTACTTTTGAACAGCACTTTTTCATCCTTGCCGTTCAGATCGAAGGACTTGTAGGCTTTGTCCAGGCTGCCGAACAGGTAACCGCCGGTGTTGACGTAAACGCGTTGGCCATCCGGGGAAAAGCGCGGGTTTTCGCCCTGGTCGATCAGGAATTTCAGGTTCGAGCCGTCGGTAGAGACGGTGTAAATCCCCGGCTTCTGCGTGTGTAGAAAGCCCAGTTCATCGTCGCCGTCCTGTTTGCGAAAAACGACCGTTTTGCCGTCGGGCGAGAGGGTAGGGCTGCGGTAAATGCCTTTTTCTAACTTGATGGTTTGCATCGTGCGGCTGGCCAGGTTCATGGTTTTGATCTGGCCCATTTGGGCGTCGCTCCAGGTAGTGAAGAGCAGCGTTTTACCGTCGGTAGAAAAAGCGGGTTCAGACTCCAGTTCGGTCTCGTTCGTGGTCAAACGTTCGGGTTTGCCATCGGGCAGATTTTTGCGGTATAGTTTGCCGGCAGCATTGAAAATCAGCACTTTACCGTCGGGACTGGTGACGGCCTGCCGGATGGCGTGCACCGTGAAATTTTCTTCGAAGGCCTTGTTCTCGAAACGTAGGGTTTCGGCCACTTTGGTCTGTACGTTGCAGGTAAAAGGAATGTTCGATTGTACTATATGGATAAGCCCGTCGGCCGTCTCCGGGTCCGGTACGACGTGCATGTCGATCAGATTGATCTTGCCGCCCGCCCAGATGATGATGGCCTGGTTGTCCGGCGTCCAGGCAAAACCCGGATAACAGCCGAACGTGCTCCAGGCCTCCTGCTGATCTTTATCCAGACCGTCATAAACGGTATACTCCGCGCCGGTTTCGATTTGCCGGACGCACAGCACCGTTTTCGTTTCCACGCGGCGCACAAAAGCCAGCCACTTACCATCCCGCGAGATCTGCGGGCGGCAGGCGCCACCGGAACCGCCGGTCACGTCTTCCACCTTGCCTTCCTCGCGGTCGTAGCGGCGAATGGCGAAAATCTGGTTGTTGGGGTCCTTATTGTACTGAAAATAACCGCCCGGGTACATGTCTTCGCTGAAATAGATGTAGCGGCCGTCGGGGCTGACCGATGGTTCGTTCACGTCCTGCTGGTCGTTTTTACGTTTGGTCAGTTTCATGCCTTCGCCGCCGGTGACGTGGTACATCCACAATTCGCCGGCGCCCAGCGAGCGGGTGCTGGTGAAATGCTTGCGGGCTACGAAGTACTGGCCGTCGGGCATCCAGGTGGCGTTATTGAGCAGTCGGAAGCTCTCTTTGGTCACCTGCTTCGGTTTCGAGCCATCGGCCTGCATCAGCCAGATGTTATCGCCGCCGCCGGCATCGCTGGTGAACAGGATCTGTTTGCCGTCTGGCGAAAAGCGCGGCTGCACTTCCCAAGCCAGTCCGGCACGCAGGCAGGTCGCCTGGCCGCCGCTGACGGGCATCGTATAAATATCGCCGAGCAGGTCGAACACGATGGTTTTGCCGTCCGGACTGAGGTCGAGGCACATCCAGGTACCTTCGGTGGCGGTGAAAGCCACGTCGCGGTAGGGCATGCCGCCGGCTTTGGTGGGGTCGTTGACGTCCCACTTGGCTTTATCGTCCTTTTGGGCGTGGAGGGAGCTGGCGGCAAGCAAAGCGCCCATTAGCAACAGCAGTAAATTTCTCATGATTGATGCATTTTAGGGCGCATAAGTACGAAATTCTGGGGGTTGGAAGGGGCGAGGGAGCGGATTTTCAGACGAAAGGCGGTTGTGAAGCATGGAAGGGTGGATGCCGGATTTCGTCAGCAGAACGGTCTAACGCTTTTTTTCTGGCCATACGTTAAAGCTTTGGAAAACCAATTAGATTTGCAGCGAAGCAAATAGTACAATCAAATAATAACTAACAGGCAATGAATGCATCACAAGTTTTAGAGAAAACATACAGAAATCTTCTAACGGAGGAAGTTAGAGAGCGAATTGAAAGAGCTATTCTGATATTAGCCATTGCCAGTTTCATCATCCACCTTACAATAATCTATTTGGTGGATTTTGGAATTATTAAATTAGCGGAGACATCAGACCTGTTAAATAATCCGATTGCCGCTATTTATACTCCATTCTCATTTATTCTGCTCTATGAAGTATACTTGCTGATATATTATCTTCCAAAATCTTTTACCACATACATAGGAAAACAATATGAAATAATTTCATTGATAATAATTCGTAGATTATTTAAAGATCTTTCAAATTTAGATTTAGAGGGTGATTGGTTTAAAACGAAATATGACTTACAGTTCACTTATGATCTTGTAACATCAATAATTATTTTTGCTTTAATATATGTATTCTACAGACAAAGCAGGATTGAAATTACAAACAAGGCAGGAAAAGAAACGAATTTAAATGCGCTGGCAAAATTCATAAAAATAAAAAAAGGAATAGCTCTGATGCTAGTGCCTATATTTATGGCACTTACTGTTTATTCCTTCACCAAATGGTTTTATAGTGTTGCATATCCGGGTGATATTACTTACAATTCATTCAAGAATATCAATAACATATTTTTTGAACAATTTTTCAATATATTAATTTTTGCAGACGTTTTAATTTTGTTATTCTCTTTTTTTATAACGGATGAATTTCATAAGGTAGTTAGAAACTCCGGGTTTATTATTTCAACTATCTTAATTCGAATTTCCTTTTCAGCAAGTGGTCTGGCGAATAATATACTAATCATATTTGCAATTATATTTGGTCTTTCCATGTTGTTTATTCATAATAAATTCGAAAGGGGAATATCAGCAGAGGTAATAAATCCGAATAAAAGCATATAATGAGAATTGCGACAGCCTCAGCAAGGCAATGAAAATATGTAAAATGTAATTAAAATTAACATCATGAATCACAAATTAAAATTAGGGCTGGCTTTGTTTCTGCTTGGACTTTTAGGCGTTTTAACAATGCTGACTGTAACAATACCACTTGACAGTTTGCCAAAACAACTGACTGAAAAGTTATCACCACAGACAATTCAACTATTAATATTAATAAACCCGACATTTTTGCTTCTCGTTGCTGTTGTAGTAGGGACAATTCTTTTTGACAAAGTTGGTCTTACCGTACCTGCGATTTCTTCATTGTTAAAGACCGGGAAACCTCAATCAACTTTTAAAGAACAACTGAAGTATGGTATTTCATTAGGCTTGATTACGGGCATTTTGACAACAACAGTAGGACTTGTTTTTAAATCTTCCATACCACAAGAACTTGTTGAACTTGGCAGCAAAATGAAAGTTACAACCATCGCAAGATTTGGTTATGGCGGTTTAACAGAAGAATTATTAATGCGTTTTGGATTTATGACACTAATGGTTTGGATAGTTTTTAAAATAAGCAAACAACTGAATAATGTAACATATTGGACGGGCATAATTTTGGCAAGTATTATTTTCGCTATCGGACATTTCCCTGCAGTTTACGGTGCTGTAAACCACCCAACAATTTTGCTGTTGACTTACATTTTAATTGGGAACTCCATAGCAGGACTTTTTTTTGGTTGGCTTTATTGGAAAAAGGGACTTGAAGCAGCTTTTGTAGGACACATTTTTGCTCACATTGCGATGTTATTTGGAGAGCAATTATTTCAACTTCAATAAGGAGTTTTTAACTTTGGACATTACATGCGTGGTTCGCATATTATCACGTTAGCAGTCAGCATAAAAGACGACTCCTCACTGACGAACATTATTACAATGATAAAAAAATGAACCTCAACCAACCCAAAAATCTCAAATTTCATGGCTCCGGCGCTCCCACCGCAACAACTCTATTAAACAAACGGACAATGAACTTAAACATACTTCTGTTTTTAAGCATATTCGCCTCACTGACGTCGTGCAACGTACAGAACACTTCTCAGGCAATTAGTAAAACTAATAATGACAGCCTGATTGCCATTACAGCAGTCGACACTGTAAACGGACTTGGGAATAATATAATGCTGGTGTATCAGGACAGAGAGACTAGCGTACCTTATTATTTTTGTTAACCTGCCTTTTATTACCATTGGCGCAAAGCAAATTTCAGTTCATTTTGCTATTAAAAGCATTTTTGCAATTCTAGCGTTAGCAATTTTGGTTCACTTTGTAAGTTTGCCATTACATTAAAACAGCCTCTAAGCACCATACTCGAAAGTTAAGTGCAAACAAATGAACAAAACCACAAACTCATAAATCAAACGAAATTCAATATGATTGACGCAATAATTCCTCTGCTTTCGTTAATTGCATTAGAAGTGATTCTTGGTATTGATAATATCATATTTATTTCTATTTTGGCAGACAAGCTTCCGGAAAAAGATAGAAATAAACTCCGGTACTGGGGAATTGGAATAGCCATGTTGATGAGATTATGTTTGTTGGCTGTGGTTTCATGGATTTTGAAATTAGACCAGACTTTATTTACCGTCTTTGGGACTGGCTTTTCAGGCAAGGGGTTAATATTAATATTTGGCGGACTTTTTTTGATTTATAAAAGCACTAAAGAAATATACCAGAAAACAGAAACGGAGGATTCCGGGAAAGATAACCAAATAAAAAGTTTTGGCAAATTATTGACCGAAGTTGTTGTTTTAGATTTGGTGTTTTCCATCGATTCTATTATTACCGCAGTCGGAATGGTTAAAGAACTATGGGTAATGTATACCGCAGTTATAGTGACGGTTATAATTATGCTTATTGCTTCTAAACCAATCAGTGATTTCATTCGGAAACACCCATCATTTAAAATATTAGCCTTATGCTTTTTGATGATGATCGGCGTTGCACTTTTAGCCGAAGGATTTCATTTTGAAATTCCCAAAGGATATATTTATTTTTCGATGGCATTTGCATTTCTGGTTGACATTGTACAAATGAGAACGGTCAAACCAAAGAATGCTTAGCTGGACTTTAGCCAATTAAGCGGCTCTGGTGGCATTGAGGATCAATTGTTTAAAAAGTTCGGCCTCTAAATTATGAACATCAGGCTCAAACAGGGATGTTGAGAGTTTCTGTTTTCGCCAAATTCGGTATCGAACCGAAGCGATGGCGTCGGAGAAAGTGGGCTCTGTCTTTTTATACCATGCACAGGTGTTTGTGAAGAGTTGATTTTGTTGGTTCAGTTGGTCGGCCAGTAGGGTTGTTAAACTAAAGAGGCCCATTAGGAGTGGTGTTGTTCTAGCAATGGCCAGATCCGACCACTGCCTTTGGGTTTCTACGCCTAAGTGCGCTCGAACCTCCTGAAAAGTTACTTCCACTGTCCAGCGCCGGATAAAGAAGTTGATAATTTCCAGCTTGCTTAAGTCCAGGTCTGTACATTGAATGGCGCGTGCTTCCATTTTACCGGCTGGGTCTTTTAATAAAACCCATTGTATTGGAATGGTTGGAAAGCTACTTTTATACCAAATGGCTTTTCCAGAAGCAATCAGCATCACCTTGTTTAACTGCCCATACCAATTAGGGATAGTGATTTGCTCCCACTCTGTTTTTTCATCTTCCAGCCGTTCGGCTAGCGTGAGTTGCCGAGTGCCATATTTGGGCTTCGGTCCCGGTTTGCCGGCTGGATTTTTCTGTGGATCATTGAACAGTCTGGCATCTAACCGCATTGGACTGATCAAACATACCTTTTGTCGCACCGCATGTAGTAGTTCATAACAAGTATAGGCACCATCGGCCACCACAATGATCTGACGCTCAGGCAAATAACGATGCAATTGCAGCATCATCTGACGGGCCCAATCGGTCAACTTCTTATGCCTGCGCTTTGATTGCTCATAATAACGCACAGATGGGGCCAGCACGGTAAAAAAGGGCAATGCCCAAACCCTTTTTGCCCAGGGAACAGGACTCAAAAGCATCAGGCACATCCAGCGAAGCCCGCTGGTCTTAGTAAAAAAACTATGGGAACTCCTCACAGCATCCCGGTAAATCCCCCGGGCTTTGATCTTCGCTCCCCACCGACGTTCTATCGTCTCATCTATACCAAATATCAATGGCTCCGACTTATCGAAAAACCGGTCAACTAGTAAGCCTAATAACAACTTACCGCCATGACGACAGGACCACTTGGCTTTACTCAGTACCCGATGATACTTATGAAACTGACGTTCCTCCGCTAAACCAACCGTGCGAAGTGCACTGCATATAGTTCTGCGCCCAACTGTTAGCAGGCTGCCTAAGACTAATACGCTGACATGTTTAAAGACCTTTTTACTGAATAACGGCGCAAACGCCGATATTTGTTGCTCGAACTCCTTGGGTAAAGTGATCATATTTGAAGAGTGTGGTTACTCCAAAATTAATCACTCCAGGGAGTTCTTTGTCTTTTCATTTGTCTAAAGTCCAGCTTAGAGGCTATTCCCTCACAGCCCCAGCGCTGCCCGCATTTTATCATAAATGGCGGTATTCTCATAAATACCCGAAAAAGTCGCCGCTCCCGGCCCATAAGCGAACACCGGCACTAAAGCCGCCGAATGCAAACGCGCCGCAAATACCGGCTGGAACTGCTTGCGGTTGCTGGTTTTCGTGAGGGCCAGTCCGCCACATTCATGATCGCCGGTAACCAGCACCAGGGTTTCCCCGTTAGAGGCGGCAAATTCAAGGGCCTGGCGCACGGTCGCGTCGAAATCGAGCATTTCCGCCTGCAGCCAGTTGCGGTCATTGGCATGGCAGGCCCAGTCGATCTGGCTGCCTTCCACCATGAGAAAAAAGCCCTCTTTGCTGCGTTTCTGCAAATATTCACAGACGGTACGCGTAGCCGGCGCCAGATAACGTCGTCCGGCCGAGGCCGTTGGCGGTTCACGTTCCGCTGTAAAAAGCATGAAGGGCGCGGAGCCATCGAGCGGCAGGTGTTTCAGATCGGTACCGCGTTTGATGACGTACCCACGCTGCCGCAGCGAATCTTCCAGGTTGCGTTTATCGGGCCGTTGGGTAAAGAGAGCTTCCCCGCCGCCCACAAAACAGTCCAGCGGCGTGTTCAAATACCCGTAGGCAATATCCTCGGTAAAAGCCCGCAGTTCGCTGTGGGCAATGAAACAGGCCGGCGTGGCGTGGGTGGCGGTGCAGGCCACGACCATACCGGTGGCGTAACCGCGGTGGTCCAGGTCTTCCAGGATAGTGGTGCAGGGGACGTTATCCGGGGGCACCTCGCCAATGGCGCCGTTGGTGGTTTTTTGTCCGCAGGCAAAGGCCGTCGCCCCGGCCGCCGAGTCGGTCACCAGGTTATTACTCGAATAACTCTTGTGAAAACCGACGAACTTGAACTGCTCGAAGACCGATTTGCCCACGCCTTTCCAGTAAACGCCCGCCGTCACCTGGGACAGCGCCATGCCGTCACCGATGAGCAGGATGATGTTTTTAGGTCGAGCCGAAAAATTAACTGCCTGAATATCAACATCTTGCTTCTTAGAAGCAGTGCATCCGGCAAAAATTACCAACACAGGCAGCAAAAACAGGCGCATCATCGTTGTCAAGTTGAGAATGGGTTGATGAGGGGAGGGGTAAAAAAAGGTTGAGAGAGGTTAGAGAAAAGGTTTAGAAGGGTTTAGAAAAAGGTTTAGAAGGGTTTAGAAGGGTTTAGAAAAAAAGTTTAGAGGGGTTTAGTGCCGATTTAGAGGAGCTGATCAGCCATTTCCCAGTGTACTTTTTCTTTACTCCTCAATCAGCTAAACCCCTCTAAACTTTTTTTCTAAACCTGTTCTCAACCCCTCTAAACCTCTCTAAACCAGCAACCCGTCTTTCATCTCCAGACAACGGTCGGAGAGTTCGGCGAGGTCCTGATTATGGGTAACGATGACGAAAGCCTGGCCGTAGTCATCGCGGAGCTGGTGGATCAGGCGGTGCATTTCCTGGGAAGCGCCGCTATCGAGGTTGCCGGTCGGTTCATCGGCGAAAATGAGTGCCGGCCGGTTGATCAGGGCCCGGGCGACGGCCACGCGCTGCTGTTCGCCGCCGCTGAGTTCGCCGGGTTTATGCGTTAATCGTTCCCCCAAACCCAAATAAGAAAGCAGTTCGGTGGCGCGTTTTTTAACGTCTTCGGTCGGGCTTTTTTGAATAAAACCGGGAATGCAGACGTTTTCGAGGGCCGTGAATTCGGGCAACAGGTGATGGAATTGAAAAACAAAACCAATGTGCCGGTTGCGAAAAGCGGCCAGTTGTTTGGAACGGAGCTGCCGGATAGACTGCCCATTAATCGACAGCGAACCGCGATCTGCGTTGTCCAGCGTACCGAGAATGTGTAACAGCGTACTTTTGCCCGCCCCGGATTTACCGATGATGCTGACGATTTCGCCCGGTTGTACGGCAAAATGAACGCCTTTCAGGATTTCGAGCTGCCCGTATGATTTATGAATGTCTTCTGCCAGGAGTACCATGTGGCAAAGGTCGGAAAAAGATGCAAACGTCAGCCGGAAAGAACAAAACGCGTTGAAAACATAAAGAACGCCATTGGTGGCCTGATATTTTTTAAAAAACCAACCTGACGCCAGGCATACATGGCGACTATAATCCGATCATGAAGATTCTGCAACTTTGTAAAAAATTCCCGTATCCGTTGAAAGACGGGGAAGCCATAGCGGTTACTTACCTGGCCCGGGCCTTTGCCGAGCTGGGCAGTGAGGTGACCCTGTTGTCCATGAACACCAGCAAACACTGGTTCGATACGCGGGAATTACCCCATGATTTCGATCACTACGCTGCCATCCATACGGCTTATGTGGACAACCGCATCCGTCCCTGGCCGGCCTTACGCAGTCTGTTCAGTGCCCGTTCCTACCACATCGAGCGCTTCGAGGAGGCCGCTTTTGCCGAAAAACTGACCCAACTGCTCCAGCAGGAGCACTTCGACGTGGTGCAGCTCGAATCGGTTTACCTCGCGCCGTATATTCCCATCATCCGGACCCATTCCACGGCCAGCATCGTTTTGCGGGCCCATAATGTGGAACATGAAATATGGGAACGCGTGGCGGCCAACGGACGTCCACTGAAGAAGTGGTATTTGCAAAAAATAACGCCGCGCCTGAAACAGTACGAGATCGAAAACCTGAATAATTACGATTTGCTGGTGGGGATTACCGCCCGCGATGTGGCGCGTTTTCAGCAACTTGGACTGCATCAGCCCACTACGGTGACGCCGATTGGGCTGGATTGCCGCGATTATCAGCCGGATAACGCCAGTTTTCAGCGCCCCCTGAGCCTGTCGTTCATCGGTTCGCTCGACTGGATGCCCAACCAGGAGGGTCTGCGCTGGTTCCTGGATCGCGTCTGGACGCCGCTGCTGGCGCCGGCTTTCCCCGAACTGACCTTTCATATTGCCGGCCGTACGGCGCCCGAGTGGCTGCGCCGGCTGCAGATGGACCGCGTTCATTTTCATGGCGAGGTGGACAGTGCGCCCGATTTTCTCAACCAGCACTCGGTGATGGTCGTGCCGCTGCTCTCCGGTGGCGGCATGCGGGCAAAAATCCTGGAAGGCATGGCGCTGGGTAAAGTGGTACTTTCCACCAGCATCGGCATGGAAGGCATTGGCGCCAAACATCAGCAGGAAGCCCTGCTGGCCGATTCCCCCGAAGCGTTCGCCGACGCCATTCGCTGGTGTTACGCCGAACCCGCCGCGCTGGCCGCCATGGGTCAGCAGGCCCAGACTTTCTGTAAAGAACACTATGATAACCTGGAAATAGGCCGCCATCTGCTGGAAACGTACCGGAGCCTGGTCGGCGCTTCGCCGGAGATTGGGGTGGGGCAGATGTAAGTCGGATGGCAAACCTTTTTTATCTTGCTACACCCCTTTACACCACTAAACAAGCTTATGCAAAAAATACATCCCTGCTGCCTGCTGGTCGCACTGTCCATTTTACTGCTGCACGCCGTCCCGGAACCTAGCCTGGCCGCGAATTACCCCTGCTTACCGGCCTCCATGCTCGCACCCCCCGACACCTTCACCGCCACCCTGACCCTCTCCGATTCGATCGTTTGTCCCGGCGAATGCGTAAAACTGACTATTACCACCACCGGGGCCGGGGTGACGACCATGATCGTGGTACCCGCCATGGCGCAGCCGGATCCGACGCAGGCGGGGGTGCTGTGTTTCCCACAGACAGGCACGTATACCATTACGCTGCGGGCCGAAAAAACGGGGGATTCTACCCAGCTGGTCACGCAGACGCTAAAAGTGATGGCCATGAGCGACCTGTTTCCCAATGCTTTTACGCCCAATGGCGACGGGCTGAACGACACGTATCAGCCACTTTTCCGCTGCCCGGTCATCACGACCAATTTCGCGATCTACAACCGCTGGGGCGCCAAAGTCTTCTCCAGCAACGATCCGCAGGCGGCCTGGGACGGCATGGTCAACGGGGAGCCCGCTCCTTCCGACGTCTATGGCTGGCGGCTGGAATACGAGGCCCTTCGCGATAATCAGCGGCAAACCATCACCGAAAAAGGCGAGGTGAATCTGCTGCGATGAGCGTTTTAACGGGGCTTTTCGGCCGGGTCTGGCCATTTTTATTCTTTTTGATCGTCGGCATGTACGGGCTGGCCTATGCGCCCTACGGTATTAACGAAACGGACGGCGGGTTTCTGACCGGCCTGGCCTGGCAGGTGCTCCAGGGGAAAGTCCTGTACCAGGATCTCGTGTACGTGCGCCCGCCTTTGCCAGTCTGGCTGCGCGCCCTGGAACTGCAGTTGCTGCCTGCGCACTGGGCCATCCTGGGTGAACGCTGGATTTTCTACGGAAAACTCGCCCTGTACAGCTGGCTGGCAGCAGCGGTGCTGACCACCGGCACGTGGCGCTGGCAGTTGGCCACGCTGGGATTTATCGTATCGGCGCATTGTTACCCGGCCGCAGCCTGGCATACGGTCGATGGCATTTTATTTGCCGTGCTGGCCGCCTGGTGCCTGTTTAAAGGGCCGGGCATCTGGGGCGCGGCACTGGGCGGACTGGCTTTGCTGGCCGCTCTGTTGTGCAAGCAGTCGTTTTATCCCCTGGCGCTGGCCGGACTTGCGGCGGCTTACTTTTCGCCCCGGGGTTTGCGCGCGGTGGCGGCTCTGATGCTGGGGATGTTAGCGGGTAGCGCCTTGTTTTTCAACTACTTATACCAGCATCAACTACTGACTGGTTTTCTCCGGCTGACGGGTGGCGCGGCCTCCGGCGGTCAGGCCTGGCAACATGGCGTGGTCGATTATTTCCATATACAGCCGGTTTTGGCGCTGGTGTCGGTGCTTTTGCTGGCATTAACGGGTTGGTGCTGGCTGGCAAAAAACTATCGTTGGGCCTATGGCTTCTGGGCGGTCTGGCTGGCGGCGCTGATGGCTAGTTACGCGGTGGCTATCTGGCGCAACCAGGACTTTACGCCCCCTTTTGCCCAGGCCCGTTTGCTGCTGTGGGTGGCCGGCGCGTGGTGGTTTTATCAGCTGTATCAGCAACGAAAAGGGGCGGCTCCGGCGACTTTTTCCCTGCCGGCCTTCGGGTTTATGCTGGCCATCGCCTGGTGTTCGGCTATTAGCTGGGGCTATAATTTGCCCATCCTGTTTGCGGTACCCGGCGTGTGGGCTTTGCTGGAGATTGGCCGTGTTTTGCAGCGGCAGGTAACCGGTCAAATCGCACTTGTAGCCGGTTTTCTGGTGCTGCCTGCCCTGCTTGGCGTAAATCGCTACGGCTATGAATTCGTGTATCGCGACGGGCAGCGGAGCAACATGACCGAAGATCTGGGCCAGATTTTTCCGGCGCTCGGCGGCATTTATTCTACGCCGGAAACGAGGATGTTATACCGCGAACTGCAAGCTTTAGCCGCCAAATACGGACCCAATTTCAAGACCCTGCCGTCTTTTCCGCAGGCTAATTTTTTGACCCATACCGCCCCGCCCTTACCGCTCGATTGGGTCGTTGCGCGGGAAATGAACGCTGATAGTAGCCTGGTTATGAGCACGTTAATTAACAACAGGCCCGTTTTGTTTTTAGAAAAAAAATACCTGAATGCGCTGGAAACCGACCCGGAACTGATGCTGCTCCGCCCACTGCTGCAATCGGCAGAACGGGTGGAAGAAACGCAGTATTTTCTGGTGCTGCGGCTTACCGGTTTTTAAGGGGACAATAATAGATTCCACAGTGGACATATTTTTTAAATATTCTGTCCAGGTTCTAACCTCCGGTATGCACCGCTTCGCTATCAAGCGGTAGATTTTTCGTGAATTTTTTTCGCGCAGATTTTACGCAGATTTTTTTCACGCAGATTTCACACAGATTTTGACCCAGCGTAAAGCTAAGATGAAGGCAGCTCCCCGGATTTGACAGGTAAATCTATTTGCTTACATAGTATAAAATTTTTCTTGCGTTTCATAAACCTACAAACCTTTCAAACCAACCAATAAAGTCACTTATTTTTGCTTGCCGGAAAAACCGGTGCACCTCCTCACCGATAAAATAACGCTTGATGAAATATTGCTTTGCTTTGCTTTTTTGCCTGCTGATTGGCCAGTCCGCTTTTGCCCAAACCGAAACCTCCGCTCCTGTACGGGAAGCGACCAACATGCCTAAAGATCCGGTGCTGGGACCGAAAGAATTCGAGTTGAAGCGTTTTTCTGCCCAGTTGCTGCGCATGAAAAATGCCTGCACGGCCCACGATATGAACAAGGTCAACGGATTTTACTCCGCCATCCTGATGACCATACGCAATGGCATGGACGAACGCCGCAATCACCCGGTCGCCCTGCCCACCGCCGCGCAGGACCTGGAGAATATGCAGCAGATCTTTGCCAGCTTTGAGACTTTCGTCGGTTTCGATAAAGCCGGTGCCGAAGAGGTAGAAGCGAAGTTCAAGCTGCTGGCCGATTTTCAGCAAATACTGCAAAATCAATACGACGGTTTGAAGGCGCTGTCGGCCGGGCCCGCGAAAAATTAAAACTGCCTCTAAAAATCAATGCCCAGAACCAGCGCTGTTTTATAGTACTGGCTGCCGAAAAAGCCGGCCACTACGTCTACCCGAAACATGCGGAAGGCTTTGAAACCAATGTTCTCGAACCCAAAATTGGCTTCCCAATAGGGTAGTTCATAGGGGTAGGTGGGGTCGTTGGTGGGCTGATCGGCGTAGTAAATGCCGGCGCCGAAGACCTCTTTCCAGTTGAGTTTGCGCAAACCGGGTACTTTATCCAGCAGCCAGCCTTGCAGGTGGTGCTGCAAATGCGCTTCCAGAAAGGGCTGATCCGTGCTGAAGGCATAATAGGGCAGCGCCAGGAAACTGTTGTTATAGCGGGCCGGTTTGCCAAAAATGGTCTGGTTGCCCATTGGGTGGTAGAAATCCATGAATCCCAGGCGGCTGCGCTGTAAGAACATGCCGCCGGTCACGTCCACGTCGGTATATCCGGCCAGTCCCCAGCGCAGGTTTTCCTTGCGGATTTCGGCCTGCGCAAAGTCATAATCGGCCGTGCTGCCGCCCACACCCGGGATGGCTTTCCGATAGCGTAAATAGAGATCGGGCCATTTACTTTCTTCATAAATCCGGAAAGACGGGTAGGTGCTGTAGGTCTGACCCGGCCGGATCCGCGCCTCCAACCCTAACGTGAAAATACGCGGGAAACCGAGCCGGTCCTGTGGGTCGGTCAGTTGCGTATAGGGTCGGTTGGGCGTATAATCGTGGTCGTCTTTTTTATACCAGGTGTTCGTGCTGGTGTTGAACAGTTCCCGCCGGTTGGCCCATTCGGCGCTGGCCCGCAGCCGTAAACCCGGCATCAGCATGCGGCTGAATTCGCCCCGTACATAACCTTTCTCATAGAGTTTCAGGTAGTTACGCTTATCGATCAGCGAATACAGCATGTTGGTAAAAGTACCGATGGGGTTGCGGTCGTTGAACTGCTCGGTGACCAGTCCGCCCGACAGCTCGGCCCGGGTGTAGTGCACGCTCTCGAAACGCCGCTCAATTTGTGCGCCGCCCCGCAGCCGTTGTTCGCTCAGGCCATAACTCACCGTCCCCTTCACGCGCCAGAAACGCGTGCGACGATCATCGCTGTAATGCGCCCACTCGGGCTGCAAAATGGCCGTCCGTCCCTGCACCGTGTTGAACTGAAACCAGAACAGCCCGGGCTGGGTGCTGAAAGAAGTCCGGCGGTAGGAATTATCCCATTGAAAGCCGGAAAAAAAGATACGCAAAGGCTTGAACTTGTTATCCTTACGATCGATGCTGTCCAGATAGGCCTTTGATTTCCAGATCACCTGCAGACTGTCTTTTTTGACGTAGTCGCCCGCTTCATCCGACGTCAGCGGCACGGGCCGGGTGGTGGTCCAGTAGGAGGAGTCGCGTTCGCTGGCACTTTTTTCAATTTTAAAGGTTTCCTGGTTGAATAAACCGGCCGGAAACGTCGGGTGGAGGTCGTAGTTGGAGAAAACGCTGTTGAAAAAGCCGCCGATCTTAAAACCAAAAATGCCGAATTTGAAACTGGTCACCTGGGTCAGCAGACTCCAGGTATCGGGTTTTTCGACGGGTACGAACTCCTGCTGAATGCGCAGCGTATCAAGCACCGGCTGTTTGATCGCATCGCCGGTCAGCGTGAGGTCGGCGCCGGCCAGGTTCCATTGCTCGTCCACGATGTATAAATAACCGCCGAAAGTAGGGTCGGCCGGGCGTTTGGGGCGCAGCTCGATTTTTACGATGTCATAGCCGTTCTTATCCCGGTAGCGGCCCAGAAAGCGAAAGTTATAGTAGGAAAAGGCGTTGTCGGCCAGCGGCGAAAGAATATCGCGTTCAATTTCCAGGCGCTCGTCGTAGAGGTTGAAATCCATGAACGTGGCCCGGTTAAGGCTGAATCCATTCTCCGAACCGCTCACTTTGCTGGAGATCATTACCTCCTTTTTGCGCGCCGGATCGGACTGCACGTAGACCTTGGACACCGATTCCGAGAGGTAAACAATGCCGGTGCGGTTGGAGTCGAGCATACCGCCGAGGTTGCCGACTTCCTGGCCGAGCACCTTTTTCGGCATTTCTACAAACTTATACAAACCCTTGATATACACATCATTGGCATAGGAATTTATCTGGTTGCGGTAGTATTTTCGCTTGGCGATCACCTGCCGCATCATGGCGTCGGCCGGGTCGTCGGTGGTGATGGTCACTTCGCTGAGCAGCAGTTCGTTGGGGCTGAGCTGTACCTTCAGGCGAACCGGTTTGCTGCCAATGTGCACGTTTTCAATTTTCTGGTTATAGCCAATGTATTGAAAAACCACCTCGTAATCGCCGGGTGCCAGCGCCAGCCGGAATTCACCTTCGCCATTGGCGGCCGTACCGTTGGTGCTGTTGCGCACATAAACCGAAGCGTAGGCCAGCGGATCGTTGTTTTCGTCGAGCACTACGCCCGAAAGTTGCGCCTGCGCGAGACCGGGGAGTAAAAATACCGCCACTACGACGGGGAGCAAATGGGTAAAAAAGCGTTGTATCATTTCTATATTTTAATCAATAAAAAAGCCAAAAGAAGAGTGCCTGGCCGACGATCCGGCCGCAAAAATGTCCCGAGTTCTTTGGACCGGCGTATGTTTAACCCGCTTTTAACCAGTTTATGCAATTACTGTCCGCTTTCCACGATTTTATAAGCCAAAACAGCCTGCTATCGAAGACCGGCACGACCCTGCTGGCCTGTAGCGGCGGACTGGATTCGACCGTAATGGCCCATTTATTCCAGGCCGGCCATTTACCTTTTGCCATAGCGCACTGTAATTTTCAACTGCGGGCCGAAGAATCCGATGGCGACGAACTTTTTGTACAAACCCTGGCTGAAAAATTCGGGGTTCCTTTTTATGTAAAACGTTTTGATACAGCGACCTACGCGGAGGAACACGGTCTTTCTATCCAAATGGCGGCCCGCAACCTGCGCTACGCCTGGTTTGCCGAATGCTGCGCCGACCACGGTTTTGCCCGACTAGCGACCGCCCACCATGCCAATGACAACCTCGAAACCGTACTGCTCCATTTCGCCCGCGGAACGGGTCTGGCCGGGATGAGCGGTATTCCGGTACGCAATGGCCTCATTGTGCGTCCATTGCTCTTCGCCACCCGGACCGATCTGGAAGCCTATGCTGCCGAAAACGACCTGCACTGGCGAGAAGATCGCAGCAATGCCGGCGACGACTATGCCCGTAATTTTGTACGCCATAATCTCGTGCCACTCTTCGGGCAGCTCAATCCAAATTTCGTGACCACTGCCGCCCGCTCGATCCGGCGTTTACGGGCGACCCAGGCCAATACCGACTTCCTGCTGCGCCAGTTCCTGCGTTTGCCGGACTCCTCCGACGCCGGTTTTTCCCTGGATAAAGAGCGATTGGCGCTGTTGCCGGATCTGCGCCAGGCCCTGCAAGCCGTGTTAAGTCCCTACGGTTTTACGGATGAACAGGCCCGCCAACTGGCCGAAAACAGCGACCACACCGGACTGACGCTACAGAGTCCCGCCGGCTGGCAAGCGCTCAACGACCGCCGGCAACTGGTCATTACGCCTATAAATAGTACGGCCGCGCCCAGCCCCATTGCGGTCCAGGCCGACGACCTGCTGCTGCGGATGCCCGATCAACGCGCGTTGCTGCTGACCCCCGCCGAACGGACAGCGCCCTATCCCGATGGCCGCAGCATCGTGCTGGTGGATGCGGAAAAGTTGCAGTTTCCACTACTTTTGCGCCCCTGGCAGCCGGGCGACTGGTTTCAGCCTTTCGGTATGCACGGACAGCGCCAGAAACTCCAGGATTTTTTGACCAATACAAAGTTGTCGCGCCTGGAAAAACAACTGACCTGGGTGCTGGAAAACGGCGACGGGGCGATCATCTGGGTGCTGGGCCATCGTTTGGACGAACGTTTCAGACTACAGCCGACCTCTATGAAAGCCTTGAAAATCAGCTATGTATAACGGTTGCTTAACCGTAATTCCAAAAAGCCTTTATCGGCCTATATGAAACCCATTTTTCTTTTTCCCCTGCGGCTGCTTGGTTTTTGGCTGCTCTTTTTTGCCGCGTTCCGCCTGTGGTTTATCGCCTGGTTCCATACCGAATGGGCGCCGGAAGCCCCGACGACCATTTGGGCGGCTTTCTGGCATGCGCTGCCCCTCGATCTGAGTATGGCGGCCTATTTAATTACGCTGCCGGTGCTGCTGTGGTTCATCGGTCTGGCGGTGGGTGAGCGGGGTTATTCAACTTTTTCCGGCATTATTTTTTGGTTTAACGTACTCTTATTCAGCATTTTAGTCTTCATATTCGGCGCAAACGTTTTTATTTATGAAGAATGGCATACCCCGTTGAACAACCGGGCGCTGGAGTATTTTAAAACACCGGATGCGCTGCTGGACTCCATGTCCTTTATTTTCAAAGTGGGCTGTGTGCTGCTCTACGTTTTGGGCGTTTGGGGTTTTACCTGGATATATCGGAAAGTGGTGGGGCGGCAGGCGTATAAAGTGCCGGCTTCGCGCTGGGGATTGCTGGCCTTACCGGTCTGGCTCGCGTTATTGGCCCTGGGCATCCGGGGTGGGGTAGGGGTGATGCCCATCAACGAGAGCGCGGTGTATTATTCGCCGCATTTGTTTGATAACCATGCCGCTACGAACTCGGGCTGGTACTTTCTGCATAGTTTTATCGAGGCGCGCTCCACGGTGAACCATTATAAAACGATGGGTGAGGAGGAAGCGGTGCCACGGGTAAGACAATTATTAAATGGTGTAGTGGACGATGGCGATCTGAAATTTGACTGGTTTCAGCAGCCGGATAGCGGCCATCTGAACGTCGTTTTCATCATCATGGAAAGCATGACGGCCCAGGTGATCGAGGAGCTGGACGGTGAAAAAGGCGTGTGTCCGAACCTGAGCCGCCTGATCCGCGAGGGCATTTTATTTGAAAACTGCTATGGCAGCGGTTATCGCACCGATCAGGGCATTGTATCCATCCTCGGTGGTTACCCGGCCCAGCCCGATCAATCGGTGGTGCTGCTGACCGATAAGGCGGCGAAACTCAACTCGGTGCCCAAAGCGCTGCATCAGCATGGTTACTCGACCGCTTTTTTTTATGGCGGTGAGCTTACGTTCGCCAATATCGGCGTCTGGCTGCGTAATCAGCAGTTTGAAAAAATCATTTCCGAAAGCGATTTTACAAGTGCTGAAAAAACCCAGCGCTGGGGCGTGGACGACGGCATTTTGCTGCAGCGGGCCGCCCGGGAAATCGGGCAGTTGAAGCCGCCGTTTTTCGCTACGGCCATGACCCTGAGTTTGCACCCGCCGTATGATGTGCCGTATCAAAGCAAGTGGCAGGGCAGCAGCGACCGGGAAAAATTCCTGAACAGCGCGGCTTTTGCCGATCATGCCATTGGGGAATTTTTCAAAACCGCCGAACAGCAGCCCTGGTATGCCCAGACCTTATTTGTGCTGGTCGCCGATCATGGCGTGTCGCCGCCCAATGGTTTTGGGCTGGATAATCCGAAAGCACGACGGGTGCCCCTGATCATGTTCGGGGCGCCGCTGGCCAAAACCTGGCAGGGAAAGATGATTGAAATATATGCTAATCACCACGATATTCCGGCTACTGTACTGCGCATGCTGAATTATCGGCAGGAACCATTTAACTGGAGCCGGGATTTGTGGTGGGAGTATGGTATACAACCTTATAAAACGCGGGAGACGGAAAAACTTTTCGATGGTTTCGCCTATTATACCAATGAGAACGGCGTGGGCTGGGTGAACCAGCAGGGCGCCGGTTTTTACCAGTTTCAGGATAAAAGCTGGCAAGTGTTCCAGGGAAAACTGGATTCGGCCAGTCAGCAGGATGCCAAAGCCTACCTCCAAATCCTGTATGAGGACTTCCTGCGGCTATAAGTTCCACTCCGTCAGAAAATAGTCATGGATTTTTTTTCGACAGGCTTGGAAACGAGTGCGCCTTATCTACCTTTGCGCGGCTTTTTTAACGCTTCGTTAATAACCGTTTTCGACGAATCTGTTTAGAGCACCTCTAAATAGGTTCCTTTCTTAACGGTTCTTTTGATGAAAGTACAGGCGTTTCTACCTTTGCGGAGGAAATTCTGCGGTCTCTCGTGTGGCCGAATTTCTCCTGGTCCTTTTGAATTAACATCAATTATAATAGTATATGTTGCTGAAACGTATTTGTTGGGTTTTTGTGCTGGCCTTCATTGCCTCCGCTTCCATGTGGGCGCAACCGACCGCAGCGGCAGGTAAGGAGTTGTTTATTGGGAACTGCGCCTCCTGTCACAACAAGAATATGAAGGACAAACTCACCGGCCCGGCCCTGGGCGGTGTAGAAGAACGCTGGAGCGCTTTCCCCCGGAAAGACCTGCACACCTGGATCCGGAATGCACCGGCCATGATCGCCAGCGGTCACCCACGTGCTGCCGAACTCTGGGCGGCCTGGAAACCGACCATGATGAACGCCTTTACCAGCCTGACCGACGATAATATCGAAAGCATCCTGCTGTATATCGACGTTCAATGGAAGGCCAAACCGGCGACTGCCATTGGACCTCCCGGTGGCGGCCCTACGCCAACGGGTGGTAGCAAGGAAACCGAAATCCCCTGGATGTTCATCGGTCTGACCGCTATGCTGGCCCTGCTGGCTTTCGCTCTGATGCGCATTGTCAACAACCTGAACAACATCGCCCGGGTCCAGGAAGGCCAGATCCCTGTACAGAAGACCTTCGTGGAAACGCTCACCAGCAAAGGCGCCATTGCCTTCGCGGTGTTTGCCCTGATATTGATCTTCGGTTATAAAACGGTGGATAACGCCACCCGCATGGGTCGGGAGCAGAACTATCAGCCCGATCAACCGATCGCTTTCAGCCATAAGATACACGCCGGCGCCAACAAGATCGACTGCCAGTATTGCCACGATTCGGCCCGCCGTTCCAAAAGTTCCTCGATCCCGGGTACGAACACCTGTATGAACTGCCACTCGGCGGTGAAAAAAGGCACCATTTCCGGTACCTCAGAAATCACGAAGATCTTTGCCTCCATCGGTTTCGACCCGATCGCCGGCACCTATATTTCCGACTACGACAACAAGAGCGAAAAAGAGATCGAAGACCTGTATAAGAAGTGGATCGGACAGGAATACATGGCCGATCATACCCTGACCGCTTTGGATGAAAATGGCCGCTCGACCGTTGAAAGTCAGTGGGAAGGCATCGTGAAAGCGTTGAAAAACGATTCCAACGGTAAAATTCAGGGCCCTATCGAATGGACCCGGATCCACAACCTGCCGGACCACGCTTACTTCAACCACGCGCAGCACGTCGCCGTCGGCCAGGTAAAATGCCAGAAATGCCACGGTCCGGTGGAAGAAATGGAGGTTGTATATCAGTATTCCACCCTCGGTATGAGCTGGTGTATTAACTGCCACCGCGAAACGGAGGTTAAATTCAACGACAATCCATTCTACGACCAGTATGAGCGCTACCACGCGGAACTCAAATCCGGCAAACGGGAGAAAGTCACCGTTGCCGATATTGGCGGTCTGGAGTGCCAGAAATGTCACTATTAAAAATTGTGACGTCGGGGCAGTAGGGGCAGGTCTCGCACCTGCCCGCACCCACGATTCATAATTTTTCTTTGAATTATCAAGAGAATAAAAAGAGGTAGGGAAATGGGGTACAGTTTATTACACCCATAACCCATAACTCATAACTCATAACTCAATTATGCATCACGATAACGGTATTTGGGTAAGCGCCGATGATTTGAATCGCGAAGAATCTTTTCTGCAAAGCGCGGAGAAAGAGTTTACGATGGAAAACATCGACCAGACCGACGGTCAATGGGAAACCAATCGGCGCGACTTCCTGAAGCTACTGGGCTTTGGCCTGGGCGCGGCAACAGTCGCCGCTTCCTGCGAAATCCCCATCAAAAAGGCTATTCCTTACGTCACTAAACCCGACGACATCGTCCCGGGTGTAGCGAACTACTTCGCCTCCTCCTACGTACAGGGCGGCGATTACTGCGCTATTCTGGTGAAAACGCGGGAAGGCCGGCCGATCAAGATCGAAGGCAACACCCTGAGTAGCGTGACCTGGGGTGGCACCAGTCCGCGGGCCCAGGCGGTCGTACTGAGCCTCTACGATACGCGCCGTCTCCAGCATGCCGGTACCGTTAACAGTGGCAAAGTGGATCAGATGGACTGGACGGCACTTGACCGCGAAGTCAAATCCAAACTGGCTGCGGGTGGACAGGTGCGCATCATCAGCGGCACCAACATGAGCCCGACCGCCAAACTGGCGATGAAAGAATTTACGGATAAATATCCGACGGCCCGCGTGGTCACCTATGACCCCGTTTCCAGCGCAGCTTTGCTGGCGGCTAATGAGCAGTGCTTCGGCGTTCGCGCCATTGCCGACTACCGTTTCGACAAAGCCGACGTGATCGCTTCCTTCGACGCTGATTTCCTCGGTACCTGGATCAGCCCGGTCGAATATAGCCGTCAGTACGTCAGCAAGCGTAAGCTGAGCATGAAGAACGGGGTGAAAATGTCCCGCCACTACCAGATCGAGAATCACATGTCGCTCACCGGTTCCAATGCGGACAACCGTGTGCTGGTGAAACCGTCCGAACAGGGCGCCGCGATCGTGGCCTTATATAATGAACTGTCCGGCAATACCGGCGGTCCGAAAGTGAATGATAAAGCGGCGGCCGACATCAAGAAAATGGCCGTCGACCTGAAAAACGCCCGCGGTCGTTCGCTGGTCGTAAGCGGTTCCAACAACATCGCCGAGCAAATCCTGGTCAATAAGATCAACGACCTGCTGGGCAACCTGAATAACACCGTTGATTTCTCGGCGCCTTCCAATCAGCGCCAGGGTGACGAGCGCGACATGATGCGTCTCGTCGAAGAAATGAACGCCGGCCAGGTGGCCGTGGCCATCGTCTGGGGCGCCAATCCCGCGTATGAACTGCCGAATGCCGCCAATTTTAAAACGGCCTTCGCTAAAGTCGGTACGCGTGTTTCCTTCACGGGCATCATGGATGAAACGACCGCACTCTGTACCCACGCCGCTCCCGCTCACCACCTGCTGGAAAGCTGGGGCGACGTCGAGCCGAAAGCCGGTCACTACACCCTGATCCAGCCGGTCATCAATCCGCTGTTCAAAACCCGCCAGGCCGAACTTTCCCTCCTGGAATGGGCCGACAGCGCCAACCTGAACCGCCAGGACGAACAGCCTTACTATCAATACCTGAAATCTCACTGGGCCAGCGATCTGTTCGCCGGACAGACGAAATTTAATACCCCGGCCGCTTTCTGGGACATGAGTCTCCATGACGGCGTGTTCGAACGGGCGGCTACGCCTAAAGCAGTGGTTTTCAATGGCGCAGCGCCTTTGGATACCAATGCCGTGGGCAAACCATCCGGTACGGAAGTAGAAATTTCCTTCTTCCCGACCGTCAATATCATGGGCGGTGAAAATGCCCACAACCCCTGGCTGCAGGAAATGCCTGATCCGGTGACCCGTACGGTATGGGGCAACTACCTCAGCATTCCGGTCGAATGGAATGGTAAAGACGAGATCAACGGCTGGCAAGGCCTGACCGACGGCGATACCACCGATGTGGAAGTAAATGGCCAGAAATATTCCTGCACCGTCGTGCGTGGTTTCGGTCAAATGCCCGGCACGGTTTCCATCGCTCTGGGACAGGGTCGCGAAATGGGCGGCTGCGGCGTCGGATACGGCGTCAACGTACAACCTTCGTTGACGGTAGACGGTGGTCTGGTGCAGTATTTCGCTAAAGACGCCAAAGTTTCTACAAAAACCGGTGTCGACAAACAGTTCGCCTGTGTGCAGGACCACCACACGATGGGGGTTACGGCGAAACAGACTTCCAATAACGAAACCATCAACGCCGACGAAGCCGCACTGGCATTCCAGGGTTCGCTGACGCGTCGTTCGATCATTTTCCAGACCAACCTGAAGGATTTACAGGAACTGGAAGAAAAACTGGAGGAGTTCCACGAAGAAGCCGAACACCTCAATGCGCAAACCCTGTACCCCAGCACCGACGAATATTTCGGAACGGGTATGAAATGGGGCATGTACATCGACCTGAATTCCTGCATCGGCTGCGGCGCCTGTCAGGTGGCCTGCGTCAGCGAGAATAACGTACCGGTGGTAGGTAAGAACGAAGTAAAACGCCACCATGAAATGACCTGGTTGCGTATCGACCGGTACTTCTACGGCGATCTGGAAAACCCGAAAGTGGTGTACCAGCCGATGATGTGCCAGCACTGCGATAATGCCCCCTGCGAAAACGTATGCCCGGTAGCCGCTACCACCCACTCGATGGAAGGCATTAATCAGATGGCCTACAACCGTTGCATCGGTACCCGCTATTGCGCCAATAACTGTCCGTATAAAGTTCGCCGTTTCAACTGGCTCGACTATACTACTGCCGATACCTGGCCGGCCAACGAAGAGCGTATTTTCCGTGTCGAAGCGGGTGATAAGCCTTTCTACGCCGACAACCTGACGCGCATGGTATTGAATCCGGACGTGACGGTGCGCTCCCGCGGGGTGATCGAAAAATGCACTTTCTGTATCCAGCGGATCCAGGAAGGCAAACTGACCGCTAAACGCGAAGGACGCAAGTTGCAGGACAATGACGTTCGTTCGGCTTGTCACACGGCTTGCCCGACCGGCGCGATTATTTTCGGAAATTTGAACAACCCCGACAGCGAAGTGAACCAGGCCCGGAAGAGCGTTGGCGCACTGGCTTACAAGGTGTTGGAAGAAATTAACGTGCGGCCGGCCGTGGATTATTCCGCCAAGGTGCACAACAGCAACGAAGAACTTTATTCTTAATAGTCATGAGAAGTAAGTTATGAGTTATGAGTTATAAGTTACGCAGTTTCGGCTTTCTGGCCCATAACTCCTGACTCCTGGCTCCTGACTCCTAACTCCTGTCTCCTGGCAAATAACAAATAGTATTCTATGTCACAACCAGTAGCAGCCGTTCGGCACGTATTGATTGAAGGCAACAAAACCTACCATAATATTACGGAGGATTTGTGTTCGCCCACCGAGAAAGTACCCTCGCGGGAATGGATCGTTGCCTTCGCACTGTCCTCTATGTTCCTGGGCCTGTACGCTTTCGCCATCGTTTGGACGGTGTGGAAAGGTATTGGTGAATGGGGTTCCAACCGGACCATTAACTGGGCCTGGGACATCACCAACTTCGTATGGTGGATCGGTATTGGTCACGCCGGTACCCTGATCTCGGCCATTTTGCTGCTTTTCCGCCAACGCTGGCGGACGGGGGTAAACCGGGCTGCGGAGGCCATGACCATTTTTGCGGTCGTTTGTGCCGGTCAGTTCCCCATTTTCCACATGGGACGGGTTTGGCTGGCATTCTTCATCTTCCCTTTCCCGAATACCCGGGGCCCGTTGTGGGTGAACTTCAACTCGCCCCTGCTCTGGGACGTGTTCGCAATTTCGACTTACTTCTCGGTCTCCCTGTTGTTCTGGTACACGGGTCTGGTGCCCGATCTGGCGACCATTCGTGACCGGGCGACCGGCATGCGCCGGAAAGTGTATGACTTCATGTCCTTCGGCTGGAGCGGCAGTGCCAAACACTGGCAGCGCTGGGAATCCCTGTCGCTGGTCTTGGCCGGCCTTTCGACCCCACTGGTACTTTCGGTACACACCATTGTGAGTTTTGACTTTGCGACCTCGGTCATTCCGGGCTGGCATACGACCATCTTCCCGCCTTACTTTGTAGCGGGTGCGGTATTCTCGGGTTTCGCCATGGTACAAACGCTGATGGTGATTACCCGTAAAGTGTTACACCTGGAGCAATACATCACGATCAACCACATCGAATCGATGAACAAGGTGATCGTGCTGACCGGTACGATTGTCGGCGTGGCTTACCTCACCGAGTTGTTCGTGGCCTGGTACTCCGGTTATATTTACGAGCAGTTCGCTTTCTACAACCGCGTGTTCGGTATTTACTGGTGGGCGTATTTCGGGATGATGTTCTGTAACGTGGTTAGCCCGCAGGTCTTCTGGTCGCGCAAAATCCGCCGCAGCGTTTGGTGGACGTTCTTCCTGAGTATTGTGATCAATATCGGGATGTGGTTCGAGCGTTTCGTGATCATTGCCACTACGCTGGCTCGTGACTACTTACCCTCTTCCTGGGCTTATTATTCGCCGACCTGGGTGGAGATCTCGATTTTCACCGGTACGATGGGTCTGTTTTTCACCCTGTACCTGATTTTCTGCCGCGTGGCGCCGGTGGTCGCAATTGCCGAGGTCAAGGCTATTTTGAAAGTAGCCGGCGACCAGTATATCGGTAAAAACGCGACTAAGCAGGCACCGCATACGGCCGATCATTCTACTAGCCCGATCGAAGCCAAGCAGAATCCGGAAGATTCGGGTTTTCACGGAGCGTAATAAAGTTTATAAGGGTTTATAGGGTTGATAAAAAAGTTGATCATTGGCCATGTTGTGCCTTTATAAACCTTATCAACACTAATAAACTTCATCAACCCTTCCAAACCGACAAATTGCTAATTCAATAATTCAAACATAATGGTAGCTGAAAGCACTAAAGTTCTTTACGGACTCTATAACGACGAAGAAGACCTGAAACTGGCGGTAAAAACGGCAAACAAGGCACATCTGGATATTATGGACGTATTCACGCCATTTCCAGTCCACGGCCTGGATCCCATTATGGATCTGAAGGAAAGCCGTTTGCACGTGATGGGCTTTATCTATGGCGGTATTGGCTGTTTGTTTGCCTTTTTAGCCATGTCCTGGATTTTCACCCGGGATTGGCCCATGATGTTCGGCGGTAAACCCTACTGGTCGGTGCCGGCTTTTATTCCCATCACTTTCGAATCGACGGTGTTGTTTTCGGCCTGGGGGATGACGCTGACTTTTTACACCATTTGCGGCTTATGGCCCGGTGTAAAAGCCAAACCACTGGATAACCGCATTTCCGATGACAAATTCTGCGTCGCTTTCGACGTGACTGCCGCTTCGGATGATAAAATGAACGCTCTCACGAACTTCTTCAGCAACACCCACGCGGCAGAGGTAAACGTAAAACAGTTATGAGTGATGAGTTATGAGTCATCTAGAGAGAATTCTCAAAATAACTCATAACTCATCACTTATAACCCATACTTCATAGCTTATAACTCATTGAAATGAAATACGCAATAGGCGCGATTCTTGGCATTGTTCTGTTTGCCTGGTTGTTTTCGGTCTGCTCACCGGCGGGCAAAAACAAAACCGGTCATGAATACATGCCTGATATGTACCACCCGGTGTCGTATGAAACCAACCTCTACAGTGCTTATCACTGGAACCACTGGGAAGATCAGAGTGTGTTCAGCTCCGCGGAACTGTCCAAACCCCGTAACCGGGTCGATGGCACTATTCCACGTGGTATGACGGCTGTGTATTACGAGGGCAATTCCGCGCTCGACGTGATCCGGGGCAAGAACTCCCACAACGCCATTGCCGCACAGGTCAATGGAGCCGCGCCGTTTTACTACGAAAATACCGAGGCCGACCGTGTGCGCTGCGAAGCGGAGATGAAGGCCAATCCTTTTCCGATCAGTAAAAGCGGACTGGTGCGTGCGCAGACATTATATGAAACCTTCTGCGGTATTTGCCACGGCAATGATGGCGGCGGACAAGGCGCCCTGCTGGCGACCGAAAAATATCCGGCGCAGCCGAAAAACCTGATCGGCGACGATATGATCGCTGCCGGCAATGGCCGCTACTACTTTGCCATCATGTACGGCAAGAACGTCATGGGCGCTTACCAGGAAAAGCTTTCATTTGAAGAGCGCTGGCAGGTCATCCACTACATTCGTTCACTACAGGCGAAAGCCAAAAAGCTGGAATATAGCGAAACTGTGAACACGCTGAATGCTGGAACTGGTACGACGGCACCGCCTGCGACCGTTGCGGCTCCTGCATCTACCAATTAATACCCATTACCACTTATTGCGACTTTAACATCAAAATTGTCGGGCTTCGGCTTGATTCCGGATATGAATCTGACCAACACACAATTCGTTTTTGAAAGCAAAACCAGGACGGTGCTGATCGGCGGCATGGTACTGGGTGCCATCTGCCTGGCCCTGTCGGCCTGGCATGACGACCAGTATTTGACCCGCTTTTGGACCAATTACCTCCATAACTCGGTCTATTTCACCGGCATTGCCTTCATGAGCCTGTTCTTTCTGGCGGCCCAGATTACGGCATTTGGCGGCTGGAACACGGCCATCAAACGCATCTGGGAAGCTGCCAGTCAGTTCCTGTGGGTGGGTACTATCCTGATGGCTGTCCTCGTTCTGGGCGTCTGGGGCCACTTTCACCACCTGTATTTGTGGAATATGCCGGGCATTACCGATCCGTCCAGCAATATTTACGATAAGATCATTGCTGGCAAGTCGGGTTTTCTGAACCCCTTGTTTTACACGTTTGCGGTCATCGTCGTGCCGACTATCTGGTACTACTGGGGTCGCAATCTGCGGCAGGCTTCCGTTGATCAGGATACGCAGGAGACGGCATCTTTCGTCTTTTATAAAAAACAACGTAAGTGGGCGGCTTCTTTCCTGCCACTGGGCGGTTTCCTGAGCACTGTTTTCCTGTGGCAGTCGGTTATGTCGGTCGATCCACACTGGTACAGCACCATGTTTGCCTGGTATGCTATGGTAAGCGTGTGGCTGGGCTCTATTTCGATGACGATTATGCTCATCATTTACCTGAAGTCGAAAGGGTATATGGAGTATGTCAACCGCAGCCACCTGCACGATATGGGTAAATTCCTGTTCGGCATCAGCGTATTCTGGACCTACCTGTGGTTCGACCAGTTCATGTTAATCTGGTACGCGAACAACGGGGAAGAAACGATTTACTTCAACGAGCGGATGACCTACTATCCGGTACTTTTCTGGGGTAACCTGCTGCTCAACTTCATCACGCCGTTTTTCATCCTGATGCGGAATGATACGAAGCGGAAATTCGGCACCCTGTTCTTCGTGTGCGTGATCGTCTTCTTTGGTCACTGGTGGGATTTCTTCTACATGATCAAACCGGGCGCCCGTATTACCGCCCACGAAACGACCGAACTTACCGATCCCAATTACAGCAAGAAAAAACACCATTCGGAGGCAGCTCCGATGGGCCATACCTCCGGCTCGGAAGAGCATAAAATGGAGTCGCAGGAGGGAAAACAATCTCCTATGCCCACGACCCCGGATAATCCGGGAGGACGGCCGGCCAGCGAGGAAGGCATGGGCACCCGGGAAAATGATTCTCAGGGTGGTCAGCCCCTCATTGCAAAGGATAGCGCCAATTCATCCGTGGATAGCGCCGCCCTCTCGGCAGATACTGCCGCCCGGACCGGGATAATGAGTGATGAATCGTCGGCGAATGCCAAAATAACCAGCACCTCGGAGGAAGAGGGTATGGCTGGTGGAGAACATGGGGAAGAGCATGATGAAAACGGCTGGAAATCCTTCCAACTGGGTTACACCATTCCGGGCCTGGAAGAACTGGGCGTTATGATCGGTTTCCTGAGCCTTTACCTGTTCTTCTTCTTCGGACAACTGTCAAAATCGTCCCTGTTACCACTCCGCGATCCATATTTGGAAGAAAGTCTGCACCACGATACCGGTGCTTTGATCGAGTCGGAAGTGGATGAACACGAAGTTCATCACTGATGAAATTTAGAGTGGTTCTAATCAAAATTGATCTGTAACCAGTCTGCGAACAAACAAACTACCTTTGGGTTAATAGAAAAAAATTACTGATGACTGCGCTTATCATACTTCTCTGCTTTATCCTGGTCGCCATCGTTTTGGTGCAGATCGGGAAGGTAACCGAACTCACCGCCCAGATTAAAGGGGAACGGGAGACGCTGCGTGACAACAGCAAATGGAATGGCATTATGTCGCTCATTTTCCTGGTTGTCTTTTTGGTCGGGGTTTGTTATTCCTCCTGGGTGTACAGCCCGGTGATGATGGGCTACGGCCCGCATCAGTCCGCTTCGGCCCACGGCAGCGTACTGGACAGCTTGTTCCAGATCACGCTGATCCTCACGGGTATTGTATTTATCCTGACCCACATTGCTCTCTTCTGGTTTGCTTACCAGTATCGCTGGAAAGAAGGTCGTAAGGCACAGTTCATTGCCCACGATAACCGCCTGGAGATCTGGTGGACGGTCATTCCGGCCGTGGTCATGACCGTACTGGTGGTTCGTGGTCTGAATGCCTGGAACATGGTTATGGGCGACGTAAAGGAAGACGAGAACTTCATGGAAATCGAGGCAACCGGCCAGCAGTTCAACTGGATCCTGCGTTACCCCGGTCCCGATGGCAAACTGGGTGCACGGAACTACAGACTGACCACCGGCAGCAACCAGCTGGGCCAGGATTTCACCGACAAGAAGAACTACGACGACATTATCGTCGGCCAGGAGTTCTATCTGCCGGTAGGTAAAAAAGTCCGGGTTCGCATAACGGCAAAGGACGTACTGCACAATTTCGACCTGCCTCACTTCCGGGTGAAAATGGATGCCGTGCCGGGTTTACCGACCTACTTTATTTTCACGCCGGTAAAAACAACCGACCAGTATCGTCAGGAACTGCGGAAATATGCGGAGTTCAACGAGCCATACGATCCGGCTGATCCAACCGGTCCGAAGCGCTGGGAAAAATTCGACTATGAGCTGGCTTGCGCAGAACTATGCGGTAAAGGCCACTATTCCATGCGTCGGATACTGAAAATAGTCACCCATGAAGAATATGATGCCTGGATGGCTAAACAGGAATCTTTCTATCTGACGCAGATCCGCGGTAAGGAAGGAGACCCGAACATCAACGTCGGCACCCTGCCGGTGGAAGCGGGTATGCGGGCGAAAGAATTCGGAGAAAACGTGAAAAAGGCCATTGAGTCGGCTAACCCGGCGGATAAAACGCTGCGCCTGAGCCACGTGAACTTTGAAACCGGTTCGGCTACCCTTATCTCCGACAGCGAGTATGAGTTGAATAACCTGGTGAAAGAAATGACCACCTATCCGCAGATGAACATTCAGATTGCCGGTCATACGGATAATGTGGGTGATGCGGCAGCGAATTTGACCCTTTCCAGTCAGCGGGCGGCCGTAGTGGCCAAGTTCCTGACGGATCGTGGAGTAGCGGCCAATCGTCTTCGGGTGCAGGGTTTTGGCAGTACGAAACCCCTGGCGGAGAATACCACGCCGGAGAATCGCGCAAAAAATCGCCGCACGGAATTTACCATCTTGAACGCCGGTTCAGCTGCTGCTGAATAACCGATCGAAATTACCCTCAAGATTCAAACATAATATCAAAGCTCCTGCTATGGAAAATACCATCATCGCGAATGACACCTTTGAGGAAAAACTCACCCATGAGTTGGGTTATGATGATCAGTTTCATGATCACCATCATGGCGATAAGTTCCAGTCGAACTTTTTAACGCATTATATTTTCAGTACCGACCATAAAATGATCGCCCGTCAGTTTTTGATCACGGGTATTTTCTGGGCTTTCGTTGGTGCGGCTATGTCTATTGTTTTCCGGCTCCAGTTGGGTTTTCCGGAAGCCGATATGGCCTGGTTACGCCCGCTGCTGGGTAAATGGATACAGGTGAACGAAGCCGGTATTGGTAAACTGGATCCCGAGTTTTACTACTCGCTGGTAACCATGCACGGTACCATCCTGGTATTCTTTGTATTGACGGCCGGCTTGAGCGGCACTTTCGCCAACCTTCTTATTCCATTGCAAATCGGTGCGCGGGACATGGCTTCGCCCTTATTGAACGCTTTCTCGTACTGGTTCTTTTTCCTGGCCGGTATTGTGATGTTTCTGTCCCTGTTCCTGAACACCGGGCCTTTCTCCGGAGGATGGACGGCTTATCCGCCTTTAAGTGCACTACCGCAGGCCTCGGATGGTTCCGGGGCAGGTATGACCATGTGGATCGTGGCAATGTCGCTGTTCGTAGTCAGTTCGCTGCTCGGGGGTATTAACTACATTACTACCATCCTGAACCTGCGTACCCGCGGGATGAGCATGTGGCGCATGCCGATGACCATGTGGGCCATCTTCGTGACCGCTATTCTGGGCGTATTGTCTTTTCCGGTATTGTTCTCCGGTCTGTTGCTGCTGATGTTTGACCGCAGCCTGGGTACTTCGTTTTATTTGAATGAAATTGTAGTCGGCGGGGAGATCCTGAGCCGCATTGGAGGTAGCCCGATCCTGTACCAGCACTTATTCTGGTTCCTGGGTCACCCGGAGGTGTATATTATTATTCTGCCGGCCATGGGTATTGTATCCGAGGTACTATCCGTCAATGCCCGCAAGCCGATCTTCGGTTATCGCGCCATGGTTTTTTCCATCCTGGCTATTGGTTTCCTCTCCTTCATCGTGTGGGCTCACCACATGTTCATGTCCGGGGTGAATCCATTTATCAGTAACTTCTTCGTGGTCTTTACGCTGATTATTGCCGTTCCTTCGGCAGTAAAAGTGTTTAACTGGATTACTACGATCTATGGCTCTAATTTCCGTTTCAATTCGGCGAGCCTGTTTGCGATTGGTTTTGTATCCATGTTTATTTCTGGTGGTTTGACCGGTATTTTCCTGGGTAACTCGGCCATCGATATTCAGATGCACGATACCTACTTCGTAGTTGCCCACTTCCACATTGTGATGGGTATTGCGGCGTTCTTCGGGATGTTCTCGGGTATTTATCACTGGTTCCCCAAAATGTTCGGTCGCTTCATGAACGAAACACTGGGTAAGATCCACTTCTGGGGCACGATCTTCGGCGCCTACGCTATTTTCTGGCCGATGCACTATATGGGTCTGGCCGGCGTACCACGTCGTTACTACGATGCCGGCGCTTCCTTCGATGCTTTCCGTCACTTCGGCGTAATGAATCAGTTCATTACCGTAGCGGCCATCGTGGTATTTTTCCTGCAGATCATCTTTATCATCAACTTCTTCTATTCCATTTTCAGCGGCCGTAAAATGACCAGCAAAAACCCCTGGGGTGCTAACACCCTTGAGTGGACGACGCCGATCAATGCGGGCCACGGTAACTGGCCGGGTAATATTCCGACTGTGCAGCGCTGGGCCTATGATTATGGTAAAAATGGCGAAGAGTTCATGCCGCAATACGTGCCGCTAAGGGAAGGCGAACACGATCACGGCGATTAAATCAAAACCAGTCGGAGGAGAGAATGTAGTCCGGCGTTCGCTGACTGCATTCTCTTTTTCTTTCCATCAATATCCACCACGACGCAGTAGCGTACACTGTTATGGAGTCTAATCAGGTCAAGCAGGCTGTAATTGTAAAGAGCGGATTGGCGCAAGGCATCACTGATTTCGGGTTGTTGGTTAAATTCAAACTGACCCTGCTGGTGCTTTTCTCAGCGTTAATGTCCTATGCCATTGTGGCGGGGGGCGATGTTAACTGGGGCGCTATGCTGCTGCTGGCCATGGGTGGATTTTTAGTGACCGGGGCCTCTAATGCACTGAACCAGGTGCTGGAACGCGATTTTGACCGGCTCATGCCGCGTACGGCTAATCGTCCGGTGGCTACCGGGCGGATCAGCGTATCGACGGCCGTATTATGGGCGGGCCTGATGGCTTTGGGTGGTATTACGCTCCTAACGCTTTTCAACCCGCTGACCGGCTTTTTGGGTACGCTTTCCCTGATGAGTTATGCCTTCGTTTACACCCCCATGAAGCGCTCGTCCCCCTGGGCGGTGTTGATCGGGGCCATACCGGGCGCATTACCCCTCATTATTGGCGGGGTTGCGTATGCCGGATTCATTACCCCGATGGCATTGATCCTGTTCATGTTGCAATTCTTATGGCAGTTTCCACACTTTTGGGCAGTAGCCTGGGTGGCGGATGATGACTACCGTAAAGCCGGTTTTTACTTATTGCCTTCCGGTCAGAGCGTTAAGGATTCCAGGACGGGCTTGTATTCCCTGTTTTTTTGCAGTCTGCTGATTCTGGGGAGTGCCTGGGTCTGCTGGGCAGGTTTCATCGGTTTGCCGGCAGCCATTGTTTTGATCGCGCTGAACGTTTACTGGGCCTGGTGCTGCTGGAATTTAATGCGCACCTGTTCCCGCGAGGCGGCACGGCGGCAAATGTTCGTTTCCTTCATGCATTTGCCCGTATCGCTGATCGTTTTACTACTGGATAAAATCTGATTTTCTGAATATTCCCCACCACCAGCAACCACATACATCATGGCCACTGCCTCTCCACAAGTTACTCGTAGTCGGATACCCTCCCAAAAGTTCGCTTTGTGGGTTGGTATTGTCAGTATTGTGATGATTTTTGGATCACTCACCAGCGCGTACATTGTTCGCCGCTCCGCCGGCAACTGGTACGAGTTCAAGTTGCCAAACATCTTTTTCGTTAACACCCTCGTTATTGTGCTCAGTAGCGTCACCCTGCATTTTTCCTATAATGCTTTCAAAAAAGGTCGGGAAAAAGCGTACAAAATCCTGCTGTTGACGACCTTTGCGCTCGGTCTGGCTTTTGTGATTTTGCAGTACGAAGGCTGGCAGGCTTTAAATGCCATCGGGGCTACTTTTAAAGTGAACCCGTCGAGCTCTTTCGTCTACGTGATTTCCGGGTTACATGCTGCCCACGTTTTAGGTGGGATTGCAGCCTTGATGGTTGCTTCGGTACATGCTTTTTTACTACCTTTCAAACCAACCAAGCGCCGCGTTTTACGTCTAGAACTCGTCGTACAGTATTGGCACTTTGTAGATGTATTATGGGTGTATTTGATTGTTTTTTTCATGTCGCAATCTTGAATAACCTTTCGGATCGCATACAAGTTTTGTTATCAATAATTGACTGAATATTATGGCAGAAACATCTGTTGCCCACCACGACGTGGACGAGCAAGACGAAAACCAGGAAATGTGGGACGGTGGAAAATCACCGTTCCGGGCGAGCTATGGTAAGCTGATGATGTGGTACTTTTTGCTTTCGGATGCCTTCACTTTTGCGGGTTTTCTGATTGCATACGGTTCCCTTCGTTTCAGTATGCCCACCTGGCCGGAACCCGATTTCGTGTTTCGTTCCTTCCCATTCGTACACGCGCACTGGCCGCTGATTTTTGTGACCTTCATGACTTTTGTCCTGATTTTCAGTTCGGTAACGATGGTTCGTGCCGTACAGGAAGGTCACCGGGAAAATTCCCGCGGGGTTGTTTTCTGGATGCTTCTGACCATCCTGGGTGGGGCGACCTTCCTGGGTTCACAGGCTTACGAATGGACCGTCCTGATCAAGGAAGAGAACGTGTCGATCACCCGGAACCCATTCGGGCGTTATCTGGGCGACGGTTATCTGGTAAAAATGGATGAAGCGGGCAAACCCATGTTTACAGAAAGCGTAGATCCGGCCACCGGCAGACAGACGTTGACCCCACAGCCATTGATGGAGAACGGGGAAATCGTGCAGGTGAAAGAAGGAGGCTCGTATATTCTGCATGGTCATGAACATAATGGGCAGGTAGAGTTACAACGTCCGTATATCCACTATACGACCACGGAAAAGGCTGGCAAAACCGAACAACTGGCAGAAGGCCCGAAAGCATTCGGCGCATTATTCTTCTTTATTACCGGTTTCCACGGTTTCCACGTATTTTCCGGGGTACTATTTCTGACTATTATCATGATCAATGCCGGCAGCGGTGTGTATGCCGCCCGTCGTAACGGATATGAGATGGTAGAAAAAATAGGTCTGTACTGGCACTTTGTGGACCTGGTCTGGGTGTTCGTTTTCCTGGTTTTTTACCTGCTGTAATTGGTAATAGTTGTTGGTTACCAATAACCAATACACCACTGCCATTACCAATAACTAATAATTAATACGCTAAATCAACCATACGATGGCTGAGCAACATCAAACATACGAAGAACAAAAGACCATGGTATTCAACGGCCTTATCCGGCTGGGTATCATTACGATCATAGAAGTATTGATCGCACTGCTGGCTAAGGGCCACCTTATTCCAGGTGTGGAATTCAAACATGGCTTTGGGCACTATGTGTACATGATCCTGATGGCGGGTTTCTCGCTTTATAAGGCCTATTTCATCATCTATTTCTTCATGCACATGGCCTACGAAGTGCGGGGCATGGCTATGACGGTTTTGATGCCGACTTTACTGCTGGTCTGGGCCATTATTGCCTTCTTCCAGGAAGGTAATTACTGGCGGACAAGCCGGGAGCACATTCAGCTCAAGAATGAACAGGGCCGCGAAGAAAACGTGCTGCCTGTGCCTGCCGGCAAACCACAAGGTTATATGTTACCTGGTACTTTTGGCCATTACAACAGTTAAATCCCCGCTCTTTCCGGTGCTTTTCCGGTGTGGAGAGCAGGCTTAAATAACAATAAAACTGGAAAAGGGTGGGGCAACCAAGCCGCACCCTTTTTTGTTTAGTACACAGAATTTTGCATTATGAATGACATTGAAAAAAAGCCTACGCGCCTACGTAAAATAATCATTGCCTCCGTCCTTTTCCTCATTCTGGTCGCTTTCCCGATCGGTTCATGGCTGAATTTGTGGACAGGCTTGAACTGGCGCAAAACGGCGGTAAATGAGTTAAGTGCCTACGGTCAGATTCGCGGCGCTTACATCATCTACCCGGACGGAACCAAAGAGGACCGTCTGAAGGGTAAAATTGCGGTTTTGCACATGTTTGGCGACAACCCTGATTTGACGGAAGAAAACCAGAGGATCATCGATACCGGCCAGAAGTTATTTGATCAGTTCAGCCAGAATAGTTATTTCCGGCTGGGCATGATTGCGCAGGGGGGCACGAGCGAATTCCGGTCGTATGTGCAGAAATTACCGAGTATCGACTATGCCACCTGGGTGTGGACGGGTGGTCTGGGTTCCTGGGGCACGATTCTGAACAATGGTTTTGAGTCTTACTGCCTTAAAAACCACGTGAGTGCCTATCCACAGTTTTATGCGCTAACGGATACGACGGGGGTGATCCGGCGCTTTTACAATGCCATGGATGAAAAAGAGGTGGGCCGCATGGTAGAACAAATTGCTATTCTGCTGCCACAAAAATAACTGATCATGCCTGCTATTATACCCAACGTACAGTTGGAAAAACGGCTCAATGTAGCCGCTTATATTGTTTCTGCCGCGGTTCTGCTGCTGGTCATGCTGATGCGCCAGGTGAAGATCGAACTGGGCATGAATTTCAATTTTCTGCCGCCGGTGATCGCCGGTTTGAATGCGCTGACGGCTCTCCTGTTGCTTTTTTCGCTTTATTTTATCAAAAATAAGCAGATTGAGCGACATCGGCTGGCCAACTACGCGGCCCTGACTTGTTCGGCGCTTTTTCTGCTTTGTTATGTGTTATACCATTTCACCACCCCGGAAGTTCGCTATGGTGATTTCGATCATAATGGCGTGGTGAGTGCAGAGGAAGCGCTGCGGGTGGGTAGTAGCCGGGGTCTTTACCTGGTGGTATTGCTCACGCACATTGTGCTGGCTGCCCTGATCCTGCCTTTCATCCTGCTGACTTTTAATCGGGCTTATACCGCTCAATACGAACGTCACCGTCGTATGGCCCGCTGGGTATACCCTTTCTGGCTGTATGTGGCCATTACCGGTCCGGTTTGTTACCTTATGCTCCAACCGTTTTATCCATAAAAACCACAGTTTAAAAAGTCATGAAAAATAAAATAGTAAACCTGTTTTCGCTGGCCCTGCTGCTTTTCATGCTGTTGGGGACGAGTCAAGTTGCCAGCGCCCAGTGCCCCATGTGCAAGATGTCCGCCGAATCGAATATGCAAAATGGCGGTACGGAAGGCCGGGGACTAAATGCCGGCATTATGTACATGTTGATGCTGCCTTATTTGATGGTAGGCGGTATTGGTTTGTGGTGGTGGCGTAACCGTCGCCAGGAGCCCACCCAGGCGGCTGATTTTTCCGAAGAGGATTTTCAGCAGTACCCACAATAGTGCAGCGGCCCGGAGGTTCATTCCTTCGGGCCGTTGTTTTTAGTTTATAAACAACGTAATATTTTGATTATGAATTGGTTAGTAGGATGAGTGAAATTTTGCTTTCAAAGATGTCCGGATTGTCAGACATATTGGCAAGAATTTTGAACAAATGTTAGGTCATCTTAATAGCTAGCAGTAGATTTGCTCGATTTATTTTAATCCGCATCCGTATAATTCTCGTGATCGTTACGACTTCACCTCGTCGGCCTTACCTCTTGTCCGCGTTCTCCTGCTTCTAAGGATACGTTTCGGCTCTTTTTCAGGTCAGGAACCTTGTGTTTTCCTAAAGGTCATTTTTCCCATTTACTGATTGCCGGAGCGATGCCATTTTGGTATCCTTTCCGACCGCAGTTCGTGTATTGGCACGGCTGTAATCATGTTGATGCACTACGTCCCTGAGGGGCGTGGTTTATTGTGTCATAATATTAATTGTTTTAATAACCCGCAGTCGTTGGAATTATGAAAAAAACGCTTACTTCTCTTTCGTTTTTAGCGAAACAAGCGATTAGCAAGGGGGTACTTATCTTGCTAGTCGCTGTTTTTTTTGCCGTCCCCGTATTCAGTCAGGATCTGAATGATCTCAATGGCGTAACTTGGAAAACCACTGCTGATCTGAGTGCCTCGCTGGCACAGGAGAGTGCTCAAACGGACGTTACCCTGGCCCAACCAGGGCTTCCTGCGGTTGATCAGGCGATATTCAAAGCTTACAAGCGACTGCTGGGCTATGTACAGAGTGATCTACAAGCTAATGTACCAGTTGCGGATGCGATCGTAAAAAACTACGAAAAGGTCATAGCAGAAGCCCCGAAGGATGCCGACCTGGCCGAAATGCCCGAGGGTGTCTTAGCCACTTACCTGTCGGGTCTGGTGGAAGCGCTATCCGCAGTGCAAAACGACATTCCTATTGCTCCAAACTAGTACGGAAGTTCAGGTATCTACTTCCGGATTTTGCTGCGACGGCAAATGTCTCCTTTCTTCAAATCGCGTAGTTAATCTCTCTCATGAAAAATACTTTACTCGTTAAGAATTTAATTGTTCCTGTTTTCACGGTCCTTTTGACCTTGGTGATGGGACAGGCTATTGCTCAAACAACCCTCATCAGCCCTACGGGTGACGGTGGTTTTGAAAATGGTACTACTTTCGCCGCTAATGGCTGGTCGTTAGATAACGGGGCGGCCCTCAACCAATGGGTACTGGGCACCGTTCCGCCCGGATTTACCAATCGTAGCGCTTTTGTAACCAACGACGCTGGTACGACCTGGAGTTACACCAATACGAATACTTCAGTAGTTCATTTTTGGCGGGACGTCACCTTTCCGGCTGGCGAGACGAATATCAACTTGTCTTTCAACTGGCAGGCACTGGGCGAGACTTCCAGTTTCGATGCGCTCATGGTGAGCATTGCGCCGACTACCTACACACCGACGGCTTCCACCACTTCGTTGGGTACGGGTGTTTTAGCGGCACCGGCCACGACTATTGTGCAGTTGTGGAATGTCGCCAGCGTCCAAACCGCGACCATTCCGATCCCTACCTCGTTGGTCAATAACTGTGGGGCTGCAGTTACGCTACGGCTGATTTTTACCTGGAAAAACGACGGCTCGTTGGGTACCTCCCCGCCGGCCGCGATCGATAATATTTCGCTTACTTCCGCCCTGCCGCTGGCTCCGCTGGCGGCCGGCACCTACACGGTTGGTCCAACCGGTACCTACGCCTCCTTGACTGCGGCCGTTGCGGATGTTAATTCCCGGGGGGTAAGCGGACCGGTGATCCTGGAATTACAAACTACTTATACCGGAGCCGGAGAAACTTTCCCCATTACGCTGGCCGGCCAAAGCAACTGCAGCCCGTTAACGGCCGTAAGAACGGCTACTATTCGTCCGGCAGCCGGTTCGCCCGTTCTGACCATTGCGGGTACGAATGCCGGCCCCACCATCGACCTGAACAACGGTAACTGGTGGCGTATCGACGGTCGACCCGGTGGCGTGGGCACGACGAAAGGGCTTATAATTTCCAACAACAGCCTCAGCGGCCAGGTGATCCGCTTTATTAATGATGCTTCCAACAACATTGTTCGCTACACCGATCTGCAGGGAGTAAATACCTCCACAGTGTCCGGTGTGATCCTGTTCAGTACCACCGTCGGCCCCAACGGTAACGATAATAACCTGATTGAAGTGAGCGATATCCATGAAGGTGCTACCACGCCGATAAACGGGATTTACAGCTCGGCTACGACGACGACCACGGCTCAATACAATGATAATAACACGGTTACCAACTGTAACATCTTTAATTTTTTCGGTACGGCAACCACCAATAACGGTATTTTGCTCTCCTCCGGTAACTCTGGTTGGGCGATCACCAACAACAGCTTTTATCAAACGGTGTCGCGGGCGCCTACGGCGGGGACGATCGGAGCCTTCGTTTCAAGCAGCTCGTTGAATAACAACTTGACCTTTACCGGCAACTTTATCGGTGGTACCGCTCCTTTGGCGGCGGGTACGCCGATGACTTACACCAACGTACCCATTTTCCGGGGTATCCAGGTGACAGTAGGTACCACGATCACGTCCAACTTCAATAACAATACCTTTCAAAATATTTCGGTCACGTCTTCGAGCACCTCTGCATCGCAGTCGATGATTTCCTTATTGACGGGTAGAATCAACTGCAACAACAACACCATCGGTAACCAAACGGGTACCAACAATATTGCCTTCAGCCTTTCCGGTTCGTTGGCCCGTTTGCAGGCGATCCTGGCGGGAACCGGTACGCCGGAACTTACCGTTATCAATGGCAACAACATCGGCGCCATGTCACTGACGGTGACAGGTGCGCCCGCTACTGTGCCGGCCTTTTTCGTGGTTTCGGTACAGGGTACTACGGCCGGGCACAATTTTACCTTCAACAATAACATAGTCGGCAGCCCGACTGTGGCCAGTAGCATCAGTTCCAACGCCAACAGTACGCTCGGTGGTCTGATCAGTTTTTCCAGCGCGGTGGGCCAGACTTACAGCAATAACCTGTTTGCCAACCTCGTCAATACCAGTACCGGTACCGGCGCCAGCGCAAACGGTATGACTCTGCAGGGTTCGGGCACTAGTCCGACTTTATTGGGTTCGTTTACCATTACGGGCAACACCATCCGGGACGTCTCCACGACCAGTGCCTCGATCACTTTTGTATCGGCCGTCGGTCTTTCCGTCAGTGGTACGGCCCAAACCTCGGGTAGCAACCTGATTAGTCAGAATACCATTCATTCCATTTCCAATACCAATGCGACTGCGGCGACTTTGGCATTTGGGGCGATCTTCAGCTTGCCGACGGCCATTACCAACCTGGTTTCCCGCAACCTGATCCACAGCATCGATTTGGCTACTACGGCAGCAGGCACTATTACCGGCCTGCAGATCAACGCCGGCAATGCCACTTATCAGAATAATATGATCCGGGTAGGCGCCACAGGCAATGCCAATACCGCCAACTATGCTGTAAACGGCATCACCGAGGCGGTTGGCGCCAATAATATCTACCACAACAGCGTGTATGTGGGTGGAACCGGTGTGTTGGCGGGTACCAGTAACAGCTTCGCTTTCAACAGCACAGTGGTCACCAATACCCGCAACTACCTCGACAACATCTTTTTCAATGCCCGTTCCAACGGCGCCGGCACCGGGAAAAACTACGCCATCCGGGTGGGCGGCACCGCGCCGAATCCGGCCGGTCTGCGGAGCAATTATAACGATCTGTACGCCCCCGGCACCGGCGGATTTGTCGGCCTTTTCAATGCGGTCGATCAAACGACCTTGGCCAACTGGCAAGCCGCCACCGGTCAGGACCAGTACAGCATCAGTGCTGATCCGCAGTACATCAATCCAACTGGAACGGTTGCTACGGTCGACCTGCACATCTCGGCCGTCAATCCGACCCCCATCGAAGGAGCCGGTGTTTTGGTAGCGGTGACCGACGATTACGACGGGCAAACCCGTGCCTCTTTTACACCGGTGGACCTCGGCGCCGATGCCGGCAACTTTATCGTCAATGATATTTCGGCTCCTGGTATCGCTTACACGCCCTTGACCAATGCCTGTAGTACGGGTAATGTGCTCCTGACCGGCGTGACCATTACCGATGCTACCGGCGTTCCGGTGGCCGGAGGCAACGTGCCGAGGATTTACTATAAAAAGAACGCCGGTGCTTACTTTTCGCAGCCGGGCACGCTGGCTACGGGCAATGGTATGAACGGCACCTGGAACTTTACCATTGTGGCGGCCGATTTGGGCGGTGTGGCCCTCAATGATGTGATTATGTATTTCATAATTGCTCAGGACCTGACCGGCGTGCCGAACATCAGTTCCAATCCGGCCGGCGTCGTAGCGACCAGCGTGAATAACGTTACTACGCCACCGCCTACGCCGAATGCTTACACAGTGGCTTTCCTGAGCGGTACCTATACCGTCGGGGCAGGCGGAAACTTCACGACTTTAACCGCCGCCGCCGCCGCTTACAACGCCAGTTGCATCTCCGGTCCGGTAGTCTTCAGTCTGATTGACCCGACTTATGCGGGCGAAACTTTCCCGATCACTTTTAATGCCAACCCGACCGCCAGCGCTCTCAATACGCTGACCATCCGGCCGGCAGCGGGTAATGTGGCCACTATAACCGGCTCCACCCTGGCATCTACCTGTTTGATTAACCTGAATGGAGCAGATTTCGTAACGATTGATGGCTCTAACTCGGGCGGTACCGATCGCAGCCTCACACTTTCCAATACCTCTATTTTGACTAATACGGCAGTAGTTTGCGTGACCAGTCTGGGTGTCGGTGCAGGGGCTACGAACGATGTCGTCAAGAACGTCAACATCATTGCCGGCAGCAGTACCGTCACTTCTACCTTCGGTGTATATGTAGGCAGCGCACCAATCACGACTACCGCCACCGGCGCCGACAACGATGCGCTAACGCTGCAAAATAACGCCATTACCAAAGCCTACTACGGTATTTATGCCAACGGTACAGCGGCGGTATCTACCGGCGGTCTGGATAACCTGAACATCGTCAATAACGTGATCGGGCCGGTGGCTTCTGGAACGGATAACATTGGGTTTGCCGGGGTTTGGCTGCAAAATGCCCTGAGCGTTGCGATTACAGGTAACACCGTGCAAAACCTGTCATCTACGGTAGGCAGTTCCGGTGATATCTGGTTGAATTCCAATATTAACGGCCTTACGGTTGCGCAAAATAGCGTGATTAATAGCAGTTCCAGCGGAACAGGTAACAGCACTACGGCCTTCTCTGGGATTTATCTGGGGACGACCGTAATCAACGCCAACGTTACGCGGAACCTCATCAGAACCCTGAATAATACCAACACCAGCGGGTATGGCGTACGTGGCATTATGGCCAATACAGGTAATGTTGCCAGCAATATAACTATCGCCAATAACATGATTACTGATGTTGCAGGCCTTGCGGACGCTAGCAACATTTATTGGCCGATTGGCATTGCCCTCGAAGGCACCACCGGTGGCGTGAGCATCTTCTACAACTCGGTTAATCTTTTTGGACCGCGTACGGGCTTTAACTCCGCTACCGGATCCGCTTCCTTTTTTGTCAATTCATCCGTAACGAACCTGACGGTTAAGAATAACATTTTCACGAACAGCTACGACAATACCACTTCCGCGACTGACAAAGGCTGGGCCATTTTCGTGGTCGGAACCAATGCTGCATTCACTACGATCAATAACAACGATTACTTCGCCGTTTCTCCCGATGTTCTCGGATCGCTGAGCGGTACGGACCGGGTCACACTCGCTGCCTGGCAAGCTGCTACGGGACAGGACGGTATGTCCATCTCGGTAGCCCCGGCCTATGTCTCCAATACCGATCTGCACCTCTTGCCGGCCGGTAATGGTCCTTTCAACGGTACCGGTATGCCGGTAGCCGGTACGAACATGGACTTCGACGGTCAATTCCGCCAGGTCACCACGCCGGACATCGGTGCCGACGAATTCCTGGTGGATTGCAGTGTGCCGCCGGATTTGGTGGTTGCCTCCATCACGGCGAATCCGGCCAACGGCGTAATCTGCGGTACCGGCAGCGTTACCTTGACCGCAAGCGGTGGCGGCAGTTATGTCTGGTCGCCGGCAACGGGTCTCAATACTACGATGGGCGCTACGGTGATCGCTTCTCCGATGGCAACCACCGTCTACACCGTTACGGTAACTGGCGGCGCCGGCTGTACCGGTACGGCCAGTACTACGGTTACAGTCAACCCCACACCTACGGTTACCCAGCCCAGCAACCAGGCCGTCTGCAACGGTTCCATGACCGCTGCGGTTACCTTTACCGGTACGCCAGCAGGTGTGTCTTTTGCCTGGACCAATAATAACACCAGCATCGGCCTCGCAGCCAACGGAACGGGCAATATCGCCGCATTCACCGCCGTCAATACCGGCAATGCACCGGTAGTCGCGACCATTACGGTTACGCCATCGGCGGGCGGTTGTACCGGTTCGCCGGTCACCTTTACCATTACAGTTAATCCGTCGCCTACAGCCTTTACGGTGACTGGCGGCGGCGCCTACTGCGCCGGTGGCCTCGGCGTACCGGTTGGCCTCAGCGGTTCGCAAAGCGGCGTTAATTATCAATTACGCCTGAATGCAGTCAACACCGGTGCACCAGTGGCCGGTAACGGAGCGGCGATCTCTTTCGGTAACCAAACGGGAGCCGGCGTTTACACGGTAGTGGCTACCAATGCCACAACTACCTGCACGACTACCATGACCGGCTCGGTCACCGTGGCTATCAATCCATTGCCTACTGCTTTCAACGTAACGGGCGGCGGCTCTTATTGCGCCGGCGGCGCGGGCGTACCGGTGGGTCTCAGCAACTCGCAAACGGGAGTGAATTATCAACTACAGCGCAATGCCGCTAATACCGGCGCACCGGTGGCCGGCACAGGTATAGCTATTTCCTTTGGCAATCAGACGGTTGCCGGAACCTATACCGTAATAGCTACCAACGCTACGACCTCTTGCACGGCAACGATGACCGGCTCGGTGACCGTTAGCATTTTGTCTGTACCTACATTGACGGAAACCCACGTAGAGCCGACTTCCTGCACGGCCAACAATGGCTCTATCAACCTCACAGTGAGTGGTGTTGCCGGACCGTTTACCTATAACTGGGCTACCCCAAATGGTAATGGATTAGTGAATGGCCAAGAAGATCAGAGCGGCCTGACGGTGGGTACCTACAACGTAACTGTTAGTGGCGGCAATAGCTGCACCTCTACGTTGAGTATTACCCTGGTCGGCCCGGGTGGTTGCAGTGTATGTCCGATCATCGGTTCGTTGTTTAGTAATGCCAGTGGAGTCTGCGAAGGATCCAACGTGACCTTCACGGCTTCGGGCCTGCAGGGTATGGGCACTACCTTCGGTATCGAGTTTAAATACTTCCCTGCTCCGACGGCGACTCCGTATACCGGCGGCACCACGATTGCGACAGTACCCAACGGCAGTCTGGGTGGCGGCGGCACCACGGCTTCGACCACCACTTCCTTTGCGGTGGCCGGCACTTACTACGTGTACGCCATCCTGAGCCCGGTATCCTTGGATCCAACCTGCCGGCCTTCGGCTACTACCACGCAAGTGGTGGTTCCAACGCCTACGGTGAATCAACCTGCCAATCAAGTGGTCTGCAACGCTAACCCAACTGCGGCGGTGAATTTCACGGGTACTCCGGCAGGGACTACTTTTAGCTGGACCAACAACAACACTACAATTGGCCTGGCAGCCAGTGGCTCAGGCAATATTGCTTCCTTTACGGCAGTAAATACCGGCACTACACCGGTGGTGGCTACTATTATCGTTACTCCGGTTTTCTTTAACAGTCAAACCGAGACGACCTGTACAGGTACTCCGAAAACGTTCACCATTACGGTGAACCCGACGCCGAATGTTGCAGCGTCTCCCAACCAGACGCTTTGCAACGGAGCTTCCACGGCAGCGGTGATCTTTACGGGTACCGTACCGGGTACGGTCTTTAACTGGACCAATAACACGACCAGCATTGGCCTGGCGGCCAGTGGTTCCGGTAATATTGCCTCCTTCATTGCGGTTAATAACGGTACATCACCGGTGGTGGCTACTATTATAGTCACCCCTTCTTATACCAACGGTGGCACGACCTGCACCGGTACGCCGCAGACCTTTACCATTACGGTAAATCCGTCTCCAAACGTGGCGCCACCTGCCAACCAGGTGGTATGTAACGGTAACCCAACCAATGCGGTGAACTTCACCAGCACGGTGGCCGGAACGACCTTCAGCTGGACGAATAATAATACTACGATTGGCCTGGCTGCCAGCGGTAATGGCAACATTGCCTCCTTCAACGCCGTCAATACAGGGCTGACTCCGGTAGTCGCCACCATCACGGTGACCCCGAGTTATACGAATCCGACGGGTGGACCGAGCTGCCCGGGCGCTTCCCAGACGTTTACGATCACCGTGAATCCAACGCCAAACGTAGCCCAACCAGCCAACCAGACGGTCTGCGGCGGAAGTAGTACTGCGGCAGTCACCTTTACGGGTACAGTAGCAGGCACGGTTTACAACTGGACCAATAACACCACCAGCATCGGGCTGGCGGCCAGTGGTTCGGGCAACATTGCTTCTTTCGTAGCGATTAATAACACTGCTGCGCCCGTCGTAGCTACCATTGTTGTAACTCCGTCTTATACCAACGCAGGTGTTACCTGTACTGGTCCTGCGAAAACGTTCACCATTACAGTTAACCCCACCCCGACGGCCTTCACGGTGACGGGCGGCGGTGTGGTTTGTACCACCGACAACGTTGGAGCGCCAGTGGGCTTGAGCGGTTCGCAAACCAACGTGAACTACCAGTTACGTCTCAATGCCGTCAACACCGGTGCGCCGGTAGCGGGCACCGGCGCGGCCATTTCATTTGGTCCTCAACTGGGTGTGGGCACCTATACCGTGGTCGCCACCAGTACCCAAGGCGGCTGTACAGCCGTCATGACGGGCTCGGCGACGGTCAGCAGCACGAACTGTACGATCACTATTTCCGATCCTTGTATTTGTTTGAATAACGCCACCACGCTGACCAACGGTCAGTTCGGGGAAGTGATCAAGGTGAATGCACCAGCCGGTCAGACCTGGACGGTCACGGCCATCAACGGCCTGTATTCGTCTGGCAGCCCGGCGCCGCCAAGCGCGCCGATCCCCATCGGTACGGGTACAGTGCTGGTGAACATGGGTACCATGTACACCCTGGACGGTCGCCACATCGACGCTATCGGTTACACCATCACCGTAAGCAATGGCCGGGGCACTTCGCTTTCCATCGGCAACAGCTGCCAATATCCGAACCCGGCGATCACT
>JANPIN010000013.1:0-21511 GCA_031425035.1 Saprospirales bacterium | reverse complement strand
ACCAGGCAAAAGGGAACTATATTTTTCGCTCTTACGACAAGAAACTAAAAGAAATCGGCTCTCTGATTACCGAAAAACCCTTTAAGTATGAAAGAGCGGCACTCGACCAAATGGATGGAGACGCAGCTTCTTCTTTTTATGGCCTGCATCCGGTACCTGGTAAAGGATTCGTCCGTGCCGGTTATGGAGAGGATAAAGACAAGTACCAGATAACGTTTTACGATAATAACTTTAAAGTGAAATGGTCGTACCAAACGCCGAACGAAAGCAAGGACTATGAAACATTTATGATTTCCGATATTAATGAGAACTATGTAACGGGCATGACCATGCGCCGTGACGGACTGCTCTCCCGAAAAATGGAGTACTTCCTGACCGTGTTCGATGTAGCAACCGGCAAAAAAATACTGGATACTTCTGCCGAGAATACCAAAGAACAATTATCTATTTCTGCGACCAGTTTACTGGAGGGCACTGACCAGATGGTACTCCAGGGCGAATACTATGACCTGGACGATAAACCGGGCGTAAGTAAAAGCAAGGGTTTTTACCTGAAAATATTTGACCTTAAAACGGCGAAGGAAATCAGCGAAAAGAAATTTTCCTGGGCAAAAGATATTAATAAGCTTTTCAACGCAAAAGGCAAAGAAAGCATCGAAGACAAGTACCTGAACTTTCCGCATACCATGTTTAAAGCCGCCAACGGCCACTATTACATTGCTTTCGAGCAGTATAAAAAAGCGGCCGATGCGGGTGGTATTGCCATGGCCGCTCTGGGTGGCAGTGCTTCGCTGGTGAAAATAAAAGTCGGTAATATGTGGGTGCTGGAATTAGACGCAGACTATAAACCGCTGGCTTTGCAATACTATGAAAAAGACGGTAGCAACGTGAGTTTGCCGGCTGGAGCCGGCATGATGGGCGCCGGGTTGCTCGGTTATTTCGTGAATGCCATGGGCTGGTTCGATTATCAGTTCCTGCAGCAAAGCAGCGACAAAACGACCTTTAACATGGCTTATATTAACTATGACCGGGAAAAAGGAGAAAAATCCAAAACCATTGTCGGAAATATTTTTCTGGCCAAAGACGGTACGGTCAACTTCGATAAAGTAGACATCACCGCCCCCAAACGGACCAGCCTTTTTTTATATCCGGCACAGGGCAGTAATATTATGTTGTCGCAGTATAATTCCAAGGAAAAAACGGTGGAGTTGAAACTGGTGAAACTTAATTATTAAGGGAATAGTTTTTAGTATAAAACTGGAGTAACCCTGCCTGGGGTTACTCCAGTTTTTTTTACTACCCTCTAAAATTACACGGCAATATTACATTCTGCCAAAAGGAAATCTTTCTATCCGGAACCCTTATCATTACGCCAAAGATTTGCGGGTGTCCATCTAATTGGATACAAAAGCAGTCCGCCCATTATCCATGCTGCAGAAATACACACCCTCATTTTACCTGATTGCCCTATTATTTGCCTTTGCCGGACAGGCAAAAACACAAACGCCTTGTGTGCTGGCCATTAACATCACGGATGCCCAGACGGGAGAAGCATTACGTGGCGTAACCTTCAAACTGGATGGCTTGGGTACCGGGGTGATAAGCGATACCTCCGGTCATATCCGGATGCCGGTCAGCTGCGATAAACATAGCCTGAAGTTCCAGGTTCTCGGTTACAAACCCTATTCGCAACACCTGGTCATCTCCGGGGAAACGCCCGTAATAGTCGAGATGGAAAGCATTTCTACGCAAATGGAAGAGGTGGTCGTGTCCTCACAAAGCGCCGTAAGGACCCTGGAGACGCCCGCTTTAGGGGTCAGCACCTTAAGTATGCGGGCTGTACAAAGGCTTCCTCCGGCGGCTGGCGAAGTGGATCTGCTTCGGGGTTTACAAACCCTGCCCGGTATTTCAGCGGTCGGCGAAGGCGCGAATGGTATTAACATCCGCGGTGGATCGGTGGACCAGAACCTGATCCTGCTGGATAACATGCCGATTTATAATCCGACCCACATGCTGGGTTTATTTTCCCTGTTCCCGACCGACGCGGTCCGCGAAATGCAGATCTACAAAGGATCTATTCCGGCGCGATATGGCGGCCGAACTGCCGGCGTACTCGATGTAAAACTGAGCGAACCCGATCTGGAAAAATTCAAAATCCGTGGTGGTATCGGTCTGATTTCCAACCGCTTGCACGTAGAAGTCCCGCTGATCAAAGGCAAACTGGCCTGGATGTCTTCGGCGCGCCTGTCGTTCAACGAGTACCTGATCAAGTTTTATAACAAGGCCCTGGCCGGTACCATCGGGCCGCGGCTTCCGGATAGTCACCCGGTCTTTTACGACCTGGCCAATAAATTCACCTGGCATGCCGGCAGCCGGGATAATATCAGTCTGACCAGTTATATCAGCTACGATTCCTATCGCATCGATTCGCTGTTCAGTATCAGTAATCTGGTGCCTAATCAGGCGACCATGCAGTACGGGCATAATAATCTGGGGGTACGCTGGAACCACTATTTTTCGGAGACTTTTAACCTCAACGTGCTGGCCGTCCGTTCGCGCTATACGACCAATACGGAGGCCCGTGACTTGAAATCGGGTTTTGACTATAAAACCGGCCTGCTTTACCACAATGTGAAAGTAGAACTGTCCTACGCGCCTTCCCCCCGGCAGCGGATCAATGTAGGCACAACACTCAGCCGCTACGATCTGCGTCCCGCCGAACTGAGCCCGGTGGAAGGCTCTTCGGTCAGTTTTGTGCGCTTGCCCAATGAACATGCCTGGGAAACGGCGGTGTTTATATCGGACGAATATGAACTCAGTCATCACTTGCTGGCGGAAGTCGGTTTTCGGTACGTGCAATTCTGGAACATGGGTCCACTCTGCGTGCCTATCTACAACCCGGATGAACCCAAATCGGCGACTTCGATTGGGGAAACGCTGGTGGTCGCTAAAAACGATGTCGAATCCAACTACGGCCGACTGGAACCGCGCCTGGCTTTGCGGTATAAGCTGAATGAGCAGCAGTCTGTTAAAATCGGTTATAACCGGATGAATCAGTTCCTGCAAATGATTGCGAACAATTCGACGCCGCTGCCGAACGTACGCTGGAAAATGTCGAACCGTTATGTGCCGCCGGCACAAAGTGATCTGGTGTCGGCCGGTTATTTTCATGAAAACCGAAACCGCAAATGGGAATGGTCCGTAGAAACCTATTACCGCTGGCAACGCTCTATTTTCGACTATTCCAGTGGCGCGGAATTAAACATTAATCCGCTGGTGGAAACGCAGTTATTAAATGGTGCGGGCAAGGCCTACGGTGCGGAATTATTAATCAATAAAAAGAAGGGCGTGATGACCGGCTGGCTCAGTTACACCTATGCCCGCAGCCTGGAAAAAATAACCGGTGATTTTCCGGAACTGCAAAAACTAAATAATGGCGACTGGTTCCGGACCAACATCGATAAACCGCATACGCTGAATGTCGTGCTTAATTTTCAAACGGAAAAGCATAATGCATTGTCCTTTACTTTTGTGTACAGCACGGGACGGCCTTATACGGCGCCGGTAAGTTTTTATAAAAGCGGCTTGAATATTTACCCGGTTTATACGGATCGTAATAACGCCCGCATTTCCGATTATCACCGCCTTGATTTGTCCTGGACCATTACGAATCCTTCGATGAAAGAGCACCGCGGAGAAAGTTCCTGGGTGGTGACTATTTACAATGTGTATGGACGTAAAAATGCGTTTTCCTACTTTTTTAATCCAAGTCTTTCATCGTTTAAACCATTTAAGGTTAGTGTATTTCCGAGTCCGATATTTTCTCTGACGTATAATTTTAAGTTTGAATAAACGAAGGAGAAATATTTTACCACAAAGAGCACAGAGGACAAAGAGAAAAAATTATACGCTTACTAATGTGCGCTAATGTGGTAAAAAAAAATTCAACCGTAAATAAAATGCCCATTCAGCAGGCATTTAAGTAACTAACAGAATATGAAAAAATTACTGGTTTTTATCAATGTCCTGCTGTTTCTGGCTAATTTGACGACTTGTCAATACCCCGTCGATTCATCCGCCCTGCCGGACCCACAAAAGTTCCTGATCATCGATGCACAACTGACCGATAGTTTTGCCCGGGTTGATGTAAATTATACGCTGACGGAAGTAACTCCCCAGGGAGGTTATCTGCTTGCCACGCGCCCACAGGCAACGGCTTATGTACTGGATAGTCACGGTAACCGCACGGATTTCATACCGGATGGTCGAAAAAACACCAGTTTTATCGGGCAGGTGGGTGAAACCTACCACTTATACGTGCAGGCCGATGGGCAAGTATATGAGTCGCAACCGGAAACCATGCGCGCCTGCCCGGAAATAGATTCGCTTATTCCTATTTATAGCCGCGAAACCTTTCGTTCGCCCGATGACCTCTCCTATGACGGCTTCGACGTGTATGCCGAAACAAAGGACCAGGTCGGCGAGGAAAACTATTATCAATGGGACTGGATCCACTACGAACGATTGTTTAGCTGTGACTATCAAAATGGTTATTTGATTCCCTGTACACCTTACGACTGCTGGGGAATTGCCTATAATGATCGCTTTGTTGTACAGTCAGATAAGCTGCGTGACGGGCAGCCATTAGATGTAAAAGTACTGCGGGTGCCATTCGTTACACCGCCCCAGAAGTATTATTATGTACGGGTAGAACAACGAGCGATTACGCCCTCCGTTTATAGTTATTTAAAATCGCTGCAACAGCAAACCCAAAACGTAGGTTCCGTATTCGATATACCGGCCCAGACTAAATTCAATCCCAATGTTTACAATGTAAATAAACCGGGCGAACAAATTCTGGGTGCCTTTAATGTGTACTCCGCCCGCTGGAAAGTGCTTAATATTAATATGCAACAGGAAATAAATGGCGTTAAAGCTAAATCGTTCACTGATTTAAGGCCATTTTTACCGGCATCATTATTACAAGCACCCTGTACGGAGGGTACTTACCGTACACAAATAAGGCCCTGGGGCTGGAGAGATTAGCGTGTAACCTGCACCCTTTTTAACGACAATAAATTAATAGCATTTCTGGGCAGCCCGGTCACGTCTTTTTGGGCAAACTGCGCCGTTTCGTCATAAAATAAAAATACCACCGGCGCTTCTTCGACCAGTATCCTGTCCATAGCCTGATATAAAGTATAACGATGTGCAGCATCTGTTTCCCGCAGGGCCAAATCATATAAACGGTCGAACTCCATGTTCCGGAAATGCGTGTAATTGGGGGGCGCCGCGTTTTGACCATAGAAACAAGTCAGAAAGCTCTCGGCATCGGGATAATCGGCGATCCAGGAGGCACGAAAAAAAGGAGCGGTACCATTTCGCATCCGTTCGCGCAGCAGCGCCGTTTCCGTCGATTCGATCTGTACGTGTATGCCCAGGTCTTCCCATTGCCGGGCGACGAAGGTGCACAGGTCGAGGTAGTCGGGATTACAAAGCAAAGTGATGGTTGGTAGCCCCTGACCCTTCGAAAAACCTGCTTCGGCCAGCAAACGGGCTGCCCGTGCGGGATCATAGTCATAACCTGGCACGGCTACAGGATCGTAAGAAGGCAGGCCACGTGGTGCAAAACCGGCATTGGCCGCCTGCCCTACCCCATTCCGCAGGGTGCGCAGCATTTGCGGCCGGTCGATGCCCCAGTTGAGCGCCTGGCGGATCTTGCGCAGTTGCAGGGGTGACTTTCCAGCCGAGTCCAGCCGGATGCCCAGGTATTCGGCATTCAGGTAGGGGTTTTTTAAAAAATAAAAACCGGACGCCATGGCCGGCTGTAAAGTTCCTTCTGCCGTGAGCAGTTCGTTGATGTAGGAGCTTTCCAGTCCGAAAAAATAGTCCAGCCGGCCTTTCCTAAATTCCAGGAAAGCGGTTTTACGATCCCCGATGAAGGTGGTTTTCACCGCATCCAAATATGGTAATTGCCGGCCCTGGGGGTCGCGTTCGAAGTAGTGTGGATTTTTAACCACCACCAGTGCCTGATTTTCAGCCCAGACCTTGAACTGGAACGGGCCCGTGCCCACCGGATGCCGGCGGAAATCGCGGCCGTAGAATTCACAGGCCTCCCGGGGAACAATGCTGGCGTATTGCATGGTCAGTATCTGCAGCATCGGCTGAAACGGGGCTCGTAGACGCAACACAAACACCGAATCATTTACGGCCACAAAACCGGAATCGGGAGCGATGCGGTCCTTGAAGATCCAGCTGCCGGGTTTGGGCCAGACCGGGTCCAGCAAACGCTGGTAACTATATACCACGTCGGCAGCCACCATCCGCCGACCCAGATTGCCTGCAAATGCTTCACTATCATGAAAATAGACGTCGTTACGCAGGGTGAATGTATACATTAGCGCATCATCCGAAATGCTCCAGCTGCGGGCGATGCAAGGCTGTACGTGCAGGCTGTCATCGAGTTGTACCAGGCCGTTAAACAGGCAATCGACGGCCCAGATGTTGTTCTGGGTGCGTGCAAAAGCCGGGTCCAAAGAAGTGATCGGATTCTGCTGGTTGTAGCGGAAGGAAGTGCGGGTGTCGGCTGGTTTGGACTGGTTGCAGGACCAGATACAGAGAAGTATTACGATGCAAATACATAGCTTTATGCTCAGACTTTCGCGCACTTTATAGATTTAAGTGGGCAAAATAGCGCGTTTTACCGCTTTAATCTTATGATTATGCCAGTTATTTTACCTGGGTGGCACATTCCTTGCAGCTACACGTCGATTTTATAACAGCCTGTTTACCCGCCGCAAGGGTCATCGAACAAACATTGATCGCATTACCACTGGATAATTTAAGCTTGATCAAAACCTGCATACTGGAACCCGGTACATAAAATCTTAAGGGATTCGCCACATGCAGATCGGTAACGCCCATGCGTTCGCCCTGGTCGTTTCGCGCTTCAATGACTACATCCTGCTTATTCCTGGCCAAAAATGCTCCTAAGTCTTTGTTTAAAGATAATTCTACTAGTCTTTGACTACAGGCTGACTGGCTGGAAAGCACAAGGGTTGAAACGGAGGGCGTACCGGAAGCTTCATAGGTACAGTACTCATCCGTTGCTTTAATGACCATCACTTTTTGACTGCGCGGCACGGTAAAATCCACGAAATATTGGGCACCCCGGGTCACCAACTGCGTTTTAACCGCTCTGCCATTGACCAGCACCTGGATGTTTCTGGTCTTTTTAGGCAGGCTCATACTTACCCGGGTGGTCGGCTGCGCTATGTTTGATTTTGACGAAGGTGGTGAGGCCGGTACGACTGCCGGGTCTAAAGCATGGGAGTAGTCATATTCCGGCCGATCAATATTTCTGGGTACACCATATTCCACCGGGCGGCTAACTGAATTTAAGTTTACCGGCGGGTGAAATGCCGCTGTAGAAATAGCGGTAAACATAGTATGTTCACTTCCAGCATCCTGCGCGTGAGTTACCTTTGCCTGGTAACGGTTTAATTGAATAACACGTTTTTTTGTATTTATAACGCCATAAAATGAATCCCTTTCATCCAATATTTTCACAATCCCTCCATCGTCAGGTGTACTAGTCATAAATACGGTTAAAGTATCTTTTCCCTTATTAAGACTACTTTTAAGTTCATTTTTTTTAAACGTTACCGCCGGTTTTTCAAATTGGTGAGTTGATGCAGGTAAAACAATATATTTTACCGGAAATAAAAGCAAAGCTATTTTAGCGCCAAAAAACAATCCGATAATTATACTGGCTATACGAGGCATCGATCTGACTGCATAAGGAGACATCAGCAACAAAGACATCCACCACGGCAGCCTGGATATGGCCGTCGGAGAACCCTGTAGTAAGGCCACCGCACGCATCGGTTCCTCCTGCGGCGTAACAACCGTCAGCACTTCGATTTCTTCCGTAAACATCTTTTCCAGGGTATGTTCGCCCGAGGCATGCAATATCGTCATGCCCATATCCAAGCGGAGCTGGAGGCGCCCCTCCCGCAGTGGGGTTACGATAAAATTCCACTCCGTATGCGCATCCGAGAAAATTTTACGATCTGCCTGGCCAAGCACTTCTACCTTAAAATCATTTTTATGGAGCGGTTTTATAAGCAGCCTGGTTATGCCTCCAATACGATCAATTTTTTCCGCACTGGTATTTTCAGCTGGTTTAAAAACTGGCCGCCAAAAAGCCCGTATAGGCTCCAACCGGATCACACAGCGGATGGGGTTTCCGACTTCCATGCTTCGGGGTATATCATGCAGCAACCTGGCATTTTTATAAACGGAAACAGGCGACTCCGCCAGGCGTACATCTTCCGGTATGATCCTGTTGCGAAGGCTCAAAATAGCATCTGTAATCCTGTTTTGCTCCTTTTGAAGGTATCCACCGCCTTGTTGTTTATCGCTTCTAAGTTTGGCTACCTGACCGATCAGAACCCGCACTTCTTCTTCATTTTGTTTATCTCCAGACGCTCTAAAATAAATAAGAAGTGTATCCAGGGCTTTGTCCAGATGGCCTTTTTTAATATAAGCCTCCGTTTTACTGACCGTCTCAATTGGCGATGTTTTCATGAAAAAAGGCAGGAGTTAAACAAAATGCCTTAGCACAAAGGTATATTTACAAAATTTGATTTGCAATGGTATAATATTTACCAAACAAACAAAAAAAGGCCGGCCAGATGTTTTCATCTGACCAGCCTCCTGATGGTTTAGTGTTTCTGCAAAGAGAACGTGCTATTCCACTTTTACGAATTTCTCCGTTGCCACCCGCTGGCCGTTTTGCAACAGGGTAACAAAGTACAGACCCGAGCCGAGTGTGGAAATATCCAGTTGATTATTATCCGCCGTCCAGGCCCGGCGCAGGGCCAGTTGTCCGGTCGCGCTGGTGATCAGCACTTCCGCATCCGCACTCAGCGCCTGACCAAAATCGAGGTGCAGGATCGAATTAGCCGGATTGGGATATAACACCACAGACTGTGCATCCTGATGGATCGTTACATTCGGCATAGCGCTTTCCGCTTCAATTAACGTACCGGTAAAACCAATGGTGGTCAGGGCTTTATCGCCGGAATAAGCCGAACAGCTCGCTTTGACCCGCCAGTAGTAATTGGTACCGGCCGCCAGTCCGGTAATCGTACCGCTGGTACCGCTGATCGTACCCAGGGTAAAATAGGTGCTGGCCGTTGCCAGTCGTAGTTGGATCGTGTAACTGGTGGCTCCGCTCACTGCCGTCCAGGAAATCCGGGCGCTGTTGGAAGTGACGTTGCCATTGCCCAGATTGGCGGGAACCGTACAGCCCGAACCCCCTCCGCTCGAACCGGTGGTCGTGAACGTAGCGGTGCCGGAATAAACCGAGCAATTTGCTTTTACCTGCCAGTTATACAACAGGCCAGCCGTCAAACCCGACAGGTTGAACGTGGTAGCATACGTACTGCCCGCGACGGTCCAGGTGGTCGATGAATTCAATTTATACTGCACCGTGTACTGCGTGGCGCCGCTCACCGCTGTCCAGCCCAACGCGGCCGAAATATTGGTGATAGCGGTCGTAGAGAGGGAAGTCGGCGCCGCACAGTTACTGCCGCCGCCGCCGCTGCCCGTGGTAGTCGTGAAACTGGAGGCTGCCGAATACCCGGAACAATCGGTTTTCACCTGCCAGTTATAGGTCACACTGCCCGTTAAACCGCTCAGGTTATAGGTCGGACTGACGGTCGTGCCGGCGGTTAACCAGGTGCTGGAGGTGCTGAGTTTATACTGAATGGTATACTGCGTGGTACCTGTCACTGCACCCCAGTTGAGGGTCACCGATGTACCCGTAACGTTGGTCGCCGAAAGACTGGTGGGCACCGTACCCGTCGAAGTCAGACAGGTGGCGGCCAGTACGCGGTCACGAATTTTATTACCCGGTTGCGTACCGAAACCATTATTGAAATTAATTCCCGTACCGCTCAGGTGGCAGTAACTCATGATCGTACCGCCATTGGTCGGCTGTGGACCGGCGCCGCAACTGCCTTCCGGCGTATAGCAGTTATCCAGCGCACCGCCCGACCAGTTGCAGGAGTGGGTATGCCAGGAACCGAGGTTGTGACCCAATTCGTGGGTGACCACTTCGACCGACCAGGAATAAGTTGGTACCGTCTGATAAGAGGTGTTGATGGCACTTACCCCGAAGGCATAACTTTTGGAGCAGATCACATCCACGTAGGCAATACCGCCGCCCAGGCTGCGCGTAGAAACGAAGTGGGCCAGATTACCCGTGAAATTGGTGCCGCGGGTACTCTGAAAAGAGTTCAGCACGGCGGAAGTGCTGGTCAGGGAAACGTAGGGATCGGGCGAAGACCAGATATAAAGCTGGGAAATAGCCACCCCGACGTTTTCATTGGCATACAAAGCCGAAATCTGGTTAAACAGACCCGTCATGTAATTGGTCGCACCGGATACGGAGGAACCTTTATCCTGGTACAATTTGTAATCACACTCAAAGTAAATGCCAACTGTTTTGCAACCCACACCGCGGTCGCCCACCTCTCCCGATCCGGCATCCGGACCCGTCAGCGCATCTTCGGTCTGGCAGTTGAATGGATTTGCGGCTTTCAGATCGGCCGTCCGATACAATATGTACCGATCAGTGCCATCCTCCATTTTGCCGACCTGGAAATTCCCGTCATTATCCGAGATCATGGCCATCAGACCATCTTCGAAAATACTGACGGCGGCCACAGACTCCGGATGACCGCGCACAATGCCGCGGTAATGGACGCCACCGGCATACGGAATATTTTCCTGGGCATTTGTACCCAAAGTCCCCAGGGTAAATTCGGGGCTAAGAATGTCGACTTTTGCGAGTTCTAAGTCAAAGTTGTCGCCATGGGCGTTTGGAATGGTGAACGTAATCGTTTGCCGGGGAGCAGATAACAGGTTTTCAAGGTTGGGTTGGTCGAGGTTTAACATGGTAGCGGACTCTACCACATCAGGTGCACTGGCCCGATCATTGTCCGGATGCAGCAGCAAAGCTGGCTGGAAACTACCACTGAGGCGGTAAGAATCTAGCCAGGTAGCGACGCCACCGGCGGATTGAGCGTGCAGGCGTGCCGGGAGCAAAAAGCTCAATACCAGCAAAACCGAAGGAGAAACAAATGCATTGATTAAAGAAAATCGGTTCATATTAAATAGAGAGTAAAAGTGAAAAAATCGAAAACTGGGCATTCGGATTAAGGAGGTTGGATTATGGATTATGGACGCTGGACAATGGACATTGGATTGCGAATACAAAAGTCAAAAGTCATGATCATACTGAATGGAGAAAATGCGGATAGCCTACCGGAGCACCTGTTACTGGTGCAACGCGGTTTGTATTACGGCGATACCCTATTTGAAAGCATGCGGATTTTCGGCGGGCGCATGCCGCTTTGGGAGCGACATTGGGCGCGACTCACCGAGGGGATGAGGCTGATGGGTTACGAAGTGCCTGCACACTGGACGGGCCAATATTTCAAAGAACAAATTCTGTTGGCAGCGGAGCCGAATGCCCGCGTGCGACTAACGGTATGGCGGTCGCCAGGCGGTTTGTATGCGCCGGAAAACAACCAGCCAAACTACCTGATCACCGCGCAAACGCTGGAATCAGATCAGTTTTCCTGGAATCAAAAGGGTATTCGGTTGGGGGTATGCAGTTCGGTACGCCTTCCCGTAGACACGTTCTCGGGGCTGAAAACGCTGAATGCACCACGCTACGTGGCGGCTGCCCGGGAAGCCCACACCGAAGGATGGGATGATGTGGTCCTGCTGAATATGCATGACCGGATTTCGGAAACGACGCGTAGCAACCTCTTTTGGCTCGAAGATAGTGTCTTCTGTACACCTCCGCTTTCGGAAGGCTGTGTAACTGGCACCTTGAGAAACTTATTGCTCACGTTAATCCCGCTTTGGGGTTATGCCGTTCAGGAAAAATCAGCTACGGTCAGCCAAATGTTGCAGGCGGAGGAGGTGTTTTTAACAAATGCTGTCCGGGGAATACAGTGGGTGGAACACTGCGGTGGAATAGACTTTAAACATCTGAAAACCAGTAAGCTGCACAAATTATTAAATCAGGAAATTTCCCACTCCGAAAAGGGGTGACGGTTGTGCTACACTGGTCTGACAATTGTTGTCAATTTGCAAATAAAAAACCTTGTGTCGTCCCAAAACTTTAACATTTGAGGACCTGTTAAGATTTTTAATAACTTTGCTTTTACGCATTTACACAATCAAAATTCCCTTCTATGTCGCAAAGTCGGCCCGCTGCCGTTGGCTTTATTTTCATCACTTTGTTGATTGACGTCATCGGTTTCGGGATAATAATCCCCGTTTTGCCGAAACTTATTATGCACCTGACCGGCGCCGATCTGGCCGAAGCCGCTCAACTTGGAGGATGGCTCGGCTTTACGTATCTGTTCATGCAGTTCCTGTTTGCCCCCGTATTCGGCGGTTTGAGCGATCAGTATGGACGGCGTCCCATCCTGCTGTTCTCGCTCTTCGGTTTCGGCATAGACTATATTTTTCAGGCCTTCGCGCCCACCATTGCCTGGCTGTTTCTCGGACGGGTACTGGCGGGGATTCTGGGCAGCAGTTTCACCACCGGCGCGGCATACATAGCCGACATTAGCACGCCCGAAACCAGGTCGCAGAACTTCGGGCTGATCGGAGCCGCCTTCGGCCTTGGTTTCATCATCGGTCCGGCCATCGGTGGTTTACTCGGGCAATATGGTCCCCGCGCCCCTTTTCTGGTCGCCGCCGGACTGGCCCTGGTTAACTGGCTATACGGTCTGCTGATCCTGCCGGAATCCCTCGATGCCGCCCACCGCCGGAAATTCGACTGGAAACGCGCCAACCCGGTCGGTACCCTGGCCCATTTACGCAAGTACCCGGTGATCAGCGGTTTGCTGGTCTCGCTGCTCCTCCTGTACATCGCCGCCCAGTCGGTGCAGGGCGCCTGGCCGTATTACACCATGGAAAAGTTCAAGTGGGATGAGCGCATGGTCGGTATTTCGCTCAGCGTAGTCGGTTTTATCACTGCCATTGTGCAAGCCGTGCTCATCCGCATCCTTATTCCCAAACTGGGACAAACCCGCGCCGTCTACGTCGGTCTGAGTTTATACGCCCTTGGTTTTCTGCTTTTTGCCTTCGCCAGTCAGAGCTGGATGATGTTCGTCTTTCTGATCCCTTATTGTCTGGGCGGCATTGCCGGCCCCGCTTTACAAGGCATTATTTCGACCCAGGTGCCGGCCAATGAACAGGGCGAACTACAGGGCGGGATGACCAGCCTGATGACGGTTTCTTCCTTTATCGGCATTCCGCTGGTCACCGGTATTTTCGCCTATTTCACCAAACCCGGCAACCCGGTGTATTTCCCGGGTGCAGCCATGCTGACCAGCGCTTTTCTGACCGTGATCAGTACGGCGCTGGCGTACAGAAGTTTGAAATTGAAAGGCTGATTAAAACAGCCTCTGAGAAAAATGCCGGCAGTTTTTGTATTCTTGCCGGGAATTTAGACCTGAACATTACCGTGCAAAAAATACTAATTGCCAACCGGGGCGAAATTGCGCTCCGCATTATGCGTACTGCCCGCCGGATGGGTATTCAAACCGTCGCTGTGTACTCGGAAGCCGATCGGCATGCGCCCCACGTACGTTTTGCCGATGAGGCCGTATGTATTGGTCCGGCGCCCTCGTCGCAGAGTTATTTACGTGCCGAAAAAATACTGGAAGCGGCCCGGCAGACCGGCGCACAGGGCATTCACCCCGGTTATGGGTTTTTGAGTGAAAACGCCGCTTTCGCCAAACAGGTAGCGGAAGCGGGGCTGATTTTCATCGGTCCAAAACCGGAAAGCATCGAGATGATGGGCAGCAAACTGGCCGCCAAGGAAGCCGCGAAACGCTTCGGCGTGCCCATGGTGCCCGGCATCGAGGAGGCTATTACCGATGTGGAAATGGCCAAGGAAATTGGTCAGCGCGTGGGTTATCCCATCCTGATCAAAGCGTCAGCCGGTGGTGGCGGTAAAGGCATGCGCATTGTGGAACGTGTCGAAGATACCCGCGAACAAATGGAACGCGCCATCAGCGAAGCCGTTTCCGCCTTCGGTGACGGGTCGGTTTTTATTGAAAAATACGTGACTTCGCCGCACCATATCGAAATTCAGGTGCTGGGCGATACCCAGGGCAACATCGTCTATCTCTTTGAAAGAGAATGTTCCATTCAGCGCCGGCACCAGAAAGTGGTGGAAGAAGCGCCCAGCGCCATCTTAACGCCGGAACTGCGGCAGGCCATGGGCGAAGCAGCCGTGCGGGTCGCCAAAGCCTGCGACTACGTAGGGGCCGGCACCGTCGAATTTCTGGTAGATGATGCCCGCAATTTCTATTTTCTGGAAATGAACACCCGCCTGCAGGTAGAGCACCCGGTCACGGAAATGATCACCGGACTCGATCTGGTGGAATGGCAGATCCGGGTCGCCCGCGGAGAAGCCCTGGGTTTTGCCCAGGAAGACCTGCGCATTCATGGTCATGCGCTTGAACTGCGGGTATATGCCGAAGATCCGCTTAATAATTTCCTGCCTTCGGTCGGCACCCTGGAGCGTTACCGCGTACCCAGCGGTCCCGGCATTCGGGTGGACGGCGGTTTTACGGAAGGCATGGAAGTGCCCATTTACTACGATCCTATGCTGGCCAAATTAGTGGTACACGCTTCTACCCGCGCCGAGGCCATCCAGCGGATGAAAGAAGCCATTGCCGACTACGAAGTGGAAGGCGTGGCGACCACCCTGGCCTTCGGTCGTTTCGTGATGAACCACCCGGCTTTCGTCGGCGCCGATTACGACACCCACTTCGTACAGCACTATTTTACCCCGGAAAAACTACTGGACAGCCAGCGCGATGAAGCGGAACTGGCCGCCCGCTGGGCACTGCATCTGCATTTAACGCAGAAAAAACAACTGAAGGTGGTGGAACATGGGAAAGGGTAGATGAAGGAGTGAAGCCTGGGATGGCGCTGTCCTCCCCCCTGCCCCTCCCGACAAATCGGGACAGGCTCTCCAAAGGGGGATACGCTCCGCACCTGGCTTCACAGAAGAACTTCACCAAGGCTAATAACTAACTTGGGCTTCCCTTACCTATTGAAGCCGGGCGCGCAGACTATCCCCCTTTGGAGAGCCTGTCCCGATTTGTCGGGAGGGGCAGGGGGGAGGAAGGCTCGATAATCAAGTAATCACGACTCCCCCTCCTCCACCGTATGCCCTACGAACTGCGCGCCATTATCAATGATCCGGCGCGGGCTCCGGCGGAAACCCAGTCCACAGGCTTCATAGGCAAAGAAAATACCGGCCTGATAATACTGCCGCTGCTCATCCCGGGCCAGCTGGGCATACGCCTGGTACACGCTGGGCTGCTTGCCATAGTCGCCTTCGCGCACCTCTACCGGCAAACCAATTTCATCGTATATCGTAATGTTCGCGCCTTCGCGACCGAAGAAGACCTTTTGCACAAACGGAAAATCGGAACGCCCAATCGGTTCCTTAAATGTGGATTCCAGCAACAAAGGCTCGTCCGGGAATAAATCCCAGAGGTACTTCAAAATACCTTTTGATTGAAAGATCATGGTGTAGGCCGGGTTCAGCACCACCGCCAGGTTACGTTCCACAATTTTGGTTAAAATGCTGCACAGGGTCGGTTCTTCCTCCGCAATATATTCCCAGGGTACCAGCTTGAACCAGAAATCATAGCGGGTGAAACTGCCTTTCCCATCGGCTGCGAAAATGCCCTCTTCTTCCGAAAAAGTCACGTCGTCCACGTAGCAGAACTTGGTTTCAAAACCGGCTTCCTTCGCCGCTTCGCTGAGTAGCGCCACGTTATTATCGTCTTCCGGCGCATCGCGCAGGGTACTGAACAAAATAGCGGCCGCGCGGTCGGGGTTCAGGGTTTTCAAACGCCGGAAGTTATCCGTCAGCGCCTCGTAGATGAAGTTGAACTGCCGGTCTTCCGGAATGCCGTTTGCTTTCAACTGCGCCCATTGAATAATGGCCGTTTCCGGCAGCGAAGTGGGCGTATCGGCATTGAATTCCAGTACTTTAAGCGGCAGCCCGTTCAATCCGCCGGCCAGATCGAAGCGGCCGAACAAATGCAGGTGGCGGTCATCTTCCCAGGTATGGCGGATCATGGCGTGCAGGTTCGAGGGAATGCCGAGCTCATATAACAGCTTGTTTTTCAGCACATGATCCGCAGCCGCCACGAACAACTCGTATAAACGGTTACCCGCTTTATAAAAAGCGTCGATCTCGGCCGGACGCACCACCAGCAGCTCGGTAGTCAGGTAGTCTTCTGCTTCTTCGGAAACGAAATAATCCCAGCCGAGCTCCTTGAAAACGGTGTTGGGTAATTGGGTAATGGGTTGCTTTTTGATAATCAGCAGAGGTTGGAAGGTTTGAAAAGTTTGGATTACCCACAAAACCCACAAGGAGTTATACGTAGAGCAATTGGTAAGCGGATGAAACGGATTACGCGGATTAAAAAGGATTTTTGCTCAGCTACGCTCCAGCCACTCCACCATCTTCTTCCTCGTTGCTTCGTCCGGCAACTCGCCCATTCCCGCGCTCAGATTATCTTGCAGGTGATCCGGGTTGGAGGTACCGGCCAGGATGCAGGTAACGGCCGGATGCGCCAGTACGTATTTGAGGAAGAACTGCGCCCAGGTCTGCATGCCGGCTTCGGTCGCCCAGTCCGGCAAGGTTTTGCCTTTTACCTGCTGGAACAGCGCGCCTTTTTCCACCGGTTCATTGATCAGTACCGCCACGCCATGATCCTGCGCCACGTCCAGCAGGCGTTTTTCGGCATTCCGCGTACCAATGGAGTAGTTGAACTGGACAAAATCGAGGGGCTCGCTGCGGATGATCTGCTCCAGTTGGTCATGGGCATCATCGCGGTAATGCGTAATACCTAGGTAACGGATTTTACCCTCCCCCTTCCAGTCGCGCAGCGTTTTCAGGTGCGTTTTCCAGTCCACCAGGTTATGGATCTGGATCAGGTCCATAACCTGGCGCTGCATCAGGCGCATGGAGGCGTTCATTTGATCGAGGCCGGCCTGTTTACCCGTCGTCCACACTTTTGTGGCATAAAAGAACTTGTTGGCCAGGCCGGTTTCCGTGGTCAGCTCGCCCACCACAGCTTCGGAGCGGCCATACATGGGGGAGGCGTCGATGACGGTGCTGCCATTGTCCGCCATAATCTGCAGCACCTGCCGCAGCGGTTGCCGGTCAGCTTCTTCGCTGCCCACATCGAATTGCACCCAGGTGCCGAGCCCGATGACGGGCAGTAATTCTCCTGTGGATGGAATTGGACGTTGGAGCATGAGGAGTAGGTTTATGAACTATGAACTTTCGACCTTAGATGGGAAAGAACCAAATGTATTGCCATTAAAAATACAGCTGCGCCGCCTACCTCCCCCCTGCCCCCCTCCAAAGGGGGATACGCTGCGAGCCTGGTTTTACGTAAAACATGGTTCAAGCAACTCGGTTATTTTGGCTAAAGTTAATTCTAATGCCAGGCACGCAGCCTATCCCCCTTTGGAGGGGGGCAGGGGGGAGGAAAACGGCGCAGCTGAATGCTAAACAGCTATAACTTTTTTGTTACTTCTTCCCCTCCACCAATCTCCCAAAAAACGCCCCCGTTCATAGTTCATAGTTCATAGTTCATAGTTCATAGTTAACTGCTGCTGCTTCCCCGAAAACCCCGGAAGAAACCGCTTCTACCTTTGGCCGGCATCCGCACCGTACGGCCCACGGAGGTCCGCCGTAGTTCTTCCGCCGCACCTGTGCCGGCCATAAAGCCGGTCGTATTCGCCCCGTTACGATACACGTACGACTGCACCGGCGAACCCATGTTGCGGCCCATCATGTAGCCCATGGCGCCCCACCACAGTACGTGGCCCATGCCATGCGAACGGTGATAACCATTGTTCTGATGCGGCGCCACCGTGTCCTGGGGTTGCACCAGACCGCGTGCCTGCGCCAGGGTCATCGAATCGACGCGGCCATCGAGGTGTTTTACAATCACGCGGGCATCCTCTTTATTGGGCACGACCTGTTCGTCGACTATATCATATTCTCCCTCGGCATTTTCTTCCAGGGTCGTTATTACGCCTTTGCTCGGCTCCTGCACGGTCACGTCCTCCCAGTCCGAACCGTTATCATTGCTGCAGCCAGTCGTGGCGCCCAGCATGGCGGCCACCGCGACATACATGCCGCCGCGACGCAGGCGACGGCGCCAGGTGGATTCAGTACTGAAATTCTTAAATGGAGTCATTGGAAAGAGGATTGAGAGAAAAATGAAATGGACAAGGTGGCGGGAAAAATAAAACTTCGCACTTTTAAAACAGTGGAACTTCTACGTTTTTCTCCGCGTTTGCCCCCACAATAAACACAAAACTGATTTACCGGTTGTTCACCTGGCCTGGCAATCGATCAGGCGGGACGAAATTTCGATAAAGCCGGATGCAAAAACGATGACCCGTCTACCTTTGTGCGCCTGTTTCATCTTCTTAACTTGTTTATTGAAAAATGCATACCCTCGTCTTTGCCACCCACAATGCCCATAAAGTGCTGGAGATCGGCGGCATACTCGGTCCCAATTTTAGCCTGAAAACCTTGAACGACATCGGGCAGCTCGAAGAAATCCCGGAAACAGCCGATACTTTGGCTGGCAATGCTCTGCTCAAAGCCCATTTTGTCCGGGACAAGTACGGCCTGGATTGCTTTTCGGAAGATACCGGCCTGGAAGTAGAAGCCCTGAACGGCGCACCGGGGGTCCATACCGCCCGGTATTCCGGCGAAGGCCGCGATCCGGAAGACAATATCCGGCTACTGTTAAAGAACCTGGACGGACAGGAAAACCGGCTGGCCAAGTTTCGCACGGTCATTGCCCTGCTGGTCGGTGATCAGGAGATCCTTTTGGAAGGCGTTTGTGCCGGCCGGATTGCGCTGCACAAACAGGGAACGGGCGGTTTCGGCTATGATCCCGTGTTTATTCCGGACGGCTATGACGAAAGTTTCGCCGAACTGGGCATGGACGTTAAAAACGACATCAGTCACCGGGCCAAAGCGACCCGGCAGCTTATAAAGTTGTTGCAAGACATGGGTTAATTTCGACAACGCAGCGTGATCATATCGGTCTCGATGGTGTTACTGGTATGGCCGGCGCGGTCCTGGATCTTGATCAGGTAAAACAGCGTGTCGAACTGCGGCACAAAACTGCTGGTATTACAGGCCACGTTGTTGAAAATGCAGCAGGGCGTCGGCACCACGATCGATATATCGCCGGATACGCCATTGCCCGCGCCCTGCGTACCGACAAAGGGAATCCGGTAAGGCGGTTTCTCGAAACTGTCGCGGCCGTCCTGGATGTACAGACTGGCGGTATTGTCCTCGAAACCCAGGTCGCCGTCGCCGTCGGTATAGGAAAAGGTGATCGTTACGCTGTCTACGCCCAGGGCCGACTGGATCATGGTCGATTTGGACAGTCCTTTGAACTCGATCACCGGTTCATCGGGATAATCCGGCGGTTTTACGCAGAACTGGAACAGGGCCATGCCCGCCAGGGCCAGCGTCAGGCAGATATTGATGGTGGATTTTGTGGCAAACATGGTTGTCTTATTTTGAGTCAAAAATGGCGGAATTAGTGGAAAATCAAACCAAGGAACGCGCGGAATTATTGCCGCTGCTGGCACAATTGAACAATAGCGGTTTTAGCGACCTGGCCCTGCGGGTATTCCGCTACCAGGCCCGGTATAACCCGCTGTATGCCCGCTGGTTGCAACTGCTGGGCTGCGACGTCCAACAGGTACAAACACCGGAAGCCATTCCTTGTTTGCCGATCCAGTTTTTTAAAACCCACCAGATCCGGACGGGCGACTGGCAGCCGGCCACTATTTACAGCAGCAGCGCAACAACCGGACAAACGCCTTCGCAGCACCTGGTCCGCGATCCCGAACTATATCTGGCCAATGCCCGCCGGGGTTTCAGCAGCTTTTACGGCGATCCGGCCGACTGGTGCGTACTGGCGTTGCTGCCTTCCTACCTGGAACGCGGCGGTTCCTCCCTGGTGGCCATGGCCAACGATTTTATTGCACGATCCAGGCAGCCCGAAAGCGGCTTCTTCCTGCATGATCACGCCGCCTTACGTGCCACCATCGAAAGTTGTCAGTCCCAGGGCCTCCCTACCCTGCTGCTGGGCGTGAGTTTCGCTCTGCTGGACTTCGCCGAAGCACAGGCCATGAACCTGCAAGGCCTGACCGTCATGGAAACCGGCGGCATGAAAGGTCGTCGTCGCGAACTGACCCGCCCGGAGCTACATGCCGTACTCACCGAGGCCTTTCAACTGCCCCGCATTCATTCTGAATACGGCATGACCGAACTGTTTTCCCAGGCCTATGCCGCAGGCGGCAACCTGTTTACGCCCGCCGCCAGTATGCGCGTACTGGCCACCGAGATCAACGATCCCTTTTGCACCGTCGCTCCCGGCCGCAGCGGCGTACTGAACATCATCGATCTGGCCAATTTGGACACTTGCGCCTTTATTACCACCGAAGACGTGGGTAAAGTCCATGCCGATGGTCGCTTTGAAGTGATGGGCCGGCTGGACGTCGCCGAAATGCGCGGCTGTAATTTGATGGTGGAGTGATTTGTCAACTTTTTTTTCAAGTTGACAAATCTACACCGCACCCATTGCCGTTCAACGCTTTAGCGTATTCTAATCATAGTACATTCATTACCAGGGATTTGTGGGGCAAAAGATTTTACAACTTAAAAAAAAGTTGTCAAATCTGCTTCAATTCCATTTTCGGCACAAAGCATTCATTTCCATTACCTTGTGCAATGAAAATTTTGACGGCCTAAAAAAAATTTATCTCACCTACCTTGTTTTTTAAAGGCCGGCTGCGTGCATAAGTGGAGCCATAAAAATTTTCAAACGGGTCACCCATAGAGCGTATTTTGTCCCATAAAAGTTTTCGGAAGGGCGTCCCGTGTTTGTTTACGCGCCATAAAAGTTTTTAGAAGGGTGCCCCGTGTTTGTTTACGCGCCATAAAAGTTTTCGGAAGGGCGTCCCGTGTTTTTTTACGCGCCATAAAAACTTTCGGAAGGGTGCCCCGTGCTTTTTTACGCGCCATAAAAACTTTCGGAAGGGTGCCCCGTGTTTCTTTACGCGCCATAAAAACTTTCGGAAGGGCGTCCCGTGTTTGTTTACGCGCCATAAAAACTTTCGGAAGGGCGTCCACACTTTTTTATGCACCATAAAGTTTTCAAAAATCCCCAACCAAGCGCCCTATTCTCCCGGATGTCTTGTCCTGAAAACACTTTACATCAACCCAGTGCTGTAAAGCTATGCTCAGGATTAAAAAAGTTAAAAGTCCACAACGTTATGCGGACGACTTCAAACGCAAAGTGGCCCAGGAATACCTGTCCGGCCGATTCAGTTA
>JANPIN010000012.1:0-26603 GCA_031425035.1 Saprospirales bacterium | reverse complement strand
TGGAGATTTTATCAAAAGCACCCCTGCTCATTACTTGAGTGCCGATAAAATTAAAAACATGACCGTCTATTCAAAGAACTAAGAGGCAAAACTATCTGTCAATCATAGCGGCATAAGTTTATGCCGCACCACAAGGTTGATGAGGTTGATAATCATCCCACCTGGGAAACTGCGTACAGTACAAACCATTTTATAAACCAATTTTATCAACCTTCCATCACCCCTTTTTATCAACTTTTTATCAACCACTTTTATCAACTTTTATCAACCTTTTTTATCAACTTTTATCAACCTTTTTTTCATCAACCTCATCAACCCTTCCCATGACCCTCTCCATGCCCAAGTCGCCCGCCCAGGCCATCGAAGCTGCTCAAAAACGGCTGAAAGGCGTCGTGCGGCGCACCCCGCTGGAGTTGAACCTCCGTTTGTCGGCCCAGTACGATTGCGAGGTATGGCTGAAAAGGGAAGATTTACAGGTGGTCCGTTCCTATAAACTGCGGGGCGCCTACAACAAAATGACCGGCTTAACCACCCTGGAAAAAGCGGCGGGCATCGTCTGTGCGAGTGCGGGCAACCATGCGCAGGGCGTCGCTTTTTCCTGCCGGCAATTGCAGATCCGCGGCCGGATTTTCATGCCCACCACGACGCCCAAACAGAAAGTGGACAAGGTGATCACTTTCGGCGGCGACTGGGTGGAAACGGTGCTGACCGGCGATACCTACGACGATGCCAATGCCACCGCACAGGCGTATTGCCGGGAACAACAAGCGGTGTTTATCCACCCTTTTGACGATGATAAGATCATCGAGGGGCAGGCCACGGTGGGCGTGGAAATCCTGGAACAAGCCGGGTTCTCGCCGGACTACCTGTTCCTGCCCGTCGGCGGCGGCGGACTGGCAGCAGGCGTGTCCACCTATTTTCGCGAAAAAAGTCCGGCGACAGCGGTCGTCGGCGTGGAACCGGCCGGTGCGGCGGCGATGAAAACCTCCATCTCCAACGGTATCAACACCACCCTCGACGACATCGACCGCTTCGTGGATGGCGCCGCCGTGAAACGGGTGGGCGATAAAACCTTCGCCATTTGCCGGCAGTTGCTCTACGACGTCATCACCATTCCCGAAGGCAAGGTGTGTGCGACCATCCTGAAACTGTACAACGAAGAAGCCATCGTCGCCGAACCGGCGGGCGCCCTGACCATCGCGGCGCTGGACCAGTACCGGCCGCATATTCGGGGCAAAAGGGTGGTCTGCGTGGTCAGCGGCGGCAATAACGACATCAGCCGGACCGAGGAAATTCGCGAGCGCGCCCTGCTGTACGAAGGCCTGAAACACTATTTCATCATCCGGTTCCCGCAGCGGGCCGGCGCCCTGAAGACCTTCGTGGTCAATGTCCTGGGGGCCGACGACGATATTGCCCATTTTGAATACATTAAAAAGAACAACCGGGAAGCCGGACCGGCGCTGGTGGGCATCGAGTTCAAACAGTCCGGCCAACTGGAAAGATTGCAGGACAACCTGCGGCTCTACAATTTCAACTTCGAATACCTGAACAGCAACAGCGATCTGATGCGTTTCCTATTGTAATTATTTGACCAAAACTGCCTGGTTTGTACCCGCTTGACCCACCTTTGCGGCAAACAGGAAAAATGAAGAAATTACTAGTGGGCCTGTCGCTCCTCTGCTGCGTCGGCGGACCGCTCGCCGGCCAATCTGCCGATACCCTGCGTTTCGTACAATACAACCTGCTCAAGTACGCCGATCTGAGCTGTTTACCGCTGGCGACGAAAAATGCGCGCCTGAAGCTCATTTTCGACGTGCTGCAGCCGGATATTCTGACCGTCAACGAAATGCTGCCCAGTCAGACGGCGGTCCTCAGCCTGCGGACCAATGCCTTATCCGCAAATCCGCAAATACTGGCCACCGCTTTTGGCAACTCCAACGGCTCGGATATTGTCAACATGCTCTATTACAACGGCGCTAAACTCGGCTACCTCGGCCACCAGGCCATTACCGGCAACGTGCGCGATATTGACATTTACCGGCTGTATCATCTGGCCACCACCCATCCGGGCGATACTACCGATCTGTACTGTTTTGTCGCGCATTTTAAATCCTCCCAGGGGACGACCAACGTGGCGGCCCGCGCCGCCGCCGCGCAAAGTGTGGTGAACTGGCTGCAGGCCCATCCGCAGATCAAGCGCTACATGATATCCGGCGATTTCAACTTGTACAGCAGTACCGAGCCGGCTTTCCAGACCCTCCTCCAACGTTTCGATGATCCCTCCGGACAAAGCAATGGCTGGCAGGGACCTACGTATGCCGCCCTGCAAACCCAGTCCCCCGCGGACGGCACCGATCCCTGCGCGGTGACCGGCGGCATGGACGACCGCTTCGATTTCATTCTGACCAGTCCGGACATCCTCGATGGGAATAGCGGCATCCGGGCCCTAACCACGAGTTACCGCACCTTCGGCAACGACGGCGTTTCCTATAACCAGTATTTGCAGTGCGCCACGACCACCTCGGTTTCCGCAAGCGTTTGTGCCGCCTTACGCAATGGCTCCGATCATTTGCCGGTGACCATGCAGTTGCTGGTGCAGGCCACGACGCCCGTTACACAAGCTGCAGATCCCAGACAGCAGTGCCGTTTGCTGGGTAATCCGGTGAATAATCAGCTCCTGGTGCGGCTGCCGGAACAATACTCGCCGCAAGCCAGTTGGAAAATACTGGATCAGGTCGGCCGATTGGTGGCTACTGGTCAGGTACAGGATTTGAGCAGCAATTTGTTAGACGTACCAACGCAGAGTTGGCCGCATGGGATGTATGTATTTTACTGGCAGGATGGGTACAATCGGGGTACGTCCTTACGTTTTGTACGGTAGGGAATTTTCTTCTAAAATAACTGTTGGTATACCCAAATTCCGATAGATGAACGGCTTTCACCATCGATAGCCAAAGAAAGTTTTATGACGAAAGAAATTTATTCGTGTAAAAACAGTAAATTATTTGCGTGGCGGCCATTACCTTTCCTGACCGAATTTAGACCGCCAGCCAGAACGAACACGCTCATGACCAAGCGTTTGCATAAATAGTCACCACATTCATTCCATAAACAAAACTGAATTATGAAAGCACTTCTTCCTTTGTTTCTTGCCTGTATGGCCCTGCTTCCTTCTGGCTTGCTGGCCCAAAGCCCTGTCGGTACTTGGAAAATGTCCATACCTGATCAAAATGGAAAAATGACGCCCGTAAATGTGAATCTATCCGAAGATGGCACGTACACGGTGGATTTCGGTGCCGATGGCACCCTCGATATCAAGGGAAAATATACCGTTGAAAGCGGAAAAATAACCATACAGGACACAGAAGGAAGCGACTGTACCGCACAAGGGGTATACACCCTGAAGGTTGAAGGTACTACCCTGACTATGACCCGCTTAAGCGACGGCTGCACCGGCCGTGGAGGACCTGATGGGGTTATGACGATGCAGCGAGGTTGAAAGCCTTTTATATCAGCAGATAAATAGAAAAAAGGCTGTCGCATAAGTCTGGTTTAGAGAGGTTTAGATGGGTGTAGAGTCCGAGTACATAGCATTGATTATCAATGATGTGCCTTTTTTCTAAACTCCTCTAAACAAACTAAACTCTTCTAAACTCCATGCGACAGCCTCCTAATTCTACCAATTTTTCTCCACTTATCTCTCCACCACCAGCGACCGAACCGCAACCGACCCATTGGTGAAGCGAATTTGCAACACCCAGAGTCCGGGCGCTAATCCGGATAGGTCCAGGCGCAAAGACGTGGCGTTTTTATCCGCTTCCACCTGCTGCACGGGACGGCCGGCCAGGTCGAAAATGGTAATGGCGAAAACTTCGTCCAGCGGTTCCGGCCAGGTCAGCAGCACCTGATCGCGGGCGGGGTTGGGCTGCAAACGCAGACCTTGTGCCCACTCCGGTTCTTGGGTTCTTACGCTGCCGCTTAAGGTCAGGAAAGGAGAAATAACGGTGCAGCCATGGGCATCAGTCACCAGCAGGCTGTACTGTCCCCCGGGTAAATTCGTCAGGTCCTCCTGCGTGCTGTAGACCACGCCATCCCGTTTCCATGTGTAGGTGTAAGGCGCAGTGCCGCCCAGAACAGTGACGCCGATTGCGCCGTTGTTCATTCCGGTAGCCGGACTCTGCATGGCATCCACGGTGACGCCAAGGACTGCCGGCTGGGTAATACTGGTCGACCGGGTCAGGCTGCAACCCTGGGCATCGGTGAACGTAGCGGTGTAGGCGCCCGGACAAAGATTGCTGATAGCGCTACCAGACTGCCCATTACTCCAAAGTACCGTAGGTAAGCCACTCGTTCCGCTGATGCTCAGGCTGGCCTGCCCATTGCAGTCGCCGGCGCAGCTCACGGGCACATTCACCAGTTGCACCACCGGCGCCTGGATGACGGTGACGGAAAAGCTGCACTGGCTGGTGTTGCCGGCGGCATCGGTATACACAAAGGTCTGTGTGGTCGTCGCATTCCCCGGGAAATTCGTCCCCGAGGCCAGCCCGGCCGTCATTTGCAGCGCGGCCGGATTGACGGAACAGTTATCCGTGACGACCGGCAGGTTATACGTAACGAAGGTCTGGCAATACGGAACAGACTGATTAGCCGGGCATTGTACCTGCGGTCCAATGGGGTCCAACACGCTCACCTGCAGCGTCTGATCGGCCGCATTCCCGTTCAAATCCCTGACCATAATGTGCACGGTTTGCGTACCCAGGGTAGAGCAGTCAAAAAACGACGGCTCGAAAGTCCAGGAAGCGATGCCGCAGTTATCGGTACTGCCGGCGTCGAACATAGCCGGCGTCAGCACGACGACCCCGCTGGCATCGAGCGTTAGGGAAGGCGTTTGCAGGAGCAGCACGGGCGCTTCAATATCGCTGCCGTTGACGTCGAAACTGCGGGTTTGCACACAACCATACGGATCCTGTACGGTGACCGAGTAAGCGCCGGGGCAGAGATTCGTCACCTGCTGACCCGTTTGGCCATTGCTCCAGAAAATACTGTTCGCCGTGCCGCCGGAAATCTGCACGCTCGCCTGACCGCTGCAGGCGCCCGAGCACATGCTGGTTTGTACCTGTACGCTGACCTGTATGGCGGGCACAATCGTTACCGTGAACGCACAAACCGCCTGATTACCGGCAGCATCCACGTATTTGAACTGCTGTTGGGTAGTCCCGGCCGGAAAAACGGAACCGGAGGGCAAACCCTGGCTTAGGATCAGGTTTTCCAGGCTCGAGGGGCAATTATCGGTCACCTGCGGCAGGTTGAACTGCACGACCGGCTGGCAGGAACCGGCCAGTATATTGGTGGGGCAGGTCAGTACCGGCGCTATATTATCCTGTACGGTCACCAGCGCTGTGCCGCTGCTGCTGTTGCCGTTGCCATCGGTAGCGGTGATGGTCACCACGTTGGTGCCAATTTTATTGCAATCGAAACTCGTAGGCGTAACCGTCCAGGAAACGATGCTGCAGTCCACGTCGAGGCTGCCGTTATCGAACATTTGCGGCGTCACGGTCGCCAGGTTATTCGCGCCCAGCAGGACGGTGGCGTTTTTCAAATTCAACACGGGCGGTTTGTTATCCGTCACGAGGATCGTCGCCGAAGTTGTTTTGGTACAGCCGTTGGTATCATGGATCGTCACGGTATACGCGCCGCTGCTCAGTCCCGAGGCCGTCGCGGCCGCCGATCCATTCGACCAGTTATAGGTATAGGGCGAAATACCGCCGCTGCTGTTCAGGGTCAACGTGCCGCTCATGGCTCCCGGACAAGCCACATTGACCTGATTGGCAATGGAAACCAGCAGTGGCTGCGGAGCCGTGATGGTGGTGGTCAGGGTAACCGGACAACCGGTCGCATCGGTGGCGGTGACCGTATAGTTACCCACCGGCAGGTTGATGATGGTCTTGGTCGTCGCATTATTCGACCATTTATAGGCGATGGGAAGAGTACCGCCGACGATATTCGCCGTGGCCGTGCCATTGGTCAGTCCGGCGCAGCTGATGGCCGTCACGGCGATGGCGCCGGAAAGATTGCAGGACGATTGATTGACCGTAACCGAGCGAACGACGGTGCAGCCTTTATTATCGGTGATCGTAGCGGTATACGTGGCCGGAGCCAGGTTTTGAATGGTAAAAGTAACCTGATTCGTATTCCATTTAATGGTATAAGGCAGCGTACCGCCGCTGGCGACGGCCGTCGCACTGCCGTTATTCACGTTCGGTAAACTCTGCGCCACGGCAGACATCGTGGCGGCTAACACCGTTGGTTCCGTAACCGTGGCCGTGGCCGTGGCTTTACAACCCTCGCCATCCGTAACCGTCACTTTATAAATGCCGGCGACGAGGCTGTTGACCGTAGCCGTCGCGGCGCCGTTGGGCCAGGTGTAGGTATAATTGCCATTACCTCCGCCGGCCACTATGGTTACCGAACCGTTGGCCAGGCCGTTACAGCTTATGTTCAGGGTTTGACCCACGTTCGCCGTGACGGGTGGCGATTGGATCAAGTCCATTTGATCGCTCGCCGTACAGCCGTTTTGCGTATTGGTAATCACCAGTTTATAGGTGCCGACGCCATCGATGCGCGCCTGCAACGTGTTGGCGCCGCTGACAATATTGCCATCCAGGGTGGTCCAGGCATACGCATACTGGCTGCCTATAGAGGAGCCGATCGGATTGATCACGACACTTGTAAAATAGCAGTTCAGCGAGCGGTCCTCCCCGGCATAAGCGGTAGGCGGCGTATTGTCTTTGTATAAATACGTGGACGAAGCATTGGTGCAGCCGTTGACCGGACTGGTCACCGTGACGTAGTAATAGCCTTCGGTCGAAGCCGGCGGACTGGCTAACGTGGAACTGAAGCCATTGGGGCCGCTCCAGGAAAAGGTCGCCCCTGACGTATTGGAAGTGGCTTTCAAATTCACCTGCGGCACCGTACAGGTAACCGTACCCCCGGTGGCAATTACGGTTGGGGCGGCAATATTTTGGCCGACGCTGGCGAAAGCGGTGCCCGAGCAGCCATTTTGCGGGTTCGTAACGGTCACGTTATAGTTACCCACCTGGCTCACCGTCGGGTTCTGCTGATTGGAGAAAAAACCGGACGGGCCGTTCCAGGAAAAAGAAGCGCCGGACACGTTGGCCTGGGCCGTCAGTTGCACCGTTGGATTCGCGCAGGTTTTATTGCCGCCGGTAGCGGTAATAGTGGGTGGTGTCACGTTTTGCTGGACAGTGACGGTAGCCGTTGCGGTACAACCACTGCTGTTATTTTTAACGGTCAGGGTGTAAATACCGGGAACGCCGGTACTGGTGTTCTGGGTGCCGGCAGTAAAACCACCCGGACCAGTCCAGCTGAAACTCGCGCCGGGCGTATTAGAGCTCCCATTCAGGCTAACGAAGGACACCGTACAGGTTAAAGCACCGGATACTACAGCCGTGGCGCTCGGCAGCGCTAAACTGCCCGTAACGTTCAGGCTGCGTACGGCGGTGCAGCCATTGCGCAAAGCGGTAACGACCAGTACATAGGTACCCGCCGCATTGACGGTCGGATTTTGCAAAGCCGAAGTGAAGTTATTCGGACCGGCCCAGTTAAATTTCAGGTTGCTGGCACTGCTCGTGGCGATGAGTTGCACGCTGGCCTGCTGGCAGCTGAGCGCGCCACTGACTGAAACACTCACCGGTGGCGACATCGTATCGAGCAGTACCACGGCTTTTACCTTCGTGGCGCACGTGCTGATGGTATCGGTCACCGTGAAGAAATAGTTACCGGCTACGGTGACGGTCGGCTGTGGGAAGGAACTGACGTAGCCGTTTGGACCTTGCCATACGATGTTCGTATTCAGCGCATTATAGCTGCTGATCAACTTCACAGAAGATTGGCTGCAGGTGATCGTGTCCCCCTGAACAGCAACAATTGGCGCCACATACTGCGCGGTTACGGTCGTAAAATCGGTGCCCGTGCAGCCGTTCTGGGTATTGGTAACCACGAGCACGAATTTGCCGGCCTTATTAATGGTCGGTAACAGCGTGTTTGCCCCGGAGAGGATGTTGCCGCCGTTCTGGGCGGTCCATTGATAGGTATAAATGGCTCCGGCAGGCCCGGCGCCGGTCAACGTCAGCACGGAATTGGAACAACCAACCGTGAACGGCGGCCCGGCATCGACACTCGGCGGCAGGTGATCGTCGTCGATGGTCGTGCTGATCTCTTCCGTTTTCCCGTCGGCATCCATGACCGTAATGGTATAATCGCCGGGCGCTAATCCGGCGCTAAATGCACCCGTGGCGCCATTGCTCCATTGAAAACTATAACCGCCGGCACCGCCGATGGCCGATACCGATAAATACCCGCTGCCATGCGTACAATCAACCCCTTGCATGGAATCTATGACAATAGTGAGTGGTCCGGTTGGTGGAAAGTTGTTGGGAACAACAAGGTTTGTGGAAAAGGCCAGGTGGTAAGTGAACAGGCCGAGCAAGCTGTAGATTAAACGTAACATATTGGCGTGATTAAAAAGATGAACCAACATGTATCTAAATACCGTGCCGAAAAGGCTTTAGAAATTAAAGGGTGATTAAATGAAAATTAAAAGGTGATTAATGACTACTGGACGACATAGACCTGTACTATTGCTATTTCATGCGCAGCAAAATGAACATCAGCAAAATCAGCATTTTGAGCCTTTGTCTCCTCTTGTTTCCCGCCTTTTGTCTGCGGGCACAAACCCTGCAGGTCATGACCTATAACATCCGCCTCGATGTGGCTTCCGACGGCGAGGACGACTGGACGCACCGGCGGGACTTCCTGGTGGCGCAGATCAAATTCTATGGCCCCGACATTTTCGGCACCCAGGAAGGACTGCCGCATCAGATCAATTTTTTACAAAAAAACCTGCCTGCCTTCGGTTGTGAAAGTGTGGGCCGCGATGGCGGCGGCAAAGGCGAATCCACGGCTATTTTCTACGATCGGTCCAAATTTTCACTGCTGAAAAGCCATACTTTCTGGCTGTCTCCAACGCCCGATACGGTCTCCATGGGCTGGGATGCTGCCTGTCTGCGGGTATGCACGGCTGTTTTGCTCAAAAGCAAGACCGGCAACCGAACCTTCTGGGTATTCAACACCCACCTCGATCATATGGGTGAAACCGCGCGGCAGAATAGTATTGACCTGATTATCACTAAAATACAGGCTTTCAACACCCGTAATTTTCCCGTTATTTTCATGGGCGATCTGAATTCTACGCCGGATATGCCGGTCTTGACTAAGTTAAAAAAGGTCATGACCGACACCCGCGAGATTTCGGCAGCGCCTCCTTTCGGGCCGGAAGGCACCTTTAACGGCTTTAAATTCGGGGAGCCGGTGACCAAACTGATCGACTATATTTTCATTTCCAAAACGCCGGAGCTGCGGGTTAAAAAGTATGCGGTTTTGAGCGATAACCGGAACCTGCACTACCCGTCCGACCATTTGCCGGTGCTGGTGGAGCTGGAATTCACGAAGGTTGATAAAAGTTGATAAGGTTTATATTCCATTTCAACATTGCTTTAAGTTTTATAGTAAGCGCAAAGTGATTTTGAATAAAGTTGGATTTCAATTTACTGATCATCATCTAGTCAAACCAACAACCCTCGCAAACCACTCAAAATTGCCTATATCATTTACGTAAAACCTTCATTTTTCTACATGTAACCAGTTGTTTTTCTATTTGCTTTACTTTCCCTGGCGCCCCTTGCAACTGCACAAAAATCTATCCTGGGACTGCGATTCGGGTTGAAGTGACCAAACCGGCGTTTTCACTTCAACCGTAAAATATTCCCCATCTGGTAACAGGAGCGGCAGCGCGGTTCGTACTGCTCTTTTTCACCCAGCAGCACGACGCTATCCCCTGCGGCGAGGCGGTAGGAATGGGTCGCCAGATTGCCGCAGTGCACGCAAATGGCGTGTACTTTAGTTACATACTCGGCGGTGGCCAGCAAATAAGGCATGGACCCGAACGGCTCTCCGCGGTAGTCCATATCCAGTCCGGCGACGATGACCCGTACGCCGCGCAGGGCCAGTTCCTGACACACCTGTGGCAGGCCGGCATCGAAAAACTGGGCCTCGTCAATACCAACCACGGTGGTATCGTCACTGATTTTCAGGATCTTCGAGGAATGATCCACGGGTTGGGCCAGCACGGAAGTATTGTCGTGGCTGACGACGCTGGATTCGTCATACCGCGTATCCAGGCGGGGTTTGAAAACCTCCACTTTGAGATCGGCAATTTTTGCGCGGCGCAGGCGGCGGATCAATTCTTCGGTCTTGCCGGAAAACATACAACCGCAGACAACCTCTATCCAGCCGGAGCGTTGACCTTTGAAATGTGGTTCGAGAAACACGATAAGCAGCGTTTATAAATGGAAATATGACCTAAATGGAAACAGTTCCGATTTAATTTTTGAAATTCGCCGGTGAAAATAGGAATATCTCACTGACCGGCAGCATTACCTAGCCACATCACCTAATTGCATCGTACAAATGGATTTGCTGAAAACAAAAATTTACCTCGACAAACTGAACCGGGAGTTTACCCGCCTGAGCAAGGATCCCGATAATATCGTGCGCATCGACGTGGACATCGTGGCTTCCTACGTACGCGAGTTGTACGACGCCGTACTCTCCGTCGAAACTGCCGGTCCCACCATTCGACCCGAACCGGTTCCTACGCGCCGGCCCGCTGCGCCGCGCCCTTCCCAGGTCGATGAGCCGGCGCCCAAACCAAGTATTCCCGTAGCGCCGCCCACACCGCCGGCGCCGGAACCACCGGTGATCCGCGAAACGCAGCGCCCGCCGGCAGCCCAACCGCCCGTGGTGGTGGAAGATAAGCCCGCACCGGCTGCCGCTCCGGCGGAACAGGACGTGGTGGTCGCGCCGAGACCGGTACACAGCCACGTGCACAACCCGGACGCGGAAGCTTTATTTGAAGAAAAACAGGCCAAAGAACTTTCGGAAAAACTCTCCGAACTGCCGATTGCCGACCTGAAAAAAGCCATTGCGCTCAACGACCGCCTGCTGCTGACCCGCGAACTTTTCGCCGGCGACGGTCAGGCCTTCGAATCTACCTTGATGGCCCTGAATAGCTTCAGCCAGTTTTCTGACGCTAAAACCTACCTGCTCGATAACTGCGTGATCCGCTTTGGCTGGCTGGATAAAAAGCGCGTGGAAGTCGTGAAGAATTTCATTAAACTGGTTCGTCGACGGTACAAGTGAACGATGAACGATGATGTATGAACGCCTGTAAGGTGCCCATAAAAGTGCGGCCAAATTTTCCTGACTGGAAAATTTGGCCGCTTGCTTTTACCGTTACTTGTATATTCTCAACCTCTCTTAATTGACTACTGTTGTGAACGAAGCTAAGCTGGTTGACAGCCAACTATGACCCTTTCATCAACCTTTATCAACCCTTTTTCATCAACCTTTATCAACCCCTTTTTATCAACCTTTATCAACCCTTCAGAATCGCGCAGTAATCCCCGCTAAAAAGTTCGTTCCGAAAGTGGGATACTGGTACCAGCGTTCGCGGCGGTTGTTTAAAATGTTGTTCAGTTCCAGGAAAGCGCCGATATTTTTCGTGAAATAATAGGAGCCGCCGGCACTCAGGTCGAAGAGTACGCCGCCTTCGCGGGCCCGGTTTTCGGCATCGCGGAACCAAATGCCATCGGCAATGTGGGCCGAGGCACGCAGGTTCGCTTTTCCTTCCAAAATGGAGTACAGGGCGCTAAAATCACCTTCGGTATTGGGCAAACCCCAGCTATGCAGTTCGTTGTTCAACTCGAAAGTCAGGTTTTGGCTGATGGTACCGGAAAGGGTCAGTGCCGCAAAAGGCACTACTTTGATGGTTCCCTGCACGTTCGTAATGCGCGCCGTATCGTAAACCGTCCGGAATTTGGTGATGGTCGACTCCGAGAACTGCGTCTGGTACAGGGCAAGGTTGGCGGCCTTATTATAGGAAGCCTGCCCGCTATACGTCAGCCAGCCCAGGTCGCCTTTCAAACCGGCGAAATACGTATCGAAACGGGTGTTGCCCAGTTTGCTTTCCCGGATATTGATAAAGGGATTGTACTCGGACATACTACGATACGTATTTTTCCGCAGGTCGCCACTGATGCCACCAAAGATCTGGGCGCCATCGCCGAAAACGCGCAGCGTAACCTCTACGTCAGGGAAAATACTGAATACGTCGCGGTTGCTGGCAAAATTACCGCCCACTTTAAATTTAATAAAATCAGCGTGGTAAGTGAAAGAAGGCTGTAAGTAAATGTTGTTCAGCGTTTGCTTGGCCGTGTCGTTGAAGTTGGTCACGTCGGTCCGGATCGTCAGGCGAAGCGGATGTTTTTCGGCAAACCATTTGCTGGCCGTCAGGTTGACATTGAGGCCGGTTTCGCGGTTGGAGTAATTATCGTGCAGGACATACACACTCGGCGCCAGGGAGAAATTGATGTCGCCGGAAGTGCGTTCGCTGTTATACAGCCGGGCGCCAACATCGGTGATTTTAAAATCCTGCCGGGTGCGTTCGGAGGAAAAAGCCGTGTCGGCGTGGTTATATCCGTAGTAATGGACCCGATCATAACTGTAACCGACTTTAGCTTCCACGGCCAGTTCTTTCGGCAGGTAAATATTGCCGGTGACCAGCGCGTCATTGGTAAAGAACTTCTGGTTTTCCAGATTGCGGTCGGCGCTCTGATTATGGCGTTTGAACCAGACTTTACCGTCGAACTTATCGCTGGAACGCAGGTAATACCCTGCTTCGCCGTAAAATGCCGCCGGCACGCCGCCACCGACTTTCGCGTAGCCATTGTAAGGCGTTTCTTCCTTGACCGTTTTCAGACCGATAGGCCGCAGTTTGGGCGCATCATAGGTCACGGCCAGCGGACGGGGCGGCACCACGTACACCTGCCTTTTCGTGGTCGTATCCAGCAGCGGCAGCGTAGGCGTAACGATGACTTTATTGGATTCCAGCAGGCGCGCATCGAAGTCTTTGACGATGTCGACACTTTCTGTGGGCAGAGGTTTTTGAGCGAAGGCGGATTGCTGCGCGCCGAAGGCCAGGACGAGGGCAGCAAGCAGAGATTTATGTTGGAAGTACATTCGTTGTCTTGTTAGTTGGTTATTAGTTGCTCTGGAGGGGTTGGGCTTAGTTACCGCCTTCTTCCAGTTCCAGGAAATTCCCTTTCGCCCCTTTATTGGTCGTTGGTGCGGGGGCGTTGCTGTTCAGCCGGTTGTATTTCTCGCGGGCGGTGGCCAGGATCGTGGCGTCATTGCCTTTGTAATTTTCCAGTACCGCTTCCAGAGCCGCAGTGGCGCTGTTTTTATCGCCCTGTTCCGCATAGACATCGGAGAGCAGGATCAGGTTTTTAGCGATCCAGTCATCGTAGCCGGCGCTGGCTTTATTCGCCTCCGTGATCATGTCTTCCGCCTGGGCGTACTTTTTTTGTTTGAACAGGATCTGGCCCTGCAAGTGATACGCTTCGGGCATGATTTCCGAGGTCGTTTTTTGGGTCACCGTTTGCAAGGCTGGTAAAGCCCGGGCATAATCGCCTTTATCATAGGCCATTTTCCCGACGTAAAAGTTAGCCGTTGCCAACTGATCGCCAGAGGCCTGACCGGAGTTCGTGATCTTGCCCGCATATTCATTCACCGACACCGAGTTATTGGTCTGATAGGCCGCACGTAGCGCCATCAGTTGCGCATCGAACCGGGAGTTCGGCGTCACCGCTGATTCTTCCCATTTACGGGCCAGTTCGAAAGCCTGCGCATAGTTCTTTTCGCTGTTATAGGCGAGATAAGCGCCTTTTTCCGCAGCTTTCGGGTAGAGCTTGCTGGAACCACGGCCAACAATGGCGGCGTAGTCTTTCAGGGCCAGCGTGCTTTTACCAATCGCGGTGGTCGCATAACTATCGCCGCGATAGTACAGGGCCTGCAGCGCATTGGGACCGTTGGGGTATTTCGCCAGGTAATTCGTGAAGCCGTCGATGGCCTGCTGATACCGACCGTTCTGGAATTGAATATAAGCCGATTCATACGTCACGCTGTCCTTGGAGGCAGAGGAAACCTTGTAACCCGGCACCGTTTCCAGGAAGGCAAAATATTCGTCCGGGCGGTTCTGGTCTTTAACGTAAATTTCTTCCAGCGACGCCAGGGCATCCTTGGCTTCGGCCGCCTCGGGGTTATTGGCAAACACCTGTTTGTAGTAATTAATGGCGGCCGAAGCGTTGCCCTGGTTATAGGAAATAAGACCCAGTTTCAACAGGGATTGATTCACCAGGCCCGATTTACCGCGGAAATCAGCGACCAGGCGTTTCAATGGCGGAACGGCCTGCTCGAGCTTACCCATTTCCTGATACGTATCGCCCAGCTGGAACAAGGCCTCATCCGTGTACTGGCTGTTCGGGTATTTACTGACCAGATCTTCCAGCGCCAGTGCTTTGTCTAACTGATTGCCTTGCAAGCCTTTAATGATGGCTTTTTGGTACAGGGCATATTCGAAACCGGTGTATTTCTGCCCAATGGCCTCGTTGTAATAATTAATAGCGTCGGCATACTGGCCATTTTTAAACTGGCAGTCACCGGCGCGCAAAACTGCATCGCCGAGCACCGTTCCGCGCACCTGTTCGCTGCGCACATTGCCGCGTTTGATACCCTCGATAGCCGCTTTGAAATAGGTCAAAGCCGATTTATAGTCCTTGGTTTTGATAAAATTATACCCTTGGGTGTAGTTACCCATAGCCAGATTGCTCTCTTCGGGCAGGTCGTTGTAAGACTTCGCCTGCGACAGGAACGAGTTCATGTGCTGCTTGGAAATGGCGTATTCGCCGCTTTCGTTGGCGATGGAGCCCATCCAGAAGGAACACAGGGTAGCAATGCGTTTGTTGAGCGGAAAATCGAGCGATTTATTAAAATACCGCCGCGCTTCGTCCTTCTGGTTGTTCTGATACAGTTGCAGACCGCGCAAATAAGTCACCTGCTGATAGGTCTCGTTCAGGCGCTGGTTGCGGTTTTTAATGCCTTCCAGCGTGGCAACGGCGCGGTCATAATCGCGGGTGTTCAGGAACACTTCGCTCATCAGCGTTTGGGCCTCGTCGTAGTTCTTGGAGCCTGCCGGAATACGCTGCAGCGCATCGATGGCATCGCGGTCGTACTTGAGTTCGTAGCTGAGTTTGGCGTAGTTGAAAAGGGCGTCTTCCTTGACCGTTTTATCAAAATTCATGTTTGCGGCCTGGCTGAAAGCATTACGGGCCGCGAATTTATTATTGGTCCGCAGGTAGGAATCGCCGAGGTGATACAAACCGTTCTGGCCGAGCATGCTATCCTGTTTGGTCAGTTGCTCGAAGTTCTCGATGGCAGGTTTGTACAAGCCGCTCTGGTATTGGGCGTACCCCAGCTGGTAATAATCGGCGGGGCGCAGGTTACCCATGTTCTTGGCGGCATATTCCAGGTAAGGCAGGGATTTTTTATAATCGCCTTTTTCAAAATAGGCCTGGCCGACGAGCTGATTAAGTTCCGGACGATTTTTGATGTTCGAGTCCTGGGCTTTCGGCGTGCCGTAGGTAATCAGCTGGTCGTACTGCTTTTTGGCAGAATAGATTTGCGCGATATAATAGGGCACGAACTGCTTGTATTTATCCGACTGTTCGCAGCGCAAGAAGGATTTCTGGGCTTCGTCGTATTTACCTTCAAAAAAAGCGCAGCAGCCATAGTAGTAGTTGGCGGGGTAATACCATTCGCTGCGGGTATTCTCCTTGAGGGGCGCGAACAAGGCTTTGGCGCGGCCGAACTGTTTACTCACGAAGTAGGCATAGCCTTTTTTGAACTGGATCTCGTCGCGGGTATTGCCCGTTCCGACCGGCGCCATGTCGTAGTAAGTCAGCGCTTTATCGTATTCCTTTTTGTTGAAATAGTAGTCGCCGATTTCCAGAGCTGCCTGACTGGCCACCGGGGACGGCGCATTTTCCCGCAGGAAATCGAGGGTGAGTTGTTCCGCCTGCGGCTGGTCCAGGCGAACGGCCGACTTGGCGTAATAGAGTTCGGCATCCGTTTTAACCGCTTTCCATTCCGGTTCATTGACCGGCCGCAGCATGTCGATGGCGCTGCGGAACTCTTTCTGCGCCAGTCCGTACAGACTTTGGTTGAAAAACTCCAGTCCGCGCTTATACGCCAGATTGGCTTCCGTGAAAACGGCCGTTTGCTGGGCGGTTAGGGCAAAGACGGATAAGAGGAGAAAAATGGAACAAATACCTTTACGAAGGTTCATATTCAATTGGATTTATTATGTAGTTGGTAATCGTTTAAACCATTAAAAGCAGTGGAACAAGAACGTCTGGTTTGGCTCCGGCAGTATCAGGGTGGGGAGCGCCTTTTTTAAAGGCCACAAACGCATGCAAAAAGCCGGGCCATGTATGCGATTCGGGTTTTTGTGGAAATTTTAACAGGTTCCGGGAGGCGGATAGCTGGGGCGAAAATATGGATTACCCGCTAAACCGCAAGAAATCAATGGACCGGAAGGATCAAACAAAGTTTACGCTGCCAAAAACCACAGTCGGTTACCTTTGTCCGCAAATCAAACACGTATGGAATTTTTTATTGCCACCCTCTTTTCCTTGTTCTCCATTGTCGATCCGCCGGGGGCTATTCCGGTGTACGTTGCGCTCACCAGTGATCGCCCGCGGCCCGAACGTAACCGGATCGCCCTGCATACCAGCCTGTATTTCCTGCTGATCCTGCTGAGTTTCTTTCTGGCCGGCACGTATATTCTGAGCTTTTTCAACCTGACCATCCACGCTTTTCGTATTGCCGGCGGTCTGGCCCTGCTGAGCAGCGGTTTCGCTTTGATGAACGGCAAATTCGCCCGCCGCCGCGGTTATGACAAGGATCTGGAAAAGGAAAGTCAGGAGCGTCAGGACGTGGCTTTTTCGCCTATGGCCATGCCGATGCTGTCGGGGCCGGGCTCTATTTCTTACCTCATCACCCAGTATGCCCAGCACCCGGGCTGGCCGGAGCGCATAATGATTATCGCCGCCATTTTCGCCGTAACGGTGCTGGTTTGGGTATTACTGCGCATTGCACCTTTACTGTTTAAGGTGCTGGGCAACGGCGGCCTCAATGCTATTGCCCGGATCATGGGTTTCATCGTCATTGCGATCGGGGTGCAGTTCATCGTGGATGGACTGGTGCACCTGGTAGAAACCATGATTAAATAAGGGGAACAGGTAGCGTTTTTACCGCCAAAAAATATTTGACCACATAAGGGCACATAAGGACACAGAGAAAACGGAGATCCAACCTTATTTTCTACTGTGCTCTTATGTGTTCTTATGTGTTCTAATGTGTTATCATATACTCTTATGTGTTCTTATGTGCCCTTATGTGGTAAAAAAAACTACACGTCCTTAATGTGATAAAACCCTTCCCGTCGGCCGGAAAATGTTGGTACAGGAAAAGATTTCTAATTTTTTGTGTCAAACATTTTTTCTTAAATTAAAACGAATTATTTTTGTCGCACGATTATATGTGTACGTAAGTAATTCATAGCCAGTTATTAGCCGTACAAATGGTCGTCAGCGGACAGTGAGCAACCGTCGAAATGCCCACTCATAAAACAAACAATTTATGAAAAAGCAACCTGGCCACCGGATGTATAACGTCTCCGACGCCGAGCTGTACGTGCAATGTAATGATGCCCTGCGTGCCGCCTTTCGCGACCTGGAATTCTTCAACCAGTATGGTTTTGGGGTAGATCGCCTGAAAGGTTTTCAATCGCTTTGCGAGCAGTTCAACGCGCTGCCCGGCGATGATGAAATGGTAGGCGACCAGATGATCTGTACGGAGAAGAAGATGCAGGCCGCTGAAAAATTACGCACCGCGATTCGTTCCATTATGACCCGCGTAGCTATGAAGTACCACGACCGCACGGGGCGTTACCGTAAATTCGGTACATCCAAACTCGGGGACATGAGTGATCCCCAGTTGCTTTTCTGCGGTCGCCGGGTAGCCCGCGTAGCGCGTCAGCAAATTGACTTTCTGGCCGATGTCGGTATGACCGAGCAGAATATTCAGCGGGTTGCGGATGCCGCCAAAGAGTTTGAGAACGCCATGAATATTCAGCAGGATAAACTGCATGACCGCGATATTTCCGTGGAGCACCGCATGGACAAAGGCAATAAAATCTACCAGGAACTGGTCATTCTCTGCGATATTGGCAAAGATATCTGGGCCGAGCGCGACCGGGTCAAATATGACTTTTACTGCTTGTATGAAAGCAATGCCGATCAAAAACGCGCCTTGAAAGCCCGTAAAGCAGCAGAGGCAGCAGTGGGGGCATAGGAGTTAGGAGACAGGAGACAGGAGGCAGGAGACAGATGTTAGGAGCTGGGCACCCACTCTACGCCTGTCTCCTGTCTCCTGCCTCCTGCCCCCTAATCCAAAAACACCGCCATATCCTCCACCCCCCGGATCCGCACTTCGATATTGTCCAGCAGCGTGGTCGCCAGCGAGAGGCCCACATAGTCGGCTTTAATGGGAAAGGATTTATGTTTGCGGTCGACCAGCACGGCCACTTCCACTTTTTTCGGCAGTACCTTTAGCAGCGGTTGTACGGCATAAAAAATCGTACGGCCCGTATTGGCCACATCGTCCACGATAATGATCGGTTTCCCACGCAGTGACTCAGCGGGCATTTCAATATACGGATCGTATTCCACCGGATTGGCGGGGTTGAGCCGGATGCGGGTCAGCGTCAGCGTCGTTTCCGCAGGGGTAATAGGCAGCAGTTCGGTTAGTAGCAGCTGGGCGAATCCGGTGCCGTTATTATTTAGTCCGGCCAGGATAATTTCCGACTCCCCGAAATTGTGTTCCAGGATTTCAATAGCCAGTCTTTTTATTTTCTGGCGAATTTGCCGGTCGTCGAGAATTTGCATGGTTGGAGGCTGAGTCCTGTGCGAAACAGGGGCGATGAACGATAGAATTATTTCAAAAAAGATTGAACGTGCAAAAGTCAGTTCCCGGCGCTGTATTTTTCGCCCGTTATTTGATTTTTATTTCCGGAAGCCGAATACAAGACCTTATTCAACGCTTATGCTACAGTCCATTATTTTTATACTGGTTGCTGCCACGGCCGTCTGGTTCGCCTGGAAAGGCTTCCGCCGGGTACGCCGCAACATTTTCCTGGGTAAACCGGATGTGGTACAAGGAGATACCGGTGAACGCTGGATGCGGGTTTTACTCGTCGCCTTCGGCCAGAAAAAGATGTTCAAGAACTGGATGCCAGCCGTATTACACCTCTTTATTTACGTCGCATTCCTGATTACCCAGGTCGAACTGATCGAAATATTCACCGACGGCATTTTCGGCACCCACCGCTTTTTCGCGCCTTATCTGGGCGGTTTTTATACGTTCGTCATTAGTTTTATTGAAATTCTGTCGGTGCTGGCTTTCGTGGCGACCATCATTTTCCTGCTGCGTCGCAACGTCCTGAAGGTCCGACGTTTTCAACAACCGGAAATGCGCGGTTTTCCGACCCGCGATGCTAACCTCATCCTGCTGCTGGAAATCATCCTGATCGTGGGTGTATTTTGTATGAACGGCGGCGATAAAGTGCTGCAAACCAGGGGCCTCGAGCATTACCATGCCACCGGTTCCTTCGCCGTGAGCACCTGGCTGGGTCCGCTGCTGTTTGGCGGCCTGGATACGGAGGCCCTCATCGGGGTGGAACGTTTCGGCTGGTGGCTGCATATTATGACCGTCTTCGGCTTTCTGTGTTACCTGCCCTATTCCAAACACCTGCACATTGTGCTGGCTTTTCCAAACACGTGGTATGCCCGCACGGCCGAGAAAGGGAAAATGGAAAACATGCCGGATATCCAACGGGAGGTGCGCCTGATGATGGGCCTGGATCAACCCGACCCCAATGCCTCTACGGAAATGCCGGAATTTGGGGCCAACGACGTGTTTTCCCTGACCTGGCGGAATGTCATGCAGGCTTATTCCTGTACTGAATGCGGGCGCTGTACGGCGGCTTGCCCGGCCAATATTACCGGAAAGAAATTGTCGCCGCGGAAGATCATGATGGACGTACGCGACCGGGCCGAAGAAATTGGCATTCACCTCGAAAGCGGAAAATTTACCCTGGAAAACTACGACGACGGCAAAACGCTGTTCGACCGTATTTCCCCCGAAGAACTACATGCCTGCACCACCTGCAACGCCTGCGTGGAAGCCTGCCCGGTGCTGATCAATCCCCTCGATATCATTTTACAAATGCGCCGCCATGAAATCCTGACCCAATCTGCCGGTCCGGCCGAATGGCTGCCATTATTTAATGCAATTGAAAACAACGGCGCCGCCTGGTCCATGAGCGAAGAACGCGATGCCTGGCGCCGAGATTAATTGTCCACCTATTTTGATCCCCCAAAAGGCAAGAAACTGGCTACTCTCAATGATGAAAAAAACACTATACTTAGTTAAAACCTTGCCCCTGTGTGGCTTGGTTTTTTTGTTCGGACAATGCGGCAAAAATTCCGGCGCTGCCGATGTGGCTCCTGCGCCTAAAGATGCCCTCTTTGAACACCTGTCTCCCGGCACGACGGGCATTGATTTTGAAAACGACGTGATCGAAGATCACCAGAATAACATCCTGACCAACTCCTACCTCTACAATGGTGGTGGCGTCGGGGTGATCGATTTTAACAATGACGGGCTGCAGGACCTTTACTTTACCCGTACCCAGGGCAGTTGTAAACTCTACCAAAACATGGGTGGCCTGAAGTTCCAGGATGTGACCGAGCAGGCGGGGGTACAGGCGATGGATGGAGAAAAAACCGGCGTGGCTATTGCCGATGTGAATGCCGATGGCTGGCAGGACATATATGTCTGCCGGACAGGCATGCAATCCTCTCCCTTGCGACAAAACCTGCTTTTCATCAATAATAAAAACGGCACTTTTACCGAGCAGGGCCAGGCGTTTGGACTGTCCGATGGCTCTGCCTCTAATCAGGCCAATTTCTTTGACTGTGATGGCGATGGCGATTTGGACTGTTATGTAGTGAACTACCCGGTAGATTTTAAAACGGTGAGTTCCGCCCGTATCAAGGATATCGGCGGCGGTGTATTGCGGCGAATCACGACGCCCGATCATCCTTACGATACAGACCGGCTGTATCAGAATAATGGCAACGGTACCTTTAGCGACATCACTAAAAGGGCAGGGATTGAAAACAGCGCTTTTGGTCTGAGCGTAACCACGACCGATATTAATAATGATGGTTATCAAGACATTATCATTGGCAATGATTACATCGAACCAGACTTCGTGTACATAAATAACCCGTCCCAACCCGGCAATTTTACTGACCGTTACAGCGAATATTTCCGGCATTCAAGCAACCATACCATGGGCGTGGACGTGGCCGACATTAACAACGACGGTCTTCAGGATCTCATGGCCCTCGATATGCTGGCCGAAGACCATAACCGGCAGCGGCAACTGATGTCCACCATGTTGTTGGACCGCTACTCGACCCTGGCTAAATACGGTTATGGACACCAGCAAATGCGCAATGTGCTCCAACTCAACAATGGACGCGGCAGCTATAGCGATATTGGTTGTCTCGCCGGCGTATTCCAGACCGATTGGAGCTGGGCGCCCCTCTTCCAGGATTTCGATAACGACGGCTATCGCGATCTCTTCATTACCAATGGCTATCGGCGCGACGTGAGCAACCTGGACTACCTGAATTTTACGGCCGATTCCATTCAGCGTACCGGTGGCGTGACCGCCAAACGGTTTGCCAAAATCGAGGGCTACCTCGACCTGATGCCGAACACGCCGCTTCAAAAATATTGTTTTCATAACCGCGGCGATCTGACTTTTGAAAACGTCAGCACCGCCTGGGGTTTTGTACAACGTTCTTATTCCAACGGTTCCGCCTACGCCGATCTGGATAACGACGGCGATATGGATTTGATCCTCAACAATTTAGCCAGCCCGGCCGATATTTATCGGAATCGCGCGGTGGAAATGGGCAAAGGAGGCGCCTGGCTGCAGATCAAAGCAGTGGGTTCCCCGCAAAATACGTTTGCCTTTGGTGCCCGTGCCCGTATTCAAGCCGGCGATCAGGTCTATTATTCGGATCTGGCGCCCATTCGCGGTTTTCTGTCGACCGTAGAACCCATTTTCCACTTCGGTTTCGGCGCCGGTGTACAAACAGCCGATCGCGTGGAAGTGGAATTTCCTGGCGGCCAATTGGTCGTACTGGAAAAATTGGCTTTAAATAAACGCTATACCGTGCAGTATGCGGAAGGTAAACCCGGTCGCTTAACTCCGCCGGCTTCCCCCGCCGCCACGCCGTTTAAGGAAATAACGGCCCCCGTTTTTCTACATAAAGAAGACGATGTGCAGTCCTTTAACCGCGAACGGCTGCTGCCCTGGAAAATGTCGGCTCCCGGCCCGGCATTGGCGGCCGGCGACGTGAACAAGGACGGCCTCGATGATTTTTACGTGGGCAATGCCGCCGGCTCCCCCGGGTCGCTGTATATTCAGAAGGGCGACGGTATTTTTCAACCCAGTTCGACCGCCACCTGGCTGGCAGATCAACGCTACGAGGATACGGGCGCCGTCTTTTTCGATGCGGACGGCGACGGCGACCTCGATTTATTCGTAGCCAGCGGCGGCGATTCCTTCAAAGCCGATGACCCCTTGTATCAGCCCAGGCTGTACCGTAATGACGGCCGGGGTAATTTTTCGGCCACCACCGCTACCCTGCCCGCTATTTACACCAGCGCTTTGGCGGTGAGCGCCTACGACTACGACGGCGATGGCGATCTGGATATAATTCTGGGCGGCGCTTGTACGCCCCTCGCCTACCCGACCACGCCCAACAGTTATTTACTGCAAAATAATAAAGGTGTATTTACCGATGTGACCGCGCAGGCCGCGCCCGCTTTACAGAGCGTCGGCATGGTCCGGGCCTGCACCTGGGCCGATCTGGACGGGGATAAAAAAGCCGAGCTGGTCATTACCGGCGAGTGGATGGCCATCGAGGTATTCGCCCTGCAAAACGGGAAACTGGAACGCGCTACCGATCGTTTTGGACTCACCGGCACCCAGGGTTTCTGGCACTCGCTGACCGCCGTCGACCTCGACGGTGATGGCGACCTGGATCTGGTGGCCGGCAATCTGGGCGAAAACAGCCGTTACAAGGCCAGTCCGGAAGCTCCCTTGCGGATGTTTGCCAAAGATTTTGACAAAAACGGCAGCATCGACCCGATCATGACCGAAACTTATAACGGCAAAGATGCCCCGGTTGCGCTGCATGATGTCATACTTAAGCAGTTACCGATTTTAAAGAAAAAATACGTGCACTATGCGCCCTATGCCAAGGCGACGATCACGGATCTGTTTTCGGAAAAAGAGATGGAATTCAGCCAGCAATTAAAAGCGAACTACCTGGCTTCAGCGGTGTTTGTAAACAATGGCGGGAAATTCACCATGCAGAAACTGCCGGTCGCGGCGCAGGTTTCTCCCGTTTATGCTATTCGGGTCATCTCCAATCCAAATGGTGCCGCAAATCTGCTGCTCGTGGGCAATGACTACGGCCAGCAAGTGGAAACCGGACGCATGGATGCCGGCAACGGATTGCTGCTGGAGAATGACGGCCACGGTAAATTGACCCCGGTTATGGCCCTGGCCTCGGGTTTTTGGGCCAGCCGGGAAGCGCGGGATGTACAGGTACTGCGGAGTGCCGGTGGTAAAAGGACGGTGGTGGTGGCCAACAACAACGACAAATTACAAGTGTTTCAAGTACAAGCGTCTGCCCGGATCCAATAAAACCCTTGATATGCATACCAGAACCATTGCCGAATATGCCGCAGAAGGCCAGACCCCGGAAATCCTTTTCTGGGTGGGCTGCGCCGGATCTTTCGATGCCCGGGCCCAAAAGGTGACCCGTGCGCTTTGTGACGTTTTGCACCACGCGGGCGTTCAATTTGCTGTGCTCGGTAACGAGGAGCGCTGTACGGGCGATCCGGCCCGGCGCGCCGGTAATGAGTTCCTGTTTCAGATGACCGCGGCGATGAATATTGAAACCCTCAATATGTACGGGGTCAAAAAAATCGTCACCGCCTGCCCGCATTGTTTCAACACCCTGAAAAATGAATATCCGGTACTGGGCGGTCATTATGACGTGGTCCACCACACCCAACTGCTCAACACGCTCATCGAGGAAGGCAAACTCAAAATGAAGGAAGGCGGTAGCTTCCAGGGACAGCGGATCACCTACCACGATTCCTGTTATCTGGGTCGGGCGAACGACGTATACGAAGCGCCGCGCAGTCTGCTCGAAGCCCTCGATACCGACCTCGTCGAAATGAAACGCTCCCGCAAGAACGGCCTCTGCTGCGGCGCCGGTGGGGCGCAAATGTGGAAAGAAGACGAACCCGGTGACAAGCGCATCAACCTGGAACGCATCGACGAAGCCCTGGGCACCGATCCGACCGCCATCGTCGCCAACTGCCCCTTCTGTATTACTATGCTGCAGGATGGCCTGAAAGCCCGCGAAAAAAATGAGCAAATTCCGGTCTACGATCTTTCTGAAATGATCCTGACTAACCTGGCTTAATTTAGGAGACAGGAGGCAGGAGGCAGGAGACAGAAGGAAGGAGGGAGGTGTAAAACATTACAAGCACGTTCCTTACTAACCCCTGTCCCCTAACTCCTGTCTCCTAACTCCTGTCTCCTAACTCCTGTCTCCTAACTCCTGTCCCCTCCCCACACCATGCTCCCGACCCTCGCCCATGATCCCCAGCTCGCCCCTGATTCCCGCGTTTGGGTCTACACCGCCAACCGTCGCCTGACGCCTGCCGAGGTAGATGTCACGCGGCAGCAGCTGGAAGAATTTGTGCACAGCTGGACCGCCCATAACCAGGCCTTAAAAGCGAAGGCCGAAGTGTTTGAGGATCAGTTTCTTATCCTGAGCGTGGACGAGAGCCAGGCCGGCGCCAGCGGTTGCTCCATCGATAAGTCCGTGCACTTTTTAGAGCAGTTGGGACAGCACCTGGGCCTGGACTGGTTCGAGCGCATGCGCTTCGGCTGGGTGGATGCGGACGGCCAGCTCCGGATGGCTGACCGCACGGAATTTGCGGCGCTGCTGCAAACGGGCGTCATTACCGACAACACGCTGGTGGTGAATACGCTGGTGCAAAAGCGGCAGGAACTGGCCGATAAATGGCTGGTGGCGTATGGGAAGAGCTGGCACCGGCGAATGTTTTAGAAAAAATTTTGGCTTAACATTCACTTAATGCCGAAGTTTTGTTTTCTTTGCTGTCCATATCGTCAGTTTTTTGGCTGTTGTACTTTCCGATCACCAAATATTTGACAGCCTGAAGCCTTCATAATCCTTTTTCTCCTTCCAGATTACGGCAATCTTACACCCTACCCAATCTTCACACTTTGGTTCAGCACATTGCTGGCCTGGCCGGTCATTTTTCACCTTTTCAGATTACCCTCATTTAATTGCTTATGAAGAATTTTACACGGATTTGCTTGCTTGCAGGCCTATTCCTTTTTGTCCGGGAAATCGCTACCGCACAAATCGCCGTTACGGTTACCAACCCGACGAATACGACGCCGAACTTGCTGGCTAATTACACTACTCTGGCATTGGCCCTCAACGACTTAAATGCTGTAACGGCCATGAGTGGTCCGGTAACACTTACCTGTACTGCAGGAACGAGCGAAACGGCTCCGTCAACAGGCTTAACTATTGGTAGCTCATCGCTCAATGCAGTACTAAGCGCCACTAACACCGTAACCATCGTGAAAGCGGGTGGTACGGTAACCTTGAATGCCGGAGTAGGAACCGCTACGCCAACGAGTGCAGCTCCTGACGGCATATTGAAACTTTCAGGGGCAGATTACATTACGATCGATGGCCTAACCTTTACCGACGGCAACGCAGCCAATCCTGCTACGATGGAATTTGGGGTCGCCTTATTTAAAAGAGTTGCCGGCGATGGTTGTAACAACAACACGATCCAGAATTGCACATTCAATATGCAACGGATCAACAATGCATCCTCCACAGCCCCCATGGTCGAAGGATCTGTCGGCATTTTGATCATAAACTCTACCTCGGCTGCTGCAACCACTGTCCTAACCCCTACTAATGGTGGAACCTTGGCTACCAATGGTACCAACTCGGGCAATAAATTTTATGCGAATACAATAAATAGTGGAAATTACGGCATTGCTTTTAATGGTTACGCAGCAATTTCAGGTGTAGGCCCTACACCTACTGCAACTACCTTTCTAGGTGATTTGAGTAATGATGTTGGTGGGGCTGCTGTAGGTACGGGTAACAGCATTTTAAATTTTGGTGGAGGCGCCAGCGCAGCAAATCCGGCTGTCCCGTCCTGAAATAACTTTACAGGTTAAGAGATAATCCTTGAATGGCTTTACAGGATGAGAACAAATCCTGCGGCGGCTTTACAAAAGTAAAACCAAACCATCTGGGTAGGTCGATTATGTTGAATACCGGGTTTGA
>JANPIN010000011.1:0-28702 GCA_031425035.1 Saprospirales bacterium | reverse complement strand
GTTAGGAGTTAGGAGTTAGGAGTTAATGGGGAAATAATTAAAATGCAACAAAAATAATGACGTTGCAACTAAGTAATTGGCCTTTAACCAGCTTTTCCAACAGACGTTACCCAATTACCACTAAACCAATAACTCACTGATGTTACGTATGAATAACGTTTACTAAACCTTTGAGGTTTAGTAAACGTCGTTCCGAAAGCAAAATCACTATTAGCGTGCGTAACATCAGTAACCAATAACTCATAACTCCTCCCCCTACTGTTTTACCATTTTCAGCGGCGCACTCTGCCGGTTCTCGCTGCGCAAAGTAGCCAGATAAATACCTGCCGGCCAGTTTTGACCGAAACGCAGGTTACCGGCGTCGCTGCCTAAGGCCTGGGTGTACACGACCTGACCCAGCAGGTTACGCACTTCCAGCGTCAGGTTGGGGATCATCGGCCAGGCGTACTGCAGGCTGAAATCCGTGCTGGTCGGGTTGGGCACTGCTGTCAGACTGGCATTGCTTTCCAGTTCGGGACGCGTGGAAACGATGGTGATCGGCGTAACTTTCACCACGTCGATGGCCGCTTCTACGACGTGACCGGGGTTATCGTCCGTGGCGTACACTTGTATTTGCACGTTGTCGGACATCGGTACGAAATTTATCAGGTGAATATCGCCTGGATTACGCCATTGGCCGGCCGAAACATTTTCCGTAAACAGCACGACGGTTTGGCCATTGCTGATAGCGCGTACTTCCAGCCGGTCATTGGGCTGCCCGCTGCCACCGCCATTTACAAACCAGTAGTCGAAGTTCAGGACCGCATCCTGATAGGCCGCCAGTTTCATCACCGGAGAAGTCAGGGTCACGTTGCCGTTGTCGACGTCGTCCGTACCGGCATCGCCACCGCCGTTACCGGTCATGTAGCACAGGTTGTTCGCATCGTTGGGCGAATCGGTACCCGGGTTTGCGAGGCTGTTATTGTTCAGGTTCGTACCGACCGGCACTTCGCGTACCCAGGCGCCCGAGGCGGATGTAAAACTATTGGTCCAGCCCAGATCCAGTTGAAAATCATCGTAGTAACCGGGCGTCAGGCTGATCGTTACATTGCCATTGGCACCTATGTTGAAAGCGGAGGTCAGATAACCCCAGCTGCCAATGGAGAAATTACCACCGGGATCGCAGCTGATGCTCACCTGACCGGCGGCATTGGTTTGTAGCGTGTAGCTGGAAGCAGGGCCGCTCAGTGTAACCGGCGTATTTGCCAGTGGCGTTTGACTGGCCGCATTTACTACGGTAGCTGTCACGCTGAACAAAGCCGCAGGAGCCAGCGTCAGGTTCAGTTCAGCCACCTGGCCGGCCACCATATTCACTATTTGCGTCTGGGAAACGAAGCCGGTTTTGCTGATGGTAACGGTAAAAGTTCCTTCGGTGGCCTGGCCGGTTTTGAAAACGCCAACATTATTGGTGGTCGTATTGACCCCATTATCCGGGCTGTTTACCGTAATGGTTGCCCCGTTCATCGGTAGTCCGGTACAGCCATTGATAATGGTGCCTTCCAGGTAAGCCGCGCGTTTGTAATTGGGCGTGAGGATGGTCAGCACCGCCGGGTCAATATTGGAAGTGACGATCGTACCGGAGGGGAAAAATGGGTAAGCACCCCAGCAGCCTTCAAAATAATCGCCGGCAAATGGCGGCGCCCAGGTATCATACAGGCCCACGATCACCAGATTGTCCGGTTTGTGGGCATCGATAATGGCCACGCCGTCCGTATACCAGGACGTGATTGCCCAGTTATCGCGCACGTGGGTATTGTGGCCAATAGAACCATTGCCATCATTGGTGGATACCCGGTCCAGTTCCTTAATGTCGGTCGGGTCGCTGATGTCGTAAGACGTGACGAAAGAAGGCGCCTTTTCATCGGTGGTCAGAATGAAACGGTGGTCGTCCAGCAGCCAGGCGTTGTGGGTGAATTTTCCAGGAGTTTGCACCGTACCCAGCAACTTCGGATTGGCTTTGTCGCTCATGTCGGTGATGGAGAGCAGGCCCGTATAAATATGGCAGGCGTAGAGCGTATCGTTGTCAGCATAACCGTCGTGGATATAACCCAGCTGGTCAAATTTTCCGACATAAACCGGGTTATAAGGATCAGCCTTCAGATCAAAGACCCGGGCGGCACCACCATATAAAGCACCGCCGAACAGGTACATAAAGCCCTTATTAGTATCAATATGCAGCGCGTGGATAGAGGTCAGACTGTCCGCCGGTTCCGGAAACTGGCCTTTACCGGAAAAATAATGCCAGGCTACGTTGGGAGCCGGCAGCGTGCTTAGATCCACTATTTGTACGCCGCGGCCGCCTTCGGACGTAACGTACGCGTAGTGACCATAGGTTTTGATCTCTTTCCAGAGGTTATTCGGTCCGGGAAGTTGCGTCAGTTGCACCGGTGCATCCGGATTGGTAATGTCCACGATGATCAATCCAAGCGAGCCCCCCAGCAGGGCATATTCCCGTCCAGCCTGCGTATAACCACAGATGTTGGCCAGGGTTTGCCCCGGGAATTCCATGGTCGCCCGGAGTTGCATGTTATAGTTCTGGGCAAAGGCTGATGAGGTAGCCAGCAGAAGCGCCGACCACAGGATGTTTTGCAATAAATTTTTCATGAAAAGCAGCAAGTTAGAAATGGTGTGGAAGGTCAGCCGGGGGCACAAAAGTAAAAAACCTTCCGGCCAACCTGCGTCATTTGCGCGCCACAATGGCCACTGTAAGTCGGCTTGTACAGGACAAATCGCCTTTTTCGTCGCGAATATCAATCTGCCAGACGTGGACCTGGCGCCCGACGCGGATAGGCTTGCACATCCCGGTGACCAAACCTCCCTCCCGCACGCTCTTCAGGTGGTTGGCATTGATCTCCAGACCGACGCCCGTTTGGGCCGCCAGATCCTCAATGCACAGGGTACTGGCTATGCTGCCCAGGGTTTCCGCCAGCGCTACGTTGGCCCCGCCATGTAGTATGCGGAAAGGCTGCACCGTTTTTTCATTGACCGGCATGGTCGCCACCAAGTAATCGTCGCCGACTTCGGTAAAAATAATACCGAGCGCTGCGCCCATCGTGTTGATATTAAAGGCATTAATAGCGTCTAAATCGGTCGGCTGTTTCCAGATGGACATAGAGTGGGCGTTGTAAATTGAATGGTTGGACCTTGAAAATGCAGAGGTGGTGCTTAACGCCCCACAAGGGAAATAGTTTGCTTCAACATCCAACAGCGCTATTTACTTCGCCAGACTACGCACCGGTACGCCCGTCAGTTTCTGCTGGAGCAGCGACTGCGCGACCTGTAAATTCATACAGGAAAAGTTACGCATACTGTCCACCAGGGCCGGATAAAGCAGGCTTAGGTCTGCCCCGGAACCGCCCTGGTAGTCGAAAAGCGACTCACAGCCGGACTTGCGGGCCACGTACAGGAAACGGCCGTTTACAACGCCCATTTTAGCATCCTGGGAGAAAAAGGCGAATGGCCGTTGCTCCTTAAACAGGTCGTAGCCGAGGGTATTCTGCACGTAGTTCTGGTTCAGCAGGCCCATTACCGTGGGGAAAATATCGGTCTGGCTGGCCAGTTGGTGGCGTACTTCCGGTTTTTTAAATAAACCCGGCGCGTGAATGATTAGCGGCACGTGGTTATAGGACAGGGGCACGTCGAAGGGATAGGGCAGGTTCACGCCGTGATCGCCGACAAACACGAAAATGGTGTTGTTATACCACTCGGTTTTGGAGCAGGCATCCATGAAGTTATGAATGGCCCAGTCCGTATACTCATAGGTAATCTCGATCGGATCGGTGCTGCGTGGCTTGAAGCGCGTAAAAGCGGGCAGTACGAATGGCGGGTGGGTCGTAATGGTCAGAATTGTGGTAAAAAACGGACGCCCCGAAGCATCGTTGGCCATGCTGTCCATATCCTGAAAAGCGTGCTCAAACAGCGTTTCATCGGCAACGCCCCAGGAATTGGCAATTTTTTCGGCCGAATAATCCGTCACGTCGCTCAGGCGGTCGAAGCCGTTATTTTGCAGAAAAACGTCGAGGTTATCGAATGCTTTGGGGTGGGTACAGAGAAATTCGGTGCGGTAGCCATGGTCGCGCAGCGTAACCGGCAGGCCGGTAAAAGACAGATATTCCGACACGCCGTTGTTCATCGGGTGCTGCATCATCATGATCGGCATGCCGTACAGCGAACTGTACAGTCCGGCGTTGGTATGAATGCCGTTGGAAAAGTGGTTATCGAACAGGATGCTGCGGCGGGCCAGACTATCCAGTCCGGGGGTCAGGTTCTTCGGGTTGCCGAACAGGCCCATCCGGTCGGCGCTCATGCTTTCCATCAGCACCAGCACCACGTTCATGCGTTTTTCTTTCCCGGCATACTGGCGGTCGCGGGCAATAGGCGAATCATAAATTTCCCGCTCGATGCCCAGGGCTTTTTGCACCTTCGCCGTCGCCGTTTTCAGCGTAAAAATATTTATTTCAAAATCGAAATACGAGTCGAACCACGTTTGTACCGGGTTGAGGGTCAATTGATTAATAAAACCGTCGTTGCTGAATGTGGCCTGCTTCATATCCGGTGTACGCGGAGTAGCGCCCCCCCACAGGCCAACCAGTAACAGCAGAGAAGCCAGACCGATAGCCATGGGCTTGTTGCGCGGCCTCGGTTCTGTATTGGCCCAGGCTTTCCGCCAGATAGCGCGCATCAGACGGCCCGTTCCCCAGATGCAGATTCCGGAAATAAGGATGAAGGGGTAGTATTTTACTTCGGAGAACAGGTATTTTACCACCTGTACATTGTTCTTCCAGTGTACGGCGGAACTGGTGAGGCGGGAATTGAAAAAGTTGAAATATGGCACGTCCGCCGCGCAAATGATCAGCGAAACCAGGATAGCCAGTCCGCAGTAAAAACGGACGACCTTAAACAAGCGCGGATGCTCGCCGGGGCGGACAAAAGTGATGGTCAGGAGCAGGTAGGGCAGCAGCAAGGCATAGCTGGCGACCGTTATATCGAACCAGAAGCCAATACGAAAAGCTTCACCAATGGGCAGGGTATGATCCATCTGGAACAGGTACGACGGCCGGTTATACAACAGCGTGACGTAGCGGAACAGGGAGTAAATACTCAGCAGCATGAGGTGGACCGTGACCAGAAAACGCAGGTGGGCCGGCACCAGTTGACGATAAGTTTGCATAAGGCGATTATAATAATGAAAACAATAATTCAGCCGTCAAAAATACGATGAAACAGCCGGTCAAATTGTGCTTTTTTATACGAAAAGGCTTTCGTTAACGGCGAAGAAGTCGCCTTAAAGCTCGTAGGGCACGGATGCGCTATTTTTTTTGCGGTTGACCACGTAGGCGAACAAACAGGCGGTCCAGAAGGAGTACAGTGAATACACCAGGGCAGGTTTCACCATTTCCTGGTTGGCCAGCAGGGTACTGGCGATGAGAAAGGCCAGCGTGGTATTCTGCACCCCGCTTTCCATGGCGGCGGTGAGGCGGGAGGCATGGGGCAGGCCCATCCAGCGCAGGAAAAAATAACCGAAAAGCAGGCAGGCGGCATTTTGCAGCAGCGCGATCGGGGTAATTTGCAGGAAATCATGCAGGTTCAAGCCGGCGCCGCCACTGCTTTTTCCGGCAAAAAGTTTGATAGTAAAAACAATGCCCAAAAGCACGAGCATCACGTATTTGGCCGGTTTACTGACCCGTTCGGCAAATACCGGAAAATAACGCCGTAACAATAAACCAGCGGTGGCGGGAATAATGGTGATGAGAAAAATATGACTCATCGTATCCCAGAAAGGCAGGTGCAACTCGGTGGAGCGACCCAGAAAAATCCTTAAGCCAAGATTGACCACCATAGGGATGGTGAACAAGGTGAGCAGACTATTGACCGCCGTCAGCGAAAGGGAAAGGGCCACATTGCCCCGCCATAAGTAGGTTAGAAAGCCGGAAGTGGCGCCGCCCGGACTCGCCGCCAGTATGATAAAGCCCACTTTTACTTCGGCCGGAAGTGGCGCTATCAGGTTGATAACCAAGGCGATAAGCGGCAGACCGATCATCTGTGCGCCCAAAGCCGACAGGAAAGCCCGTGGGTGCCGGATGACATTTATGAAATCAGAAAGTACGAGCGAGAGTCCTACCCCCAACATCACCAGGCCCAGTACGGTACTAACAATTATATCAATAAAGGTGGTGGAACTCACGTCTTAACTTACAATTTTGGCAAACTCAAAGGTAGTGCGGGCAACTGAACGGGGTAGCCCTAAAATTGTTTTTTATCCATCAGCAAACTTTGGCTGCAATTGGTACGCAGTTTCCAATGCCGCAGCTACCTTATCTTTGCCATTCCATGAAAATCATAGCTTTTTACATCGCCGAACAACTGGACCTGAAAAGGTTGAAAGAAACCTATGCCGGCACGCTGCTGCTCGAAACGCCCTCCGACCTGTACTTCCGGGTGGATAATGATTGTTTCTTCTACGCTTTTGACTACGGGGCCGTGGTGTTCGCCAATTTCAGCGACACCGACCTCAGCAAAACGCTCGATCTGCTGCAGGGCTACAGCACCCACCCATTATCCGAAAAGATCCGTGACGACCTCGAGATCGTCCACCGGCCGGATGCATCGCTCAGCATCGGCTTCGACCACATGGTGGTGCCGCAGCTCACCGAAGACGTGATCCGCATCGCCATGCTCAACGTGGCCCACTCGGTCGCCCTCGATTTCTATTCCCAGCGCGCCCACGAACTGCTGGCCGAGATCAACGTGCTGACCAACCAGATGGAAGCCAAAGGTTCGATCAGTATCAGCCGGAAAAACATGATCCGCTTTATCGGCCGTACCCTCAACAGCAAGAACCGGGTGGTCGAAAACCTCTTTATTTTCGATAGCCCCGACCTGACCTGGGAAGACGAATACCTCGACCGGATCCACCTCGGCCTGGCGCGCACGTTTGAAATTCAAACCCGTTTCCGGGAAATTGAATACACCTTCAAAGTGATCGAAGACAACCTCTCCGTTTTCCGCGAACTATACCTGCACGGCGAAAGCCGCCAGCTCGAATGGGTCATTATTGCCCTGATCTGTATTGAAGTGCTGAATTTGATCTGGGAAAAGGTGTTTTAGGGGACAGGAGTTAGGAGGCAGGAGTTAGGAGGCAGGAGTTAGGAGGTAGGAGACAGAACGTAGTATGTAGCGCCGTCTCCTGCCTTCTGACCCCTGTCTCCTGCCTCCTGTCTCCTGCCTTCTGACCCCTGTCTCCTGTCTCCTATCTACTAACCCCTGTTAAACCTTGTCCCCCACCCGGTGTTTGTATGCTCCTATGCGGCGTGATTATCTGATTTTGACGGGCCTGGCCCTGCTTTTTTTCTTTCCCCTGTTGGGAGGTGTGCACCTCTTCGACTGGGACGAGATCAATTTTGCGGAGTGTGCCCGCGAGATGTTGCGGACGGGCGATTTTGGGCGCCCGCAAATCGATTTCGAGCCCTTTTGGGAAAAACCACCGCTGTTCCTGTGGATGCAGGCGCTGTCGATGTCCATTTTCGGCGTCGGGGAACTGGGCGCCCGGTTGCCCAATGCGGTTTGCGGACTGGCGACGCTGTTGCTGGTTTATCATATTGGTCGCCGCCTGCACGATCGCCTGTTCGGCTGGTTATGGGCGCTGGCCTGGCTGGGGAGTCTGCTGCCCCACCTGTATTTTCGCAGCGGCATCATTGACCCCTGGTTTAACTTCTTCATTTTCTGCGGTTTATACGGATTCATCGAGTTCCGCTGGCGCTTCTTTTCCCGCGAGCAAACGCTGACCTTCTGGCGGCGTTACCGCCCGCTGCTATTAGGTGGGGGGCTGCTGGGACTGGCCATTTTAACCAAGGGACCGACGGCTTTACTGATTGTGTTATTGGTACTGATAGCTTATTGGGCCCGGTATCGCTTCCGGACGAAGGGATATTTTCAGCACATGGTCCTGTTTTCCTTAGCGGCTGGGGTGGCCGCCGGTATATGGTTTGGGATCGAGGTGGCCATGCACGGCACCTGGTTTGTACAGGAATTTATTACCTATCAGATCCGCCTGTTTGCGACCCCGGATGCGGGGCACGGCGGCTTCTTCGGTTACCATTTCGTGGTGCTGCTGCTGGGCTGTTTTCCGGTCTCGGTGTTTGCCTTGCCCAACCTGTGGGGCGACCGCCAAAGCGAGGATGAAATGCTGGAATCGGATACGCTGGACAGCTGTAAACGCGCCGATTTTGCCACCTGGATGCAGTTGCTTTTCTGGGTGGTGCTGATCCTGTTCAGCATCGTGCGCACCAAGATCGTGCACTATTCTTCCCTCTGTTATTTCCCTCTGACCTACCTCGGCGCCGTTACCCTGTGGCGGGCGGTGAAGTGGGACGTGCGGCCGCGTATCACCTCCTGGCTGCTGCCTGCTTTGGGGGTCGTACTGGGTACGGCGATCGCTGCCCTACCCTGGCTCGGTAAAAACATCAACGAATTACGCCCCTTGCTGGCCCGCGATCCTTTTGCCCTGGCCAACCTCGATGCGCATGTCTGCTGGCAAATGTGGCAGGGGTTACCTGGATTGATCCTGATCGGCGCCAGCGTTGCCGCCGGGATTTTCTGGGCACAAAACCGGCCCTGGCTGGCGGCGCAGGTCGCTTTTGGCGGCGGCGCACTGGGTACGGGACTAACGTTGCTCTTCGTGGTCCCCAATATTGAAGCGTATTCGCAGCGGGCCGCCATCGAGTTTTACGAAAGTAAATCCGGGGAGGACTGTTTCATACAACCCGTTGGTTTTAAGAGTTATGCGCACTTATTCTATGCCCGGAAAGCGCCCGTTGCCGGCGATAAAACGGTGGACGACTACCCGAACCTGGCCCATGGTCAGCCCGGCAAAAAAGTGTATTTCGTAGCCAAAATCACAAATTTAGGGGAACTGCCAACCTTACCGGATGTCCATGAATTATACCGGAAAAACGGGTTTGTGTTTTTTGAACGCCGGGGTTTGACGCCTGGTCCCGCGCTTTCCCCAGGTAGTAATTGAGGGGGCAGTGGCTTAAAAGAATTACGAAGCATGAACCCACTCGCCACTTTGATCGGCAACACGGATATATACCTGCTCGATCAAATCATGAAACAGCGTTATACCGCGCCCGAAACCATCCTGGATGCCGGCGCGGGCGCCGGGCGAAACCTGCACTGGTTTGTGCAAGCCGGCTTCCCTGTGTACGGCACCGACCGCGATCCGGCAGCCGTGGAAATCCTGCAACAAAACTATCCCGGGGTGCCGGCCAGCCGCTTTCAGATCGCTTCCATCGAGTCGCTCCCTTTTCCGGACGCTACTTTCCAGCATGTAATTTCCAGTGCCGTGCTGCATTTTGCCGAAAACGCGGTGCATTTCGGACAGATGTTTGGCGAAATGTGCCGCGTTTTAAAGCCCAGTGGTTCGCTATTTCTTCGGGCCACTACCGATGTCGGCCTGGCAGACAAAATGATCCCTCTGGGCCAGGGCCGGTTTCGTATGCCCGACGGCAGCGACCGGTTTTTGATGACCCGGTCGATGCTCGATACACAACTTCGCCAACACGGAATGCATTACCTGGAACCGTTCAAGACCGTGCTGGTGGATGATATGCGCAGTATGGCAGTGGTGGTAGTGGGTAAATAGGGAGATTTTCCCGGTGTTTCACCGCACCAATGGCGGAATGAGCGGACAATGGGCTTCCACGGATTTAAAAATCCGTTTTAATCCGCTAAATCCGTTGTATCCGCGTATCCATCCCTCTACGCATGCGTTACAAAATTCAGGGCAAATCCGGGTTAAACCTACTCGACGCTCAACACGCCCCTGCCCACCAGCACGCCGTCCAGCGCAACCCGGAACATGTATAGCCCGCCGGGCAAACCCGCTTTTTCTACCCGGAAGCGCGGGGTCGTACTGCTTATTTCCCGGACCAGCCTCCCCATGGCATCGTATACCTGGAGCTGGTAATTACCCTGGCCGGGCACGCCCTGCACGTCCAGCCAGCTAAAGTCCCGCAACGGATGCGGCACGATCTGCACCTGATACAGCGGACGCTCCGGCTGCCAGGAACTGACCACCACGAAATTTTCGCCGACGCGGTGTACGGTGGTGTTGGTGATGACCGGATCGTTGAAATCGAAGTAAATGGCCGCCCGGTTGAGGATATCGGTTTCTAAAGGCACATCGGCGCGCTGGCTGACCCGGAATTTCAGGTAACCGTGGGAAGCGGCCTCGTTCACATTACTGTCGGCCAGCAGAATGTCCTGAAAATCAAAGACCAGTATGCCGTTGCCATTTATACTAAAGATGTAAGGATGGCTGCTGCCGCCGGGCCGCACGGTCACCGGATCGAGCCAGGGGCCCAGCGTATCGCGGACAATGACGGTAAAGGCCGTATCCGTGCCCGTGTTTTGAAAACGGATCAGGTACTCGATATCGGCGCCGGGCCGGATATAGTGGGCGGCGCCATAACCGAGCGGCAGGCCCTGTTTGTCATTCGGATCATAAGAACCGGTGTTGGCCGTACAATCCACGTCGAGGAAGGGATCGGCGTCGTTGGTGGCAAACTGCTGCACATAGCCGGTACTGAACGAACTGAACGCAGTACAGCCCTCCACAGAAAGCACGGGGATGGAAAGTCCGGGGAAATACTGCGCCTGCGCGGCCTCGATGCGCCAGGTGCTGCCGTTGGCCGGAACGCTTACCACCATGGAGTCGCCGGCAGCCAGCGAAGGGGCAGACCCTTGCAAGCCCATAATGCCGTCTTCGATCACAATGTAATCCAGCGTGGTTCCCATCGGTCCGCTGCCGATATTTTTCAGGATGAAATGCAGCGAATCGGTGACGCACTCGGAACGCACGGATATTTCGGCGCCCGTCCACAACAGGTTGGGTAAATTACACAGCGTGTCCGGGTAAATATGCGCTTCCGAGCAGTGCGTCTGACCAAGCGTAGCATCGCAGCTCACCTGCACCTGTACGAAAAACTGGTCGCAATCGAATGCCGCTACCGTACTCAGATCAAAGCGGAAAACGTTGTTTCCCAGCGACGTATAAGGCTTTTGCGCAGCGACAATGCTTAGAAATGGATCTAATTCGAGCAGAATATACGCATCCATTGCTTCCGCCGGACTGTTATTACAATACTGCAGCGTGTAGTAATTATTGGAAAAACAACGCCGCAGGAGGCCGGTACTTAGATCTACGGTCATGGCCGGACAATTGGGGTTGGCGCCCTGGACCGCAAAATCCACCGCGGTACTGTCCCCGAGTTGTAACAGGGAGGCTGCCACATCAGTGGTACAAACGGTGTATACAGAGGACGGCATTATGGCGGAAACCGTATAGTCCCCGGGAACCAGCCGGATATCATAGTGGCCACCCGGGCCCGTTATACCGTAAAAAGTACCGGCAGGGCCTTCCGCTTTAACGTAAATAGCGCCCAGTCCGATTTCCGGTAAATTGATCAGGCAGTCTTCATTCTGATCGAACACCACGCGACCGGTGATGCGCGTACACGGCGGGTTATTGCCCAAGGAAAATATGATGGTGTCGGCCAACGAGCAACCCTTGTTATCCACCACCGTAACTATGTAAGTCCCCGGTTGTTGCGGATTTGCCGTAGGCCCGGTTTCGCCGGTACTCCAGCTATATTGATAAGGCGCTGCCCCCCCGCTGACCAGCGCGGTCAGGCTGTTTTCACAAATAAAAGGCGTGATGGCGAGCGGAACGGGGTTCGTGATGATAATCGGTGGCGATATTCCTAGACAGCCGGTGGCATCGGTTACGGTGACTACATACATACCGGCAACCAGATTTTGCAGGTTGCTGGTGGTCATACCGTTATTCCAGGTAAAGCTATACGGCGGCGTACCACCACTAACGCCTATAGTAATGCTGCCGGTTGCCTCTCCGAAACAGCCCGCCGGTAAATTGCCTACCTGTATATTAATGGGTAACGGCACAGGAAAAGGAATCGTTTTTATGGAGCTGCATCCGGTAGCGTCGGTCAGGGTGAGCATATAGCTGCCCCCACTGGAGAGATTTACCAACGCCGGGGACGAACTGGTGAAGTTATTCGGCCCCGACCAGGCATAGGTATAGGGCGCCGTACCACCGCTAATGGTGACACTGATGGACCCATTATTCAGGCCGCTGCAGGTGGGTAGTACAATATTAGTCCCTACAACCTGGGGTACATCCGGTGCCAAACTAAGTGTTGCCGATGCAGTGGCGGTGCAGCCAAATATATCCGTAACAATTACCGTATAAATCCCCAGTGCCGTAACCGTTGGATTTTGCACAGTGGAAGTAAAACCGCCCGGACCAATCCAGGTAAACGTCACCGACTGGGGTGAAGATGCGGTGAGCATGGTGGTGGATTGGGTACAGGAAATTACCCCGCCGGTAGCAGATATCTGTGGCGGATTTACATTGGCGGTGACAATCGCCGTCGAGGTACTCGTACAGCCATTCGAAGGCGTGGTTACGGTAACCGTGTAAGTACCCGGTGCACTAACGGATGGGTTCTGCAGAGTAGAAGAAAATCCATTTGGACCGCTCCAGGCATATAGGGCATTTTGTGGCCCCCCACCCGATAAAATGATGGAAGTCTGCGCACAGGTCAGCACACCGCCAATTGCGCTGGCACTCGGCGCCAACACATCCTGCACAACCACCACATTATCCGTCGCCGTGCAGCCACTCCCCGGATCGGTGATGGTGACGAAATATTCACCGGGGTTAGTCACGACCGGGTTGGATAAAATAGAACTAAAGCCGGGACCACTCCAACTGTAGTTCACATTGGCCGGACTGACGGCAGCAGAAAGGGTGACCTGCGTGTTTATGCAGGTCAGCGTAGCGCCGGGGCCAAGTTCCACACTGCACTGGGCCTGCAAAAGTTGAGGTGCAAGGGCATAACTGATCAGCAGTAAAAAGGTGTACAGGGTATGTTTCATGTGAACGGGAATTTTATATGCCTAACTGGATGCTGCAAAGGTTCACAACGCTGTACAGCCCGCCAAAAACAAAAAAAGCAGATTGTAGGCAGGAATTAGCCATAAAAAAGCATAACGCACTGAAAATTAGTGTTTTGAATTATTTATGTAGATGAAATTCCTGATTTTTCAGATATTTATACTTCGAGTTGGCTGGTTTTCGGCTTATATCATTCTAAACTAACCACGATTTAGCTTCGTCCGTCAAACCATCCCAACCATCAAACCTGCCAAACCACCCACTTAATGACCACTACCCTGCTCTGGGAAGCCTTCAGCACCCTGCAAAAACCGGAACTCCGCGACCTTGACCGTTTCGTGCGCTCCCCGTTTTTTAATCGCAAAGAGCAGTTGCCGCGGCTGTTCGATTACCTGCGCGACTGCCTGGAAAACCGCCAGGTACCCGGGCCGGAAGCCGCTTTTGCAGCCGCTTATCCCAACCTGCCGTTCGACGGCCAGAAAATGCGGCTGGCGAACAGCGACCTGCTGGAACTGCTGGAACATTACTGGATGTACCGGGAAAAATTTGCCGACGCCGACCGCGCGAAGATCCGCCTGGCCGGCGCTTACCGTAAGCGTAACCTGCCCAAACACGCCCACATCACGCTGCGCGAAGCCCGCCGGAGTCGCGAACAGCAGACCTGGCGGCATGCCGAACATTTCGACGATCTGCACCGCGTCGAACTGGAACAGTTCCAGTCCGCCTCGGCCGCGAACCGCTACGAAGCCTTCAACCTGCAGGAGATTTCGGACCTGCTGGACACCACTTACATTGCCCGAAAACTGCGGCACGTGTGTTTCTCGCTTTCGCACCAGGCAGTGTTTAAAACGCAGTACACCTTCGGACTGCTGGAACCCATTTTCCAGCACGTGGAAACCGAAAACATGCTCCGGATCCCGGCCATTGCCCTGTATTTCCATGCCTGCCGTTTCCTGGCCGACCCGGCCGCCGAGACGCATTTTTTCCGCTTCCGCGAAACGCTGTCGGATGCTGCCGATCAGTTCCCGCCCGAGGAACTGCGGGCGCTGTATTTACTGGCCATTAATTTCGGGGTAAAGAAAAGCAATGAAACCGGCGACCTGACCTGGTACCGCGAAACTTTCGGCCTCTACCATGCCGCGCTCGACCGCGAATTGCTGCTCGAAAACGGCATGCTGTCGCGTTTTGCGTATAACAACATCGTCGGCGTGGCGATCCGGCTGGGCGAAGTGAGCTGGGCGGAGACCTTCATTCACCGCTATAAACCCGCCCTGGAACGCAAGCACCGCGAAGCCTCTTTCAGCCTCAACCTGGCCCGGGTAGCCTATACCCGCCACGACTACGGCGCCGCGCTGCTGCATTTGCAACGGGCTGACTATAAAGATTTTATTAATAGCCTGAATGCCAAGACGCTGCAACTGAAAATTTACTACGAAACCGCAGAGTTCGACGCGCTGGATGCCCATTTACAAAGCATGCATACCTTCATTATACGTCAACGCGCCGCCGGTTATCACCGGGAAAATTATCTGCATGTCGTGCGTTTTGCCCGGGCCCTGCTGCGCCTGTCTCCCCATCAACCGGCGGAAGCGGAAGCCATTTATCAGCAGATCAAAGCCGAGCCGGTGTTGAGCGAAAAAGAGTGGTTGCTGGAACAGGTGGGCAAGTTACTGAAAAGGTAGTCATGTAAGATTATAGATACCGGGTACAAAAAATTATTCCCATATTTGCTGCCATAACAACCAGATAAATAATCCCTCATGCGCCAAATTCTACCCTTTATTTTTCTGTGCTTCGCCCTTTCCCTGACAGCACAAACCTATCTCGATTCGCTGCCGGAAACGCCCCTTGCCGAACCTCCATACCCCGGAACACCGATCAATGTGGGTTACGGAACCCAGGATGCCCGCAGCTTCAACGGCACGGCCACCCACCTCGAATCCCGGCAGTTCAACCAGGGCCAGATCAATGACTGGAACCAGCTCTGGCAGGCCCGGATCCCCGGTTACACCGTCACCCGCCCGGGTAGTAATCCCAATGAAAATTTTGATGCCCGCATCCGCGGTTTGCACAACTTACGCTACGGAAGCACCCAACCCCTGTATGTGGTGGACGGCGTGCCCGGGGTGGATATTTCGGCCGTCGATCCCAGCGATATAGTGGCCATCGACGTGCTGCGCGACGCGGCGTCTACGGCTATATACGGCGGTCGGGGCAGTACGGGGGTAGTCCTGATTACGACCAAACCCAGCAGCACCGGCGCCCTGAAAATCGGATACCAAGGCCAGGTTTCCGTAGAATCGGCGGCCAAGCGGTTTACCCTGCTGGATGAAAGTCAATTCGTCGCTTATGGCGGGCTGGATCTTTCGCCGGGCACGGTGGTCAATACCGACTGGCAGGATCAAATTCTGCAAACTGCCGTCAGCCATGCCCACCATCTTACGGCCAGCAAGGGACTGGGACATGGTTTTATCAAAGCCGGACTGCATTACCGCGACGTGAGCGGCATTTCCAAAGCGAGCACGTTTGAACAGTATAATGCCAGTCTGCTGGCGGAACAACATGTGTGGAAGAACCGCCTGACCCTGGGCGCCGGCGGTTCGCTGGGCCAGCGCGCGGCCAACTACGGGTTCAATGAAGGGTACCGCTATGCCATCAGCTTCAATCCCAGCAGCCCGATCCGCAGCGACGATGCTGCCTATATTCCCTTTGGCGGTTACGTAGAAAACGGGAGTTTCGATTTTTTCAACCCGGTCGCCCTGCTCGAACAAAACCGCAACAGTGGCCGCCGCGATTTTCATCTGCTGCACGCCCGGGCTGAACTGGCCCTGTTGCCCAACCTGAAGGCTGGCGTACAGGTCAGCGAACAGACTACCACCCTTCATAATCTGGAATATTATAGTCCCTACAGCAAGTTCCGGGGCGCCGGGGTAAGCGGTAGCGGCCTTGCGGACAATAGTAAGTCGGTGCAGAAGACCCTGGAAAGTACCCTCACTTACCATTTTCACCGCCCCCATTGGCAGGGAGATCTGCTCGGTGGTTATGGCTGGTACCATAACCAAACGAACGGTGCCCGCATTACAGGTGTAAATCTGCTTGATAACACCTGGCAAGGCAAGTCCTGGGAGCAATACCGCGATATGCTGAAAAACTTTGCCGACCCTTATAATTTTTTTGGCGGTAATTCCTCCTATCGTTCCGACCGGCTGCTCGTGGCCTTTTTCGGTCGCGCGCAACTGAGCTGGCGCAACACCTACTTCGGTACGCTCAGCCTGCGCAAGGAAGGCTCTTCCAACCTGGCGCCGGCTGTTCGCTGGGGGCAGTTTCCGGCTTTCAGTCTCGGCATAGACATCAATCAGTGGATGGCGGCCCAGCCTTTCGATTATTTCAAGATCAGTTACGGTCATGGCGTAACCGGAACGGAAACCACGCAGTCGGGGCTTTATCAGCGTACTTACGGTCCGGCAGCCAAGTTTTACTACAATGGTCAATACATTCCTTCGTATCAGACCTACCAGAACCCGAACCCGCAGCTGGGCTGGGAACGTAGCACGGAAAATTCCTTGAACCTGAACTTTTCTCTATGGCGTGGCCGCCTGCAGGCCGCAGCAAATTTGTATAGTTACCATAGCCGCGATCTGATTGCATCCGTCTACAAGCCCATTCCCCCGAATTTTGCTTCCAGCACCATCGAAAATGTGGGCGAGACCAGTGGTCGCGGCGCCGAACTGAACCTGAACTACCAGCTGGTGAAAGCTCAGCATTTCAGCTGGGACCTCGGCATAGTAGCCACGACGGCCATTACGACACTGGAGAGTATATATAACAGTTCCGATACGATCACCTATGCCATCGCCGGCCAGCCTTGTGGCTGCAACGTGTTCTTGCAAGTGTTGTATCCCGGCGTAACCCTGGGTACCTTCTATGGACCTGTAGCTAACGGAATTGACGCCAGCGGAAGCCAGACCTTTGAAGATATTGATGGAAATGGCTATTTGCAGACTGATGATTACCGCCGGGATCAAACAAATCTGGGCAACGCGCAACCCAAGTGGCAGTTAGGCATCCATCAGCAACTGACCTGGCGAAACCTGGACCTGAATTTCCTTGTACAGGCGGTGACCGGGCATAAAATGGTGAACTACTACCGCTATGCCTATGAAGTGAACAGTGTCAGCTCCTGGAACCACATCGTTACCCGCTACTGGGACCCCGCCTTGAAATTAACCCGCTTTAATGACCGGATGGTGGAAGATGCTTCTTTTTTGCGCCTGCAATACGTAGCCCTGGGCTATAATTTAAAACTGAAAAACCCCTGGTTACAAAGCCTGCACTTCCAGATCGGCGCACAAAACCTGTTCACCCTGAGTAAATACACCGGTCTGGATCCCGATCTGCGGCTGGGCGATAAGGGCCCCTCGGACAATGGCGGAAGAAATTACGGTTTTTCCGATCCACTGGCGCCGGGCATTGACCGCGGCGGTACCTATCCCACGGCACGGCGCTGGTGGCTGGGCGTGGAAGCGGCGTTTTAGGGAGCTTATTCAACATTAAACCGCCGCCTGATATAGCCATTCCCAAACTTCGCCGTCCTCCTCATCCTGAATAGTGCCCAGGCAGATGAAATTGTTTTTCTGCAAAATACGGGTGGAATAATTATCCGCAGCATCCGTCCGGGCCGTGATACGGACGGAGGGGTTGGCCTGCCGGGCAAGCAGGACTAACTGCCGGCATATTTCTATACCCATGCCCCGGCCTTGATGAGCAGGGAATATACCGTAGGCAATTTCTACCTGACCGTCCCGGGGCGGGCCTTTAAATCCGGCGGCGCCCACCAGGTTATTTTCTGCCTGTGCGTAGTATCCGATCCAGGGCGGATGGAAACCAACCCGTTCATAAAAATCAAGCGTAAATTGAATATCCTTACATTCCGGATGGTGAAGAAAAGCGGTGTTTTCTTCGATGGTCTGATGAATAGGCAGTAGATGCATGGTGGTAATTATTTTTTGCCGTTATTGACGTGCTCGCCATTCTGACTTCGTTCTCTTCTAATGGGCCATCTGGTCGAATATGCCAAGGCAAATAAAAAATGTCTATGCGCTTTATAATTTGCGCATCAACAGTATTTATGAAAAAAAGCAAAAAGCAGAAGACTAACGTTTTACTTTTCATAATATATTTCCAGGAAAAGAAGTAGAAAGACCGCAGTCGCGTCCTTTTTTGAGTGATAAACCATTTGATCCTTTACAAAGCCAAACCGGTAAACCGAAGAAAGTGTCTGGTAAAATACGATCACCTACATTAAGAACGGCCAACATCTAAACCCCTCTCGTCCGACGGCAAAAAAGCCGTCGGACGAGTTAGCCCAGTACATGATCAAAGGAAATGGGCACCCGACAGCGGTCGGACGGCTAAAAAAGCCGTCAGACCGCACAGCACCTAAACCCCACTTACAACCTATATTCCACCGTCACGTACAAATTCCGCTTATCCGCCGGTAAAATGCCGGGACCCGGATAACCGTCGGCGCGCCGGGTGAAATACTTTTTGTTGGTTAAATTATTAACCCCGGTATAAAGCGTAAACATGCGCCAGCTATAACGCACACTTAAATCCATCACGCTAAAAGCTGGAATAAGTCCGTCCACCGCAGTCGGCGTAATATCGGTATTTGTCGCATCGGAGTACTGCCTTGTCTGATAAGCAAATTGATAGGTAATATTAAAGCGCGGACTACCAAAAGAAAGGCCCGTGCGAAACAACACCGGGGGTACATTCTCCACCAGTTTATCCGCAATGGCCGTATTCTGCGTATTAATATAACGCGCATCGATCAGGGACAAATTTGTATACACATTGAGCTTGTACCGGGGCTTGTTTTTAGCAAATACTTTCAACAGATCGCCTTCCAGTAATAACTCCAATCCCGCGTTCCTGCTATCCGATACATTGGTCCGCAAGCGGTAAATCATAAAATCCGTATCCCTGGTAAAAATGGACCCAATGCGGTCATTATAACGCAGGTAAAAAGCGCTCACATCCAGGTATAACCAGCCGCGATACGTGCCCCGAAAACCCAGATCTATATTGTATCCGGTTTCATCTTTTAAGTCCGGATCTACCCGCGCATTGATGTTGGCCACCCGCAGGTCATTGAAATTAATAGAGCGGTAATTCTGGGATATATTAGCGTATAACTCCGTGCCCCGGTTAAATTTCCAGGAAGTGCCAATGCCCAGCAGCATAAATGACCGGGGATTCTCTTTTTGCTCCCATATTTTTTCACTGGGAATAAAAATATTCTGCTTGTAATAATACCCGTCGGCCTTTGTATTTATATGCTCGAAACGCAGGCCGGGAGTAATACTCCAGTGCGCATTTAACTGAAAAATATTCTCGGCAAATACCGCCAGATTAGCGCCGGGAAAACGATAGTCCGATTCATCCGGCTCCGGGCCGTTGAAGGTAAAATCCGCGTCGCTGCCGGCACTGCCACTGCCCTGTTGGCGCAGCGTCAAACCGTTATACAGCCGCGTACCGATCAGGAAGGTACTTTTCTGGTCTGTCAGCAAGGTATACCGATGGATCAGCCGGAGCTCGGAACCGAAGTTGCTGTAGTGGTCCACGAATAAGTCGCGGTTGCCGCCATTATCCGGCCGGTTGATGTAATAGAGCACGCCCAGCGCATCCCGGCTGCCCTGCAAAGTGTAACTGCGCCAGTTCAGCCGGGTATTTTCATTAAAAGCATAGTCCAGTTGCAGACTGATCAGGTTCCAGTTCACTTTGAACCAGTTGCGGTCCCGCACCGACACCGCCGGATCTTCCTTGAACTGTGCGTCCGTCAATCCGCCGGGCTGCTGCGCCAGATAGTCCATCAGCGTGTATTCGCCGGTTAAACTTAGCTGCGGCGTAAATTTATACGCTACATGGGCGTAGGCATTGTGCTGCTCGTAGTGGCTGTTCGGCCGCCAGTCATCGCCTTTTTTATACTGGTAAAAACTATAGTAATTCAGCTTGTTTTTCAGCGTGGTGCCGCCCACGCTATTAAAGGAATTAAAGAACCCGTAGGAACCCAGCGTTTGCCGGGTGGTCAGGGCAAAGGGTTTATCGGCCGGACCTTCTTTCATCACGAAATTGACCAGGCCGCCGAATTGCGGACCGTACTGCAGACTGGCCGCGCCCCGGATGATCTCAATCCTTTCCACCGCTTCGGCCGAGGGCGTGTAATAGCTTTCCGGGTAACCGAGCGCATCTGCACTGATGTCGTAGCCGTTCTGCCGGATGTTGAAGTTCGAGGAGCGATTGGGGCTTAGTCCGCGGCCGCCAATACCGAGTTGCAGGCCGCCACGGTCATATTCCCAGATATTCAGGCCGGGCACGTGGGCATAAATCTGCCGGGTATTATTGGTGGCCAGGTTGCCGTTGATGTTCTTCATGTTGATCACCTCGGTCTTCTTACCCGCATAAATAGCCGTGCCGGAAACATCCATCATTTTACCCGACACGCCGACGTTTTTACTGCCGATAATCACCACGTCGGACAGGCCGATGGTATCAAACAGGTTGATCTTTAAGTGCCGGTTATCGTTGCTGATCACCACCCTTTCGCGATAGTCCTGCGGCGTGTAAAAACTCACGTTCAGCTCGTAGGCGCCGGGGCGTAAGTCCGTAAAATTGAAATTGCCTTGCTCATCGCATTTTTCCCGCAGGGTATCCGGCAACACGCTGACCAGGGCATTTTTCGCCGCACTTCCTTCCACCCGCACCGTGCCGCTGAGCGTGTAGGTTTGCTGTGCAAAGGAAATCGTACCCAACAGGCAGGCCGTGATGGCCACTACCAACTTTTTCATACCGACTTTATTTATTAAAAGGTAAAACCCACGCGTAATGTTGCCAGGAAAAGCGCTCCGCCGCCAGATTGACCGTGGAATCAATAAAAAGCGCGGAATGCCGGCCATTGAGCGCCACGTACACCTCGGCCTGCACTGCCGGATCAACAACGCCCCGCTTTTTATATTCCTTCGCCAGAAAATGGGCGTAGCGCAGGATCATATCGGGCTGTGTGCTCATCATTTTTTCCTGTAGCGGCGTCAGGAACTCGGCGTTGTTCACTTCATAGGTGGCCGGCCCGGCAGCTGATTTTACCCGGAAATAAGCCACCCCCGATTTTTCCATCAGCATGACCCGCCAGGAAAAACGGTAGCCTTCCTCGTTCCAGAACAGTGGCCCCGGATACAGCAAATACCGGAACGGAATGATCAGTTGCGCGCACATATACAGCGCTATAAGCGGCGTCAGCCGGTGGGGGAAAGCAGGCGCAGGTTTGGCTGAAAAGGTGGAAACCGGCTGATAACCAGGCAAATACGCCAGCAGTTTTTCGTGAAAACCCGCCGAAAAGAAGATCAAACTGCTGCCGATCATGATGTAGGGAAACATACCGATGGCCGGAAAAAACAGGGCGGTAGCCGCGTGGAAAAGGACTACGAAACCATAAGCAATCGCCCGGGTACGACCCGAAAGCAGGAAGAACACGATGAACAGGTCGTATACGGCGCCGAACCAGGAGAACAGATAGGCCGTGTAGGGATGGTACATGTACGGCCCGACAATCGGCAAGTGACTTTTAGCCGGCAACCAGATAGACATGGGCAGCGCCTTCAACAGCCAGTCCGGATGTAGTTTGGCCAGGCCGGCAAAAACATACACCACGGCCATCTGGAAACGCAGGATGCCCACCGCGATAAACGGCGCCTGTTCCCTTCTTTTTTGCGGCCAGAAAACGACGTCCAGGGAATAATGCCGGCCGGCAGGCAGCCAGATCAGCAGGAAGGCGACCAGGCTGACAAAATAGTAATGATTCAAATAGGTGGCCACATCGATCAACTCGACGTAGACAAAGGCCAGGAAGAAAACAACGGTGGCCAAGCGGTAAAGGAAACCCAGGGCGATGCTGAGCGCAGCCAGGGTCAGCACGGCAAAAAGCAGGTGCATGCCGGTTGCGCCGAGCGGTTTGATCCAGCCGAAACCCCAGTAAGTGAAATGGAAGGCCGGCTCGACGTATAAGGTGTCGATCCAACCGTACCACCAGAAACGCAGCATGCTGGCCAGCATCATGAGCCCGAAAATGATCCGGAAAGTAACCAGGGGAGCTATGGAAACCGGGCGCCTGAACTGCTCCCAGGTCCCGGACCGAAAGAACGCCGCCACTACAATGCTGTTTTAATCGCCATCATTATCGGTAAAGGTAATCTGTACGCCGGTGGCGGAAGCAACATCGGTTTTAAACAAGGTCAGCAGCTTTTGAATTTCCTTATACGCCGCCTCCACTTTTGCGGGCTCGGCCGTCAGGGTCGTCGACATAGGGTCGGGAATAAGCTGCAAAGCGGCCAGCACTTTATTGAACTGCGCGGTTACTTCGTCATTGAGCGCCGCGTGGTTCAGGGAGACCAGGTAGTCGGACAAGGCATGACCGCTGCCGGCGCCCGTGTACACCTCCTTTAGGTTAGACAGGCTGGCCACGGCCAGTTCTGCGGATATACCGGCATAATAGGCCTCGGTTTTACTGGGAAATGCCTGCCCGCCCGACTGCTTCCCGAAGGGCCAGCCAATGCGCGGACCTTTCAGCAGGTCGATTTGATAGGCCATTTGATTGACCAGATTGCCAATCGGGCTGCCGACATTGGTTTTGGTGTTGGCCACAAATTCTGCCCGGTAAGCCACCCAGTCGCCGGAAACCTGGTCGATCAGATTTTTTAAACGCGTCACCACCGCCTGTGTATACTGGATGCGGTTAGCGGCATTCGTCGTCAACTTCGCTACTGCGCCCGGAGCAAAAAACAAATAGTCCAGAGCCGGAAAACCCTGGGCGTAAAAGGAGGCCCGGGTCATTTTGGTCAGGTCGTAGTTTCCGCCGGCAATGTTATTTTCAATCGTCGTCGTATCGACCGAAAACCCGGTCAATTCACCCGAGGTGTTGAAATCATAGTCTAGTCCGCCGGAAAAGTTGGCAAAAAGATCCAGTAAACGGGTTTCCGCCGGTCCAAACTGGAAGGCGGCTATTTTTTCATACTGCAGATGAGCGGCCCGGTAAGCGTCCTTCAACTCCTCCTGGTTCACCGTGGAAGGAGCGGCCAGGAACTTGTCACTTGCCTTTTGCAAGGCGACCATTTTCAGCTGCATATCCTGGTAACGGGGAATGATCAGGCCGTCCGCGTAATTTGCCAGCATGGCTGTTTTATCGAACCCGGTCGGATTATCGGTGCCGGGGGGTGTTTTGGTACAGGCAAAAATGGCACAGAGGGCCAGGACGGGCAGCAGGAAAAAAAATGTCTTTTTCACTTCAGGAAAAGGTTTGACGAGTTTTGTGCACGAACTCTTTTATTAAAAAAGCGGTAAAAGAAGGAAGAGAAACACGATTCATTCCGTAACGCATACGTAGATCGGATGGTAACGCGGATGCAACGGATTTGGCGGATTTTCACGGATTTAAAAATCCGTGAAAATCCGTAGTATCCGTAAAACCCGCGTTACCATTCTTCTAAATATGCATCACAGCATCCGGGATGACTCCCGTTTCTCTCCATCCTTCAACCATTTTACAGCCCGTAAGTTGTCTTCAGGATGTTTTGCGCCATAACCAAATCCGTAAATCCGGACTGATTGAGCAGCACATAAAAGTCAGTATGCAGAATCCGGTTCAGCGTGGTATAGTCGGCGGCGCTCAGTTTGCTTTTCGAAGAGCGGTATTTCAAAGAAGCAATGAAACCGAAGCCTTCGGAAAGCGCGTGCAATTGCGTGCCGTAATTACCGATGGCCGTGGATGCCGTTGGTGCCGTAACGTAATCCAGGGCAGCTATAGCCGCTAATTGCTCCCATTTATCGAGAATGATGTCCACCTGCTCGTTACGCACATCCACATCATAGCCACCGATAGCGGCCCGGCCTTTCAGGAAAGCATTAAAAATAACGCCTCCCGCCTGGATAGGTTTACCGCGTTCGGCCAGGTAACCGCCCCATAATACAGGCCGGTTCGGATCCGTGTTAACATAGGTTACCGACGTGTCATAGTTTGCCGGAACGGATAAATAGCCAAAAGCCTCATCCCAGAGGGCCTGCGCAGCGGTGGTATCGGCGGCTTCCACCGACTTTACACTGTTCAGCAAACGTACGGCTTCCTTGAAAAACAGGGCGCCCATGGTCCCTTTCACGAAGGCCTGCCCATACTCCAGACCGGTGGGTCCGACCGCGATCTTATTGGCGTTGCGCGGCACAAAACCGCCCACACCCGGAGCGGCAGCAACGCCGGTATTAAATACTAAAACGCTGTCGGCTAAGGATTTGTAGTAAGTCCCATCAGCAATAGTACCGCTGATACTGAAACTGGCATCGTTCAACGTGACGTCGGCGAAGGGATTAGCGGTGTTGGCAAACATGTTATTCAGCACCGCCTGATCCAGGGGCACCAGCGTGCTGCCAACATTGGCTTTTTTCAGATATGCATCCATTTCGACCAACATTTTGGTCAGTTTCGACGACTTTGAAAAATCGGCATTGCTGAATGTATAGGTTGCAGGTATGGTGTAAGGCTTTACATCCGGCTCATTTTCTTTATTACAGGAGGCCAGGAAAGCAACTGCGCAGAGGGCGGCAAAAAGGAAAAGAGTCTTGTTGAACATCGTTAGTATTATTTTTGGCAAAGGTAGAAGCACGCGGAATTTCTTTGTCTGACGCTCTGTCATCTTTGTGCAATAGAATTAGTCTAAATAAGTATAGACGCGTGCTGATCCCTCCATAACGAAGGCACGTACATAAATAGTCCGCGCCGCTACAACACAAATGGCTGTAGCGGCGCGAAAAATGATCGGTTCGGTGGGGCGACTGCCGGCTTATTTGCCGTTATAATTACGGTTTGCCAGCAGTTTCTGGCGGCTAACACTGCGTACGGCTTCTTCCACCGTTTTGCCTTGTTGTGCCGAGTACATCATCAGCATGGATTTGAAACAAGTAACCATATCAAAATCCACAGCGGTTTGTCCCGGCGTGAAAGGTTGAGTGCCCTTCCGGTCCTGGAACCACTGCAACCATTGCTGGCCGCCCGGTTCCACGACGGGCATTGGGTTTAAAGGCGCTGAAACCCAATAAGTAGGCAGCAGGAATGCCGAAAGGGTATCGGCGGTGGAAGATCCAGGCGCCTGGGCTACGCTGTGGCAACTCATGCACGACGATGCGGCCAGATTACTCACCACCTGGCCGTTTGGCAACTTGGCGGATGGAATAACGGCGCCGTCGTTCGGTCCCGAAAGACGCCCGCCCCAGCCCAGCGTCTGGGTGGAATATGCCGGCGCCTGGGGATTGATCACGGTTTCTTGCAGCGCCTGTTTCGGGTTGCGCGTACTGTTCACGTCCGGGTCATCGCCCCACATGGCGCCCAGCGGCACCATTTTATCCCAGGCATCCTTTCCTGGAGCATTTTTATCATACACCAGCGTGCTGAAAACCCAGCCGGTCTTCGGTGCCGTGAGGGTATCTTTTACAATAATATCAAATTGAAAAAAGGAAACATTCTGCAACGAATATGGGCCAGGCTGCGGACAATAGGTGCAGGTGTCATAAATCGGCAAGGTGACGGCCCCGGCCATATCGCTCCAGAGCGGTGCGTTCGCGGTCGTAAAAGCAAATTTTACAATGATACTGCCCTGGGCAAACTGCGCGGCATTATTCGCCAGGTTCAAATTGGAAGCCGCCGAACCCCACATATTATTTAAGGTATTACCCGCAGTTTGATCGTACATCGTCAGCACATACGTGGTCATTGGCGAAGCCAGGGTAGTAAAGGTATTTGCACCAAATTCTGACCCGGTGTACGTTCCGAGAATGGATTCTCGCAGCGCGCCCGTCCAGGGTTCCTGATACCATTGCTCCTTTACCGCGTTCCAGTTGACCCGGTCGAAAAGAAATTTCCGGATGGACGTGGAGACATGGGCCTTCAACGCCTCCACGTAGGCCAATGCATTCCCCGGACCGATGGGCTGACCGTGCAGCGCCATGATCCAGGGCGGATTGGATAGAGGCGGAGGGAGCGTTGCCGGATAATCATGATTCAAGGTGAAAAGCGGGCCGGAATATACCGAAGCTGGTGGCAGCACGCCCCGGCTATTCTGAAATGCCGTAATGCCGGATGTCTGGACTTCCGTACTCTTCCCGCCAGTCTCTGGAGCCGGTGACTGTCCGCAAGTGTAGAGTACAATACCGGAGAGTACCAGGAGGGTAATAAAAACGATTCTTTTCATTGTGGTAAATTTTAAATGAATTATACATGCATTATTTAGCGGCTGGGAGTTTAAGCGAAGTAGATTATTTAATAGCAAAGGTCAAATGATCTATATATCCCCTATAGCGCATAAATACTGTTTTTTAAAAATACGTATTTTTACCTGTCCAGGCAGGCAGAAATACGTGTCGCATCATATACTTCTGTCATATAACCTGGCACTTTACTTTTCATTAGCATTTATTTTCCAGTAGAGCGAGCTTTTTTGCGGACCTTTACCGCTCACCCAGGAAATTTAAACCATTGAAATATTCCCAGATAAAAATTAAAAAGGGCCTAGTTTAATTTCACCTATCTGCAACAATGAATAAAATTACACGCGCACAAAAATTCCGCTACAAATTTGATAATCTGATGAGCGGAGGCCCTATGGCCATGATCCTTTTATTAGCCTTTTTTTCCCTGTTGGTGGTGATTATTTCCAGCATTGTGCTTTGGTTCTTTCAAATTGGACCGGAAGGGGGTGAACAAGCGAATTTTGTGGAAGACGTATGGCAAAGCCTGATGCGTACCCTCGATTCCGGTACGATGGGCGGCGATGTGGGCTGGAGCTTTCGAACCGTCACTTTTCTGGTCACCATTGGTGGTATTTTTATCACTTCCACTTTGATCGGGGTACTGGGCAGTGGTATAGAAGGTAAACTGGAAGAGCTAAAAAAGGGCAAGAGTTTCGTTATGGAAAAAGACCATACGCTGATTCTGGGTTGGTCCACTAAAATATTTACCATCATATCGGAATTGGCGATTGCCAATGAAAATCAAAAGAAACCACGCATTGTGGTCCTGGCCGACATGGATAAAGTGGAAATGGAAGATGAAATCCGCAATCAAACCGGCGATCTGAAAACCACTAAAGTAATTTGCCGAAAAGGAAATCCCAATGATCTAATTGATTTAAATATTGCGAATCCCTATACTTCCAAATCAATTATTATCCTGGCATCTGAAGATAAAAATGCCGATCCGCAAACCATAAAAACTATCTTAGCCATCACCAACAATCCCGCCCGAAGAAAAGAACCCTACCATATAGTGGCGGAGATTAAAAACAGGAAAAATTTAGAAGTGGCCAAAATGGTGGGTAAAGACGAAGTAGAAATCGTCATGACGGATGATATTATTGGAAAAATCATGGTGCAGACTTCCCGGCAAAGCGGTTTAAGTATTGTCTACACGGAGCTGCTGGATTTTGACGGGACGGAAATATACATGAACGAAATGCAGGAGCTCGTTGGCAAGCCTTACGGGGAGGCCATTTTTATGTTTGAAGATTCCGCCGTCATTGGTTTGCAGTTTGCCAATGGTCGGGTAAAAATTAACCCGGCTATGGACTATATTATACAAACGGGTGACCGGCTAATTAACATTACCGAAGATGATGACACCCTCATTGTTACTAAAGAACAAATACCTGCTATTAATGAAAACGTAATTGTCAATTTAAACTCCCGTCAAATTACCCCGGAAAGGATATTACTACTGGGCTGGAATAAACGGGCCATGATTATTATCAAAGAAATGGATAATTATGTGGGTGCAGGCTCGTACATGAAAGTAGTTTCCGCTTATGATAGTGATGTGGAGAATATTCTGGCCATTGCGCAAACGTTGAAAAACATTAAACTGGAATTTCAGCACGCCGACACCACCGACCATGGCGTTATTGACAGCCTGGACATTACTGCTTACGATAGTATTCAGCTGCTTTGTTATAAAGAAGAAATGGATATGCAGGATGCCGATGCGCAAACCCTTATTTCCCTGTTGCATATCCGCCGGGTGATGGACGAAACCGGCAAGGATATAAAGGTGGTCAGTGAAATGCTGGATCTGAAGAACCGCGACCTGGCCGAAGTAACCAAAGCGGACGACTTTATTGTCAGTGACAAACTGATCAGTTTATTAATGTCGCAGCTATCGGAAAATAAAGTCTTAATGCGGGTTTTCGAGGATTTATTTAATGCCAATGGTAGCGAAATTTACCTGAAACCCATGAGCGACTACATAAAGCCGGGCGAAGAGGCCAATTTTTATACCGTACTGGAAAGCGCAAAACGCAAAGGTCAAACTGCTATAGGTTATAGAATTGCCGCCCTCGCCCATGATCATGATCAGGCGTATGGCGTAGTGGTAAACCCGGTTAAATCAAAAACGATGGCCTTTGACGCACAGGATAGAATAATTGTGCTGGCGGAAGATTGAGGGAGGCAGTTTTAGTGGGTGGACGCCGGTTTAAGTGGTGGGGCGGCATTTAGTGGTCCGCCCCCAAAAAACCGGGGCCACCCCACAAAACAAGCAGCCACCAAAATGCCCCCGCCCCAAAAATGGATACATTGCGGCGAAAGCCCTCGGTT
>JANPIN010000010.1:0-25690 GCA_031425035.1 Saprospirales bacterium | reverse complement strand
AATTGGAACGCGGATTTTACGGATTAAACGGGTTTTCACAGATTTTTATCCAAATCTGGCAAATTTTGGTACGCAGACCAAGACCAAAAATCCGTTTTTATCCGCAGCATCCGTAAAATCCGCGTTCCAACTGCTCTAATCGTGCACCTCGGCGGTTTTGTGGGTAATCAATAGCTTTAAACCCCTCCTAAACCGACACTATCTAGACGGCTAAAAAACGCAAACGTTTAAGCCTTAACGCAACTTTAAGGGATGTGTATCTTTGCCGCCGCAGCGCCGGGAGCGCTGTTCGCAACGAGGCTCATAACATCATCAGCATCATGAAAAACATTGCCATTCTCACGGGCGGAGACTCCGCCGAGCGCGTTATTTCGCTGAAAAGCGGCCAGGTCGTGCGTGAACACCTGCCCGCCGACCGCTACCGGACCTTTCTGATCGATATTCAACTGGCCGACTGGCGCGACCTCGAGTCCGGCACGCCGATCGATAAGAACGACTTTTCCCTCACCCTCGATGGCGAGCACATTCGTTTCGACGGCGCGTTTGCCGCATTGCACGGTAGTCCGCTGGAAGATGGTAAAATGCAGGGTTACCTCGAAATGCTCGGCGTACCATATACCTGCTGCGACGGGTACGTAAGCGCGCTGACCATGAATAAACAGAATACAAAAATGCAGCTCGCTCCCTACGGCATACCGCTGGCCAAATCGGCGCTGCTACGGAAAGGCGATCCGGTGAATCCGGAACAACTGCTGGCCATGGGCTTGCCGCTGTTCGTAAAACCCAATGATCACGGTTCCAGCTTCGGCGTCAGTAAAGTGAAAACTGCTGAAGCACTGGCGCCCGCATTGGAAGAAGCCTGGACTTTTAGCTCGGAAGCTGTGGTGGAGAGTTTTTTGCCCGGCCGCGAATTTGGCAACGGCGCGCTACGCGTAAACGGAGTGATCGTGGTGCTGCCGGTCACGGAAATTATTCCGGAGACCGAATTCTTTGATTTTGCCGCCAAATATGAAGGGAAGTCCCAGGAAGTTACGCCCGCCGACCTGTCCGATGAACTGACGCAACAGGCCCAGGCATTATCGCGCACCCTCTACGAAGTGCTGAAATGCCGCGGCGTCGTGCGTTTCGATTATATTCTGGTGGGGGATACTTTTTACGTGCTGGAAGCCAACACCATTCCCGGCATTTCACCGGCCAGTATTGTACCCCAGCAAGCCCGTGCCCATGGCTGGACCCTCAGCGAGTTTTTTACGCTGGTGATCGAAGAGGCGATGAGATAATAGGGGACAGGAGGCAGGAGTTAGGGGACAGGAGGAAGGGGGCAGGAGAAAAAAGAAAGCCGGGCGGCGCGAGGCCTCCGGCTTTTTTAAAAAACTGCTATATAAGTATGCGTATGAAGCCAAAACAAACCGGAGCGCTATGATCTATATCCTGTCCTCTCCGGTTGTCACTCTAAACGTTTCCAAATTCCATTCCGCTGCTCCCTGCCCCTGCCCCCTGCCTCCTAACCCCTGCCCCCTAACTCCTCCATCACCGCCCCATTCATATCCGGCACCACCTCGTCCCGGCGCAGCTGATACACTTTCGGTTCGCGCTCAATAACCTGCAGTCGGGGATTGACGACGTCGAATTCTGATTCATCATATTTATAAAGCGACCATTCGCCCTGATTCATTTCCAGGGAAGTGAGGTGTTCTACCCAGTCGCCGCTGTTCATATAGGTTATTTTCCGGCCGTTATTTGCGGTTACTTCCCGGATTTGCGGCTGATGAATATGGCCGCAAATCACGTAGTCATACTGCTGTTCCGCGGCAATCTGGATGGCCGTATCCTCGAAGTCGCTGATATAACGCACGGCTCCTTTCACCCCCTTTTTAACTTTTGCCGCAAACGATACCGGTGCGAAACCGAACATCCGGCGGAAGGCATTGATGCCGCGATTGATGCGGATGAGCAGGTCATACCCTTCGCCGCCCAGTTTAGCCAGCCAGCGCGCCCGGTGCACACTGGCGTCGAACACGTCGCCATGAAACACCCAGTAAGTTTTACCGTCGATCTGGAAAACCAGTTTGTTCCGTAGTTGCACCAGCCCGAAACTGATCTCGCCGAACTTACGCAGCATATCGTCGTGGTTGCCGGTGAGGTAGTAAAGTTTGGTGCCGTTGACCGCCATTTTCATGATGCGACGTACTACTTCCAGGTGTTCTTTGGGGAAATAACTTTTCTTGAAATACCAGATATCGAAGATGTCGCCATTCAGGACCAGCGTTTTCGGATTGATGCTTTTCAAATAATTAAGTAGTTCCTGGGCGTGGCAGCCATAGGTTCCCAGGTGAATATCGGATAAAATGACCAGATCGAGCGCTCGTTTCATAAGGGTCTTAGCGGATAATGTTGGTAAATAAGTCGGAGAAAAACCAGATCAAATAAATAATCGCCAACCCGGTGCCGATCACCCAAAACAACAGCAAGTGAGCCAGCGGCGGACTTTGTAAAGGCGCAGGTACAGGCGTATAATTATCAAAATCCCGCGCCGGGTAGAGCGGTCCGTCGACCAGAGCACGAGAAGCATGCGTGTGCTCCGGTGAAGTTATAAAGCGACCGAAACGAGAACGGGCCGCCGAGGCGATCAGGCGCGGGTGCAATTTCATAGGTGCTAAAATTGTTGGTACAAAATTACAACGCGCAGTCCGCGAGCATGTTAAGTCAGTATGAAGTAAGGATTACGTTTATGTTGCATAAAAAAACCGGCGCCTGACAAAGCAGGCACCGGCCAGGAATATGTTTTAGAAAATTTAAAGCGCAGGTTGGAATGGAGGGGTAATCAGGAGCGAAAGTTCTTGATCGAACTTCTTATTTTTTGCTTCAGGGATTCAGGCGCTTTTACTTCGGGCAACCTGCTCAATATGAATTTTCTAAACGCTTGTTCTTCGGTCAGGATGGGCGTAATGCGAAAGCCTTTGGGGAGTATATGGGATTTTTCGGGGTTTAAAGCCGAATCGGATTGATTTCCTGAGGGATTGGAATAGGTGGTCCCCGGTTGGGAGCCGGCAGCGCTATGGCCGTTCAAATTGCTGGAGAATTTCATTGTTTTAGATTTTGCACCCATCCGCCGCCACTGGCATTGCTACCGGTCGCCTTACATTCCCTATGGTGCCGGGCCACCCACACCAATCCGACTGATTGTCTGTCAGCGAATTGTACATGTTGATGAGCCTATTTGATGTCGTACACAGCATAAGAAAGGAGGTAGACCGGGAGTAGGTTTGAAAACAAACCCGCTGTACCGTGGTGAAGGATGAACTGATAAACGAAAGAGTGAAATGAACAGGTGAAACAAAAGGCTTTCAGGGGCAAAAAAAGAAGGTTCACCGACGGCGTCGAGCCGTAACAAGTGAACCTTCCAGGCAATTATAACGTGTTCGGATCAACACTGGCCGTGACCAGATCGCTTTCCGTATCCTGTACATTAATTCCCTGGGTGATCGCGTATTCACGCAGTTGTTCGGCCAGGGTGTTACGGGCGCGGAAAAGTCGGGTCTTAGCGGTGCCGAGTTTAATTTCGAGCAATGCGCTGATCTCATGGTCGGTATAGCCTTCCAAATCGAGCAACAGCACTTCCCGGAAAATCGGTTTCAGGCTGTTGATGGCCAGCGTAACCTCGTCGCCCAGTAGTTTACCGCCCATTTCCTCGGCAAAACCGTGGTATAGCGGAGTAGCCGGATCATCTTCATTGTGATAGACCAGGATGTCGTCGAAGTCCGCCTTGAAAGGCTGCGATTTTTTGGTTCGGTACTGATTGATGAAGGCGTTTTTGCAAATCCGGAACAGCCAGGCGCGGGCGTTGGTACCCTCGGTATAGCTATCCAGGCCCCGCAGAGCCTTGAGATAGGTCTCCTGAACGAGGTCATCGGCCTCATTCGGATCATTGGTGTAACGGCGGACAAAACGATAGAGGGCATCCATGAGCGGATAAAATTCGCGCTCAAAAATGCGTTCGTGCCGGCTTTGTACCGATTCGTTGGCCAGGTAAGTTAAAGATGCCATGTTGCTCGGGTTTGGTGAAGTCGGCGCAAAGTTCACCGACATTTGGGAGCAACGCAAGGGCCCGGCCGGAAGTTCCCGGAATTAACTATAAAATATAAACAATGAACTATGAACGATCAGGCAGCAACGTCATCTTGCTTACCCAGCCGTTCATAGTTCATACATCATAGTTCATAGTTCAGTTAAATCGTGTACCGCAAGTACTTGATCGTCTTGCCTTTCGCCAGGTGTTTCCCTTCGTAGAGGGTTTTAATGCTCAGTTCCGGCAGGGGCAGTTCACCGGCGTAAATATCCGGGTTCAGATAAAGCAGTTCGCAGAGCGGATCGGCGGCAATACTGTCGGTGGTAAACTGCACGAACACGTCGTCGTCGTGTTTGAGGTGCACCAGGCCGCCGGGCTGCAGAAAATGCCGGTAGCGCTGATGGAAATTATCCGAGGTCAGCCGGCGGTTCACGTCGCCTTTGCGGGGAAAAGGATCGCAGAAAGTGATCCATATCTCAGCTACTTCACCCGGCGCAAAAAAATGGTCGATCACCTCGATGCGGCTGCGCAGGAAGGCTGCATTGTTTAATCCGGCCTCCAGCGCGTCTTTCGCGCCCGTATGAATGCGGTTGCCTTTCACGTCGACGCCGATGAAATTACGCTCCGGGAACAGCCGGGCCAGACCCACCGTGTATTCGCCGCCGCCGCAGGCCAGTTCCAGCGTGATCGGCTGCCCGTTTTTAAAATGCTGTTCGTTCCAGCGGCCTTTTAAGTCCACCGGTTCCATGCCGGCGCCCACCAGTGCAGGTTCCTGCACATTATAACATTCGTATACATTCGGGAAAGCCAGGACTTCGGCGAATTTGCGGAGCTTGTTTTTACGACCCAAGTTTTTCTAAGGATGAACGATGAAGGATGAATGGGTATGGCGGTAAAGGGGGGCAAAAGTCGCATTTTTCTACCTGAAAAAGGCGAAATGCAGGGCCGAATAAAACACCTCCAGATCACTAGTACTTCAGTCCTTTGATACAATTTATTTGAATACCCGCCATTTCCGTAGGCCTTCGTCCATTTTAGCGGCAAATTTGCCCGCTTTTGCCCGTTTAAATTGCCCATTATCCTACACAACCAAGGTCTGCCCTACCTTTACTTCCCTTGTCTCCTAACCCCTACATCCCATGCAAATTCAAACCGAAGCCTTGCTCGATCTGCACCCCAGCGATATTGCGCTCCGGATTAGTGAAATGGAAGGCAACGAGCAAACCATCGCCTTCCTGCTGCTGCCGGTAGTACTAAAGGCGGAAACATTCGCCTATTTTGAAACGACCACCCAGAAAGAAATTCTTACCCGTCTGGGCAAAGAGGATCTGGCGACGGTGTTGAACAACCTCGCGCCCGACGACCGGACGCGTATTTTTGAGGATTTCCCTGATGTGTTGATCAAAGAAGCGATCAACCTGCTCAACACGCAGCAGCGCAAGGTGGCCGTCAATCTGCTCGGTTACCCAGAGGATAGCGTCGGGCGTTTGATGACGCCCTATTATATTCAGGTGAAAAAGAACTGGACGGTGAACCAGACTCTCCAACACATTAAAAAGCACGGGAAAAAGGCCGAAACCCTCAACTTTATTTACGTTGTGGATGAAGAGGCCAGGCTGATCGACGATATTCAGATCGGCGCTCTACTCATGGCGGAATCCGATACACAGATCGAAAAACTGATGGATGAGCGCTTCATTAGTTTGCACAGCCTGTTGAAACAGGAACAGGCGATCGATGTATTCAAACAATATGACCGTTCGGCCTTGCCAGTCGTGGCCGAAAGTGGCGTACTGGTGGGCATTGTTACTGTCGACGATATGCTCGACGTCATCGAGCAGGAAGACACGGAAGATATTCAGAAGATTGGCGGTATGGAAGCTCTGGATCTGCCGTACGTGGATACGCCGCTGTGGACCATGGTGCGCAAACGGGCCGGCTGGCTGGTGGTGCTTTTTATCGGTGAAATGATGACGGCCACCGCGATGGGTTATTTCGAGGATGAAATCGCCCATGCCGTGGTGCTTGCCTTGTTCGTTCCGCTGATTATTTCCAGCGGTGGCAACTCCGGCTCCCAGGCGGCTACGCTGATCATCCGCTCCATGGCGCTGCGCGAAATCGAGCTGCGCGACTGGTGGTACGTGATGCGCAAAGAGTTGTTCTCCGGCTTGCTGCTCGGTGGCATTTTGGGCATCATTGGCTTTATTCGGATTGTTATCTGGCAAAAATCCGGGCTTTACGACTACGGCGAACACTGGCTGCCGGTCGCCTTAACGGTTGCTTGTTCCCTGATCGGTATCGTTTTATGGGGTACGCTGAGCGGCTCGATGATCCCGTTTTTGCTGCGTCGACTGGGCCTCGACCCCGCTACGTCTTCCGCCCCTTTTGTGGCCACGCTGGTCGACGTGACTGGCCTGGTGATGTATTTTTCCATTGCCGCTTTGTTGTTGCAGGGGAAACTGCTTTGAGGCAGCGGGGTTTGTATTTTACGACCCAAGGGTTTGCTAAAAATGCACGATGAATGGCGGTAAGCGGGCTAAAAAGTCGGCTTTTTCTGGAAAACAGGGGGGGCAGCCTGAAGTGGGTGGCCTTAAAGAAACGATTATTTGCCGGTATCCGGCCCGCCGAAATATTCTTTCAGTGCCCGGTAAAATGCCTCGAATGCTTCCGTACCATCGGCCGTAATCTTGCAGACGGTAAGTGGATAGTTGTTCTTGTAGGTTTTAATTACCTCCACGTATCCACTTTCCTGCAGCTTGGCAATTTGAATGCTCAGATTGCCGCTGCTGGCATCCGTTTTTGCCTTCAGGGTATTGAAATCGGCTTCCTGGACGACCATTAAATACGACATAATGGCCAGTCGTAACTGCGATAATAGAATGGGATTCAATTCCTTATACATGGCGTGCAGCAACTTTCGCATTCAGTAAATAACCTGGAAGGAGGTAACCCAGCACCATGGCTATCGACATGGCCAGCAGTTGTTCGTTCATGGTCAGGAAAGCGCAGGATGCCGCTGCCGCCCAGGCCGCAGCAGCTCCCAGCAGCAACGGTTTGAAGTGCAGCAATGATCCGGAAACGAAGATGGCAAAGCCTACCAGCACCAGAATAAACGGGATGGGCGAAAGTCCGTTGGCCATACACAGAAAAATCGCCACGAACATCGAAATGCCAAATCCCAGCCAAACCCGCCCGTACCATTTGCCCACCTGGTTCGGTACTGCCCGTTTCCGTTCGTGCCGACGTTCATACAGTAAAGCCGCCGGTAGTCCAATAACGATCATCCCCAGCCAAACCAGTGCAGCCTTGGGCTCCTGTAGCACTGTCAGCACATAGTAATGCGCTATACAAGCCGCAACCACCAGCCAGCCCCATAGTAGAAAATGGAATCCGTTTTCACGCAGACTGTTTTTGGCCAGGTCGATGGTTTCGCGAATTACGCGCAAGCTTTCCTGGGGATTGAGCACTTTTTCTTCTTCTTGCATGGTAGTTGAGTTTGTTTGAATGTGAAACTAGGTACAAATATAAACTGGTTTATTTTATAAACCAAATGTGCCAAGGTTTTTTAACATTGATTTTGGTGTCTTTGCTAGTGCCGTATTACATTTGGGAACCCGGTATCATCGGGCTCTTCCCGCTTATTTATTCTTGCATTCCCCCCTGGTATAGGTTTTAATGCCGGCACATTCGGCGTTACAGGCGTTGCTGTAGGTCTTGTTGTTGCAGCCGCATACGGGGTCGTAATCAGCGGGGCAGATGCACGCAGGGTCAAAAACTTCTTTACAGTCACTCGTTACTTTAGTGACGTGGCAGGCCGACCCAGTGGTCAGCAGGAGCATGAAAAACAGCATTTTTAACATGGTCGCCAGGTTTTAGAAAACATCTTTAGTAGACAACAGGCCGGAAAAGACCTGCGAAAAGGTAAAAAATTTCAGCTTTTCTTCCATGGTTTCTGATAAAAAATAGCCTTGCAGCGCAGCCTTTACCCCAAAGCCTTGCCATCTGCCGCCATTCTGCTACCTTCGCGCCATGAATTTTCTTACCCTCGAGAACATCACCAAGAGCTACGGCGAAAAGGTACTGTTCCAAAATATCACCCTGCACATCGATAAAGGCCAGAAAATCGGCCTGATTGCTAAGAATGGTTCCGGCAAAACCACCCTCATGCGCGTGATCGCCGGCCGCGAAGGTTCGGAAGGCGAGCAGGCCAAGATCGTCATGCGTAAAGATATTCGCATCGGCTGGCTGGATCAGGAACCGGAATTCGATCCCAATATGGACGTGCTGGGCGCCGTGCTCGACAACGCGAACCCGCTGGTGCGCGTCGTGCAGCGCTACGAACACGCCCTTTTACACCCCGAAAAAGAAAACGAACTGCAGGAAGCCATGGCCGCCATGGACGATATGCAGGCCTGGGCATTCGACTCGAAAGTGCAGGAAACGCTGTATCAGTTCGGTATGCACGACTTTGAGCAAAAGGTCAGTTCGCTGTCGGGCGGACAGAAAAAACGATTGGCGCTGGTCAAGATCCTGCTCGAAGAACCGGATTTCCTGATTCTCGATGAGCCGACCAACCACCTGGACGTGGAGATGATCGAGTGGCTGGAAGATTATTTGCAGCAGCCCGGCGTGACCCTATTCATGGTTACTCACGACCGGTATTTTCTGGAAAACGTTTGCGACAGCATTATTGAACTCGAAGGCGGTCAACTGCGCCGGTATTCGGGTAACTACTCCGACTACCTGGAAAAAAAGGCGCTGCGGGAAGAGAACGAAGCCACCACCTACGAGCGCCAGAACAAACTGCTGAAACAGGAACTGGAATGGGTGCGGCGTAGTCCGCAGGCCCGGACCACCAAGGCCAAAGCCCGTGTGGACGCGTATTTCGACCGCAAGGACAGCAATGATACCCTCAAGGTGAAAAAGGAGGAGATCACCATGCAGATCAAGGAAAGTTATCTGGGTGGGAAGATCGTGGAGTGCCACAACATCAGTAAGGCCTTCGGAGAGAAGAACTTAATCGAGCATTTCAGTTATAAATTCAAGCGCAAAGAGCGGGTGGGTATTGTCGGCCAAAACGGTACCGGCAAATCAACTTTTTTGAAACTCATTACCCAGGCCATGGCGCCGGATACGGGTAAGGTGGTGGTCGGTGACACGGTCGTTTTTGGCCATTACCGCCAGGAGGGCATTCAACTGGGCGAAGACCGTCGCGTGATCGACGCCGTGCGCGACATCGCCGACGTGATCCCGCTGGAAAAAGGGAAGGAAATGACCGCCGCGCAGTTGCTGGAAAAATTCCTGTTCAGCCGGCCGCAGCAGCAGGTCTACGTGAGCCAGCTCTCCGGGGGAGAACGCCGGCGCCTGTACCTGCTCACGGTGCTGATGAAAAATCCCAACTTCCTGATTCTCGATGAGCCGACCAACGACCTGGACGTCATGACGCTGCAGGTGCTAGAAGATTTTCTGGAAGACTATCCCGGCTGCCTGATTGTGGTCACCCACGACCGGTACTTCATGGACCGCCTGGTGGATCACCTGTTCGTGTTTGAGGGCCAGGGCCACGTCCGCGATTTCAACGGTACCCACGCCGAATACCGCGCTTTAAAACGTGCCGAAAAGAACCAGCCGGGTGCACCGGCTGCTTTACCAGCGGCTGTTCCCACGCCGGCTGCGCCGAAAGCGGCTCTTGCACCGCTCAGCACGGCCGAAAAGAACGAATTCAAGAAACTGGAAAAAGACATGACCACGCTGGAACTGCGCAAAAAGGCCATTCTGGCGCGATTTAATGCGCCGGACCTGGGGGCAGATGAGGCGGGAAAACTGTCTACCGAACTGGGTCAGGTCCAGAATGATCTGGATACCAAGGAAATGCGCTGGCTGGAGTTGTCGGAGAAGGGGGGGTGAAATAGGCAGGTTTGAGTGGTTTTGAAGGTTGGTTGGTTTGAATATTTGGTTGTCAGACACTTAAAATCCCACTTTACTCAATACCATTTTGCGGTGCACAATTTTCCATAAATTTGTTCGGCAAGTCTTGTTAGTCAAGAATTTCTGACCGATGCTATAGGATTTTAATGTTTATTTTTGAAACATGAAAATCCCCCGTCGCCTCCCGGTATTAACCGCTATCGGCCTATTGCTGATCTTCAGTTTTTCCACCCTCCCCGCCCAAACCCCCGACTGGAAAATCGATCAGCGTGCCCAGTCCATCCGCCTCGGGAAAATGAACGTGATCCAACTTACCGATAGCCTCGTAGCGCCCTACATCACCGACCGCGAGAAAGTACGCGCCATTTTTACCTGGATCACCGACAACATCGCCTACGACTGCGCCGGCCAAAACGCCCGCGACCCGCTAATGGACAACGTGGATCGGCTCACCAACGACATCGAACGGCGCATTGCCGTGGTGCTGAAAAATAAATGCGCCATGTGTGCCGGCTATTCCTTCCTGTTCAAAACGATGTGCGATCTGGCCGAGGTGCAGGCCCGGGTGGTGGAGGGCAAAGCCTACGGCGGCCATACCCCCGGCGAAGGACATGCCTGGAATGCGGTGTATCTGGACGATCAATGGTACTGGCTGGACGCTACCTGGTCGAGCGGCACCTGCGACAACGGCCGCTTCAACCGTGCCCATCAGGAAATATTCTATTTGCAGCCGGTGGCCAACATGCTCTATTCCCACCGCCCCGCCGAAGCTTTCTGGCAGGAGGAAGTAACCAAGTAGCCGTTATGGAGAGCGGAATTTATTCCGCTGGTCGCTTTAGTCGGAATAAATTCCGACCTCCTAAAATTTTTCCACCTTTGCGACCTGCTGTAAATTCTAAACCTGAGAAAAAAATTACGCAAGACAAAATGAGCAACGAAACTTTTGACAGCGCTGCGCAACTGATGCAGGAACTTGGCTTCCGGATTGTACAGGAAGATAAAAGCCGGCCCTGGGGTGGGTTTTACGTCATCGACGAAACCCAGGCCCAGGCTTTCGCCAGCCATTTTTTCCCGGAAGAGGACTTTGAGAAACTCAAATTGTCGGAGAAATTGAGCCCGAAGATCCTGATGGTCGCGCCCGAAAAGCGCTTGAGCTGGCAATATCACCATCGTCGTGCCGAGATCTGGCGCTGCATCGAGGGCCAGGTCGGCGTGATCACCAGCCATAGCGACACGGAGACAGAAAAACACATCCTGCAACCGGGCGATAAAATAAAATTACAGCAGGGCGAGCGCCACCGCCTGATCGGACTTGATAACTGGGGCATGGTCGCCGAAATCTGGCAACATACCGATGCCGCCCACCCCTCCGATGAAGCGGATATTGTGCGGCTGCAGGATGATTTCGGCCGGTAAAATGCCGGTTTTTTCGTAAATGAACAGTACAATGCTAGGCCACTCACCTGGATGGTGTCCTGCCCCCTGGCACCTGCCTCCTGACCCCTAAATTTACCGTACCGGGGTCCATTCTTCCGCGTACGATTTACCCCGGAACAGCAGCGACAGTGCTTCGCGCAAATAGATCCAACTGACCTGCGTGTACCCGTATTCCCGAAAACGACGCGGCGAATGATGCACGCAAATGCGTTGTAAATAGGCGATGCGACCTTCTTTATGCAGGCGATAAAACAGGTTGCAATCTTCGCCGGCCACCAGTTGCTCGTTATAACCGCCGATTTTTTCAAAAACATTTCGGCGTACCAACTGGCATTCCCCTTTCGCCAGGTATATGCCGCAGGTGAAAGACAGCCGGATCGTACTGTTCATCAGGAGATGATACAAGCGGTCATTGAGTTTGGATTCCGCGGCATACACCCAAATCGGTACGGTGGCCGCAACAAGATGGGTTTGCTCGAATTTTGCCAGCACCAAAGCAAAAAAACGGTCCGGCTGCGGAATGTGCACGTCCGCATCCATGTGGAATAGGAGGTCGCTGGTGGCGTGGGCGGCTCCGAAATTGCGGCCAATGGCAATGTTTTGTTTGCCGGTATTTTGCACCAGGCGGATGCGGCCGTCGGTTTCGTTTGCATAACGCGCTACAATGGCGGCGGTTTGGTCGCTGCTATGCGCATCGGAGACGATAATCTCCAGGTTATATTTTTCGAGGTAGTCCAGAAACTGCGCCAGGGTCTGGTCGATGTAGTTGCCTTCGTTTTTCGTGGGGATAATAATGCTGAGCCGTGGGCGATACATAGGAGAATCGTTGCTTGATTTCAAAATCGGGACAAAATTACGCGCCCCGCCGGCTTCGCTCATTAAGTTTGTGTAACCACGGAGGGCATCTGAAATGTAAACTATTGCGCCTCCATCTTGGTTATTGAAGAAAGTTTCTATTTTTGCCGCCACATTCGACTGTACATGACTTATCCACAAATAATTTCCATCAGCATTATTCGTCCCGGGTTGCACACCTGAGCACGGAAGTGACTGTTTTGGAAGACAGAAACCCCGGCTGGTGTGCTACACCGGGCGGGGTTTTTTCAATCCTAACCGGAGGGTCAGACCGGAATTTTATAATAAAACACAGACCGGGACGGCTTCCCGGAGCACCGTATGCACTACCGCGAATTTAAACAACTGAACCTGCCCGTTATCGACGCCGAAATCCTCCAGTTCTGGCAGGATGAACAGATTTTTGAAAAATCCGTCGAACAACGCGACCCGAATAAGTCCTTCGTTTTTTATGAAGGCCCCCCTTCGGCAAACGGCCAGCCGGGTATTCACCACGTCATGGCCCGCACGGTCAAAGATCTGTTCGGCCGTTACCAGACCCTCAAAGGGCACCGCGTGGAACGCAAAGGCGGCTGGGATACCCACGGTCTGCCCATCGAACTTTCGGTGGAAAAAGAACTGGGCATCACCAAGGAAGACATTGGTAAAAAGATCTCGGTCGAAGAATATAACGCCGCCTGCCGCAGCACGGTCATGCGTTACAAGGATATCTGGGACGACGTAACCCGCAAAATGGGCTACTGGGTCGACCTCGACAATCCCTACATCACCTTCGAGAACAACTACATCGAAACGGTGTGGTATCTGCTCAAACGGCTGTACAACAAAGGGTATTTGTATAAAGGCTACACTATTCAGCCTTATAGTCCGGCAGCGGGAACGGGCCTGAGCTCGCATGAACTCAATCAGCCCGGCACCTACCAGGACGTGACCGATACGACCGTGGTGGCCATGTTCAAGGTAATCCACAACGTGTATTCCGAGTTTTTATACGACAGCGAAAACGAAGACGTCCGGATTCTCGCCTGGACCACCACGCCCTGGACTCTGCCCTCGAACACAGCGTTGACCGTAGGTCCGAATATCCGTTACGTGAAAGTGAAAACCCATAATCCCTACACCAAAGCCGAGGTGAGCGTGGTACTGGCGGAAGCGCTGCTGGGCAAATGGTTCAACGGGAAAAACCAGCCGGAAGTCCGGGAGCACTCGGAATCCTTCTCCGGGGAGCAAATGTTCGGCATCCGTTACGAGCAGCTGTTTCCCTACGTCCAGCCAACGGACGGCGATGCCTTCAAGGTCGTGACCGGCGATTTCGTGACTACGGAAGACGGTACCGGCGTTGTACACACCGCTCCGTCCTTTGGTGCGGACGACATGAAAATGGCTCGTCAGCACGGCATTGGCTCTTTAACACTGGTGGATAAGCAGGGCAAATTCACCGATGAGGTCGGCGAATTTGCCGGTCGTTACGTGAAAGACTATAAAAACGAGGCTAATTATCAATCCGTGGACGTGGACATTGCCGTCAAGCTGAAGACGGACGGCTATGCTTTCAACGTGCAGAAATACGTGCACCCCTATCCGCACTGCTGGCGGACCGATAAACCCATCCTGTACTATCCGTTGGATTCATGGTTCATCGCGGCTTCCAAAGCCAAGGAGCGGATGTCTGAACTGAACAAAACCATCAACTGGAAACCGGCTTCGACCGGTGAAGGGCGCTTCGGTAAATGGCTGGAAAACCTGCAGGACTGGAATTTGAGCCGCTCGCGCTACTGGGGCGTGCCGCTGCCGATCTGGCGGACGGAAGATGGGCAGGAAGAGATTTGTGTAGGGTCGATGGAGGAATTAACCAAAGAAGTCGAGCGTGCTAATAAAGCATTAAACCTCACCCAGGTAGTGCCGGAAGATATTCACCGGCCATTTATTGATAATATCGTCCTCGTCTCCTCCACCGGCCAGCCCATGCGCCGCGAACTCGACCTCATCGACGTGTGGTTCGACTCCGGTGCCATGCCCTACGCGCAGTGGGGGCTGGACTATGATAAACTGCATGCCGGCGACGATCGGCCGTTCAAATCTCCGTTCGAGGTCAGTTTTCCGGCTAATTTCATCGCCGAAGGCGTGGACCAGACACGGGGTTGGTTTTACACGCTGCATGCCATCGCGGTGATGTGTTTCGATTCGGTGGCCTACAAAAACGTGGTGTCTAACGGCCTCGTACTGGATAAAAACGGTAATAAAATGTCGAAACGCCTGGGCAATGGCGTGGATCCGTTTAAAACCATTGAAACCTATGGCGCCGATGCCACGCGCTGGTACATGCTCAGCAATGCCCAGCCCTGGGACAACCTGAAATTCGACACCGACGGCATCCTCGAAACGCGGAATAAGCTGTTCGGTACGCTGTTCAACACCTACAACTTCTTTGCGCTGTACGCCAACCTGGATGGCTGGTCCATGGACGAGCAGAATGTGCTGGCCTACGACCGCCGCCCGGAACTGGACCGCTGGATCATCTCGAAATTATACAGCCTGGTGGCCGACTACCGCGCCGCTATGGATGACTACGAACCCACGAAAGCCGCCCGTTTCATCGAGACATTCGTGGACGAACATTTGAGCAACTGGTACGTCCGCCTGGCGCGCCGCCGCTTCTGGCGCGGAGAAATGAGCGAGGATAAACAGGCAGCTTACCAGACCCTGTTCGAGTGCCTGATGGTCACCGGCCAGCTCATGTCTTCTTTGGCGCCGTTCTTCTCGGACTGGCTGTATCGCAACCTGACCGCGCCCATCCGGGAAAAAGCGAAGGCGAATCATACGCCGCTGCGCCACGAATCGGTGCATTTGACCGATCTGACGGAGGTGCAGACGGCCTTGATCGACAAAGAGTTAGAGCTGCAGATGGACTATGCCCAGCGCATCAGTTCCCTGGCGCTGAGCATCCGTAAAAAGGAAAAACTGCGGGTGCGTTTGCCACTGCAAAAAATACTGCTGCCGGTGCTGGACGCTGCCTTCATCGGGGAAGTAGAGGCCGTGAAAGATTTGATCCTCAGTGAGATCAACGTGAAAGAGATTGAGTTCATCACCGATGCCGGCGGCCTGCTGAAAAAAGGCGCGAAGGCGAACTTCAAAACCCTGGGCGCCAAGCTTGGGAAGGATATGAAATTCGCCGCCGAACTGATCGCCGGTTTCACGAACGACGACATTAACGGACTGGAAAAATCGGGCAGCCTGCATATCCTGGTCAACGGGACGAAATATGCGATCACGCCGGAAGATCTGATCATCAGCACCGAAGACCTGGAAGGCTGGAAAGTAGCCAGCGACGGCGAATTGACGGTTGCGCTCGACCTGCACCTGACGCCCGAACTGCTCGCCGAGGGCACGGCCCGCGATCTGGTGAACCGTATTCAGAACATCCGCAAGGAGAAAGACTTCAACGTCACCGACCGCATTATCGTCACCCTGGAACGCCATGCCGGCATTTTACAATCGGTGGAGAAATTCGGCGATTACATTCAGGCCGAGGTGCTGGCCAACCAATTGCGCCTGGCCGATCATGTACCAGGGGAGAAAGTCATGCTGGACGATGAGGTGAGTTTGGGGATTCTGGTGGAGGTGGATTGATATTTATGCTTTCAAATTAAAATGTTATGGAAAAAAATGTTCAGTCAGACAAATCAGAAACGGATAACCTAAAAGTTATTAGGATTTGGCGACCAATTGAGTTTACAGAAGTATGGGCGAATGCTGATACTTCTGTCCTTGATGATATTGCCGATTCATGGGCTGTTCAACGAGAAAGCTTGCAAGAGAACTCCGTAGAATATAAAGAATTCCTAGAAAGATTAAAGCGAGAACATGCAATAGAAACGGGTATAATAGAAAGAATGTATGACCTAAGTGTTGGAATGACAGAAACGTTCATAAATGTTGGATTTCAAGGTTCTCTATTGAGTAATGGTGATACTAATATTGAACCACAGACACTTATGGCCCACCTGAATGACCAATTAGAAGCTGTAAATTGGGTTTTTGATATTATTCAAAATAATACTCCTTTCTCTGTCTGGACAATTAATCAGTTACACGAATTAGTTACAAGACATCAGACTACTACCAAAGCCATTGATCCGCAAGGAAGAAAAGTTGACATCCCATTGCTGAAAGGCAGATTCAAAGAACAAGAAAACAATCCTATTCGACTAGATGGCACTAAATATCTTTATTGTCCACCAGCATACGTTGCCTCTGAAATGGACAATCTTATTCGCACTTATAATCAATTGGAAGCCAATAAAATTCATCCGCTAATTTTAGCGGCGTGGGTACACCATGCCTTCACCACCATCCATCCTTACCAAGATGGCAATGGCAGGGTAGTGCGGCTTATTGCCAGTCTTATTTTTATAAAAGCAGGTTTTTTTCCTTTGACAGTGTTACGGGAAGAAGCTAAAGTAAAATATATTGAAGCGCTTGAAAAAGCGGACAATGATGAGGCACAGCCATTTGTAACTTATCTTGGTGAAGTACAAAAAAGAAATGTTCAGAAGGCCCTCAATGTACCAGAAGTTTCAGCTTCTTCTTCTTTTGAAGCAGTACAGGACGCTTTAATTCAAAAAATCAGGGCACAAAAGCAGGCTATACGTAGTGCTAAAGAGGCAACACTTAGTGTAGGAAGGAATAAGATATTTTCGATTTGTGAGACTTACCTACAAGAAATCGAACAAAATTTGAAGAAAAAATACGGAAAGGATGTAGTAGTTTATCTCAGACAATCCTCTTTTGAAGACACCCGAGTTCATGAGTCTACACAACGACCTTTCCAAGACTTTTACTTTTCTCAGATTATTAGTTATGCGCAAAAACATGGTTATTACTTCAACCGAAGTTTGCCAAAAGCTTGGTTTATATTAGGATTTGATTTTTCCGAAATAAAAAAATACCATGCTGGTATCACAATCCACCACTTTGGGTACGAAGATGGGGCACTTGCTATTGGTGCGTTTTTAGAATATAAAGGCAAAAATGAAGAAGATGTGCCTACTACGATTTCACCTTTGGCCATACCGCCCTATGTTGTTTCGGCCTATAAAAGTGGCGAAAGTAAAGCCGCCAATATCCGGCACTACCTGGAAGATACTTTGACGGCAGTGCTAGCTCAAATTGCCAGTGAAATCTAAGTGTTTACTCGGGATTCGAAGCTTCTGAATCTATTGTTTCACTATTAAAATACGCCGCCACTTTCCCCGCCGCCGCCTTCCCGATCAACTCTTCCAACCTGGCCGGTTCTGCCTCCCGCACCCGGGCCAGGGAACCGAAGTTCTGCAGTAATTTCTCCGAAGTCTTCGCGCCAATACCCGGGATTTCGGTCAGTTCGGTTTTGATGAAATTCTTGCTGCGCTGATTCCGGTGGAAGGTAATAGCAAAACGGTGGGCCTCGTCGCGGGCCTGTTGAATGAGCTTGAGCGACTCCGACTTTTTATTGATCAGCGCCGGCACCGAATCGTCGGGAAAGAAAATTTCTTCCAGCCGTTTGGCAATGCCGATCACCGTCATTTTACCCTCCAGATCGAGGGCGCGAATGCTTTTCATGGCCGCGCTCAACTGACCCTTACCGCCATCGATAATAATGAGTTGCGGTAAGTCCGAGCCTTCGGCGAGCAGGCGTTTGTAGCGCCGGTACACGACTTCTTCCATAGACGCGAAGTCGTTCGGCCCTTCCACGCTTTTCACGTTATAATGCCGGTAATCGCGCTTGGCGGGTTTGGCATTTTTGAATACCACGCAGCTGGACACCGGATTGGTGCCCTGGATGTTCGAGTTGTCAAAACACTCGATGTGCAGCGGTACCTCCGTCATGTGCAGGTCGGCCTGTAGGGTACGCAGAATACGTTCGGCATGGGTTTGTTTACCGGTCTGGTTCATCTCCTGTTTGCGTTTTTGCAGCAGGTGATACTGTACGTTTTTCTCCGACAGCTCCAGCAGTTTTTTCTTGTCGCCGATTTTGGGCACTGTGACCACCACATCCGGGTCGGGCAGCACCAACGCGAAGGGCACGATCACTTCCGGCGTAATGCTGTGGAAACGTTCCCGCAGCGTCTGGATCGCCAGCAGGAGCATGACTTCCTGCTCTTCTTCCAGGTTTTTGACCAGCGTGATCGTGTAGGTATGGATGATGGCGCCGTTGACGACTTTCAGATAATTGACAAAAGCCTCTTTCTCATCGTCGGCTATGGAAAACACGTCCACATCGCGGATGCTGGCGCTCACGACGGTGCTTTTACCCTGATAATCTTCGAAAAGGGCCAGTTTTTCTTTTATCTGCTGGGCCTGTTCAAAGCGCATATTGGCCGCCGCCTGCTGCATTTCTTCGCGCAGGTGGGATTTTACCGCATTGAAATTACCCTTCAGGATGTTCTTGATCTGCTCGATTTTGAGGTTGTAGGAGGCCTCGTCCTCGAAGGCCACACAGGGCGCCGCGCAGTTTTTAATATGGTATTCCAGACACGGCCGAAACTTTTTGGCCTCGATATTTTCCGGCGAAAGATTCAGGGTGCAGGTACGCAGTTGAAACAGTTTGCGGATCAATTCCGTGATCTGCTCGATGCGAAATTTACCCAGATAAGGACCGAAATAAGACGACCCGTCCTTGATGGTTTTGCGCGTCAGGAACACCCTCGGAAAACGCTCGTGCTTGATGCAGATGTAAATGAGCGGCGATTTCTCATCTTTCAGCATCACGTTGTACCGCGGCTGGTGCTTTTTGATCAGCGAATTTTCCAGCAGCAGCGCGTCCTGTTCCGTTTCGACGATGGTAAATTCGATGTGGTGGGCATTCCGCACCAGCACCTTGGTTTTGGCGAGCTGGTATTTTTTGTCGCCGAAATAAGACCCCAGCCGGTTGCGCAGATTTTTAGCCTTCCCCACGTACAGGATCGTCCCGCGCTCATCTATGTATTTATAGATGCCGGGCTGCGTGGGAATGGTCGGAGAAAATTCTTTGAACTGCTCGTTGGTCATGCGGAAAGGCGAAAATGGGGCGGTAATTGGGGCCGAAGTTAGGGCGATGCAGCGGTTATTTTCAAAATTACTAACCAATGATGCCACTTTTTGTTTCTAAACGCTGGCCTGAAAATTTTCAGCCGCCTCGGCAAGTCTGTACGTTTACTTTATGCGTATACTCTATTTTTGCACGACACTTCTTGGAGAACTTACTATGCAAGCACCCATTCGAGCGCTGATTATTTCCAATGGTATTGAGGGCCTGACCGGTTTATACCAGTCCAATGCGCAAATCCAGTACGACCAGGCGGAAGTGGGCCCGGATTTTAACCCCGAACTGTGCGGCTATGACCTGTTGATCGTGCCCAACGGTACCGATCACGTGGCGATGTACCGCATTCGCGACCAGGTGCGGGCTTTTCTGGATGCCGGAGGCACGCTTTTTTGTTTCGATGGCTGGTTCACCGACTGGGTGCCCGGTCACCGCTGGATCATGGATAATACGCATAAAAGCATCGATGTACGCTACAAAGTCAAGGACGATCCCTATCAACTGGCGACGCATTTCCGGGCGGAAGATCTCAATTTTTCGCATGGTATCAGCGGCTGGTGGGCCTGTGGCTATATCGAACCGTCGGAGCAGGGAACGGTGTTCCTGGAAGATACGTGGGGGCGTCCGCTGGTGGTTATCGACGACACGACCACGAACGGCCGGATGGTGCTCACGGCCAGCGGTCCGGCGGCCGATTTTTCCTACGCCACCACCGACGACGACGCGGCCGACCGCGCGATGACCGATTTATACCGGGCTTTTTTAAGTCTGGTTTCACCAAAAAAACAAACCGCCGATGTCCGGTAAAAAAATAGGCCTGCTTTTCAATGGCGTATGGTCGCAGTATGCCTTCGCCAAAGCCACCAAATACCGCGATTTATATCAGCTACTGTATATCCACGATCTGACGGCGGCGCAGTTGCAGGAAGTGGACGCCCTGGTCATTCCGTTCCAGTCCAATCATCCGGCCATTGCCCAACGGCGCGATTTGCTGTATGATTTTCTGGCCCGGGGCAAACGTGTTTTTGTCGAAGGCGATAGTTCGGCCAACTGGCTGGATGCTACCTGGGAAGACCGGCCCGTCAATAATTTCTGGTGGGTGAAGGACCCCGAGAATTCCCCGGTGTCGGAAACGGATTACAGCCATCCTATTTATGCCGGACTGAAACCGCGTCACGCTTTCTGGCACTATCATGGCGTGTATACCCGCGTCCCGGAACATGCCGAAATCATTCAAAAAAACGTGGACGGCGACGTGGTTACCTGGCAAACCGACGATTTTGGCGGCCAGTTGCTGGTCACGACGCTTGACCCGATCGTCGAACACGGCGTGCAGCAGATCACCCACCTGGATAACTACTGCGACCGGCTCACGGAGTGGCTGATTGGCGTTCGGCCCGCCGGAAAATTTGAAATTTTGTCAAGCGATTACGGTGTAGCCGTCTGATTTTAAATTTTTTACAATGTCTGTTTCTCCTATATCCGACCTTACCAAATCCACCATTCGTTACGAGTACGGCAAAATTGTTGAACGCACGGAAACCCATGGTCTGGATTGGCAGCGCGATCATATTTGCAAACCCATTTTCGACCCGATTGCGGCCGCCTATCCAACGAAAGCAGGGTATGAGGACGAGGCCAATCTGGGTTTAGGCTGCGGTTTTCCGGTCGAATATGCCCGGGTAAAAGCCGGCGAAACCGTGCTCGACCTGGGTTGTGCCGCCGGTGTGGACAGTTTTATTGCCCGGGCGGCAACCGGCGAAAACGGGCAAGTCATCGGCGCGGACCTTACGCCGGAACTCGTGGACCGGGCCACCCAGATTGCTGAAAAACGTGGCTTTACCAACCTCCGTTTCCTTTGCGCCGATATTGAGGATTTACCCTTGCCGGATGCCAGTGTGGATGTGATCATCAGCAATGGCGTATTCAGTCTGCTGCCCACCAGGCTGCGCGTTTTTCAGGAAATGTACCGCATTTTGAAGCCCGGCGGCCGGTTTTGTGTCTGCGATCTGGTGCGGAAAGAGGACTTGCCCGCTGATTTACGGGAGCAGGTGCTGGAATTTACCGGTTGCCTGAACGGGGTTTTTCACGTGCAGGACTACTTAACCGAGGCTAAAAAATCGGGTTTTGCAGCCGTCGAAAGTGTATTTGCACGACCCGTTCCGGTACCGGTTAACGAAGGCATATACACGGGTTTGGTCGCCGTGGTAATAATGGGCAAGAAGCAAAACGCTTAAAAAATGCGGGCTCGATTTCGCTTACTCGGCTTCCAGCACGCCACTCCGGCACTGCCCCAGATAATTTTTCAGCGCCGCTTTTGCCGCTGGTAAGGCGGCTTTCAAACGCTGTTGGGTATTCAGCGGGTATTTCCGCAGACTACTTTCCAATTGATCCAGTTGATCCAGGCTAGATAAACATTGGGTGACCGCGGCCGGCATATTTCGTGGATTCGTGTGCCCCCAGCGTAGCTCCACTTCCGTGTAATACTCCGGCATTTTTTCCAGCAGGATGGCCAGGCTTTCGCCCGATGGTTCCGCCAGACAACGTTGTAAAGGCTCGGCGAGGGTGTATTTCAAAGGATCGACCGGCCAGCCCGTGGCGCTGCCCGACAGGTCGCTGAGCACCTGCCGATATTGGAGGAGTTGCCGGCGTTGGGTCGGTTCTAGGGCATTGGTGTCGATTTTGGCTATATCGTCGAGTAATTCCCGGGAACGATATTTTTGTTCCGCCTGTACTTCCAGCGGTGGTGGGAGCGGCAGTTGTAAATTTCCTTCCAGCAAAGGCACTTTCAAATCGGCGGCGGGACCCAGTAAACCGAGCATGGAGCGTTCGATTTTCCGAAAATGATCCTGTGGAGACGTGCAGGCGAGTAAAAAAAGGCAATAAGACGTAAAAACAAATCGCATCAATGGAATTTTGGCGACAAAGATGGATGGTCGCCGCAGAAATCGGAAATTTGCAGCACGATGATTATTTCACCCTCTTCTTTTCCCGGCGCCCCACGGGGACAATTCAACGGCCACCTGCAAACACTGGTCCCCGGAATTGGCCGGCGCGTAACGGACGTACACTATGCACGCGAGCGCATAACGACCCCGGACGACGATTTTCTGGACCTGGACTGGGTCCGTAACGGGCATCGGCGGCTGGTGGTGCTTACCCACGGACTGGAGGGCGACTCCAGCCGGCAGTATATTCGCGGTATGGCGAAATTTTTTGGTCAGCATGGCTGGGATGTGCTGGCCTGGAACTGCCGCTCTTGCTCCGGCGAAATGAACCGCGCTTTCCGGATGTACCACCACGGCGACATCGAGGATATTCAAACGGTGGTAAATCATGCTTTGGCCGGCCAGCACTACGACACCCTGGCCCTGATCGGTTTCAGTATGGGCGGCAACATCACCATGAAATACCTGGGCGTGCTGGGCGATCAGGCGCCGCCGCAAATTCGCGCTGCCGTGGCTTTTTCCTCCCCCTGCGACATTGCCGCCGGCGCCGACGTGCTGGACCGCTGGGATAACAAGCTGTATAAAGTTCGTTTTTTGCGGGCGCTGAGTCAGAAGATCCAGGTCAAAAACGCCCATCATCCCGGAAAAATAGACCTGACGAAATTAAAAGACGTACGCCGCTGGCGCGATTTCGACGAGTGGTTCAGTGCGCCCCTATGCGGCTTTCAAACGGCTTCCGAATTTCACGAACAGGCTTCCGCCAAAAATTTCGTCGCGGGCATCCGGGTGCCTACCTTACTCATCAGCGCCCTCAACGATCCCATTCTCACCCCCGATTGTTTTCCCATCGACGTTGCCCGCGAACACCCATATTTTCACCTGGAAATGCCGGCCAGTGGCGGTCACTGCGGTTTCCAGATGCGCGGCAACAAAGCCGTCGCCTGGTCCGAACAACGCGCCCTGGAATTCGTAGAAACGGTTTTAATGAACGATGATGTATGAACGATGAACTATGAACGAAAAACTATGAATGGTAAATGATGGTTTATAGGCTAAATTACGCTCCCTGCCCTGCCTCCTAACCCCTGCCTCCTAACCCCTGACTCCTGTCACCTGTCACCTGCCTCCTGTCACCTAAATCATAACTCCCCATGCCACTTTCCCTCCCTGCCGTTTGGTCCCTGCTCGAAACCGTCTGCGACCCGGAAATACCGGCGCTTACGGTCATGGACCTGGGCATCATACGAGACGTGCGCGAACTGCCGGACGGAGTGGTGGAGGTGGTCATTACGCCGACCTACTCGGGTTGTCCGGCAATGGGTATTATTGAAGTAAATATCCGCGCGGCCTTGCAGGAAGGTGGTTTTGACCGGGTGAAAATCACCACCGTACTAAGTCCGGCCTGGACCACCGACTGGCTCTCGGAAGCCGGCCGCCAGAAACTCACGGACTTCGGTATTGCCCCGCCGGCCGAAGCCTCGCTGGATAAAAAGGCACTCATGGGCGAACGCCGGGCCATTACCTGCCCCTTTTGCCAATCGACGAATACGGAAATGCTGTCGCAGTTTGGCTCCACTTCGTGTAAATCCCTGTTCCGCTGTCTGGATTGCCGGGAGCCGTTTGATTATTTTAAATGTCATTAAATAAAGGGGCAAATGGTTGACATTCAACCATTTGCTCCCAAGCTGTAGTAGATCTTTTTACTGTAACAAAAAACTGACCGTCAATTGCTCCTTGATCGTCACTTTATGGTCGGCTCTTTTCTCACTAAACATGCCGCCGAGCATAGACTTCATCAAATCACCGTAAGGACTGCCGCCGCCCATCATGGAATCCATGGCGTTGGCAGGGTTAAAAGCATCGAAAGGAGAACCGATCTGGTAAACCGCGCCTGCTTTTTTTCCGGATAAACGGGCGAGCATCTCCGCTTTGGTCTGGGCTTTTTTGAACAGTTTGGCGTATAAACGGCTTAAATCCAGCAAGTCCTTATCGACAGAGCTGCCGGTTTCTACAGCGGTGACGTAAGGAATGGCCTTTAATTGCAGCAATAATGCGTCTAATTGAGCGGCTGAACTAAAATCGGCGCTGAGGTCGGTTTCCGTTTTTCCATTGTCGGCCATTTTGGCAAGGGCGCCTAAAAATCCCATTTGATCGCCGGCATTTTTCCAGCTGATTTTATTAGCGTCGAGTAAGCGGATGACTGCATCGCGGGAAGCGCTGAGGTCAATAGGGGTTTCCCGCTCATAACTGGTATCCTTGAAAGTGATCATCACCGACAGGTGGTTGGCCGGTACTTCGATGGTATCCGTAACCGTGACCTGAACGGTGCTGGCCTGGGAAAATAGGGCGGCAGCGCTGCAAAATAAAGCGCAGGTAGCAAGAAGGAATGTTTTCATGGTGGTTGAATTCAAGTGGTGAAAGACAAAACTAAGGGAAAATTCATAAAAAAAGAGCTGCCCGGATGACCCGGCCAACTCTTTATGTATTTTCAAACAAAAACGTAAGTCTTAGTTCTTCACTTCTTCAAATTCTACGTCCTGGGCTTCGGAGCCACCGTCGCCGGTTGGGCCACCGGTCGGTCCGCTGTAGGGGTTACCGGTCGCTTCACCACCTGCTGCCTGTTGGGCAGCGTAGATGTCCTGGCTGGCTGCGCTCCAGGCGGCCGTCAGGGCCTCGGTCAGGCTGCTGATCCGCTCGACGTCCTGGCCTTTGATGGCTTCACGTAGTTCGTTCAGGGCCTTTTCGATGTTCTCCTTGTGGTTGGCCGGCACTTTATCGCCGTATTCGCTGAGTTGCTTTTCTGTCTGGAACACCAGCGAATCGGCCTCGTTCATTTTCTCGGCGCGTTCGCGGGTCTGGCGATCCACATCGGCATTGGCTTCGGCTTCGGCCTTCATGCGGGCGATTTCCTCTTTCGAGAGGCCCGTGCTGGCTTCGATGCGTACGTTCTGTTTTTTGCCGGTGCCTTTATCCATGGCCGTCACCGAAAGAATACCGTTGGCATCCATGTCGAAAGTGACTTCCACCTGTGGTACGCCACGCGGTGCGGGCGGAATACCGTCAAGGATGAAACGACCGACCGAGCGGTTATCGCGGGCCATCGGGCGTTCGCCCTGCAGGATGTGGATTTCCACCTGCGGCTGGTTATCGCTGGCCGTCGAGTAGGTTTTCGACTTTTTGGTCGGCACCGTCGTATTGGCTTCGATCACTACGTCGTAGATGTTGCCCATGGTTTCAATACCCATCGACAGTGGCGTCACGTCGAGCAGCAGCATACCGCTGGTGCCGGCGTTACCCGACAGAATAGCGCCTTGTACGGCTGCACCGATGGCTACCACCTCATCCGGGTTCACCGAACGGTTGGGTTTTTTGCCGAAGAATTTTTCCACTTCT
>JANPIN010000009.1:0-10668 GCA_031425035.1 Saprospirales bacterium | reverse complement strand
GGCAACTGGGTAATTGTAGCCGAAGTAACGGCCGTACAGCCGTTGGCATCGGTCACCGTTACCGAGTAGGTGCCGGCAGCCAGACCCGTGCGGTTTTGCGTAGTTACACCGCCTGTCCATAAATACGTGTATGGCAAAGTGCCGCCGTTTACCGTCAGGTTGATGGAACCGGTGGAAGCGCCGTTACACAGCACATTGACCTGGGTGGTGCTCAAAGTTGGCCCGTTGGTGTTATTTACCGTGGCCAAAGTCGTTTTGGTACAACCGTTAGCGTCCGTCACCGTCACGGAATACGTTCCCGCGGCCAGACCTGTGCGGTCCTGGGTGGTGGCGCCGCCCGTCCATAAATACGTGTAAGCACCCGTACCGCCCGTCACCGTCAGGTCGATCGATCCGTTCGATTGACCACAGGTGGCGTTGATGGTCGTAGTCGTTAGAACCAAAACTGATGGCTCCGTAATGGTCGCCGAAGCCGTTTTGGTGCAACCGTTGACGTCGGTCACCGTAACCGAGTATGTACCGGCAGTCAGGCCCGTGCGATCCTGCGTGGTCGCGCCGCCGGTCCATAAATACGTATAAGCGCCTGTTCCGCCCGTCACCGTCAGATCGATCGATCCGTTCGATCCGCCGTTACACAGTACGTTTATCTGGGTAGTCGTTAAGGCAAGTGCTGATGGCTGGGTAATAGTGGCCGATGTGACCGCCGTACAACCGTTGGCGTCCGTTACCGTCACCGAGTAGGTGCCCGCAGCCAGACTTGTACGATCCTGGGTCGTTGGTTGACCAGCGCCCCAATTGTAAGTATATGGAGCAGTGCCGCCGGTCACCGTCAGGTTGATCGAACCCGTAGAAGCGCCATTGCATAAAACGTTGACCTGGGTAAGGCTCAATACGATGGCGGGTGGTTGGCCAACCGTAGCTGTGGCCGTGGCTGTACAGTTATTACCGTTGGTCACCGTAATATTATAAGTGCCGGCGGTCAGGCTGGTAATATCGAATGGTTGAGTGGTCAGCCCACTGCCCGAACCGGATGTTATTCCGTTATTCCAGGCAAAACTATAATTAGGTGTAGCGCCGGTCATTACGGTGATGGTAATTTTTCCGTTCGCACCGCCGTTGCAGGTCACCGAAGTGGGAGCCACCGAAATTGTGGGTGCCGGATTGATGGTAATTTGCAGAACATTGGATTCCCCCAAATATTGAACGCAACCCGCACGGCGTGCACAACGAATGAAACAGGTGGTCGTTGTGATCACACCCGGATCGTAAGTAGGCCCATTATTGATGCCGGGAGCAGCTAGCCACCCGTACATATTACCGACTATTGGAGGTGTTCCGCAGGTCGTGGTGGTGTATAACCACAAATATTCCGTAGCCCCGGAACCAGAGCCGCCAGAAGGAGCAGCCACGCTGGTAAATGCCGGCGGGTTGAAAGGTCCGCAGTTGGTCAGATTACCGCTGATAGTTCCGCCGTTGTTAAAATTGAGATCCGGGGTCAAAACCACACTTGCCATAGCGGTGCAGGAATTGGCATCGGTCACGGTAACCGAAAGGGTTATTACCGCACCTTGAACCTGCACGGTAACCGGATTGGTAGTACCACCATTACTCCAGGCATATTGATAAGGGGTTGCGCCGCCGGTAACCGTGGCGGTTTGTATAAAATTATCATACCCACAAACGGACACGTTGGGTCCCAGAACAACGGTAAGCGCCGGCAATTGGGTTATGGTGGCGCTTGTCGTTTTAGTACAGCCTTTTGCATCAGTCACGGTAACAGAATAAGTGCCGGCGGTTATCCCGGAAAGGTCCATTGTCGTAGCGCCACCCGTCCACAAATAGGTATAAGGCGAAGTACCGCCGGTGACCGTCAGGTCGATCGAACCGTTGGCCCCGCCATTACAACTAACATTGGTCACCACGGTGGATAAGGTGAGCACAGCCGGTTCAGTCACAATAACGTTGGTAGCCGTAGCCGTACAACCATTATCATTGGTTACCGTAATGTTGTAAGTACCGGCTAACAGGCCGCTAATATTAAACGGTTCCGGAAAAATGCTCGAAGCGTTGCCGGTTCCGCCAGCAGATCTGGTCCAGCTGTAACTATATTTAGCGGTAAAACCGCCCGTAACGTCAATGGTGATCAGCCCCGTTGCGGTACCATTACAGGTTACCGGCGTCGGCGTGGCTGTAAACGTTAGAGCAACCGGTCCATTCACCACTTTGGTGACGGTAGCCGTACATCCATTGCCGTTGGTCACCGTTACCGTATAGGTACCTGCTGCCAGGTTAAGGATATTAAACGGCTCGGAAGTAATGCCACTTCCACTACCGGTACCACCGCCCACCCGGGTCCAGTTATAACTATAGTTTGGAATGGATTCGGCTGTAACATCGATCACAAGTTTACCGTTTGAGCTGACACAGCTGGTAACGGCTACTGCCGAAGCGCTTACGGTCATTGCTTTACCGGGTTTGACTACTGTTGTAATCACCCCGGTACAACCCCAGGTGTTGGTCACCGTGATGCTATAGTTGCCAGCACTTAACCCGGTGATCATGTACCAGACATTGGAAGTACCGCTACCGCTACCCGTTGCTGAAGTGGTGCTATTTAACCAGTTGTAGGTATAGGTGGGCGTACCGGCATTATATACATCCAATTGGATCATACCATCGCTGCCGCCTAAACAATGTGGATCGGTGCCGGAAGCGTACAAATCAAAGGTCGGGCAAACCGTAAATGTAAAATTAGCCTCATCGCAAAGAGCACCCTGAGCGTTATCCTGCGAATAAGCCGCCACATTTACCGTGTACTGCCCTATTGCTGGCCCCCAAACGCTGCCCGTTCCGGGGTGATTCCAGGGAGTCACGTTTTCGATGTGGTTCTGGGTCATAGCGCCGGTGACGTTGAATTCCACACTTTCAACGGTACCCGATACGTAAGCCTCTAAATTATAAGAATCAACAATATCATTCAGCTGATATTTGCCGCCATTCGCAATGGTGATGTCCGCACCGCCATTCACTTCGTTGAACACTAAACCAGTAATGTTGGCCGTGCAGGTCTGGACCGTCAGGCAGACCTGGTCCAATTTAATCCAGTTGCCATTTGCAGATCCCATGACCCGCACCTTGGTCGTGCCTGCCGGTACCGTACCATTTAAATAGTATAGGTCCATACTCGGCAAAAGGGTGTTTACCTCTTGTACGTCTTCCGAAATAATATTTCCGGAACTATTGATGAACTGAAGGCGAACTGCTACGTAATAACCAGACGGATCGTGCGTACCAGCAAAAATAACCAACGAAACGTAACTTCCAATGGCAATGCCCGTTACATCCTGCCAGACTTTGGCATCCGTGGACGTAGCTTCCAGCTGCCCGCTATAACTGCCGCACTGGGCCGCATAGGTGCCGGAATAGAAGTTGCCACCCGACCACGACCAGCTGGTCGTTCCATTTTCAAAACTTGGGTTTTGTATCAGGTTGCCCGTACAGGTACAGGTCAAAGGCGATTCCGGGCTGTCCTTGCCGCCGCCAGGGTTGGTTATATCATTCACCGTGCCGATCTGTTCAACCAACTGTTGGTAGTATTGGCTTACCGGATCCCCTTTAAACGTCCCTTCTTTGTTTGTCGACTGCACAACCTGGGTTTTACCAGGCTCCTCCACTAAACCGGGCACCTCGGTTGCCCCATTCAAGGATAGTACCTGACCGGAAAGTTTGATCGGACAGCATGCCCCAAACACAGCAACCGTTACGATGATTGCTATGCCAATGAATGGATTGCGTGCAGCATAAAACGACGAAGAAAGTGGCGTAAAAAGTTCCATAACCAGCTTTTAAATTTCAATATGGTGACAGAACGAATCTGCCGGTGAATAAACCACCCTGTCCACATCAGCATGTAGCTGTGCAGAAAAGAGTAAAAAGAGCATGTGAGATTGATTACCTGCGATAAGGCATAGAAGAGAATACTCCGTAAAGACCGACAGGTCAAAACGAAACAGGTTGATCATAACGCAAACCATATGCGCTATTCAAACTCCATTATGCAGGATAAGCCAAAAATTATAGGAGGATCTGCCGTGTTTAAACACACGGGCATCAATGCTAAAGGATAGCTAGGGAGAAGGAAACGATTATAAACTTGAAACGACCAACAGGAGAATTGTCGTTACGTAACAATCAGGAAGATTGTGCCCCATAAGAGGCATATAATGATAGGATGTGCAAATGTACTGCTATAATGGATTTATCCAATACCATGCTAACATTTATTTAGGCGTCAAGTATATCAGCAATAAATATTTACTTTCAAATACGTTCGTAGACAATTTGTTACGTCAATTTATTTACGGAGCCGAAGTTTTGACAATCTTTTTAACTACTGTTCTGTCGCCCATCTGACATTGCAGAAAATAGATTCCAGGTGCAACATTGGGCAATTCTATACGAAATAAACCAGTTGATAAATTTTTACGCGGGAGCAGTACCGAAACAACACGGCCGGTTTCATCGGTCATATCTACAGCTACGGTCGTCGGTTTTTTCAGATCAATATCGAGATTCGCCTTACTCATGTATGGGTTCGGGTAAATCTTGAGCTCAAAAACATCCGCCTTTGGCGCCCGGCTACCGGCATATAAAATCTCTTCCGTGCGCTTGGTACGCCGACTGCTCCAGCCTTCGCTTCCGCTTATATTTAACTGCGTACGTGGTCTTGCCGCCCAGCGCAGGGCGTTTGTAAGGATAAGGTTAGGCTCCGCTTCATCATAATAGTATTCGAGCCCTAAATACACCACTTTACCGCTACCGATAGGTTTATAGCCCAGCACTGGGTAGCCCTGTATGTCCGCCAGGGTAACGAAAGCAGGGTCCGAAATATCGAGGGGGTAAGCATAATTCTTCAATGTAAATTCCGACCGGGTACCACTGAGAATAGGATGCTCGGTATTGAGCTCATGGATCAACGGATCCGCACAGAAATAACCAAAATCAAGGTCAAAAAGACCAAGTTGTTGTAGCACACTATACTCATGGGAACCCGTAAACACGACAGCGCCACCCTGTTGTACATACTGCGTCAACACCGCACCGTATGCCTTCAATGCTGCAGGGCTGCCTGCGGATGGATAAGCCACCACTACGGCATCATAGTCGGTGAGCCGGGTGCTCAAATCGCCGGCATTGCCGTCCCAAAAATCCAGTACGGAACTGGCCGGCAAATAATGCTGAATGATGCGATGTACTTTACCCGGATATGCGCTGTCGTAGGAACAAACATTCAACATCAACACCCGCAGGTTACTACTGCTGTCCGCTTCTGCCGCATTTTCGTCCATATTATCCTCCGACGGCATCGTTTGCCTCCCGGTGAAGAAATGTTCTACCGTGGTGTTAAAAGCGGAAAAATGCGAGCCGAACTTCGGCTGTTCAGCCCGGTAGGCAGCCAGACCAGAGAGGCCCGCCACCAGCGCGAGAATAGAAGCAAAACGAAGCATGGATAAGTAGTTTTATGACATGAAGACAATTTAGTGTCGATAACGACAAAAACCGATCTACTAATACGATGCAGGCAAATTTCCAGCCGAAATAGCAAACGGGCGACAAAGGTAGGGGTAAAGACGTATAAACATCACCGGGTCTTGCATTTTGACAAGTTTAAGACCTGGCTAAACAACGACGGCCCAACGGAAATGATCCGTTGGGCCGCCCCTCATCAAAAATGATCCGTCTTATTTCTTAGCTACCAACGACACCTGCAGGTCGAAGTTATCGTAAATCGTCTTGTCGCCCAGTCCGTCAAAAAAGGAGCCGGAACCATATTTCACATTATACTCCGAACGGTCAATCGTGATTTTACCGGCAGCAGTAACCGTACCGGCCGATTCTATCGCGCTACCCAGGAATTTCACTTCCTTTGTAGTTTCTTTGATGGTCAGGTTACCGATGAATTTATAATTGCCTTTCGTGTCCTGTGGAATTGCCCGTGTGATCACGAATTTCGCCGTTGGATATTTTTCAACGCCGAAAAAGTCTTCGCTTTTCAGGTGGCCAATCAGTTTATCAGCCCACTCACCTTCCAGGTCCGTACATTTAATGGATTTCATATCAATATCAAAAGTACCTCCGGTCAGTACACCATTGTCAAAAGTCAGGTTGCCCGACTGTACTTTCACCGTACCCGTATGTTCGCCGGTTACTTTGTAGCCTTTCCATACGATAGCGCTTGCGCCAGTATCAACTTTGTAGTTTGTCGGCGTGAAAGCGGACATGGCAACAATGGCCAGAATCGGGAGAAAAAAAAGTTTTTTCATGCGTACTGCTTTAATTTTTAAAAGTTTGAAAATTCAATAATCAAGAATCCTTTTCCGAATGATAATCGTCAATGACTATTTATCGTACAAGGAAAGCCGAACATCCGGCACAGAAACAAGGAGTAGATAAAATACCCAAATGGGAGGACAAACCCGGCAAATCCGAAGAAATGGCGGCTCAAACAGTATATCTGCCTTTCGCATCCCGAAAAATGCGCTAAACCTGCGGCAAAGATAAGTGTATTAAAAACAGATGTTACAACACCTAAATCAAAATTCTTTGTTAAAGTCTTGCTTTTGGGATAACCGAACTGACTCCAAATCCGGGTTGCTTGTTGTTCTGCAAACTTTTCATACACAGTTTGGGTTTTTATTCGAAAACTTCCAAACAAAATTTTCTTTTATGCCAGCATCGTTCTACCTTTGCGCCTCTAAAATTTAGAAAGAGCATAAACACGCGATACAATGAAAGAGTTGGAAGCCATACAGTTCGTCCATGATCAACTGCTGACTAAAACCACATTCCCGGATTTCAAAACCGGTGACACCATTACTGTGACCTATAAGATTGTGGAAGGTGACAAAACCCGTGAACAGGACTATCGCGGTGATGTAATTCAAATTAAAGGGCATGGCGCAACGCGCACCTTTACTGTGCGCAAAATTTCGCACGGCGTAGGCGTAGAGCGTATTTTCGCTTTTACCAATCCAAACATCGCCGGTATTCAGGTCATGAAACGTGGCCGCGTACGTCGCGCACGTCTGTACTACCTGCGCGGTCTGGTTGGCAAAAAAGCCCGGATCAAAGAATTGAAATTCTCTGCAGCGAATTAAATTTTACTGCTGCCAGGGTTCAGATAAAGAGGCCGTCACACCACCGTGTGACGGCCTCTTCTTTATGCCCCTACCCTATTCTCCGCCCAAAAACGGATACTTGTAATCCGTTGGCGGTACCAGGGTTTCCTTAATCGTACGCGGTGAAAGCCAGCGGTACATATTCAGCATGGATCCGGCTTTGTCATTGGTACCCGATGCCCTGCCGCCGCCAAAAGGCTGTTGGCCGACCACGGCGCCCGTCGGCTTGTCATTCACGTAATAATTCCCTGCAGCATGACGCAATTTTGCATTGGCCAGCGCTAAAGCAGCCCGGTCGTTCGCAAATATGGCCCCGGTGAGCGCATAAGGCGAAGTGCGATCCGCTATATCCAAAATCTGTTCAAACTGATCATCTTCATATACGTATAACGACAACACCGGTCCGAAAATCTCCTCGCACATCGTTACATAACCCGGGTCTGAGACTTCCAATACGGTCGGTTCGATGAAATAACCCTTGGATTTATCAAAATTTCCACCTGCAATCACCTGCACCTGGTCGGATTCCTTAGCCGCCGTGAGGTAAGCACTGATTTTATCAAAAGCCCGTTCATCGATCACCGCATTGATAAAGTTGGTAAAATCTTCGGTGCTGCCCATTTTCATATCTTGCAAGTCGGCAACTAAATAGTCCTTCACTGCCGGCCACAGACTCCGCGGCACATAGGCGCGGGAAGCGGCCGAGCATTTCTGTCCCTGGTATTCAAAGGCGCCACGACCTAAAGCGACGGCGACTGCCTTCGCATCGGCCGAAGCGTGAACGATCACAAAATCCTTCCCGCCGGTTTCGCCGACAATACGCGGATAGGTTTTGTAGCGCGCTATGTTTTCGCCAATGGTCTTCCAAATACGTTGAAAAACACCCGTACTACCGGTGAAATGCAAGCCGGCAAAATCCGGATGCGGGAACACGACGTCCCCGACCGTTGGCCCATCTACATACACCAGGTTAATGACCCCGGCCGGCAAGCCGGCTTCTTCGAGGATTTCCATGATGATAGATGCCGAATAAATCTGTGATTCCGCCGGTTTCCAGACGGCCACATTACCGAGCATGGCCGGCGCGGTAGGCAGGTTACCGGCAATAGCGGTGAAGTTGAAAGGCGTAAGGGCAAAAATGAAACCCTCTAATGGGCGCCAGTCCGTACGGTTCCAGAACCCCCGGGTGCTGACCGGCTGCTGCTTGTAAATTTCCTGCATGAAGTACACATTGTACCGCCAGAAGTCCGCCAATTCGCAAATGCAGTCAATTTCGGCCTGATAGGCATTTTTGCTTTGGCAGAGCATCGTAGCCGCACTCATCCGCGCACGGTACGGACCGGTGAGCAGGTCGGCTGCCCGCAGAAAAATAGCCGCCCGTTCCTGCCAGGGCATGGCTTCCCAGGCTGGTTTGGCTTTTAAAGCCGCCTGAATGGCTGCATGAACGTGATCGGCCGTTCCCTTTGCATAGTGTCCAAGCGTATGTTGGCGTTCATGCGGCGGATGCATCGCTACCAGATCTTTGGTATGCACCCGCTGCCCGCCAATGTACATGGGTACATCGCGTTGTTCTGCTTTTGCGGTTTGCAACGCCGCTTTCAAGGCCGTTTTTTCCGGTGAGCCCGGCGCATAGTTGAGCACCGGTTCATTGACCGGATGCGGTACGGTAAAAATTGCGTCAGTCATGGTTTGATTTTGACAATAGATGGTTGGACGATGGACTACTGAACTTAGGACGAATACGTGGTGGATCATCCTACACCAGATACCCAATGATATTAATCCTTTTTCATCAGGCTGATGTGAATTTCTTTGGGGATGAAGGGCGTAGCATCGGCACCGCCCAGAATGATTTCCCGCACAATAGTACTGCTGATATGTGAAAATTCAGGCTGGGCAATCAGGAAGACGGTTTCAATGCCATCGCCAACAATATGATTGAGCTGTGAAATAGTCTTTTCGTAGTCAAAATCCGAAGCATTCCGCAACCCGCGCAGTAAATACCGGGCGCCAATGCGCTGGCAATAATGCGCCGTCAGGTTTTGAAATTGATCCACCCCCACACTTGGATCGGTTGCAAATACTTCCCGAAGCCAATCCAGGCGCTGCTCCAAAGGAAACAGACTTTTCTTGGTAGAGTTTACGCCCACCGCAACCATAATACGATCAAAAAGGGGAATAGCCCGACGGACTAAATCCACGTGACCAACGGTAATGGGGTCAAATGAGCCCGGGAAAACAGCAATTTTCATGGTGAAAAGTTTAAAATTCGGGGCGAAAGTCTGAAAATTCCGACGTTTTCGCGAGATAGCGGTCTGTTATTAAAAAATGTGTATACTCAACATCGCTATTTTGGACTAACAATTACCTTTGCCGCAACAAAATCAATAAAATCACTTTCAAAACACACACTATTGTTATGAAAAAAATCTTCTTCACACTGGCACTGGTCTTTGCCTGCCTGTTCACAGCCTCCGCTCAGGAATACAAATCAGCTATTGGTTTGCGCCTGGGTTCACCACTCTCCATTTCTTTCAAACAGTTTATCAGCGAGCCCGGAGCTATTGAAATTTTTGCTGGTTTCCGTAATTATTCCGGTTACGGCTGGTTCAATGTCGGTGGCTTGTATCAACACCATTTTGGCCTGGAAGACGTAACGCCCGGACTTAAATGGTATGTTGGCGGCGGCGCATCTGCCTTCTTCTGGAATTATGACTATGACCTTCCAGGTGAAGATGATACAAACGTCAGCATTGGCATTTTAGGTAACCTGGGTTTGGATTACAAATTCACTACCGCTCCGGTCAACTTGTCCGTAGATTGGGTTCCTTCCATTTTTATAAATGGTTACGGTAGCGGCTTCGGCGCGGGTTATGGCGCTTTAAGTGTACGTTATACCTTCAAGTAACTTTAAAATCAAGGTTTCCTTTAGAAGGGGGAGTCGACTAAACGGTCGGCTCCCCCTTTGTTTTGCCTTATGTAAATCCTTATGTAGAACAGTAATATTTCTTTCACATTATCTGTCCCAAATATGCCCGCTATCTATTTGCCCGTTCACTTTATGCGCATTTTCTGCCCCGGAACCGATTTATACTCCCCTGCCAACTGCGGAAACGGGTAATTCCAACCGAACCGTTGCTAAGTTGGATAATTCCGGCACCATTTAACATACTCCCCTCATCGGCATTCGTCCTCAGCAGTAAACCCAAAAAAACAGGTCGTTCCATCAGCAAACTGACGAAACGACCCTGTTATTGAATGTGTAGAAGTAACTTCTTACTTCGTTTGGATCATTTTCTTAGTGGCCATGTCCGTAGCCGTTTCCAGTTTGTAGTACAGCAGACCGCTGGTGTTCAGCATTACGCGCTCTACAGCGATCGAGTTGTACCCTTTGGCGAAGTCACCCTGCTGCGTGAAGATCACGCGGCCGGATTCGTCATACACCGTCAGGGTAGCCGCTGCGGCTTCTGGCAGGTGGAAGCCAATGAAC
>JANPIN010000008.1:0-50349 GCA_031425035.1 Saprospirales bacterium | reverse complement strand
GCAGAGTTGGTTTAATGCACCTGATTCGAAATCAGACGTACTGTCAAAGGTACCGGGGGTTCGAATCCCTCCCTCTCCGCAAAGCCTGGTCGCTAGACCGGGCTTTTTTTTATTGGCTCTTAAAAGCCTGACCAAGGTTTCCCGGTAAATCGTAGATGGTACGTTAACAACCCGCTAACCGCATTTCGCTGATGAAGCTCAACTATATAAATGAGGCCGTGGCCGTGCAGTGGAGTTTTGATAGTTCTTTCAGAGGTGTTGATGGCGAGGCAGAGAAGGAATGAAAAATGCTCCGAATCGGAACTTGGGGGTCAATGGCTCCGGAATATGCAGTTTGCCTACCACAGCATTTAACTCCGCTAAGGAGATCAAAAGTGCCCCCCTTTGTCCAAATTTTTTACAAAAAATGAACGTACCTCCAAAGGATTCTAAAAAAATGGACATAGATTTGCCCTATGTCCAAAAAAATCAAGAAAATTGAACATGGCGAATTGAATAACATACATGCCGAACCCAGAACCATTCGATCGAAATAAGCCGTACAATGATTTGCCATTACTTCCACCTACCGGGGAAATAATAGACGTGGCGGTGCTTTTGCAATGGGGCCTGGCCAGCCGGGCGCTGGCCGAATTGAACCGGAATATACTGCGGCTGCCCAATCCGAATATGATCATCAATACCATCGCTTTGCAGGAAGCGAAGAGTTCATCGGAGATCGAAAACATTTTCACCACGAGCGAGGACCTGTATAAAGCGCTGTCTGACACGGCCAATCAGGAAAAAACCAATCCGGCCACCAAAGAAGTGATCCGCTACCGGGAAGCGCTTTGGGCCGGCTACCAGGACATCAAAAAGTCCGGGAAAATTGAACTGTCGACGATCATCGGTATTTGCCAGAAAGTAAAAAACACCGCCCAAGGCATCCGCCCGCCGCAATCGCTGGTTTTTATCAAAAGGGGGGATAGCGAATTCAGGGCCGGAGAAATCATCTATACCCCTCCCAGAGGCAAAGGGATGGTAGAAGAAAAACTGGCCAACCTGGTGGACTACCTGAACGATACGGACCTGCACCCGGTAGACCCCTTAATAAAAATGGCCATTGCGCATTACCAGTTTGAAGCCATCCATCCATTTTCAGATGGCAATGGACGAACGGGCCGGATATTGAATTTGCTGTATTTAGTCAATCAAAACTTAATTACCCACCCGGTCCTTTACCTCAGTAAATACATCATTGATCATAAGGACCAGTATTATCATACCCTTGGCGCCGTCACGCAACAAGCGGCCTGGAAACCCTGGATAACCTTCATGATGCAGGCGGTCGAGCAGACTTCCAAACACAGCAATCACCTGATCGACGCCATCATCAGCCAAATGCAGGCCACCCTGGAATATGGGAAAAAGGAGTTGAAATGGTATAACCGGGAGCTCAATGAAGCCCTATTCGCCCAACCCTACCTGAAAGCGAAGGTCATCGAAAATGTGCTGCAAAAAACCAGCCGGACGACCATCACGAAGTATTTATCTGAATTGACCTCTTTGGGGATTTTAACGCCGAAGGAAGTGGGAAATCAGGTGTTTTATATTAATGTGGATCTTATTCGGATTTTGGAAGGGTAATGCTGGAATATCGCAGGGGTAAACCGGAACCCGGTGACGCGACCTCTTGATAGATTGCTCTGTCCTGCCCAGAAAAATCGAGCCATCACACTTTGTGTTGTCAAAAACAGGAATGAATCTGCAAACATTATGGGCAAGTTTGATATTTACAATCTCTCTCTTAATTCTTATCTGATTGATCAGATAAGAATTAAGAGAGTTTTAAATTGGCAAAGGATAGTGCAAGTGCCTTATTGGCGCAAATTTCAGGGAAGACGCCCTCCCATAAGAGATGTATGCGAAAGCAATGTAAACCGGATAATTACCGCTTTTTAAACCGGTATCCGACCAGCACATTCACCGCCGGCAACGTCGCTACCGACCCTACCGAAAATCCGTTGCCTTCCTGCGAACCGCCGAAGCTGAAAGTATGCTCGTACAGCAGCCGTATAGCGAAGTTGTCCGTGACAGTATAATTCAAGCCGCCAACCGGTGCCGCCCCGTAGCGACCAAACTCGGAAAATTCGCTGAACCCATCAGTGCCGGCCAGCTCCACGTATTGATAGGCAATGCTGAACCCGAGCAGGGGATAGAATTTGCGGTAGCCGTCGTCGGAAAACAGGTGAAACAAGCTCGATATGGACAAAATACCCCCCTGAAAGGGTTGGAGGTACGACTGGCTGCCCGTATTGGCGTAGGCAGCAGCCGGCGCCAGCCGGAGATAGGATACGCGATAGCCGAAAGTGAACCTACCACTGTGGTTATAGCCGTACAGACCCGTTTCGAAGCCAGGTTTAAAAAGCCCGCCGAAATCGCCGCCGGGTACGACCAGTCCGGTATGGACCCCAAAATACGTGCCTTCATACTGTGCGTGCAGCCAGGTCGAAAAAAGGAAGAGTGGGAAAAAAACGAGGGTTTTCATAGGCTCAAAAACTAAGTTTTAGCAGTTTATACGTCTCCTTCCAGCCAATGAAGCTGACTACGTCGCGTTCATTCGGACGGGCGATCATATTCGTGTTCAGGTAGATCTTGTCCGTGTCGGAATTATACAGTTTCTGGTGTCTGGTCTTCCCGTCGGGAAACAAGGTCGTCACAATGGTGTTCGCTTCCTTGTTCGCCCCGTTGACGCTACTCTCCGGCGCTTCGCCGAAAAAGAGATCGCCGAGCTTTTCGATCTTTTTGTTCCAGTTCTTCGGATAGTCGTTGTACAGGAAATGGAGGTTGTCTCCCGCAGGAAATATCAGAACGGCCAGGCCGGTGGCGTCGTCGCTGGCACTGATGCCGCGATGGATCATCAATTCGTCCGGCGGTCCACACTTGGTACCATAGCGCCGCAGCACCAGTGAGCCCGATTTATAGGAAGTATGCATTTTATTGCCGCCTTCGTAAGAGTCTTCCGAGTAATCGAGCAGCACCAGGGTGAATTGCCCGTTGGCGGTTTTTTGCATGGAGTGCAGGTTAAGCGGATATATGGCGATGCGTTCGTTGAGGTCTTTCTTCTTGGCGCCAAAAAATGCCTTGCAGGCTTCGGTAAATTCATCCGTGCAGCGCTGCACTACTTTGCCGCCGGCAAGATCGATGCGCAGGAAGTACGTCCCGACCGTGCCTGCCGAGGTATAAAATAGGTCCTTTTTCTGTTCGATGCCCACCAGCGTGCCGCCCATACAGAGCTCCTGCTCGCCGTTCCAGCCGTACACGGCGTCTTTGATCACGTAACCCGGCGTGGCCAGCGGTAAAATTTTGGCTGCCCCGGTCGCATTGGAATATATGCGCAGTTCCTGGCGCACGCTGCCGTCGTCGCGGCGTTTTATATCGAGGTCTTCACTCAGGCGAACGTACACACTACCCGCTTCATCGAGCAGAAACTCTTCCAGGCGGGTCTTGTGCGGTACGGCGATCATATCCAGTTCGCGCGACCATAGGGAGACGAGATTTTCATTATATACCTCCAGGCTAACTTTTTTCTGCTCCTCGTCCTTCTGCGGTGTATAGCGGCATAGCAGCATCTTGTTCCGGCTCGCGGAAGTCACCACCTGGAAGTAACCGAAATCAGCGGATTTGCTCGGCAGCGTACTCAACAGCCGGAGGGATGTTATTTTTCCATCGGGTGTGAGGAGCGAAGAAAACAGGCGGTGCAGCTTCTGCTTTTTGTCATAGTCGGACCAGAGGACATGGATCTTGCCCTTCAACTGTAGCGGTATGTAGAAGTCCAGCGCATTGCCTTCGAACTGGACCGGCGGCAGCGTCACCACCGATGTACGCTTCAGCACGGCATCGAAACGTTCGACGACAATGGCCGGCACCTCCGCTTTTTTGTTGGCATAACTTTGTTTGAACAGCAGCAGTTGGCCACTGCCGTCGTGGACAAAATGCGAGAAATACGTGGTCTTGTTTTCCTGTTCGAACGCTTCGCTGGTGGCGACGGTGATCGGCTTATCGGTATTGGGCTGGGCCATCAGCAACGATGCCGTGGCGAGCAGTCCTAATAAAAGGAAGAAGGGTTTCATAGCACTATGTTAGTTGGAAGGAAATCCGTGGAGGGTCGTTTCAGGTGGCGCATTTCCAGCGCGCTTGTTTACTCAAAGATCATCTATCCTTGGCACATACGGATAAAGGACGGTGACTTTAACTAAAGGGAGGGCTTTGAAGTCTGTCCCTTTTCATCTTACCAACAACCGCTCGCAAAGAGGCAAATTGCCGCATATGTAAGGTCCATCTGGCTGTGCCCGTTCCCGCAGAGTTTTGTTGCCTAACCATAAACAATGCCGGCGCAACCTTGCAACGTTCCAATACACACGGGCGGTTATGGGTTTGACTGCAAGCCCATTTTGCGCTCTCTTCACCGCTCCCAAGGTTTACGGTGGCTATTGGCCTGGAGTAACCCCTGCTTGCCCGGCTTCACAAAATGACCTGAATCGAAAGCGGCACACCATATTGAATGGTGTGCCGCTTAAATGTGCCAGGCACCTTTATCTTTTAGCCTTTTGGAAAGCAGAAAGGGATGGGGTTTGATCTGGCAGGCGTTTAAAACAAAAACCAAATAGTAGCGCCAGCAGTAAAATCAAATTTGAAACTAGGAAAATTTGCCCGATTGTTAAGGGCCTGTACTACCTGTAAGTCTTATTGCTAATTAAACGGAGATTAAATAATTGAAATAATAATTGCTAAAATTTAAGTCGTCACACAATCCATATCATCAAAATTCGCCATTTCGTCCAAGTCTTTTTTATGCTTTACTGACTGTCGGTTCATGATTTCATTAAACTGCCTGGATACGGTATGTTTGAGGTCAGGACCCGAAATATCGTAGCCTTTTCGCTCTAATACTTCCTTAAACCGTCTTTCGTCCAGGGAGGTCATCTCACCTGTACAGAAAAAGAGCATGTTAAGCTGGTTCGACTACGACCGGAAAGGCAACCTGAAGCGCGTCCGGAAGGTCCGCCGGCATGATGGCCGCGTCGCCTTCTTCGTCTTTCTGGTATTGCTCGCTTTGGGGGGCTGGATCTGGTGGGAAGTGAGTGCTTAGCCTGGAAATCAGGGCGCCACTTCCCGGATCAGAAAATTGCCATACCGGAAGCCGTGCAGCTAACCGCTAACCCCCTCTAAACCAACCGTAACAGTCAAATTGCAACAATAGCAGACCCTCCTGCAACCATAACAAACCTGCCATGACGATCGGGTGCTCACCTTTGCCATCAAGCAAGTGGCTATTCGTCCCATATTATTTACCAGTCTCTTTGTATAAATCGCCTATCCCGGCTGACTACTTTATAGAATGGGCGGTAGCGCTTTGCGACAGCTATCTCTTCACCTTTTATTTATCTATTAAATTATGAGTACCGCACACCAATTTATGCTGGGCAATTCCAAAGTACTGGGCAGCTCCAGCGTACAACCATCTATTGCCATATCCGGCAGTAATGTGGTGACTATTTACCGAAAATCACTGGCGGTGTCCAGTGAGTTATATTACCGCTCCGGTAATATAGACAGTAACGGCGTACTAAGCCTGGGCATCCAAACGAACGTTGCGAACAACACGAGTATTCATGCTGATCACGGGGAAACCCCTTCCATTGCCCTTAACAACCAGGGCATTGTGGTGGAAATGCATGAAGCAAATGGCCATAGCAACGCCCTGTGGACCCATGTCGGCAGGCTGGATACGAACAACCAGCAAATCATCCACTGGGCAGATCACCAGGATAGTCAGCATGAGGGTCGCGTTCCATCCGTTGCACTGGCCTATTACAAACAGAACAACATCGTCGTTGCCACCTTTATTTCCAATTCCGATTCCACGACCATTTATGTGATGACCGGTCTGATTGACCTCACCAAAAACCAGATAACCTGGTATAATAAATCAGGCACCTTTACCGGTGGCAATCCCAAAGTGGCGGTCAATAACAACGGATGCATCATCCTGGCCTACGAAGACCAGAACGGCATTTTAACGGCGCGTAGTGGATCGCTCAACAACACGGGGCAGGGAATAAACTGGAACGGCGATTTTACCACGATCAATACGGACAGCAATTCCGGTAGTCCATCCGTGGGGATTTCCGATGATAATGTGCTGGTCGCCGCCTACCAGGGTCTGCCCATCACCGATAGCATGATTACGGATTATCACTATGATTTCCCGATTAAAACGCGCTACGGAACAGTGAATCAAAGCGGGGTCGTTACCTGGGGCGATGAATTATACGGTGCAGGTTTAGGCAAAAAACCGGTCATTGCGACCAATGGAACCGTCGTGGTCTCGGTACAGGAAACGCCCGACACCGTCGGCATAACGACCAGCAACGACAGCCAGGTACTGGTGGCCAGCTCCACATTACGCACTATTTTCACGAACAGAAACGCCTGGATGGCGAACTACCGGAACCGGACACTGCGCCAGCTAACCATCCCCGGCGCCCACGATGCCGGTATGTCGATGGCGCAAAAATGTACCAACCTCGCCGACATCCATGCCGTTGCGAGCACCGTTACGCAGACCAAGAATTTTGACGACATGCTTCTATGCGGTATTCGGTATTTCGACGTCCGCCCGGTGTGGTTTCAACCGCAGGACGTCGCGGACAGTATAGACAGTGTGCCTTATACCGGCCACTTTTCCGATCAGGCCGGCGGGGTCGGCTGCCTGGGCATGCCGATCGCCGATATGATCTCGCAGGTCGAATGCTTTTGCAACCAGTATGCCTGCGAAGAGGTGATCATCCTGAAATTTTCGCACTATTTCCTGGAGGTAGAAAAGGATAATGCCATCAACCATATAGCGGTCGATAATAATGATGCCGACAGCGCCAAAATTTTTGATCCGCTTAAACAAAAACTCATCAACACCCTGGTGTCTGCATTCGGCGACCGGCTGTACCGAAAACCCAGTACCGAAACCCGGCGGCTGGTGGATATTCCGCTGAACATGATAGCCCAATACAGTCCCAAAATACTGGTGGTCTTCGATAACGTACATATGGATGTGCTCTTCCCGCTCAACGTAGATGATTCGGTCCAACTCAGCCATAACACGAACGTACGCGCCTGTATATTTACCTACGGCGACTATTATGTCAACGACACGACCCCGCCGGCCAGCAAAAATGATTATGATCTGGTGGTGTTCGATCATTACTCCAATACCAGTGACCCCAAGGTCATGACGAGCGCCTTAGCGCCCAGTGATCTCGACCACCCCGGTCAGATTTATCAGTACAACCAGACGATCTATCATACTAATTCGGATCTGTACCTGCTGTCCTGGACGCTCACCCAGCAATTTACGGAACTGATTACCGGTTCGCCCAGCATCAAAACCCTGGCCGCAAAGGCGAATGCGTGTCTGGGTGATTATACGCAGGGTATTATTCAGAACAATCAACTGGCGTCCTACATGCCCAATATCATTTATGTTGATTTCTGCGATAATTTTGTCACCGATATCTGCAATTTCGTCAATTCCTGCATCACGGTGCAGCATTGATTATGGGTAAAGAAACAGGGCTGCGCGGGAAGACCGGGCAGCCCTGTGCTTTTTGGGGACCCGGGCGCAGGGGCTGGTTATTCAGCCGGCAGCAGCGCAGAAGAGCCGGATAAAACAGGGCCGGCAAATAGTATTCCGCTTCGTACCCCTCCCCTATTTCCGCTTATTCTCCCCATACCCACGCACCAACGCCGCCACCTTCGTTTCTATAGCCGGGGAAAAACCCGGCTCCACCAGCAACATTATTCTTCTAGGTTAACCCCACAAAGCCCTCAAAATTTTCCCGATCAATTACCTGGGTCTCACTGCCCGGATAGCTTTCCAGAAAAACGGTCGGAAAACGCAGCAGCTTCCTGGCCTGCCATTTAAACTCAAAAGCGTGCAATTGCCCGCCGGCATCTGGCAAATCTATCAAATTTCCAGATTCAAATCCGGGAATTTGATCTGTTTTACGGATTTGTAGATTGAAGCCGATGCAGCCGTTGCGCAAGCGAAGAAGCAATCATCTCATCGGTGCCACAAAGTGTCAAACTTCAATTCTGTAATATTATTCACGCCCAGACATTGATAGCTGTTCGCGCGCATGCCGCCAATCTGGCAAACCGTCTCGCATTTTTGGTTCAACACCTCATCCGTGCCATCCGCCAGGGGCGCCTCGGTGGAAAACCAATACACGCACTCGCCCTTAATTTGTGTGGCCAGCAGGGCGATGCTTTGGGGATTGGTTTTGAACTGGTCGATTTTCTCATTTAGACAACTGGTCGCCGGACAGGTTTTGTCAGCCGTTGGCTGGTCGCAACTTGTTAAAAAGGCGCTGATGGCGAAGAGGAACAGTGGTAAATTTTTCATGCTGGTTAATTCTTTTATGGTAACATTAAAAGATGGCTAGTGATGAGGATTATTTGATTTGGTAAGCTAGCGAGACCCATGCTGACTCCTACGTTTTCGATGGCGGTAAAGATAAAGTAGTTCTCTTTTTCATGTTTGCAAAAAGCGGAGTGGCATGTTTGGTCTAAGGTAGCAGTTTGTCTTTGCGGGTGGGTTTAATCTGCGTGGTAATTACGACAGGGAGCGCCTGTGTGCTAGCGGGCACCTCCATCAATGAAATAATTGGTCAGTAGAAAACCCTTAAACCCAAACGCGGCCGAGAATATACCCAGTGTGATTAGAAAGAAGTCCTTGAGGTATCTGTTAAGGGTTATGTTCATAGTTTTATTTGAAGTGGGTTGCGCTTACCGCCAGCTCTGACTGGCGGCCAATGGGACGCAATATCTTCCTTTTGGGCATAAAACGCAAGCGGCGGTGGGGATTACGCTTCGTGGAGTACGTTCTTTTGCATATAGGGCGAGTTCGCAGGGGTTGTCCATGGGCGGTTATGCCCGTATCCGCAGTCCCAAGTCTACTGAGTAGCGGCAGAAACGATGCCTACAAGGATCAAAAAAGTTCAAAAGCAGACGGATTGTATGGAGGTTTAGAAATATAGTAGCAACTTTTGGGGCGCAACATGACTATAGTGAAAGTGTTTCGGAAATAAAGAATAATTTAGCGCCTTGTTGTAAGGCGGAATGTATAGAGAGAATGGAAATAGGGCAATGGTCATAGCGTTCAAAATTAGATACTCGAAGTGGTAGCCCTAATCGAATGGGTAGTAATCTATAGCTGGAATCAGAAGCGCAGAGTGAGAAAATAGGCCCGAGTAATGACATTCGCGTAAAGGACGCGTTTGATTAAACCTTTTGTATTTTCCGGAAGTATTATATTTTTGCCAATCTTAGTCCCAATAAATTCAGATTATAATTTAACTATGTCCAAGGATGGAAGAAATAATTCAAGAAGCCTTAGTTATTAAAAAAAATATTTCAGAAGCTAAAATGTCTGATGTATTTAGCATGATGAGTTTTTTCGTTGAAAACCATTCTATTAGCAAGGAGTATCAAAATGAAATGGTTTTAATAAATTTTGAATACTCAACTGTTGAGAAAGAAATTAGGCTCAAATATTCCACTCCTGAATTGGAAAACAGAAAAACTGATTTATTAAGAAAAGTTCTTTATATTTTAGATTCAATAATTCAAAAAAATCAAGAGGCATTTGACTCTTTTCAGCCAAAAGAGAAAACTAGAATATTATCAAGTTTTATTCCCATAAACAGATTAGCCCCTGCTAACTCTTTAATATTCAAAAGCAATGAAATTACTAAATTTTTTGACGGTTTTGAATTAGGTCCTATTGATTTGGAATTAAAAGCTGGTGAAATCACTTCTATAGTAGGTGAAAATGGCAGTGGCAAAACAACTTTATTGAAAATCATCTCCGGATTAATAGAGAATGATGGCTCTTCATTAGAGTTTTTTTTATGTGATAATGACAATTGGTATGAACGGCGAAAGAACATTGCATATGTTCCACAACACATTGCAGATGACAACTTATCTCCTGAACAAGCTATAAAATTATGTGCGTCAACTCATGGAATTATTGGCCAAGAAAACCAGGAAAAATTTGAAGATGTAGTGATAAAATTAAGTTTAAATGATTATATAAATAAACCTTGGGAGGAACTTTCAGGAGGTTACAAACTTAGAATGGAATTAGCTAAAGTTTTAGTATGGAGGCCCAAATTGTTAGTGCTGGATGAACCACTAGCTTTTCTAGATGTAAATGCCCAAAAATTTCTCTTGCAAACTCTTAGAAATTATTGCGATTCTGAAAAATACCCCCTATCCATTGTTTTGACTTCCCAACACATAACAGAAGTTGAAAGCATTGCTGATAGAATGATTTTTTTAAACCATGGGAAATCCCTTTACAATGGTTCAATGAACGATATTGAAATTAAGTACCCTTTTAAAGTTATTGAAATATTGACATCGTTGGAAATCAACCATCTCGAAAGTTTACTGACTCAATACAACTCGGAAATTAAAGTTGCCGATTATTATTTAAATACTGCTGTAATTAAAATTCCAAAATCAGTTAAAGTAATTGAATTATTTAATTTAATTACCAATCATGCTGGGCACGTAAAATACTTTCGTGATATCTCTAACTCTTCTAAAAGATTTTTTATTTAACATGAGCCGCGAACTAATAGATTTTGTAAAACAACTAAATCCTAATTGGTTTCAAAGATTTAATATTTACTTTGAAAAATTAGATCAAATGTATTTGGCAAATCATCCAGAACTATGGAGGAGGAATATTGCAAAAGGCGAAAGAAATATTATTTATTATTTTATTTTTTCAACAATAGCAATATTATTATTCTGTTGTTTGGCTAAAATTAGCGATAAGGCCTATATTGAGACCCGATATTTTTACATACTGTCTTTTTTTTTAAGCTTCAATACTTTTTTCTTTGTATTTTTTATGAATAGCTTGGTTCGTAAGGTAAACAGTCGAAAGTTTTTCTTCTTTGATATTTTATCTGAAAGATTAGTACTAAAAAAATTATTGTATTTTCTTGGCCTTTTTCATCTAAATGGTCTGTTACTCTCTTTAATTCCATATTTATTTTTCACTGCTCAACCAAATAACATTAGGAATGATGACAAATTGAGAGCTGTATTGGCAGGTGAGTATGTCTATCAAATTAACATTGACAGCACTATAAATGATGATAAAGCAATATTGTTTTTGCAGGATTCTATTGTAAAACGATTAGATGGGGACCTCTATCAAAGGATAGATACGAGTCGTATAAGAAGAATAGTTAACAAAATTACATCTGGCGGCAATGAAATAGTTTTTAACATATACTACAATAATTTAGACATAGAATATAACCGCAATGACTCAACAGAACTATCATGGGCAAAATTCAAAAATCATAGACTACCTATTAGTCAAGCAGTTAATGAATTGAACTCGGTCGACAAATATTCTATTTATTTTTTAATTTCAATTATATTGATTTTTATAATAGCATCCGGTGCATGCTACTCATTAATTTATGTATATTTTGGAACAGTACCAGATTGGTTGAAATATAAATTGCCATCATTAAAAGGATATGAAGAACTGGCGGTCAGGTTCTTTTCTATTTTCATATCTGTGGCAATTGCCTTACCTATTATTGCTATGATCATTGATATTTTAATAATTTATATGACTTTTAACAAGGTTTCAGAAACACTTATAAATCAAAATGCATTTCTAACCGAATTAACCTTTTTCTCAGAAGTCATGATCATTAAATTGGTTTTATACTTAATCATTTTTTTTATAATTATACTTTCACTAATAATACCCTACATTTTCTATCATCTATATTTTCAAAAATTACCAATTTGGAAACAAGAAAATTTGGGAATTTTGTATGCTCCTGATTAATGTTTTACAATAATTATGCATACAAATTTTAATGATTTTATCCCGCACCGTTTACCTAATGTGGAATAGTGTTTAATTAAACTGCTATGGGCCTCATCGATGATCACCGCAAAACGTTTGTCGCTCAGGTCGGCAATACCGTCCACGATGAACGGGAATTTCTGGATGGTGGTGATGATGATCTTCTTGCCGCTTTCCAGACTTTTCTTGAGTTCGGCGGAGGAGAACGCCGGGGCGACAATGTTTTTCACCTCCGAGAACTCCTTAATATTATCCCGCAACTGTTTGTCCAGCAAGCGGCGGTCAGTGACGACGATCACCGAATCGAACAAGGGGTTTCCTACGCCCCGGCCACCCACGGTCGTGTCGCTTTCCGGGTAGGTTTCGATGAGCTGATAGGCTGCCCAGGTAATGGAGTTGGATTTTCCGGAACCTGCCGAGTGCTGGATCAGGTAGGTCTGCCCTACCACATTTTTACTGGCATGCAGCATGAGTCTGCGCACCACGTCCATCTGGTGATAACGCGTAAAGTACAGCGTCTTTTTGCTCAGGGGATCGGTGTCCTTACCGTCGAAGCGGACAAAATGCTGGATGATGTTGGGCGATGCTCTGCCGGCTGAACACGTCTTCCCATAAATAGGCGGTCTTATGCCCAAAGGATTGACCGGATTGCCTTTGCCGTGGTTATTCCCCAGGTTGAAAGGCAGGAAGTAGGTACCGGCCCCGTCTAGTTTGGTGGTCATATAGGCTTCTTCCGTGTCCACGGCGAAATGCACGATGCAGCGCCCGAACTGCAGCAGCGGCTGCGTATTATCCCGTTTAAACCGATACTGATGCTGACCATGCACCTTGGCATTCTGCCCCGTCCAGTGGTTTTTCAACTCCATGGTGGCAAAAGGCAGGCCGTTCACGAATAGCCCCATGTCTATTTCCTGCAAAGGCTCCTGCAAAGAGTAGCGCAACTGACGGGTCACGCTGAATTCATTGCGTTCAAAATTATCCTTGATGGCTTGTCCGCTCGGACCCTGCGGCAACACGTATAATAGCGTGAAATGCGCGTCATCCACTTCCAGCCCTTTGCGCAGCAGGCGAATGATGCCGTACTTTTTCACCATGCGGTCCAGCCGCTCCAGTATTTTGAGTTTCCAGTCGGGCTGCTTTTGCAGTTTGGCCAGCTCGTCCGGCTGGCTGGATTCCAGGAAATGCCAGAAGCGCTGTTCGTCGATGGCGAACTTAGCATTGAAATCCGCAGGACTGCCGATGTAATAACCATTGCCCGCCCGGTACAGCGCCGCCCGCTCGGTTACGTCGCCGGGTGATGCCCTGTGCGCGGAGATCTTCCAGGCAGGTACCGGTGAGGCGTTTTTCTATAGCGGATTCGAGGGCAGCTTCGTTGGTTTTGCTGGACATGGATTACAGTAGGTTTTTTTTGACTTCCTTTTCGATTGTTTCCCTGACCTCAGACCAGGCGACTTTTTGAAACAATTCCAATTCCTCGTCTTCATCGGCATCATCAAAATAAACCAGGCTGCGCATTACTAAAAACTCGTTACCGTCCGGGTATTTTTCACGATAAAACCCCAATAATTCAGACAAAGTAAACTGTTTGAGTAAAAAGTAGAGGTCGGTAAAATCTCTTTTCCTGCCCCTACCGGCGATGGCTGCAAGTTTCATAGCGCCAATATCGGCGAGACTGACCAGCCGGACGCCTTCCGTCTCGGTGATTTCGCGCAGCCAGACGTATTTGTAATTGACAAAATCAACCTTTACGCCATTGATGTTGAGAATCAGGATGTTGCGGAAATGCTGCAAAATATGAAGTTCGCCACAGTCTTCCAGCAAACTCAATATTTCATCTTTGTCAAACGGCCTTGCACCAAAGAAATCAAGGTCGACAGATTTCCGGTGCCCAATGTGCAGCGCCAAAGCGGTACCTCCCGCCAGGTGGAAGCCGGACAACTCAGGGATGGCCATGATTTTTTTTAATAAACCCAGTGTCCCGGGTTCGACTGTATGATGTTGTAACATCGGAACTGCTCTTTGGGAATATCAAAAATACAACTCAGGAAATTCAGCGTTTTTCGGTCCAGATCGCGTGATTGCAACATTTCATCGCGAATACGATTCATCCCATAATATGCCCGGATAGCCTGCCAATCGGACATGTGGCCATAAGCCATTACCCGTTCAATGACGTAACGTACATTTTTGTCCCAGTCAATCTTATCGTAATTGGTTTCCCAAAACAAAACCCTGGACAGATGCATGGCAGCGCCACTATTTATTGTTTCTGTGCTTTGCATACTGACAAAGTTAGGGGTTTGTGTCACATTTTTATTTTACTCGCAACGGCAAGCAAACGAAAATCCAGCGCGAACTGGCCTTTATCGCGCATGAGCAGGATTTTACTGTTGGTCTATCCAAGACTCTAAAACGTCCGAAATACCTTTTTGCCAGCTCTCCGTTCCGCCCCCGACCGGAACGGGCACTAAACTACAGGTTTTATTAAAATCCTCTTTCTGGAAAGTGCCGTTGGTGAAGCTCTGCTTTTGCCCGGATACACCAGCGCCGTCTTTTCCGCCCCAAAGAATACCTGATAGGCAAACATCTGTCGCAGATCTTCCGGTGAAGGTTTCTGATCGTCCAGGTTCTTCCATTTGGTATCCAGCACGATTTTAGTTTCCCCTTTTTCGATCAAAATATCGGGACGCATATCGGTCTTCATTTTCCCTTCCCTGGATTCCCAGAACGATTGCGAAGTTTGTGCCCGCACCGTGTACTCTTTCAAATTTTTACGCAGACAGGCCACCACGAATTTCTCCCACAGCAGGTTCATATCGAACATCAGGGCCAGCACGTGATTTTGCCCGCGTGACACATCGGGGTGGAAATTGAGCAAAAGCATTTCGGCTATTTTCATCACCTTCCGATACGGCTCGGTCTTGCGGTTCCAGCTTAGCTTATCAAATGTTGCCGCACTCACCTGGAGGTCGGGCATTTCCGGAAACTGCAGCGTCAGCGAACCAATACGGCTTTGCAGCACGGCATTGGTATTGATCCTGCGCAGCAGTTGGATGGTTTTCCAGATCAACTTATGGAAAGTATGCTCTACATCATAGGTGCTGTGCCGTACGTAAAACCGCTCCTGATGCACCAGGTTCTGCTGAATATGCCGGCCAAACTGCAGACTGCCTTTCAGCGCCATGCTGTTGCCTTCCGTTTTTCTATAGCGTTTTACCAGACCCTGGTGCAGGAGGCGTTCGGTTTCCGCCAGGAAGATCTCGAAGTATAGTTCGAGTATGCTGTTCGACCTAAGCCGCAGGTCGCTTTGGCTGGTTTGGCGAATATCGAATACGCCCACGGCCCGAAGCATCGAAATCAGTTTCTCATTCCATAAAACTTTTTTCTCCAGCTCGTTCTCCTCAGTATTGTAACGCTCGCTTTTATCCGCTTTGGGCAGCACTTCAATGGTCAGTTTGCCCACCCGGATCACGCCCACAAATTCACAAAAACGCACACCATTATTGATCAGTTTGAAATAAGGCACGCCTTTTTGCCCGAAATAGCCTTGCAAAGCCTTCAACTGATCGGTATCGAATACGACTACCCCATCCACTTTATGGATTTTGGGCGAAGGTAGAAAAAGGCTTAGTTGCTTATCTAACTTTCGGAAAGTGAATAAACTTTCCGAAAGGGGGCATTCATAACAGCGCATACTTACTTAATGGTGACCCATGCTTGCGTCATAACGGCCTGTTATTACGCAATGGAGACCCATCCTCTCGTCATAACGGCTCATTATTACGTAAGGGTCGCCCATCCTTTCGTCATAACACCGCATTATTACGTAAGGGTCGCCCATCCTTTCGGCATAACGGTCCATTATTACGTAAGGGAGGCGCATCCTTTCGGCATAACGCCGCATCCTTACACCAGGGAGGCCCATCCTTTCGGCATAACGGCCCATTATTACGTAAGGGGGAGCTGTTCAAACCTTCTGGCAGCCTGTCATGACGCTTCCCCTGGCAAATTTATTTACTTACCTGGCCATATTTCCCGAACGTAAATCGGTCATTATGCTGTTTTTAGCCGTATTAACAGGCCAACAAAGCACCTGGCAAAATTTATTTTTATTTTTTTCACTTTTTTATGTTACTTCATTTCAGGCGCCCGTTTAAGTTGTAGAAGGGATGCTTAACAAATCCTTTTCAACGCGCGGAAACGTTTCCTACCATTTTTTCAAACCTTTTTTCATTCTAAAAACTCTCATTTATGAGAACCAATGTCGCGCTCGACTTCAAGTTGGGCCTGGGTGACGCATCGTTCGCCCAATTTACCGCCAACATCCTGGCACGGGTTCATGGTAACCCTAAATTTTCCGCTTTGCAGCCCTTTATTATTACAGAACTGCAACCCGCTTATGATCGCTATGCCCGCGCTTTGCAGGAAGCCGCCGATGGCGGTCGAACCAAAGTCGCCGAGAAACGCGCCCAACGGCTGGCCCTGACCGATGTCCTCGAAATCATGGCTTCCCACCTCCACACGATGCCGGAAAACTCCGAAGCGCTGATTCTGGAAAGCGGGTTTCAACCGCGTCGCCACGTGAACCGCTCTACAAATCCTGAACAGGTGCAGGGATTGCAGGCTAGTAATGGGCAACATTCCGGCGAAGTCCTCCTGCAATTTAAACACCCGCAACGGGTACAGAGCTTTGGTATCGAATGGAGCAGCGATGGTGGCCAGCATTGGCAGAACGGAACGTATTCCACCGCGCGGCGTGCGGTGGTGAGCGGACTTCCGATCCGCCAGGATGTATTGTTTCGGGTATATGCCATCGGCACCCAACAACGTAAAGGCGCGGTGAGCGTACCTGCCAGTCTGTTTGTGTTGTAAGAAGGAGGTGGAGGGGATTCAGTTGGTAGCGACAGCCATTTTTCTCTATATCTTTTTAAGCGCTTTGAATTAGCAAATGGTGATAGTCGTATAGATGGCCGGGTTTCTCCGTTGGGAGGAGCCCGGCTTTTTTTATAAGGCTGATCACGCAGGTAATTTACTTGCACACTTCGTCTTTTTGCTTCATCCGGTAGTTGGTCTAACCAAGTACCTGGCTTATCGAAATTATTCCGGCGCCTGGGCGTTTACGTAGAGATTTGGCACTATCGCATCGGGTTAACCCCGGCGTTATCGCATAGGGCGTTGCCGCTATGCTGAGTGCTTTCGCCCTTTCAGGGCTGGGGAGGGGGAATGGTAAATGGCTGTTTCCGCTCCTGGCCCAATCACTATCCTATTAACCATCATTATGCAATCAACCGAAGATTTTTTTCTCTTTTGTGCCGGCGCGGAACCTTCCATCCTCGAAAAATGTCCCTCGGACCGGAATAAATACGCGGGCATCGGCGCTACCATTTTTTTCACGGGCGTGCTGGCCTTTTTTTCCTCGGGCTACGCGCTGTATACGGTGTTTGAGTCCTACGCCCTGGCGCTGGTGTTCGGACTGGTCTGGGGCCTGATGATCTTCAACCTCGACCGCTATATTGTGATGAGCATGAAGAGTCAGGGGAAGTGGTGGCGCAATTTATCGGTCGCTTTTCCGCGGATGATCATGGCGGTGCTGCTGGCCCTGGTAATCTCCAAACCGCTGGAACTGAAGATTTTCGAGAAAGAGATCCGCACGGAACTGGCGCAAATGGAACAGGAGGTGTTCAAACAGCAGGACGACCGGGTGAAAGAGCGGTACACCCCGCAGATCCAGGACCTGCGGGCGCAAATTGCCGGGCTCAAAGCGGAAATTCAAGCCAAAACCGCAGCCCGTGACTCGCTGGCCACCCGGGCCGTGCAGGAGGCCGACGGTACCGGCGGTTCCAGGCACCAGAACCTGGGACCGATTTACCGCGCTAAAAAAGCCGAAGCTGACCAGGCCCAGGCGGAACTGACGCAAACCCTCGCCCTGCAACTGCCCGCCATCACGGAAAAAGAACAGGCCATCCTGACCCTGGAAACCACCCAGCAAGGCAACATGGCCACGCTCGACCGCTCGCGCTACGACGGACTGGCGGCCCGCATCGATGCCCTGTCGCGGCTATCGGCGAAAAGCCTGGCCATTTTTTACGCCAGTTTGTTCATCACCCTGCTGTTCGTCGCCATCGAAACGGCGCCCATTTTGGTCAAACTCATTTCCTCCCGCAGCCCCTACGACTATGTGCTGCACCAGCACGAGCACGTGTTTGAAATGACCCACCTGGAGCAAACCACGCTCCTGCGCAACCAGGTGCAGAATAAAGTGAAGATCGATACCGAAACGGGTACCTACCGCGCGGATGCACAGATCGACATGGAGAAGGCGCTGATTGATAAGAAGAAACAGGAGGCGCTGGATGGATTGAAAGGCCGGGGGTATGACTGGAATACGGCCGGGTAAAGTCCAATCAATTTTGCTCGATAAAAAGACGCAGTTGCTGCATAAATTCGTCTTTTTTTCGACGCGACAGCGGGATGATCTCTTCATTTTGGAGCAGGATGCCTTGTTCATCGCCTTTCAGCACTTTTTTGACGCAGGCAAAATTGACGAGATGGGACTGGTGTACGCGGCAAAACCGTTCTGCGGGCAGGGTATCTTCAAAGAATTTTAGCGGCTTACTCACGATGATCTGTTTGCCCTGATTCCGGTGTACGGTGGAATAATTGCCCTCGCCGCTGATGTGAACGATGTCACTGACCTCGACCACATGGTATTCTTCAGAAACACTGAGCACGATTTTCTCGAAATTTTCCGTCCGCACCGTTTCGCGCAGCATGTCATACCGCAGGCGGAGGGATTGCGCCTGCACGTTCAGTTTGGCCACCGCTTCGACCAGCGCCTCGGGACCGATCGGTTTGAGCAGGTAGTCGATGGCATTATAGCGAAAAGCGCGCAGGGCAAAATCATCGTGACCGGTCGTAAAAATAAGGTGGCCGCGAAAATCGCCGAGCTGGTCCAGGGCATCGAACACCGTACCGTCGCGCAATTCAATATCCACGAACACCAGGTCGGGATGCAGCATCTGAATCCGCTCCACCGCTTCCACGACATCGCCTGCTTCGGCCATGACCCGCACCTGGGGACAATATTCGCGCAACAGCGTTTTCAACAGGTTGGCAGCGGCCGGTTCATCTTCGACAATGAGGGCTTTCCAGAACCCGGAAGGAGGCCGGATATCTATTTTTTTAGCAGCAGGCTGATGGGATGTTTTCATTTCAATTGAATGTTCATGGTCACTAACAAGCCCTTTTCCAGGGAAATAATACGCAGGTCGCCGGGCTCGGAACGGCCGTTCCAGTAAGCCAGCCGCTCCCGGGTGATCGCGATGCCCTTCGACTGATGAAATTTATCGGTCTTGGACTGCAACCCGACCCCATCATCCTGCACGGAGACGACCAGTTGGCCGTCCTTTTTTGCAAACTTTACCGTCAGGGCGGAGATTTTACCATGTTTGAATGAATTTTCAACAAACGGTTGCACGAGGAGCGGAGGTAAAACCGTGTCGAAGGTAATGATATCGGGAGCAACTTCCAGCACATAATGAATTCGTTTACCCGCCCGCAGGCATTCCAGTTCGAGGTAGTGACCAAGCGCTTCCACTTCTTCATCGAGGCCGATGGTGCTTTTGCCGGAAAAATGCAGCACGGCGCGGGTCAGTTGAGCGAAACGGGTGACGTAGCGCATGGCATTCTCCTTGTCCCCTATGGCAATAAAATTCTGCATGGAATTGAGGCAGTTAAAAATAAAGTGCGGGTTCATCTGCGCCTGCAGGGCGCGCACTTCGAGTTCGGCCAAACGGGCATTCAGGGCGATCCGCCGTTTTTCCGCCCGGCGAATGCTGCGAATACGCCAGTAAGTAATGGCTGCCGTGGCAATCACCAGGGCCAGGGCCATCAGGCTCAAAAACCACCAGGTGCGATAAAAAAACTCCTGCGAACGGATGCGCAGGGAAAGCGGCACTTCTATCATATTGCCCTGAGCATCGGCGCCGCGCAGGTGCAGGGTGTACGTTCCTGCCGGCAGGCGATTATAGCGGAGCGTGTGGGTCTTTCCCAGGTAGCCCCAGTCTTTTTCCTGCCCTTCGAGCCAACTGGAAAACTGATTCTTTTCCGGCTGTGCGTAGTCCGTCAGCATAAAATCCAGTTGAAAGTAGGCGACCTCCGGTTCAATGTTCAACTCTTCCAGTTCGTTCAGACCGTGCATGGTCTCTTCCAGTTTTCCGGCTTCGCTAAAATACTTGGTCAATTTGGTTAGCCGGATATGGCCGGCCGGCTTTCGACCCAGCAAATCCTGCATTTTAAAGGTATTCAGTCCGTTGATGGTGCCGAAATAAAAGCGGCCATTTTCATCTTTGAAATAACTGAAGCGGTTGAATTCGTTGTGGGTCAGGCCGTCCTGCTGGTAGAAATTACCCACGAGTTGCCGGCTTGGCTGATAGTGGTTTAAACCCAGGTCGGTACTCAAAAGGCATCCCCCTTGTCCGTCGGGTAGTATGCCGCTGACCAGGTTATTACTCAACCCCCGGTTATAATCCACGACCTGCACCGCCAACGGACGCGGGAAAGTGCTGTCCCGATCCTGCGCTTCCCAGGACAGGATGTTCAGGCCGCCGCCATTGGTACCGATCCAGAGCATACCGGTAGTATCCTCACAAATGGACAGCACATCCGGGCGGCTCAATTTTGCGAAAGCATTGCTTTCCCCCACCCCGTACAGGTGGGATACCCGCCGTTTCATATCCACCGCTATGATGCCGTCATTGGTCCCGATCCAGAAAATGCCTCGATGGACCCGGCTTTCCAGGATGCACTTTGGCATACGGGTGGCAAAAGGGTTGCTGCCGTCGAGATCCGCATAGGGCAGGTACTGGCTGGTGTTAGGATCGAAAATGCCGATATGGTGGCCGAGTTCGGAGCGGAACAGCAGGCAAAAGCGGCCATCGGACTGGCGGTAAAAGGTGGTGAGGTAACCGATCAGCGGGTAAGTACGGGTCGTTTTGCGGGCCAGGTCGTAACGGTGCAAGGCATACAGTCGCTTGGGCACATCGATGCAGCTCATCCCCCACAGGTAACCGGCAGGATCGTAGGCTAGCGCAGCACCGGAGCTGATCAGTTCCCGCGGTTTACCCTGGGCATCGGTCAGTACCAGGGTATCCAGCTGATTACTTTGGGTATCCAGCTGGTACCAGTAGCGTTCTTCCAGTGCAAAGAATATATGGTGATGCCCGTCGCTGGTGATACTGCGCACAATGTTGCCGAACTCGCCCGGCTTGAGCTCACGGTTCAGGTACTGGTGGATGTTCTGGTTTTTGAGGAAAACTTTGTACAATCCGCTGTAGGTACTCAGAAAAATCTGGCGGTCGAAATCATCCCCCAGCAAGTCTTGTATCTTGTTCTCCACCGTCAGCAGGGCCGAGCCATCATAGCGTTCGCCGTTGGCGCGCAGACCGGTTAGTTTGGAAATTATAAACCGGTCGTTCGGCGTCGGGGAGGCAAACAGCAGGTTGCCCAGCTCGTCTTCCCAAACGCGGTTAAAATATGCCTGCGGTGAAAGGCCCGGCCACGGCTCTACCAGGCCCTTGCTAACCGCGCCATTACTGAATAGATAGATCCCGGGCGAGTTTTTAAACGACAACCAGCAGCGCCCCGCCCCATCTTCATAAAAAACGGCCGTTGGACCGATTCTTTCCGCTGTTTTGGGCGTCCAGGTAGGGTCCAGATCCGGATAGGCGTGCAGTTCATGGTTTTTAACGTGTTGAATGATATTTCCTGTTGCATCCAATTGCAGGAGCCCGCGTTCGGAGGCGTACAGCCAGAAGCCGCCCGTCCTGGATTTCAAAAAACGTATGGTTTCGTAGGTGTGGCTTTCCCAGGGGAGTACCGCTATTTTTTCGAAGAGCAGGCTGCTGCTGAGCCGCCAGATCACCAGGGTGTTGGCCAGGGAAGTCAGGACGAAGAGATCGCCTCGTTTTTCCAGGTTTAGGTCCAGTACCCGGCCGGCCAGCAGGTTCCTGGCATCCAGGTAAACGGGGGTACAAGCGAGCTGATCCGTATGCAGTAAATCCACCAGTTGGAGCGACTGATAGCGGATGAACAGGCTACCCGCCGCCGATTCCCCGATCTGGACAATATTCTTACCATGGAGTTGCTGGGCGCCCCCGGACCGATCATTAAAATGATCAAATCGATATCCGTCGTACCGTTCCAGGTTTTGGCCGGTGGCCAGCCATAAGAACCCCCGGGCATCGCGATGGATATCGCGAATATCCTGGTCGGACAGGCCCTGCTCCAAAGCTAAATGTTCTGTCCGTCCGATTTCCAGTTGTGCAAGCAGTTTACCCGGACTCGTCAGGAGCCCCGTCAGCAGCAGTATTTTTACCCATATTGGAAACGTTTTCATCTAGTTTGTTGAAAAATACCGTCAGCAACACTGGTTCGGCGTTAGCCATATTTTAACAGACACAAAAGTGTAACACCTTAGTTACAATACCGCCAAGTATGGTAAGTAAATTGATTTACATCAATTATTTTCCATTAAAATGGCCGGATTTACATTTAAAGCGACCGGATTTACAGCGGGCCGGGCTTCTCCAGGTGAAATCCTTTCAAATTGCAGGCATAAAGTCGCTGTTTCCCAAGGCAGCCCCGACTAATTGACCCGATTAAGCAGTACTGACTGCTTACCCATTTTATCGAGGACCAAATGAAAGCACCTTTTTAAAAGCAGATGCCCTGTCTGGCCACCTTGGCCGGCGGGGCATTTGTCTTGTTCGCAGCTGTGTAAAAATTTTATGTCCGCCGGGTCGCTTCGAAATGGTCATTTCGTGGCGGCCCGGCTTTTCAATATGCGCTACAGCAAGTTATTTTTATTTACCAGGCATTACATCATCACCTGAAAATTTACAGATCCGGTAGTCTGGGAAAATGTCCCCGCTACCGGATTTACATTATATCCGACCGAATATGTAGTGGACCAGCAGCCATAGGGTGTAACCCCTAAAACTTGCACGTATTAAACGACTGCTTTTTAGCGGCGGACTCTTTCCACTCATATTTCAAAAATTAATTCTTTGAGAACTATGTTGCCCTCCCCGACCCTGCGCCAGCTGATTACAGCGGCGTTTTTGCTGACTTTTTTCTTTACCCTGTCCGCGCAGAACCACCGCGCGCGCGCCACCAAGTTATTCCACCGCGCCCACGCTACGGTCGACTGCACGAATGACCAAATAGCTCCGCAGGTGCATTGTCCGGCGGGTCCCTGCCTGCCAAACGCCCGGGCCGCCTATCTGATCTCCACGTATGGGGAACCCTGGGGCGTTTCCAATAACATCGATGCCATGAACGCCGTGTTCGGGAGTAACTGGGATGCGATGTATATGGAAAATGCCAACGCGTCGCTCCTGCTCTCCCCGGCTTATAAGGTGATATTCCTGGAAGGCAGTTATTATGGCGGGTATACGCTCGATGCTTTTCTAAGTGCGCATTTGCCGGCCCTGGAAAACTGGGTAGCCGCCGGCGGGGCCTTGTTTATCAATTCTTCCGCCAGTAACTCGCCCAATTATATTCAACTCGGTTTTGACGGCGCGATGCTGCAAAATTACTATTCCAATTATAATGGCTACGTGCAGGCGCCCGGAAATTCGATTTTCAATGGCCCGTTTACACCTGCTAACGGTGATTTTTACGGCAGTTTTGGCTATGCTATTATTTTAGATCCGGCCAGCACGGCGCTGATAACCGGCGACAATGGGACCGTTATTTTAGCGGAAAAAACCTGGGGCGATGGAAAAGTCGTTTTTGGGGGCATGAACAGTCCATATTATCATTCGCCGCAGCCGAATGGACAGTATCTGCGGCAAAATATCCTGGCTGCCCTGAATACCCATTGCAATAACAAGGTCCTGTTGACCGCCGATGCCGGCGCCTGTACCGCCACGGCCGCCGCGCAAGTGCTGGACGCTACGGCCAGCGATGAATGCGCCCTGGTTTCGCTGACCCATGATTTTGCCACCGCACCCGCCAACACCAGTCTGGACGGGGCCATTTTCTCCACCACTCCTACCCTGATCCGCTGGACGGCTACGGATGCCGCCGGAAATACCGCCAGTTGCGAATTCTATGTGGCGGCGCAGGAACCGGAAATCCCCGGCATTACCTGCCCCGGGCCGATGGCGGTCACCGCCCTGCCTGGGGAATGCAGTGCAGAGGTCAGTTTCCTGATCACGGCGACCGACAATTGTACGGCCACCCCAACCATCGTTTCGACTCCCGCTTCCGGTAGTACATTACCCAGCGGCTTGACGACCGTACAGGCTACCGCCACGGACGAAAGCGGCAATACGGCCACGTGTTCCTTTGAGGTGACCATCAGCGGAAATCCGGAACTTTGTAACGGGCTGGATGATGATTGCAATGGGCTGATCGATGATGGAGCGCCGGCGGATAATACTTTCTATGCGGATGCGGACGGCGACGGTTACGGGGATCCAGGCTTGTCGATACTGGCCTGCCAGCCTCCGAGCGGTTACGTGGCGAATGCCCTGGATTGTAATGATGCGAACTATTATATCCAGCCCGGCATGTACGAAAGCTGCAACGAATTGGACGATAACTGCGACGGCAACATCGATGAAGGCGTGACCAACACCTGGTATGCCGACGCCGATGGCGACGGGTATGGCGATCCGCTGGTGCTGCTGCTGGCCTGCAACCAGCCCCAGGGTTATACGTATTCCCCTGGCGACTGCGACGACGACAATGCCTATATCCACCCCGGCGCCCAGGAAGACTGCACGAACGAGGAAGATGAAAACTGCGACGGCATACTCGGGGATAATGACTTCACCATTACGGAGACGCATACCGACGTATACTGCGGCAGTACGCCGGACGGCACTATTGCCCTCACTATTCTGCCGGCTCAGATCTATACCGTGATCTTGTGGAGTAATAACATTTGCTGTACAACCACCCAGACCAATCTCCCTTCCGGCACGTACAAGGTTACGGTGAGCAACGAATGCGGGACAACCAAAACCAAGACCATCAAGATCCTGCCTTCCGCGACCCCGGCCCTGGAGGTCGTTATGAGTGGGACAGCCGTAAAATGCTACGGGGACGCCAATGGTACGGTGACGGCTACCCCAAAAAAAGGCTGCGCCGGCTATACGTATAAATGGGATAATGGCAGCACAGATGCCACCTTGACGGGCCTTTCCGGCGGCACTTATTCCGTCGTGGTGACTGACGGTTGCGGTTGTACGCAAACCGGCACTTTCACCGTCGTCGAACCGTATGCACCGTTGTCGATCTATACGGGTACCATCATCGCCCTGCTGGATGGAAATTACTGGGTGCAGGTGCTCCCTTACGGCGGGACCGCGCCCTACACCTTCCGACGCAACACCATTCCGAGCGGTTTCACGCCCTGGACCAGCAGCAATGGATTTGCCGACGTGGCTCCGGGCAATTATGTCTTTGAAGTTAAGGACAAAAATGGTTGTGTGGCGCAGGTAAGCATAACGTTGCCCCCCTTTAGTCCGCGTCCGCTCCATCAACCGGAGCCGACCGAGGCTACACTACCTGAAATAGATTTCCAGGCACCGGAATCCAACGACCTGCAGGCACGCGAACAAACGGTCATGGAAGCGGAGCCGGAAGCGCTGCTGTTCCCTAATCCGACCGAAGGCGAACTGAACATCGAATGGAGCGGTATGGAAGGACGATCAGCCGCTATCCAGATCCTGAACAACATGGGACAGGTAGTGCGTACGCTCTCCGTGCCCGATGACGCGCTGCGCGTAATGACCAATGTCGGGGACTTACCCGCCGGTCTGTATTTTGTTAAAATCCAGGCCACGGGCCGGCAGTTGAAAGTGCTGCGCCTGATCAGGTCATAGGGAGTAATTTGTAAAAAAGCCCCGGATGCAGTGCATCCGGGGCTTTTTTTATTGGACATTTACGTAGACATATAACATCCATAAAAGTGACATGATGAAAACAGTACTCTTCTGCACCTGCTTATTGGCCTTTTCCCAATTGACGGCCCAAATACACAGCGACTACGCTACCGCCCTGACTATTTGCAGCAAACAAGGCCTGCATATTGACTCGGTACAAGGATCTGGCCTGGATAAAACGGAAATGAACCAGGCCACCTGCTTTTTAAACGGCCTGCCGACGAATGTGGAAGTCAATAGCTGCTGGATACGTTTTACCGTTTCTCAGTCCGGAAATCTGTATTTCATCATCACCCCGGATTTTGCCAGCGATGACCTGGATTTTGCTTTGTTTCAAATAGGTGATCCAGCGACCGGGCAGGGGAAACAACTGCTGCGCTGCATGGCGGCCGGCGGATTCAGCAGTGTGGACAGTCTGTGCCTGGGTCCAACCGGGTTGTTGCCGACCGAAACGGATACCCTGGCCGATGCCGGTTGTGGTGACCCGGGCGACAATAATTTTCTGGCGCCCATCGGGTTGCTGGCAGGTGAAACCTATGCCTTATGCATCCAGAATTTCACTACCTTCCATGGATTTAGCATAGCATTCTGCGGAACGGCCATGCTGGGCTGCGAAACGGATATTTGCACATTCCTCAACACTAGCCACAGTCCGATGCCACTCAGCTACCGGCTGCACCGGCTGTATCCCAACCCGGTTTCCTTGTCCAGTTTTACGCTCGATCTGGAAACGGAAAATGCGGAAAACATGACCTTTACCCTGGTCAATATACTGGGGCAGCCGGTTCGGCAAATACAGCGTTTCGTGCCGGCAGGACGGGAGAATCTGGAATTTCCGGTGGAAAACCTGCCAACTGGCACTTACTGGCTGCAAATGACGAATGGGGAGGCTTCGACCACCCGGCAGGTAGTGATCAGTCATTCGTACTAGCCATCCATTTCTTTACTTCAATACCGGCGTTTCAGCAAATACCGGCGTCCGCTGTTTTCCTGTACCGTGACGGTTTCTACTTCCCAGCCATTATCGTAGAAAAAATTGAGGCCGTCGATCAGGCTGCGGAAGTCGACGCGTTGGCCATGCTCATCCGTCGTATAATCTTCCTTGGGATTGGCCTGCCCGAAGTCGACCGAAAAAGAGCAGCGGCCGTCCGTTTTATACATGGGATCCAGTTCGATGTAGTGGCCGGTATTATCCGGACCGATTTTCACGCCATCGACAAAAATCTGGGCGGAAAGCAGCCAGCCCTGGGCGGCGAAAGCGAAGCATAAGAGTACCTTTTTCATGTGCTTTTAAATTTTGCAACAAAGAAAATGGGAAGTCGGGCAGACGCTGCGGGCTTTAACCGGGGCTTAACGGCTAAAACGGCTTTTGGCAACAAATCTTAACTATTCAAACCGCCGGCGTGGTCACCGCGAACATCCGCCGGGCATTTTCGGTAGTTATTCCAGCTATTTCGTCCAGGGAAGTTTCTTTTACCGTGGCCAGCACTTCCGCCACCCGCAGCACATAGGCGCTTTCATTGCGTTTGCCGCGGTAAGGCACCGGCGGGAGGTAGGGTGCATCCGTTTCGAGCACTATATGGGCGAGCGGTATGGCTTTTAGAACATCCGGCAGTTCCGAATTCGGGTAGGTCAGCGTACCGCCGATGCCGAGCAGAAACCCCAGGTCGATCATTTCCCGGGCTTCCTCCAGCGTGCCGGAAAAGCAGTGGAAAATACCGCGCAACCGCCCATCCTGTCCGGCACGCACCAGTTCCAGGCACTCGGCATTGGCCTTGCGGGCGTGGATAATGACCGGTAGTCCGAGGTCTTTGGCCCATTCGATCTGCCGGGCAAAGGCCAGTTGCTGGATCGGCAGCGTAGACTGGTCCCAGTGCAGATCGATGCCGGTTTCGCCGACGCCCGCCCAGGTCCGGCGACCCAGCCACTGTTCTACGGTAGCCAGTTCCTGCTCGTAGGTGTCCGGTTGCACGGAACAGGGATGCAGGCCCATCATGGCAAAACAGTTTTCCGGAAATTCGGCTTCCAGGGCCAGCATAGCATCGATGGATTCCGCGTCGATGTTGGGCAGATAAATGCGGCCGACACCGGCAGCGATGGCCCGCCGCACCATTTCCGGCCTGTCTTCACTGAATTTGCGGGAATACAGGTGTGCGTGGGTATCTATAAGTGGGGACATGTAGAGGGGGGGTGTTGGTTGGGAGGGTTTGTTGGTTTGGGGGTTTGAGGGGTTTGTTAAAACTTAAAATCACGTTTGAACCCGCAAAAATAGCTAATGGCTAAGGTTTTCAGCCAAAACTAGGGTTAAAAGCTATTTTAAGGTATTCGAATGGCCTTTAATATTGCTTATCGAAACGATTCCATTTACCTTCGTGTGGTAATAACACCTGCCCGCTATGATGTTTGAAAGCCTTATGCTGGACGTTCACATTAAAACCTCGCATTTACTGGCAAAAAACCGGCAAAAAGGAAGCGGTCCATCGATTTACCCACGCTGCACCATCCGATTACTGAATCTCCTGATCGTACCAATTACCAACGACGCCGGGGAATTTCTGCGTTATATGAGCTTGAAACGCGGTCAGGAATTTGAGGCCCTGATCAGTGCTACCCACGCCAATATCCTGCTGCCCATCGATGAAAACAGTCAGATCGAATACACCATCCCGCTGCTAAACGTCGAACTCCTGTAAATTAGCACAACATACATAACTCCCCTTTTGTCTTTATTCACTAACCTGCAAATAGTCATGATCGATATTATGCCCGGAGATCGCGTTAAAACGCCGGATGGCCGGGAAGGAAATGTACTGGTCGTCGAAATGAACGTAGCCACCGTCGCTTTTGATGACGGTACCCACGCCGAATACCAGCTGGAGGAGTTGGAAATCGTTTAGCCCTATCCCCCCTCACTTCATCGCTGCATAAAAAAAGGGATGAAAAGAGGAAGTGATCCGGCGATCATGATCGCTTTCTCAATTCATCATTTCATCCCTTCATTAAAAATGGGAGCCGAACAAGGGATTTGAACCCTCGACCTGCTGATTACGAATCAGCTGCTCTACCGCTGAGCTAATCCGGCCGGTAGTATTCGCCGCAACTTAACACCAAAACGATGCCAAATACGGGTAAATAAGCGCCTTTCTTCTAAAGCGGATGCAAAGATAGCCGCGCTGATAAGAATCAAAAATGCCAGGGGTACATTTTTTAAAAAATACCTGTACAGCGGAAAAAAGGTCATGATTAGCCGAACGATAAAGCGGTTCCCACAAATGCCGGACCGATCGTACTTTTACGAACGAAAATCCCGGCATTGATCTCACTTTCTAACGACCCGACCTGATGGGCAAATATTTACCCCTGTGCATTTTATCGCTTTTACTGTGGCTGCCCGCCGCGTCTCTTTTTGCTCAGCCGGTAGCTTGGCGCAGCAAGATCGAACCACGCCTCCAGGAAACGGTACTGGAACAAGGGCAGGCCGAATTCCTGATCATTTTGCAGGAACAGGCAGATCTGAGCGCCGCCGAATTTATCCGCGACAAAGCGGCAAAGGGGCAATACGTTTACGAAACGCTGCTGGAAATCGCGGAACGGAGCCAGCTACCCGTTCGGGCGCTGCTGAAAAACGCCGACGCACCGGTAATCAGTTTCTGGGTGATCAACGGCCTGTGGTCGAAAGGGGATCTGGCGCTCATTGAAAGGATCGCGCAACTGCCCGCCGTCGCCCGGGTGGAAAACAACCCGGTCTGGCACATGGATCTGCCTGTGCCGGAAGCGGCCGCAGCTGTTACGCAGGATCGTACGCTGACGCCTGTTTCCTGGGGACTGACCAAAATAAAGGCCGATCAGGTCTGGGCCCTGGGTTATACCGGCCAGGGCGTTGTGGTCGGTGGCCAGGATACCGGCTACGAATGGAACCACCCCGCCCTCAAGAACAAATATCGCGGCTGGAATGGCAGTACAGCCGATCATAACTTTAACTGGCACGACGCGATCCATGCCCTCATCGGCGGCGGTAGCAATAGCTGCGGACTCAACCTGCTGGCGCCCTGCGACGATAATTACCACGGCACCCACACCATGGGCACGATGGTGGGCGGCGCCGACGAAAGCAGTATTACCGGCGTAGCCCCCGACGCCACCTGGATGGGTTGCCGCAACATGGAGGAAGGCGACGGTACGCCGGCTACCTATATAGAATGTTTTCAATGGTTTATCGCGCCGACCAACCTGAGCAACGGCAGCGCGGATCCGTCCAAAGCGCCCGACGTGATCAATAACTCCTGGGGATGCCCCGTCGAAGAAGGTTGCACGAGCAGCAACTTCGCTACTATGGATGCCGTGGTCAACAGTGTGCGGGCAGCCGGTATTTTCGTGGCGGTATCGGCCGGCAACTCCGGTCCCAACTGCAGCACGGTAAGCAGTCCGGCGGCCATTTACAGCGGTAGTTTTACGGTGGGCGCTACGCAAAACACTACGAACGACCTGATTGCGGGTTTCAGCAGCCGCGGCCCGGTGACGGTCTACGGGAATGCGATGAAACCCAATATCAGCGCACCCGGCTCCGGTATTTATTCCTGCATCGGCAACGATAACAACAGCGGAACGTATGGCTATACCAACCTCAGCGGAACCAGCATGGCCGGGCCCCACATAGCCGGGGTGGTGGCGCTGCTGATATCCGCTAAACCGGAGCTGAAAGGCCAGGTGACGACCCTGGAAAACCTGATCAAAAACACCGCGGTCGCGCGCTATGCCACCGCCCCTTTCTGCGGGACGGACAATGGTTCCTCCCGCCCCAACAACGTACATGGCTGGGGCCGCGTGGATGTGCTGGCGGCCGTGAATGCCGCCATTGCCCTCCCGGTGGAACTGGTCAACTTCCGGGCTTCCAAACGGGATAAAAGCGCCCTGCTGCAATGGTCGACGGCCACGGAAACCGACTGCGAACGCTTCGAAGTACAGCGCAGTCCTGATGGCCTGACCTGGAAAACGATTGGCGAGCGGCCCTGCACGAACCAGCAGCAGGGCCTGCAACACTACACGTTTACGGATATTAGTCCCCAAAAAGGCCGGAACTACTATCGGCTGAAGCAAATGGATTTTTCCGGCAAAACAGACTACAGTGCCATCGCGTCCCTGCTTTTCGGATCGGAAGGGGGGTTAAGGATCGTCCCGAATGCAGCGGAACAATCGGCTTATGTAGAAGTACTCGGCGGCGGCGAAGAAAATGTGTGGTTACTGGATCTGTATGCCGCAGATGGTCGGCTGGTAGCCCAATATAACATCGAGCAGCAAATGACCCTGCGCTGGCCGGAAGTGCCGTCCGGCGTTTATGCCGCTATACTACGCACGACAAAAGGCGGCGTGCTCGCCGTGGAGAAGGTCGTGTGGTAGAATTTTGGAGTAAAATGAACGATGCTTATCCCTTTCCCGGGTGCCCGACATCGCGGAACATCAAAAATCAACGTTCATCAATCGTCAATCATCAATTTTTAACCTGGGCAAAGTTCGATATGTCTTAAATTTTGATTCTTTTGCCCTGCCTCCTGCCTCCTGTCACCTAACCCCTGTCTCCTGCCTCCTAACTCCTGCCCCCTACCTTCCCTACCCCATCCGTCAGCCCGACCACCCAGCCGGGCAGATCCAGGTTAAATTTTTCTTTATACTGTCGGGTAGCGAAGGCATGAAAATCGGCGACTTTTTCGCGTTCGATCAGGTTAATGGTGCAGCCGCCAAAACCGCCGCCCATCATGCGGCTCCCCAGCACTTCGGGGCGGTCGCGGGTGAGGTCGACGAGAAAATCCACTTCCGGGCAACTGATCTCGAATTCCGTGCGGGCGCCCTCGTGGGCCTGGTACAGCAGTTCGCCGAACTTTTCCAGTTCGCCCTTTTGCAGCGCCTCGCTGGCCGCCAGTACCCGCGCATTTTCTTTGACCACGTAGTGGCAGCGTTTGAACACCACCTCCGGAAAACGGGCGCGTTCATTATCCAGCATCTCCAGGGTGACGTCGCGCAGGCTGTGTATGTTGGGGTAATGCGGTTGCAATAGTCGTACGCCTTCCTCGCACTGTTGCCGCCGGGTGTTATACTCCGAGTTGACCAGTTCGTGTTTCACGCTGGAATTGCATAGAAAGAACACGTGATCCGGAAAGTTTACCGGAAAATACTGGTACTCCAGACTGCGGCAATCGAGTTGCAGCGCATGGTCGGCCTTACCCATAAGGGAGGCGAACATGTCCATAATGCCGCACTGCATCCCCACGAACTGGTTTTCCGAACGCTGGGCCAGACGGGCGATTTCCGGGCGGGAGAGGTTCAGTTTGTAAATTTCGTTCAGGGCGAACAGCATGCCGCTTTCCACGGCCGCTGAGGAGGATAACCCGGCGCCCAGCGGAATATCGCCGCCAAAAACGACGTTGACGCCCTGCAACTTTTTACCGTCTTTGGCTAACTCGCTGAAGGTCCCAAGCAAGTAGTCCGGCCAGCCTTTGCCGGATTTCTCCAGCCGCCCGACCTGCGCTTCATGCTCCGCCTGATAGTCTTCGGCATATAGTAAAATGCGGTCATCCTGGCGGGGCGATACGGCCAGCCAAATGGCCCGGTCGATCGCGGCGGGCAGCACAAAACCTTCATTATAGTCGGTATGCTCACCGATCAGGTTAATCCGGCCGGGTGCGCGCACGACAATGGCCGGGGCTTCGCCATGCAGGCGATGAAAGGTGGCAACAATGTTCTCCGGAAGCATAAGGGGGGGTATTTATGGTTAAAAACAAACGAACTTAAAAGTTACTGGTTTATAAACAAACGAGTTTAGGGGGTTTTACCTGCATGTAAAAACGCCGGCTAAGATGCCGGGATCATCACCGGATCGCCCACCTGAACCTGCATCGGATCACCCTCGCCGAGCCAGACTACATTTTGCCCGAAAAGGATTTTATTGCCTTTCCGCCGGAAAGTGGCCAGGGTGCGGAGCGGTTCCTGGGCGCGCAGGGCATTTTCCTGGTCGATGGTCGTCATTATACAGCGTGCACAGGGTTTGACAACTTTAAACGGCACGCTGCCAATCTGGAAGTCCTGCCAGTGATCTTCGTCAAAACCCGTGCCGCCGGTGAAGACAAAATTAGGACGAAAACGGTTCATCGGTAGTGGTTCGGCCAGCCGCCGGTTCAGCTCGTCGAGGGAGGCCTGACCGATGATCAGGAAGGGGAAACCATCGGCAAAACTGACGTACTGGCCTTTCGGTGCATAGCGGCCATCGGCGGCCCGGCGGGTGGTGTCGGGCATCTGCACCAACCGGAGTTCCTGGCCTAAAACGCTGGAAAACCAGTCGTTGATCTCTGTCGGCAGCAATCGCGCCGCGCAACGGGCGCTCCAGACCTGCACCATAATTTTAGGCAGTTCTTCCGGTAGTTCCAGCGGAATATGCACCCGCCGTTCCGGATCATTTTTCGAGTACACCACCAGCCAGGGATGCTCGATGGCCGTACCCAGCAGCGCCATGCCGGGAATTTCGCGCTGCGTTACGAACTGGCCGGCAGCATCGATCAGCATCCAGCGGCGGTCGTACTGCAGGCCCCGGCGCTGCACCGTGGCCGCCGGCAACGAAATGCCGCCGAGCGATTTGACCGGATAGATCCAGATTTCAGATAAAAGCATGTTTGGCAATTGAAACAGTATAGGTTGCCCATACTGCCGGAGTTTTCCGATTTTTGCACAAACATCGTAAATTACCGCATGGAAAAACAAGGAAAAATCGCCCTCGTGCTGGGCGCTACCGGACTGGTGGGCGGCGAGTTACTCGATCAATTGCTAAGTAGTCCCCATTACCGGGAGGTAGTCGCGCTGGTCCGGCGTCCCTTTAACCGGCAGCATCCGAAGCTCCGCCAGGAAGTAATCGACTTCGCCATGCCTGATGCCGGCGTGGTCAAGGGCGACGACCTGTTCTGCGCGATCGGTACTACGCTGCGTAAAGCCGGTTCGAAAGACGAGCAATACCGGGTGGACTGCCTCTACCCCGCGCAAATAGGCTTGCTGGCCCGCCAGAATGGTGTGCGGCAGTACTTGCTGGTGTCTTCGGTAGGCGCGGATGCCGATTCTTCCAATTTCTACCTGGCCACCAAGGGCGATCTGGAGGAAAAACTCAAAGGTTTACATTTCGATCATCTCGTGATCGCCCGGCCTTCCTTCCTGCTGGGGGAACGTAAGGAGTTCCGACTGGGGGAAAAACTGGGTATTGTTTTGGCCCGCGTGTTCGCCCCCCTGATCCCACGCCGCTATAAAGGCGTTTCCGCCAGTACGGTCGCTTCCGCACTGGTCAATCTGGCCAATCAGCAGTTGAAAGGCGTGAAAATTGTGGAGTCGGATAAACTGGAAAGTTTTGGATAGAAGGGGGTTTAGAGGGGTTGAGAAAAGGTTTAGAGGGGTTGAGAGTTCAAGCACTTAGCATTGATTATCAATGTTGCACCTTTTTCTAAACCCCTCTAAACCTAACGATTACCCACAAAACCCCAAAGCGTTAACCGTAGAGCAATTGGAACGCGGATGAAACGGATTATGCGGATCAAAACGGATTTTTTGCTTTCGTTGCATTCAAAACGTAAGAAACTTAGGGAAAAAATCCGTGAAAATCCGTTCAATCCGCATAATCCGCGTTCCAATAATTCATACAAGATTTTGATTTTAAAGAATTACCTATTCTTTGACCAGCTTGCCCGAGCGGGAAACATGTCCGACCTGTACGCGCCAGAAATACAGACCCGCCTGCGGGAAAGCCTGCGCCGGCACCTCCAGGCTTTGCAGGCCGTTGCCGACCACCTGTTCCAACTCATACATTAGCCGGCCATGGCCATCCAGCACCTCGACGCGCACGGAACCCGACTGATCCAGGCGCAGCGGTATACGGACGCCGGCCTGGGTCGGGTTTGGCTGCGGGGCAAAAATTTGCCGGTTCGCGGCGGGTTCCGTGGTGGCCACGGTCCCGAATACCAGTTGCAAACGTTCCAGGCTGTCGATCGTCGGATAGGTCTCTGGATGCAGGGTACTGGCCAGACTGAAAACATCGGCCAGCTGTACTTCCGTCAGGGCTTTGATCCGCAGGGTATAAACGGGTACCTCCGGGACGAGCGGGACGGGCTCACCATTGGCCCAGCTAACGTTCACCTGGTCCGACAGGACATTGAAATTTTCCAGGTTTCCCAGTTCGGGCAGGACTTGCAGGACCTGAATATTGGCCGGGTTGAAGTGTAAGCCGAATTGAAAGCCATAATAGCCGTTGGGCTGTAAAAAACTGACCGGCACGTCCACCACTTCATTGGGTTGCAGGTGCAGGTTGGGGATGCTGAGCGCTTTTACCGGTGGGGTTGGCGCCACCAAATTCAACGCACTGCAATTGACATCGCCGATTTTCATGCCGTAGAAGGTGGCCCCTAAGTTTGCTAATACATTGCCCACACTGACATTTTCCGGAAAAGCAGCCTGGAAGGGATTGTTGGGGTTGAGGAAGACAAAACTGCTGTCCACAAACCGCCAGGAAGTGTTGTTCGGCAGTTCCTGATAATTGCCCAGAATGAGTTTGCGCAGTTCTACTATATCAAAAGTGGTGATAGACCCGCTTTTGTTCGCATCCGCTGCGATCAATTTATAGGGGCTGTTCAAAGGTTCCAGACCCAGAATATGCCTGGAGATCAGCACCAGATCGTAGGTACTCACTCCGTTTAAGGGGTTATCGTCCTTCTCCGGCGTGATGGTTACATTCGAGCCCAGCGGAATGGCATTACTGATTTCGACACATCCGGAAGCATCTGAGGTATTAAACATGTTAGAAGGCGGTAAACCATTAGCTGTGAAGTTAACATAGAAATTAACCTCCGAAATCCCGGAACCGTCACAATGATTCCGTCCGCACACTTTCAAGCCCGTACTGGAGTTGGTACAGTTCAGGTTATTATCATTAATTATTACGTACGTCTCGCAGTAATCGGCATTTCCTGATAGATCGATGGTCCACAGTTCCACCAGTTGGGTACCCAGGTCCGCGCAGGTAAATATCACCTGTTGGATCGGCTCACCCTGACCGTCCACCGGGAAACCCGTACCCGTACCGGAGCGGCGAATCCCGTATTTCAGCTGGCTGTTCGGCGTATGGTTATCCTCGCCATATTGTAGAAAATCAGTGGCCCACATCTGGATCATTTGCGTGGGCATAATATTCACGCTCAGGCCATTGAGACAAACCACGGTCGGCGCCTTGCAGTCTTTGACCACAAATAAATTCGAGCAGGTTTTGGTCTCCCCGTCTTTTTCCACGTACCAGTCGATGCGGTGGGTGCCGTAAGGTAAAAGCACCGGGACATACGTGCCGGGGTTGGCCGTCGTGTTCCAGCGCAGGCGCAGGGTAGTTGTGTTATTGATTACCGTTTTTTCCAGGGCAAAACGGTACTTCTGGTTGGCGGGCACGAGCCGTGTATCGAAGTGGGTCACTACCCCACCCGAAAAATTCGGGTTGGCGGCATTGCCGAAATAAACGGTATCGGCGCCCGGCAGGTTCTGGCTGGTTATGACGGTTTCCTGCACGCCATCAGCGTCGAGATCGAGCCGGAGTACAAAGTAAGCCTGCACGTCGCCCGTGTTGCAGCTATTGGCAATCTGTAGGGTCAGGTCCGTCGGGGCATCGCCTAAATCATGCAGCAGCGTAGCCGGGTCCAGCAAAAAAGGATCATTCCATAAGAAGGGGTCGTTGGGTGTAACGTCGCAAAAGGTCAGCGGAGACGCCGGGCAATTGGTGATCGTCAGGCACTGGGCCGAAAGGCTGCACTGCGCCACCAGGAAGGTGAGTAAAAGGAAGAGATTTTTCATGCAAATACGGGTTAAAAAAAGTGGGATTGTGGTGATGGATGTTGAGACAATGGGACACTGGACCTGGGGATCTTATTACCAGATCATCTGGTGCATGGTGCAATGGTTTATCGTCCCAGTGTCTTACTGTTTAACAACTTTACCTAAGCGAACTGTTGTTCCGGCTTGTACGCGCCAGAAATAAATACCGGCCTGCGGCAAAGCAGTTGCCGGGACTTCCAGGGATTGTGCACCCGACAAGCCAGCCTGTTTTTGTTGGTAAATCAGGTGGCCCAGGGCATCTGAAATTTCTAGCGTCACCGAAGCCGTTTTTTCCAGGAACAAGGGGAAATGCAGGCCTGCCGTGGTGGGGTTGGGCTGCGGGGCGAAAATCTGTGCGGCAACCTCCGGCTCATTGGTAGCAACCACCGCAGAGAATTGGAGGCGCAGTTTGATTATTTGTTCATTGGGCAAATACACCTCGCCCTGTAGTGTCACGGTATCCAGGCTAAACTCATCGGCCAGTTGCACCGGCGCCAGGGCTTTGATCCGCAGGCGATACAGGGGCTTATTGGCCGGAAAAGTGGTGGGCGAAAAACTGCTCAGCCAGCTGGTCGTCACCCGGTCGTTCAGTAAACCAAAATTCAGCAGCCCACCGGTCAGCACACCGGGTTCGGGCACGAGTTCCAGCACTTCGATTTTAGCCGGATCATAGCGTAAACCGAACTGCAGTCCCACCCGGCTTTCCGTTTGGACCAGGCGGACGGGCACCTCCACCGTATCGTTGGCCTGCAGGCTCAGGTTGGGCATCGACAGATCCTCCATCAGGTTGCTGGTGAACACCTGGCAGTCCACATCCCCGATTTTTACGCCGTAAAACTTCTTGGCCAGGTAGTTCTGGATGGTATCGATGGGCTGGAAGCCGGTCTGAAATGGATTCGCCGGGTTTGGAAAAACGTAACTGGAATCGACAAAACGCCAGACGGTGTTGTTGGGCAGCGAATCATAAATACCCACAATCAATTTTTGCAGTTCTACCATATCGAACGTGGTGATCGAGCCGCTGCGGTTAGCATCGGCCGCCACCATTTTATAGGGGCTGTCCAGCGGTTGCAAACCCAGAATATGTTTTTGAATACGCAGCAGATCGAAAGTATTGACCCATTGCAACGGATCGCCGTCTTTGGTAGCTGTAAGTCCCACGATGCTGCCCGTCGGGATGAAAAAGCCGCCGGCATTCACGCAGCCACTGGCGCCGGTTACCGGCAGTTCATAACTGAAGGGCGGAAAAGCGGGGTTGATCCCGTTCAGTACAAAATGCACGTCCGCAAGCGGCGTACCATCACAGTGGTAAACGGCACAGACATCGAGTTGGGCGCCGGTTTGGGCCGGTAGCAGCGTTCGGCCGGCCAGTAAAACAAGCGCGAAGAGGAAGATTTGTTTCATAGTGCTGGAGTTGGACTGTGAAGAAATTATTGCCGAACGATTTTGCCGGAACGGCTGGCCGGGCCAATCCGTACCCGCCATACATATACCCCGGCCTGGGCAAAAGCCGTTGCCGGAATATCCAGCCATTGCGCGCCCACACGACCGGACTGTTGCTGTTGATACAGTAAGCGGCCCGTAACGTCCAGCAGTTCCACCTGTACATCCTGTGCTTGTTCCAGCCGCAGGGGAATACGTACCCCTGCCGTGGTCGGGTTGGGCTGCGGCGAGAAAATACCCGCTGCGGCGTCGGGCTCCTTGGTGGCCACCGTCTGGTAAAGCAGTTGCAAGCCGACCAGGCTGTCGTTCGGCAGACCAGGGTAGGCTTCGGGACGGAGATTTCCGGTGGCCATAGTGAACGCATCCTCGATGTGAACAGGCGCCAGGGCTTTGATCCGCAGGCGGAACAGCGGCTCGTCGGGCAGGTAGGTGGCGGGCAGCGGCGTGGATAAGCTGACGTTGACGGTGTTGTTTATGAGGTGGAAATTGGCCGGAGTGCCTACGACGGGGATCACGGCTTCGACCTGGACCAGCGCCGGATCGAACTGCAGCCCGAACTGGTAACCGTAGTAGTCGCGGGCCTGTAAGAACTGGACCGGCACTTCCACCACGTCATTGGTTTGCAAATCCAGGTTGGGCATGGTGATGGCTTCCAGCATATCCGGCGGCGTCATCGGCTGCAGGGCGGTACAGTTGACATCCCCGATTTTCATGCCGTAAAAACCCCTGTACAGGCTGGGTGGCGAAGGCATATAGGATATACTTTCGGGAAAAACCGTTTGATAAGGATCGAGGGGGTTCGGGAAAACGAAACTGCTGTCGACGAAACGCCAGGATGTGTTGTTCGGATATTCCTGGTAAACGCCCAGGATCAATTTGCGTATTTCTGCCACATCAAATGCTGTAATTAGGCTGTTGTTGTCTGCGTTGGCGGCGATCAATTCATAGGGCGATCCCAAAGGCTGTATCCCCAGCAGGTCCCGGGTGATGAGCACCAGGTCGAGGGTTGTTACACCGTCCAGGGGATGATCGTCCTTCACCGGCCCGACTTTCGCATTGCTGGCGATGGGAAAAGCGTTCGGCGAAACCGTCAGACAACTGCCCGAATCTGGTAAGGAAAAAATGGTAAAAGGCGGTACAGAATTGCTGCTGCCGTTAATTTCAAACGTGACTTCATTTAACGGCTGCATATCACAGTGATGAATAGCGCAGAGCGTGACCGGTGTTGGATTGCAATAACCCACCGTATCCTGCACAAGCACCTGGGCGGTGCAGAAACCGGCGTTGTCCGCCAGGTCCTTTGCCCAGACTTCCACGGTTTGCAGGCCCAGATCGGCACAGGTAAAGGGAACTTTGGTGATTGCGTTACCATTGCCATCGACGGGGAAACCTGTTCCCTGCCCGGCCCGGCGAATAGCCACCGGCGGGTTGGGGGTGTAATTATCCGCCGTCGCCTGCAGCATTTCGGTGGCCGTCAGCTGAATGAATTGGGTGGGTGGAAGATTGACCACCTGATTCGCCTTACAGCTCACCACCGGTGCCTGGCAGTCTTTAACTGTAAACAGGTAGTTACAATGCGCGGCGTCAAAGGACATCGGGGAGCTATGCTCGAAGTACCAGTCGATCCGGTAAAGTCCGTAGGGCAGCTGCGGGTCGATGTAAGTAGTGGGCGCTGCGGCCGTAGCCCAGCGCACCCGCACGGTGGTCAGCTGACCGACCTGCGTTTGTTCCAGCGCAAACAGGTACTTCTCTTCCGGCGGTACCGGGCGGTTATCATAATGCCGCGCTTCCCCACCGCTGAAATTCGGGTTGGCCGCATTACCGTAGTACACGACGTCCGTACCCGGCAGCGCTTTGCTGGAAACGGCGGTTTCAAAAACCCCGTCGCCATTCAAATCCATGCGCAGCACGTAGTACACGTTCAGCGTACCGATGCTACAGGTGTCCACGATTTGCATGGAGAGATGGACGGGAGCGTCGGCCAGGTTATGGCTGCTGATCGTCTGATCGTAAAAGAGGGAATCATTCCAAAGCTGAAAATTGTTGGCCGTGGTATCGCACACAACCGGCGACGACGGGCAGGCCAATGGGGCAAAACACTGGGCCAACAGTACGCCTTGTAAAGCCAGGAACAGGGAAACGAAGAGTAAAAACTTTTTCATAGGCGAGTTTTTCGGGTTTCAAGCGCTTTTAGAGTGGATGGATTATAAGGTGGGGTTTGGTGGTTTGAAATCTGCTTTTATTCGAAACCATTTTACGCTCATTATAGGTGAAAAAGGCTATTACTGCCGTACAATTTTGCCTGCCTGCACGTTCGGCCCCACTGCTACCCGCCAGAAATACAGGCCCGCCTGCGGAAATGCGGTGGCGGGTATTTCCAGCATTTGTGCCCCGGCGACGCCAATTTGTACCTGCTGATACACCAGTCGCCCCGTTACATCCAGCAGGTCAAAAGTAACCGCAGCCGGCTGATCCAGGCGCAGCGGTAAACGTACCCCTGCCGTCGTCGGATTGGGCTGCGGCGCGAAAACCTGCTGTCCCCCACCCTGCTCCACCGGCGCAAACTGCAGCTTCAGCTCGCTCCGGCGGTCGTTTTCCGTGTATGCTTCGGCGTGCAGACCCGTATCCAGGCGCAGCGCAGCGGCCAGTTGCAGCGGACGTAATGCTTTGATCCGAAGGCGGTACAGCGGCTCGTCCGGCAGGGAGATCAGCGGTTCCGCATCCGACCAGCTGGTCGTGATCCGGTCTGGAAAAATGCCGTAGTTATCCGCTGTCCCCAGCACCGGAATGACTTCCAGTACCTCGACGAGCGTGGGGTCAAAATGCAGGCCGAACTGGAAACCGTAGTGGGCATTGGCCTGCGCAAAACGTACGGGGATTTCGACGATCTCATTGGCCCGCAGCGCCTGGTCAGGAATGATCAGTGCTTCATCTCCCGGGGTGGGCTCGGTGAGATTGCCGATGGCGTTTTGATTGACGTCGCCAACTTTTATACCGGCAAAAGTTCTACTTGGGCCCGGTTGGTAATTAACAATACTTATATTCTCCGGAAATACCGTCTGAAAGGGATTTGCGGGATTGGGAAATACATAAGCTTGATCGACGAAACGCCAGGACGTATTATTAGGGAATTCCTGATAGTAACCGAGGATTAATTTTCGCAGTTCGACAATATCGAAAGTAGTGATGCTGCCACTTTTATTAGCATCGGCCGCAATTAGTTTATAGGGGCTATTTAACAGTTCTTCGTTTTTAATATGCCTGGCAATTAACACCAGATCGTAGGTACTAACGCCATTCAAAGGATTATTATCCTTGAGTGCGGTTACCGTTACATCACTGCCAAAAGGAATATCGAATTTGGCGCAGCCACTTGCAGGCATGTAAATACTAAAGGGAGGTAAGGTGGGATGGGTGCCTTGTAGTTCATAGGCTATTTCTTCCAGATAATTAGAGGAAGACCCGATCGCTACGCAGACAACCAGCGGCATTCCGGATTCACAAACGCCAAGATTGTTTTGAACCAGAACGGTTGTTTCGCAGAAACTGGCATTGCCAGCCAGGTCTATGGTCCAAAGCTCCACGTTTTGCGTACCTAAATCGCTGCAGGTAAATACCACACTCGTCGCCGGGTTTCCCTGCGCATCCACCGGAAATCCGGTCCCCGTACCCGATTTACGAACGGCGTACTTTAATTGACTGGTCGGGGTATTGTTGTCCAATGCATACTGCAAAAAATCGGTTGCCCAGAGCTGGATCATGCCGGTTGGCATTACACTGACGGTCAGACCCGGCAGGCAGGCTATTTGCGGCGGTTTGCAGTCTTTGATCGTGAAATTATAGCTACAGGTTTTCACCTCGCCATTACTGCCTTCGAAACGCCATTCGATCCGGTGCGTGCCGGCGGGCAATTGCGGCAGCGTATAAGTCGTGGGCGCCAGGCCGGTCGACCAGCGGATACGCATGGTGACCAGACTGTCCTGTACCGTTTTTACCAGGGCAAAACGGTATTTCTGGTTCTCCGGAACCATACGCTGATCGAAATGCTGGGGGGTGCCGCCGGTATAATTCGGATTGGCGGCGTTGCCAAAATACACCAGATCCTGATCGGAGAGTACGGCACTGCTTACGGCCGTTTGGCGCAGGCCACCGCCCTGCAAATCCAGAAAAAGCACGAAAGAAACCTGAACGTCGCTCAGGGCACAGCTGTCGACTACTGATATGGACAGATCCACGGGCGTTTCGGCAAGGTCGTAACTGCCGGTTATCGGATCATAAAGACCGGTGGTGTTCCAGAGGGAAACATCATTATCCGATAGATCACAGAAGGTGGGAGGCGTGGCCGGACAAGCGGGCTGAGAAAGACATTGGGCGTGTACTGCACTTTGTCCGCACAGGAACAAAGCAGCTAAAAGGAAGATTTTTTTCATGGTAAAGGGTTGTAAAGCGGAAAATACTACTGCCGGATGATCTTACCCGTACTGATTTCGCTGCCCGCCAGCAGGCGCCACAGGTATAAACCGGCCTGCGGAAAAGCGGAAGCGGGTATTTCAACTTGCTGTTCGCCGGCGCCTAAATTGGTATTTGTCCGGTAAATCAGGCGACCGGTTACATCCAGAATATCTACCACCAGTTCCATTGGTTTTTGCAAAGACAGGGTAATGGAAACACCGGCTGTCGTTGGGTTTGGTCGCGGCTGTTCGATCTGCAGGCTGGAAAAACCTGTTTCTTCCGTGCCCGTGCTGCTAAAACAATTCAAGTCGCAGGTTTTTACCCCGGTAAAAACGATGGGCTCATTTGTAGGAACGCTATCCAGCAGCACAAAGTTGGGAATGGGCAGCGCCAGGGGATTACCGGCCGGGAAAACGAAGTTCGCCGGGTAGAAACGGAAACCGGGATACACCACAGAGTCCAGATCACCCTGGTCGCCAAACAGCAGCAGACTGCGGCAATTGATCAGGTCGAAGGTATCGATCACGCCGTTGAGATCCGTATCGGCGGCGACCCACTGTTCGTTATGGGAAAAGGGCTGTGTGCCATTTATATGGGCAGATAACAGGATCAGGTCATAGGTGGTGACCCCGGCGTTGAGGGGGTTGCTTTCATTACTGGGTGTTATTTTAAAACCACTGCTAACGGGCGGCAACTGAAAATTCCTGCAGGGGTTCTGCGTGCCGAAAAAGAAAATAGAAACGGGCGGGATGGCGGGACTTACGCTGGAAATTTCAAAAATCGTTGCTTCCGGGTCCATTAAACACGGCGACTGTACACAGACTTCATAAGACCCCATGTTCCCGTTACAGTTGCCATTATTATCCTGCACCAGGATCGACGTTTCGCAAGAGCTGGTGTTACCGGCGGCATCACGGACCCAAAGTTCGACCGGCTGCGCCCCCAGATCGGCGCAGGTAAACAGAATGAACTTCAGCGGTTGCCCGTTTGGCCCTAGCGGAAAACCGGTTCCTGTGCCCGCACGGCGTACGCCAAATTCCAGCTGAAGGAAGGGTGAAATGTTGTCCTGCGCGGATTGCAGGAAATCAGTAGCCCATAACTGGATCATCATCGTAGGCATGATGTTCACACTCAGGCCGTTCACGCAGGCCAAAGACGGCGGCAGGCAATCTTTGACCACAAAATCATAAGCACAGGTCTTGATCTCGCCGTTTTTTTCCACCCGCCACTCAATACGGTGCGTCCCGGGAGGAAGCTGAGGCAGTACATAGTCGCCAGGATTGGAAGCATTCGCCCAGCGCAGGCCGACCGTCAGCAGGTTATTCTGGATTTTTTCTTCCAGCGCAAAACCATATTTCTGATCGCTGGTGACCGGGCGCTGGTCAAAAAGCCGCCCTTCGCCGCCGGCATAATTGGGATTGAAGGCATTGTTATAGAATACCAGTCCGGCTGCAGGTAAAGCCATACTGGCAACGGCCGTTTCCCGCGTGCCATTGCCGTCCAGATCAAGCAGTAGCACATAAGAAACTTGTACGCCACCACTGCAGCTATCCATGATCTGGATGGACAGATTCGTCGGCCCCTCCACCAGATCGTGTGCGCCCGTAACTGGGTCGAGCCAGGTCGTTGCATTCCAGAAACCGACATCATTCGTAGTAGAATCACAGGCTGTCAGTGGGCTGACCGGACAATTCGTGAGCGTGAGGCATTGGGCAGGCAACGAAGAACTGGCCCATAAAAGAAAAAAAAAGAAGACGGGGCTTTTCATGTGATTATACATTTTTGGTGGTGATTAAAAACTAAAACCTTACGGCTCTAATGTAATTAACATGTGCAGCAAATAGCGCGCCCCGAATGTGCCAGATTCCGACACAAGTCTATTTAGCTGCCTGGACGACGAAAAAAGCCCGGCAACCAATGGTCACCGGGCTTCCCCTTATGAAAAATGAAAGTCTAACCTTATTTCCCCATTACCCGCCGGATGGTCGCGCCGATCTGGGCGGGCGATTCCACGACGGTGATGCCGTTTTCGGCCAGGATGCGCATTTTAGCAGCCGCCGTATCGTCATCTCCGCCGACAATAGCGCCGGCGTGGCCCATTTTGCGGCCTTTAGGCGCGGTTTGACCGGCGATGAATCCCACCACGGGTTTACGGTTACCATTTTCCCGGATCCAGCGGGCAGCTTCCGCTTCCAGTCCGCCGCCGATTTCACCGATCATCACGATGCCTTCCGTTTCCGGATCGTTCATAAACAGTTCGATGGCTTCGCGGGTGCTGGTGCCGATGATCGGGTCACCGCCAATACCGATGGCCGTTGTGATGCCCAGTCCGGCTTTAGCGATCTGGTCGGCTGCTTCATAGGTCAGCGTGCCGGATTTGGAAACGAGTCCGATGGGGCCGCGTTTGAACACGAAACCGGGCATAATACCCACTTTCGCTTCGTCCGGCGTAATAATACCAGGGCAGTTCGGTCCGATCAGGCGGCAGTCTTTACCGTTCAGATAAGCTTTCACCCGTACCATATCCTGAATAGGTATGCCCTCAGTGATGGCTACGATCACTTTAATGCCTGACGCCGCTGCCTCAATAATAGCATCGGCAGCGAAAGCCGGCGGTACGAAAATGATGGTCGTGTCGGCGCCCGCGAGATGTACGGCGTCTTCCACCGTATTAAATACCGGAAGTTGAAGGTGAATTTGTCCCCCTTTTCCAGGAGTAACCCCGCCAACGACATTGGTTCCATAGGCGATCATTTGCTCGGCATGAAAACTGCCTTCTTTACCCGTGAATCCCTGGACGATGATGCGGGAATGTTTATTGACTAAAACAGACATTTGAATTTATGTATGAACTATGAACGATGAACTATGAACTATGAACGATGAACGATGAACGATGTACGATGAGGTATGAATGATGAGCTAGGAAGCTATAGTGGACACTAAATGGTTTTGAATGAAGCCCGGATTTAAATGGCTGATGACCAGCCACTAAACCCCTCTAAACCTTCTAAACCCCTCAAACCAATTATAAACAAGGAACCAGGAAAAGCTAAGGATGATCCTGCCAGTTCATAGTTCATACATCATCGTTCCTCTTTGATTATGAAAACATCTTCATTGCGCTGTTTCATAAAATAGTGTTCGCGGGCGAATTTTTCCTTGGTCATTTCAAAATCCTCCGCTTCTTCCCGCGCCTCCTTGATCTTGTCTTCATAATAAGCACGGTCAGTTTCCAGTCTTTGCTGGGCGCGGTGCAGGCGCCACTGCGTCCATAAGCTATGTCGATCCAGGAAAATGAGAATGAACAAAAAGGCTACCAGGGTGAGATAGTAGCGGTTTTGGAGTGGACCCGGCAGTTTTTGCCAAAGCAATTGCCAGGGGTTAGATGGAAGAGCCATAGACGCTGTTTTTGACGTGAGCAATAGGCAACCTAATAGCCGGTCAAAAGTAAAGCGATTTCGTTAATCGCCGCGCATGGAAACAGAAAAGTGCGGACTCTTCCTGAAAAAACTGGCAGCCGGTCCGGTTAGACCGCCGCGCTTCAGTGCCCGTTCACCACTGTTCGATGATGCCGGTGAGGCGGCCGAATATTTCGGAAACACTGCCTATTCCGTCGATGGTGTGGCTTTTATCAAAACGTAGATAGTAGTGAAAGACCGGAGTCGTTTCATTTTTATACACCCCGATCCGATTGCGAATGACCGCCTCGTCGCTATCATCGGGCCGGCCCGAAGTCGCGGCACGCAGCTTGATGCGGTGCACAATCTCTTCGTCGTCCACGTGCAGAGCGATCAGTCCCGATACGGCAGTGCCCAGTTCGGTCAGCAGTGCATCCAGGGCCTCCGCCTGGGGAATGGTGCGCGGAAAGCCATCGAAAATGAACCCTTTGGCGTCTGGATGCGCTTCCACTTTGTTACGCAGCATACCGATGGTTACGCTATCGGGTACCAGTTCGCCTTTGGCAATATACCCCTTCGCCTTGAGGCCGAGCGGTGTATTATTGCCCATTTCATAGCGGAAAAGATCGCCGGTACTGATGTGCACCAACTGGTATTTGTCCACAAGTTTGGTGGCTTGGGTGCCTTTTCCCGAACCGGGGGGGCCAAAAAGGATGAGATTGATCATTCGTTATGAGCTGTGCTTTATACGGCAGCGGGGCGGCTTACCGACCGGCAAAGTTAGAAAGGCAGTTTTCTTTCGTCACGGTTTTCAATTCGGTTTTTAAAATACTCTGTTTCGTGCATAAAAAATCTCTTTTACGAAATTGGATTTTTTTAAATACCAGCATACCAAATAAAAACGGGTTTTAGCCATACAGGGTAATGGTCATGTGTTAAAAATCGGTAAACCGGTAACGTTCGCCGTACGTTTTTACCCAGTCATGCAGGCGCCAGACGTCTTCGGTTTGAAATAATTCCGTACCCCGGTTGAGAGTAGCGGCACTGCCACAGGCCACGCCGATCTGCGCCATTTCCCGCAGGCTCCGGCCCTGTCCGAGCGCCCAGACCATGCCGGCTACCATACTGTCGCCCGCGCCGACGGTCGTTTGTTTTTGCACCATCGGGGCGGGAATATGTTCGAAGCCTTCCCGAGTCACCAGCAGTGCACCCTGGGGCCCCAGACTGACCACCACGACCTCGCATTTTCCTTGTTGGATAATGCGCAGCGCAGCGTCATCCACCTCGTTCATTTCCAGTTTTTTCACGCCGGCCAGCGCGCTGAGTTCGGCGAGGTTCGGTTTCAGCATATAAACGCCCACGTCCGCCGCCGCCTGCAAAGCGGCCCCGGAGGTATCGAGTACCAGTTTAGCGCCCATCTTCCGGGCCAGTTCGGCGACTTTCACCAGATAATTTTCCGGCAGACCCGGGGGTAAACTGCCGCCCACGACCAGCCATTCGGACCCTAAGGCCTCGACCATCGCCAGGCATTGATCGGCCTGATCGACCGTCATGGACGTACCCGCCATAGTGAAACGGTACTGGCTGTTGGTCTGCATATCGGTTACGGACAGGCTTTCGCGGGTTTCTCCCGGCACTTCCAGCGTGCGGGTGGCAATCCCGGCGCATTCCACCAGTTCGCGTAACAGCCGGCCCGTATGCCCCCCTATGGGGAACACTGCCGTGCTTTGTCCGCCCAGTTTTTGAATGCCCTTGGAGACATTAATGCCGCCACCGCCCGCATCGATCTGCGGCGTGCTGCAACGCAGTTTATGCTCCGGCACAATGTGCGCGGTGGTTGTACTTTTGTCGAGTGCGGGATGAAGGGTGAGGGTAGTGATGTTCATGAATGGTCCTTAATTTAGGCGGACAATGATAGTAAAACTCAACGAAATAAACCTAATCGAAGCCGCTGACTGGCTGGCCGGGCAGGATACGGCGCTGGCGCTGATTTTGGAAAAATACGGCCCGCCGCCGCTGTGGTCGCGGACGCCCGGGTTCCCGACGCTGGTGCACATGATACTGGAACAGCAGGTGTCGCTCGCTTCCGCCAATGCCACCTTCGCTAAATTACAGGCCCGGGTGGAGCAGCTCGACCCGGCCGGTTTACTTCAACTTGGCGAGGATGCCCTGCGTGAAATCGGTTTTAGCCGCCAGAAAATTGCCTATACCCGCGCTTTGGCCGACACCCTGATCGCCGGCAACCTGGATCTGGACGCACTGGAACACTTGCCGGACGAGGAAGTCCGCAGCGCCCTGACCCGCCTCAAAGGCATTGGCGACTGGACGGCCGACATTTACCTGTCGGAATGCCTGCTCCGGACGGATATTTTGCCGCCGGGCGACATTGCCATGCAGGAAGCCTTCCGGGTGTTGAAAGGCCTGGAGAAACGGCCGGTACACGTGGATTTCGTCGCGGCCACTACCCATTGGCGCCCCTGGCGAAGTGTGGGTGCCAGAATGTTGTGGCATTTTTACCTTTGCGAACGCGGACGGGGCACTGTTCCCGCCTGAACCTTTTGTATTACCCTCCTTTTCTTCTATTTAACAGGCATTTCATGGGTTTTTTCAATAATAAACGGGTTTGGATCACCGGGGCTTCTTCCGGCATCGGCGAGGCTTTGGCTTTGGCTTTCGCTAAAAACGGGGCGCAGCTTATTCTGTCGGCGCGTAATGAAAAGGAATTGAACCGCGTGGCCGCTGCCGCCAGTGCAGCGGGGGCAGCCTCGGTCATCGTGCAGCCCCTGGACCTGGCCCGGCACGACGACATTCCAATGGTCGCGCAAAAAGTGCTGCAGCAAGTCGGTAAGCTGGATATTCTGGTCAATAACGGCGGTATTTCTCAGCGTTCGCTGGCCAAAGACACGAGTCTGGAGGTGGACAAGAAACTGATGGACGTTAATTATTTCGGTACCGTAGCGCTCACCAAAGCGGTGCTGCCGGTGATGCTGATGCACCAGTTGGGTCATATTGTAACGATCACCAGCCTGACCGGCAAATTCGGTTCGCCGCATCGTAGTTCCTATGCCGCCACCAAACATGCCTTACACGGCTTTTTTGACAGCCTGCGGGCGGAATTAGCCGATAGCCACTTGAAAATTACCCTGATTTGTCCGGGTTTTATCCGCACCAGCATCAGCCTGAATGCGCTTACCGGCGACGGCTCTCAACTCGGTACCATGGACGAGGCAACCGACCGCGGCATGGAACCCGAAGAGCTGGCGCATAAGATCCTACACGCCATCGAAAAAGGTAAAGAAGAGGCTTATTTTGGCGGCAAAGAAGTGCTGGGGGTATACGTCAAACGATTTTTCCCCGCCTATTTCTCGCGTTTGATACGGAAAGCAAAGGTGCGCTAATGCACCCGGGTGGTGGCGAACAATCGTTTCATGCTGTAGCGCCCACTACCCTTGCCGGCGACCATGAGTAAGCCGCCTATGATGGCCACATCCTTCATAAACAGGATGGACTGAATTCGTAATTGGTCCTTCGGGTAGTTCCAAAAATCGTGTACCAGAAAAGTTACCGGGGTCCAGTAAAGCAATAATAGCAGAGCGCCAAAAGTAGATCGGTAACCCAGCAGAACCATTAATCCACCGGTCACCAGCAGAAATATGGAGCTGTAAATCATAAAATCCTGATTCCAGGTAAGCCCATACTGCGTCATTGTCAACCTGGTCTTATCCATATACAGTATGGTATCGACCGCCTCAAAAATGAAGATGGCGGAAAGAAAAATGCGTCCGATCAGGTCTGTAATATCTCTCATAATCAATCCTGGCTCCTCCAGGCTGGCGGCTAATCTCTCGGTAAAATCAAGTTATTCACGAAAAAAGTAGGCAAAGATAGCAATTTTCAAAGGCCAAAAAACTGTTTTAAAGCCCGGCTGAAGAGAAAGGCTAAAGGCCTGAAAGCAGTAGAGCAAACATAAAAAAGCCCCCCTCCTACTTCAGGAGAGAGGCCATCCCAAAAACCGATTTTAAAGTATGTTTAAAATCAGTACCTGGTCACTGGTTCGTCTTACTTCGTTTGGATCATTTTCTTCGTCGCCATGTCTGTAGCCGTTTCCAGTTTGTAGTACAATAAGCCGACCGTGTTCAGCATTACGCGCTCTACAGCGATCGAGTTGTACCCTTTGGCGAAGTCACCCTGCTGCGTGAAGATCACGCGGCCGGATTCGTCATACACCGTCAGGGTAGCCGCTGCGGCTTCTGGCAGGTGGAAGCCAATGAAC
>JANPIN010000007.1:0-3816 GCA_031425035.1 Saprospirales bacterium | reverse complement strand
TGCCCGGGGGTTTGGGTCGGAAAGGTTTGAATGCCAACTACATGAATTGTTTTAGTAAAAAAATGGGGCACGCAGAACGTAAGCAGCGTACCCAATGGCTGAAAATTTCACAAAAATAACCCTCTTTAGCCTTGACTGGTTTCACTAAGGTCTAAATTATTTTTCAGGGGAAGGTCCGGCATGCTCCCGCCCGCTCTAAAAAATGCAAATTCCTGCTTAATTTTGCTCCGCTACCAATGCCCACCTACGCCAATATCATCCTGCCCCTAGCGCTACCCAAACGCACCTACACCTACGCCATTCCCGAGGAACTGGCCGCGCAGGTGCAAATAGGGGTACGCGTCGAAGTACAATTCGGAGCCAGTAAAATGTACAGCGGCCTCGTCGAAAGCGTCCATGACACGGCGCCCGACTACCGCCTCAAAAAGATCGTCGCCGTACTCGACGAGGTGACCGTCGTTTCCCCAGAGCAACTGGCGCTCTGGGACTGGCTGGCCGATTATTACTGCTGCACCCTCGGCGAGGTCATGCAGGCGGCTTTACCCGGACACCTGAAACTCACCAGCGAAACCAAACTGGTGTTCAGCCCCACCTACGGCGACAATTTTGCCGACCTCGACGCCGATGAATACCTCATCGCGGAGGCCCTGCATCTGCAACAGGAAGTAACGGTGGAGGATGCCCGCAAAATTTTGAATAAAAAAACGGTGTTCCCGGTCATTCAGCGGCTGCTCAATAAAGGCGTGCTGTTTCTGCGGGAAGACCTGCAGGAGAAATTCAAACCGCGTAAAGTGACGGCCGTACGCCTGGCCGAACCCTTTCGGACGGAGCCGGATAAACTGCGCGAAGTGTTCGCCGAACTCGCCGGTAAAGAGCGTCAGGTGGAAATCCTGATGGCCTACCTCGCACTCAGTAAGCAGCAGCCGGTGGTGTTGAAACAGGAGGTGCTGCACAAAGCCGACGTGTCCATTTCTTCGTTTAATACGGTGGTCAAAAAGGGCGTCCTCGAAGTGTATGAACGCGAAGTGAGCCGCATGGCCGGTTATGAGGACGAATTGGCCGAAGCCGGCGACCTCTCCCTGTTACAGGAGCAGGCCGTGGTCCAGATCCGGGCGAAATTCGAAGAAAAAAATACGGTGCTGCTCCATGGCATTACCGGCAGCGGAAAAACCCGCATTTACCTGGAACTCATCCGCGAAACCATTGCCAAAGGCGGCCAGGTGCTGTATTTGCTGCCCGAAATAGCCCTCACGACTCAACTCACCACCCGCCTGCAACGCGTGCTGGGCAGCGAAGTGGCGGTCTATCACTCCAAGATCAATTATCAGCAGCGGGTGGAGGTCTGGCGCTCCGCCGCCTCGGGCCAGCCGGTCATCCTGGCGGCCCGCTCGGGTTTGTTCCTGCCCTTCCAGCGCCTGCAACTGATCATCGTGGACGAGGAACACGATAACTCCTACAAACAATACGACCCGGCGCCGCGCTACAATGCCCGCGACACCGCTATTTACCTGGCCCATTTATACGGCGCCAAAGTGCTGCTCGGCACCGCAACACCCTCGCTGGAAAGTTATTACAACGCCCAGACCGGCAAATATGGCCTGGTGGAGTTAAACGAGCGCTTCGGCGGACTGCAACTCCCGGAAATGCAGGCGGTCGACCTGAAAGAGCAGCAAAAACAGAACCTGATGCAGGGTATATTTTCTACCCCGCTCATCGATAGCCTGCAGGCCGCGCTGGATCAGGGCGAACAGGCCATTCTCTTTCAGAACCGCCGCGGCTACTCCCCTATTCTCGAATGCCAGGTCTGCGGCTGGACCGCCCAGTGCCGCCACTGCGACGTGAGCCTGACCTTTCACAAACATTCCAACCGGCTGCGCTGCCACTACTGCGGTTACCAGACCGACCCGGTGGCGCTTTGTCCGGCCTGCGGCAGCGGTAAAGTGACCCTGCTGGGTTTCGGTACGGAAAAGATCGAGGATGAACTGAAGGTGTACCTGCCCAAGGCCCGCATTGGACGCCTGGATCTGGATACGGCCGGCAGTAAAGCCAATCTGGCCGCCCTGCTCAATGATTTTGAAGAAAAACGGATCGATATTCTGGTCGGCACACAGATGGTGACCAAGGGCCTGGACTTTGAGAATGTCGGCGTGGTGGGCGTAATCAGCGCAGACCAATTGTTGAGATTCCCCGATTTCCGGGCGGGCGAACGGGCTTACCAGCTGCTCACCCAGGTAGCTGGTCGCGCCGGACGTAAAAACAAACGCGGCCGGGTGTTGGTGCAGGCCTATGCGCTGGGCCACCCGGTGCTGAAAGAAGTGCTGGCCGGCGATTTTATGGCGTTTTTGCAGCGGGAACTGCACGAACGCCGCGAGTTCCGTTATCCGCCCTTTTACCGGCTGATTCACCTCACGCTGCGGCATAAAGAGGAGCGCACGGTGCACCAGGCGGCGGTATTTTTCGGCAAAATGCTGAAAGAAAAGCTGGGCGATCGGGTGCTGGGTCCGGTGCTGCCGCATGTGGCGCGGGTGCGGGGTTATTATACCCAGGAGATCCTGCTCAAACTGGAGAAATCGGCGCCCTTACTGGCCGATGCGAAGAAGATGATTCGGCATTTTACCGAACTGACGCTGGGCCAGCCGGGATTTGCGGCCGTGCAGGTGGCGGTGGATGTGGATCCGGGGTAGCCCTAAAAACAGACAGGAGCCATTCCGAATTTCGGAATGCCTCCTGTTGTGTTTTTTGCGGTTTGCCTCTATAGGCATTTAGTACTTACAGCAGCACGATCAGCAGGATCACGATCAGGATGATCGCACCGGCCGACAGATATACGCCGCCACCAACAGCCTTCTTGATCTGACGTACTTCTTTACGCAGGGCTTTGCGTTCTTTGCCCGAGAGCTGGGATTTGTCCATACCCTGAATTTGCTCCAGGCGCTGGGTCAGTTCCTGACTGCGGGGATCCATGGTGGTGGTTTGGGTGGTTGGGACTGGGGTAGAAAGAGGGGTACTGGCTTGCAATGCGGTCATTCCAAAAACGAGGGACAGGCAAAAAGCAAGGCAAAAGCGGCTTACGTTCTTCATAGTGATGTAGTTAGTTTTAGATGATGCTCGCCTGCTATACAGCAGGATTGATCCCAGTACTACCAGCACTGTGCCACGCCTTGAAATGCGTTTAAATGCTGTTTTTTATCCTGCTTTCACATTACTATATCCCGATATGGGATTTATTTCCCCAAATTTTTTTAACAAAAATGGGCAAAACCTATTGCAAGGATTTGCCCGTTTGTGTACTGTTGGTTGCAGTTTTGCTTAAGTCAATATAAGGAGGAGAATTAAAGCAACAATGAGTACGCCGGCAGAAATGTACACGCCACCACCGACGGCTTTTTTAATATGCCGTACTTCTTTACGCAGTGCCTTACGTTCTTTGGCCGTCAGTTGGGATTTGTCCATTGCCTGAATTTGCTCCAGGCGCTGGGTCATTTCCTGGATTTTCGGATCAACCGTTGGGGCAGTAGTCGTCGAGGTGGTGATTGGGTTTGGTAGCGTGTTGTTCGCCTGTAGAGCCGTCATTCCAAAAAACAGGGAGAGGCAAAAGGCAAGGCTGAAACGGCTGATCTTTTTCATGTGTCAGTTTTTTAATTGTTTTAGGTGATGCATGTCCCAAGCAGCGTGCTAAGTTCGACTTTAGCCAAATAAGCCCAAGAGAGAACTCCCCGGAAGTGCTTAAATTTGAGATCACGACAAATCAAATTTATGCTTACACTACCGAAGGAGTTCTGCCGTCAAATATCGGTATTTGCGCCGTTATTCAGC
>JANPIN010000006.1:0-26404 GCA_031425035.1 Saprospirales bacterium | reverse complement strand
GCTAATGGGCAACGATGCGTTTACGACCAAAGCCGGCCAGCATAAGTTTGTGAACGCGGATTCCTTCCAGTATGTCCGTGATTTCATTCGTATTCGTTATGCCGACGGGTTGGAGGTCAATTGCGAGATCGACGATAAATTAGCCCAAAGCGACCAGCACTACTTCAGTTTGAACCTGATCAATTCTTATCCACCCAGCATCCTGGATGAACTGGTCAGTCAGAAACATATATTCAAAGCCAATCTACAGTTTTTATACAATGACGGTTGCCTGCCAAAGCCGACGCTCGACGCAGGGGACTCCATATTTTTCTATACCGATTTCCGGATCCGCTGCAACATGGTGCCCAAATCGAGCAACTTCCCCGATCCGCCGCTGATCGGTTTTCGCACGGCTTTGTCCATGACCGACGCCAGGTATGCCTGGAATGATGTGCCTTCCGAAAAACTCCAGTACTCCGGCTACGTGACCAGCCGGCAGAGTAACCTGATCGGTATTAAACCCTGTGAAAATTCGATTACCGTGAGACCCTACCGGTTCCGCATTCGGATTGCCCGGGAAAATATGTTCCCTTTTGAGGTGCGCCCGCTCCTCCATATTCTGGATTACGTGCAAACCTTTCCGCCCGGTTTGCAGGTCGAATCGGCGCGTTTACTCTATTTGGCGCTGCAGGACAGCACACCGCGATTGAGCAACCTGCCACTTGCTTTTCTCCCCTACGACAGCACGGTGCACGTGAATTTCGATCCGGTATTTGCCAATCCGGTCGACGAAGGTTTCTCCATGGGCGCTACCCTGCAGTTTATGCCGGATTGCCGCTTTGATAAACCGGATACTTCCCACCAGGTGGTTACGTACCAGACCGCGCCGGGGTTACGGGAACCCGATGTGTTTACCAATGACACCCGCAACGGGCTGGGCTTTTATTCCAACCGGCCGCATATTAAATTTTTGACCACCGACACGATTGTGTACATGCCGACCGGCGATTTTTCGGTCAATTTTACGCTGCGCAACACGGTGGCGCCCTCCGCACCCAATTTGTGGCTGGCGCTGATTTCCCCTTCCGGGCAGGTACAGGATTTTAGCTTACAGCAAATTTCCCCGCCGCTGACCCTGGTGGCGACCAACGGTATTTTTCAACTTGCCCAACTGAATGGCTTCAGCCAGCAGAATTTCCTGCTGCAAGGGTATAACACCGCCTGTGATCAGGACACCCTGTTGCTGGTCTACGGCTGGGGTTGTACCCCGCTGAGTGATCTGAGCGAGGTGCCTTGCGACCGCGATACTTTCGCCGTTGAACTGCGCCTGCAAAGCCCCGAACTTGAACTGGATATTACCCAGCAACCGCCCAGTATTCCGCTATGCTCGGAATCGGACTACTTTGAATTTGAAGTTTTTAACGCTAAAACCGGTTATGCCATCAACCCGAACGCCAGTGTGCAGTTGCCGCCGGGGCTGAATATTGTGCCAGGCTCCTGCCAGCTCAGTTATCCCCTCGGCAGTCCGTTTGTAAACGTTCCGGATCCGCAGTTGCTGCCGGGGAATTTATACCAGTGGGTGCTGAATGATCTGCAGCCCACTATTGCCGCCGCCGGTTTGCCGGGCGTCAACCTGGACCCGCAAAATGCCCTGCGTATCCGCTTCCGTACGCTGGCCGAATGTGGCTTTATTTCCAATGCACAACCCTTTTTCGGTACTTCGGGAAAAAGCTCCTGCGGGCGCGAAACCAACGTGCTGAACAAACCGGGCAATCCGCTGCTGATCACGGGTCTCAATGCCAACTATGGCGTAACGGTCAACCTGCAAGCGGTTGATAACCAGAGCGTTTACTGCGGCGGCATGCAGCGTTTTCAGGTGTTTTTGATTCTGGAAGGCAGCCCCTCCGCCGGCGATAGCGTGTACCTGACTTTACCGCCCGGCGCTACGCTGGTGGCCGGCTCCTACCTGCCTCAGCAGAATGGCCCCGGCGGACCGCCGACCCTCCTGCCCGACGGCTTCCGTTTGCCGCTACCAGTCGGCGCCGCTGCGGGAACAGTGGTGCAATTCCAGTTTTCTATTGCCTACGGACTGGTCGCCGGCTGCACCAATCAATACCTGATCGCGCAAACCCGCGTGCGTACCGAGGCTTTTTGTGCTTCACTGGGGGCTCCCTGTACCGTGTATATTGCGACCGGAGAAGCCACGGCCAGTATTTCCCTGCAACATCCCGAACTGGCGCTGGCCAGTGCTTCGCTGCAACTGGATGCCAATAACCTGACGAAGGCGGTGATAAACGTCCATAACATTGGAACAATACCCGCTGCGGGGGTAACCGCCCAGATCTGGCAGGACGTGGACGGCGATGGTACGCTCTCTGCCGGGGATATTTTACTACAAACCCTGAGCAGCGGACTGTCTTTGCCCGGCGACGCTTCGATCCAGCTATCCGCTCTGGTGAATTTCAACACGATGGAAGTCTGCCACCTGCTGGTCGTATTACCGGGTGCTGCTAACTGCGCCTGTTCCGACCGGGTGCTGGCCATACAGCAGACGGTGCTGCAACATGCCATCATACAAAACTGTGTCATTAAAGCCGTTACGCTGGGCATACCTGCGCAGGCGGGTTCCACCTATACCTGGCAAACACCCCTGGGCATTGCCTGTGACACCTGCGCCATGACCACTTATCTGCCGCCCGCCAACGTGCAACCCGGCCAGTCCAAGGTGCTGTTGCTGGAAGAAAAACGCGGCGATTGTACCGTGCTGCACCGCTTCGAAATCGTTTTCGGCGCTGTCGTAAGTATCAACTTGAATAACGCCGTCATTTGCGCCGGACAATCGGCGACGCTCAATGCCAGTCCGGGTGCAACCTACCAATGGCAGGGCCCGACCTTAACCAATCCGACCGCCCAACAGCAGACCGTACAGCCGCAGGTCAACAGCACCTATACCGTGACGGCCGTTTTCCCGGGGGGCTGCAGTTCGACGGCCACGGCTCTGGTGACCGTGTTGCCCAAAGATTCCACATATTTACCGCCGATGATCACCTGCGAAGGCGTACCGGTGGTTATTCTGGATAAAACCACCGCCGTTCCGGGCTTGTATTCGCTGCATTTAAAGCAAAGCAACAGTTGCGACAGCGTGGTTTTCCAGGAATTGAAGATCCTGCCCAAACCCCAAACGGCGGAGACTCAGAGTTTCTGTACCGGCGACACGTTGTACCTCCTGAATTTTGATACCCTGGTTACGCAGAACGGCGTGATTTGCCGCACGTATCCGGCCGATAATGGCTGTGATTCCGTGCACTGTGTGACTGTGAGCAAGCTACCCCTGCCGGTTGTGCCGACGCCGGATACCTTATACGGACAAATTGGCCAGGCCATTTCGATTCCGGGGCCCGGCGGTTTTGTGGAATACGTGTGGGCGCCTTCCGTGCCCGGTTGCGTGAACTGTAGTACGTTGCAGGTGCAGGTGGATAGTGCCGGGCTGTATCAATATCTGGTCACGGTCACCGATGTACATGGTTGCGAAACCATGGTGACCTATCGCCTCCTGGTTTTCCCGCCCTGCGATCCGCAACGGGTGCTGATCCCGAATGTCTTCAGCCCCAATGGCGACGGGGTAAACGATACCTTCAAGGCGATCAGCGTGGAAGGCACGGAAGTGATCGCCAGCCTGACTATTTATAATCGCTGGGGTGAAAAGGTATATGAGCACCAGGGCAATGCTTTCTGGGACGGCACCATCGATGGCAAGCCGGCCATGTCGGACGTGTATGTGTATATTATTGAGGTGGCCTGTGCGACGGATAAGGTGAAAAGAGTAGGGGAGGTGACGGTGCTGCGGTAGTTTTGTCACTCAGAGCCGTTGGTGTGGAATCTGAGGCCGAAGACCGAATGACAGCCTTTTAAGGTAATTATAAGGTAACGCGAATTGTACGGATACGACGGCATTTCACCGATTTAAAAATCCGTTTTTATCCCCTACATCCGTAAAATCCGCGTTACCAACGACTCTGAGAGCTAAAAAATATGGGATGACTCCTGTCCCAAATCTACACTATTGAATCACCACCTTCAGCACCCACTTCTTTCCTTCACTGCGGATTTCCAGCAGGTACAATCCCTGTTCCAGCCCCACCAGATCCACCGGGATCTGATAGGTATTCGCCGCATCCCGCACTTCCCAGCGCCGGAGCAACTGTCCGTAAGTAGAGTACACCTGGAACTGTACCAAATCCTGCCAGGCCTGACTGGACCGCACCTTGAACTGACCTTTGGACGGGTTCGGAGAAAAATCCAGCGTTTGGGGGTCCAGGTAGCTGATGGGTAGAAACTCAATTTTTTTACAGACTTCAAATTCACAGAAACCTTGATTAACCACATCGTCGCGGTGGACCAGCATGCATAACTTAAAAGTGCCGAAACCGTTGAAAGTGTGGGTAATGGATGCATTCCCATACGTAGTATCCGTCATCGGCGAATCGCTCCAGAACCAGACCACCTGGTCGCAACTCGATAAAATGCCTTCGGGTGAGAAAGTCGCGGTATGCGTAGGCGTAGGCAGGATCGTACAGATAATTCCCTGTAGACTGGCTATTTTGAAGGCGTCGTCGCAGACACAATCAGCCTCTACCTCGCATTCCGGCAGCACGATGCAGTCGTAGAAATTGCAACAGTTAATATGCAGGTTATTGTCGTTCAACTGGTGGAGGGCCACCGTGAAACAGACCGTATCCCCAGGCATAGCCGGTACATCCAAAATTAAATTGAAGGGATAAGAGGCGCCACTCGGCAGGCCGCCCGGGAAGGTAATCGACTGGTTAAATCCACTCAATCCTGCGGGAGAGGTGAAGACAATATTCGCCTGGCCCATGGTGTAGGCGGAGGTATTCACGATCAATCCGCTGTAATTCCAGTAACCGCTGTCGTTGCACATCACCACTTCGTCCAGCAGGTAGCCGCAGTCCGGTTCGCAGAATAAGTTAAGCGTATCCCGGCACAGAATGCTGTCTCCCTGCATCCATTTGATTTCCAGTTGTTGCATCGGGTTCGTGCCATGCTCGATGCAGATCGTTGGCAACGTGACCACGCCCAGCGGTAAGGCAGTCCCCAGCGGCGGCACTACGTCGAGTTCGACCATGGTGGGCGTGTAACTGGCGGTACTCCAGCCTGATCCGAAGGGATTGTTAATCGTCATGCCCGCGCCTGGCGGCAACAGGCAGAGATTAATGCCGTCAAAGAAGTTAGCCGCGTAGTTGTTGAACAGGGAAATATTAAAGCAGCAGTACCCCTCGTCCGGATTCGCCGCAGAATCAACGTTTTCCACGCCAATATCGTCGCAGGGCATACAGTCGGGAATCGGCACACAGTACATCGTATCCAGCATACAGCAGTGCGTGGTATCGATCAGTCCGGGCACCGTATCGTGGGCAGTCAGACTAAAGCAGAAAGTATCGCCTTCCAGATTGGGGCCGGAGAGCAGGAAGGTAAAATCCCGGCATTCACCCGGCAACATGGGCGTGCCGAGGACTACATTCGGCGGCGTTACGACAATGCCGATGGGACTGGACGGCATCAGTACAATGTAGCCGACCTCAAAGTCATTATCGATCGGGTTACAAACGGTGATGGTGTACGTCACCTGTTCGCCGTCGCAGTAAATGGAATCGGCCGACAGGTACAGGCAGTCCGGTTCCACCGGGCAGTTAAACTCCAGGGTATCCGAACAGGCGACTTGATAGGTGAAATCATACCAGTCGATCACAATTTGCTGCGGCGAATGGACGACATTCGTCAAACACAGGGTCAGGAAACTGTCCAGCAAGCCGGCGGGCAGCGGCGCCCCGGATTGGCTGTTCACCAAGCTGATGGTATTGGTGCCGATGGAGAATATGTGCAGGGAATCGCTCAAGCCGCTGAAATCGAAACCGGTATCGTCGCTGTGGATCACCACCCCGAATAGATCGCCGAAGTGGTTTTCATAACTCAGCGTCCAGCAGCAACTATCTTCCGTCGAAGGCTCCGCGCTCACGTTCAACTGGTCGCAGGCACAATCGACGACCATCAACATCAGGGAATCGGAAGTGAGTGAGCAGCCGAACGCCGTGCTGCCCGTCAACGTATAACTGCCGCTTTGGGTAACGATCAGGCATTGATTGACGGCGCCCGGTATGGGCACACCGTTCATGTTCCACTGGTAGCCGTCGAGCCCGTCCGGTCCGCAAATAGTATCCGGATTGCAAATTTCATAACAGCCCACCGGCACAATGCACAAATCCGGCAGCGGGTGAATGGTTTGGCTGCCAAAACCCTGACAGCCGGTCAACGTATCCGTACCGACCACATTATACACGCCGGCCTGCAACACGGTAATGCTGGGCCCGGTACCGCCATTGCTCCAGGCGTAGACCACATTGGGCTGCACAGGAACGACCGTGAGTATGGCTGGTGTCCCCTCGCAGGAGTCGGGCATGACTGTTACGGTAAAAGCAGGTGAAATGGCCAGTGCAACGACTACGACCGGAGAAATGGCCGTACAACCATTTGGATCGGTCACGGACACCGCATAACCTCCTGGCTGTACGTTTCCGGCGCATATCTGTAGCGTCGGCGCCGTTTGTGCGGGTACCAGCGGCGCGTTGGTATTATCCAGCCACACATAAGAATAGCCGAAACCACCGGCTACGCTGAGTGTGGTACAACCGGCATCACAGATGAAAGGATTACCGGAAATGACGGCCAAAGGCAGGGGATTCACTACGATGGTCACCGAATCCGGGACCATCGTGCAGCCGTTCACATCGGTCACCGTCACTGAATACGTACCGGCCGTGGTCACGGTGATCACCTGGGTAGTGGCGCCACCGGCAGCAGCCGACCATAACCAGGTGTAAGGCCCGGCCGGCGCCGTCAAGGTCACGCTGCCCCCGGCACAGATGGTCAGCCCGGGACTGAAGGCGATGGTATCCTGCGGTGGCGGCGGATGAACAGTCACCGTGGTCATCGCGGTATCCGCGCAACCTTGAGCGTCCTGGACAATCAGGCTTACCGGGTAGGTGTTCGCCATCGTGTACGCATGGAAAGGATTCTGCAACGCATTGGTTGCGCCGTCGCCGAAACTCCAGAACCAACTCACGCCGCCCGCCGCAATGCCCATAAACTGCACGGACTCATTGACGCAAGGATCCATATCCACGGAAATCGTGGCGATGGGCGGCCCGGCCACGAAAACGGAGAGGGAATAGGTGGACACGCAACCGGCGGGGTTGGTAGCCGTCAGTGTAACCGTATACGTGCCGCCTGCCGCATAGGTATGCATCGGGTTTTCCAGCGTCGAGTTAAACCCATCGCCGAAATTCCACAACCAGGTGACCGGCCCTGTACCGGGTAGTAAAGTGGTCAAATTATTGAAAGTGACTTTCAGGCAAGCCACGCTGAAACCAAATTTAGCGACCAGCGGCACGCAGACGCTTTCCGTTTCCAGCACGGTACAGGGACCGCCCGGAGATCCAGGAACGGTCGCACTGAGGGTGGCCAGAAAACAACCGGCTTTGCTGTATACGTGGACGGCGTTGGCCAGCGTACCGGTATTAGCATTGCCGTTCGGATCGCCAAAATTCCAGCCGACCAGGGTCACGTTAGGCGTGTTCGTTACAGTGAAGGCCACATTATCGCAGTTTGGCGTCTGATTCACCGAGGTAATGCTCAGCGTATAGGGATCCGGCACACAACCGCCTGTACCGCCGCCGGAACAGACTACCTGATTGACGACGATCACGTTCGAGGTGTCCTTACAACCATTGTTGTCCGTGACAATTACACTGTACAGGAAGGCGCCCGCCACGTTGGTATTGGTATGTACTAAAAAGGCCTGGGCAGGCGGTAGCAACTGCAAGGTGCCGTTGCAATACCACTGAAAAGTATAATTCGGATTGGTCTGCGCATTGATCGTGACCGTCGCCGGACTTGGCGGATTGATACATAAGGTGGTCGGATCGCCGGTAGAAATATCTGCAACGGGTGCCGGCAGGGGAATGGCCTGGTAGGAATCCGTAGCCGTACAGCCAAATCCATCGGTTACCGTGACGGTGTAAATGCCGCCGCTGCTGATCGTAATGGTTTGAAAACCAGGACCATTCGGCCCGGAAGACCAGGCATAGTTCGCGTAACCCGGGCCGGCATTCAGCGTAGCCGACACACCCGGACAGAGAATGCCCGTTTGGGTGATGGTCGGCGTAGCCGCGCTGTTGACGGAGACCGTAATGGTTTTAATCAGGCTGCTGTTACAGAGATTCACCGTTAGGCTCAGCATGGCGGGACCCGCATCATTGTTCCATTGTACCATAATGTTCGGCGTACCCTGGCCGCTGGCGACGCTGCCGGCTGTGGCGGGCATTATTGTCCAGTTATAGGTTGCGTCCGGGTGTTGCGCCGGACCGGAACTGTAGTTTTGAGCGCCATTGATGCAACTGTTGAGCGGACCGGTAATGCTGAGCGGACCATTGAGTACTTTAGGCGTAACCGGCATTAAAATAGGCGTGGACGTACAACCCGGCGCCCCCACGTTAAACAACTGGAGCGCCAGCCCATAAGGGCCGATGGCGTTCCAGGTCACGGTAACCGGGTTGCCGGTATAGCTGGCGGGTGTGCCGCCGGTCACTGTCCAGGTATAACCCACCCCGGTTTGCGTGGTCCACCCCAGGTAGGTATACGTTTCGCCCGGACAAATTTGCCCCGGCCCTTTAATCGTATCCGCCGGCAGGAGCTCGATGACCTGGATGGCCGTAGAAACGCTGGTATTACAAAATGCCGTGGCGCTATTCGATACCGCAGTAACCACATACGTGCCCGGGCCGGTGCTCCACGTGACTGAAATAGCGCCGGTACCCTGGCCGGTAAAAGGTGCTGCCGGCGTAACCGTCCAGGTGAATGCGCCGGCCGGATTGGTACTGAAAGTCGACAGGGTGTTCGAACAGGCGGAGGTAGGGCCGCTAAGACTAAAAGCGGGCTTTATATTAACCGTCAGATTGCCCAGACCCATACAGTTATCAGGATCCTCCCCGGGTAATCCGCCCAGGAAGTTGCTGTTGTACTGCAGATTAATAGTCCCAATGGGCCCGGGTCCCCATTGAATGGTCACGGTATTCGTGCCCTGGCCACCCAGGATCATGCCGCCGGTCACTTGCCAGTTATAATAGGTGCTGATCCATTTCGGGACGGTATAGGTGGCCGTGGCGTTTTGACAAACCACTGCTAGTCCATTAATAACACTTGTTGAAGGAATGATGGGGATGATTACCGAAGTCGGATCGTCGCAGAATACGCTGTCGCAACCCAGCACCATCAGCGAAACCGTGCCCTGGGGGCCATCTCCCCAGTCGACTGAAATCGAATCCTGACCCTGCCCGGTAAATGGCAAAGGTAGTCCGTTGGCATCCAGTACCGTCCATACATAGCTACTGCAGTTGGTGGCATTGGTCCAGTAAGCGGAACTGTCAAAGGCGCAAAGGGTTGATACACAGTAAATTTGCGGACCTTTCAATGCATCCACGACCACATTCATGCAGACGGAGTCGGTACAGCAGCAAAGCGCATTGCCCATGGCGTCATAATTATTCTTTGTGACGTACAGACAGACCGTATACGTTCCCGGCGTATTAAAAGCGTGCATCGGGGAGAACATATTGGACGTAGAACCGTCCCCAAAATCCCAGAACCAGCCATCGGCACTGCTGGAGGTGTTCGTAAAATTAACGCTGTTGCCGCAGCAAATGATCGAATCGGACAGCAGGAAACTGGCCGTGGGGCCTTCCAGTATATTTACGCAAACCGTGATCACCGCATTCGGATTGGTCGTGGTCAGGGTGATGGCGCCGGCGCCTGCCGGTCCCCAGGTGACGATGATTTCCGCCGGGTTAGCGCCTATTACAGTGGATAGATCACCGGTCACCTGCCAGCTATAGGTACTGAGCGGATTGTAAGGCACGTAATAGGTGGAGGTGGAATTTTCACAGGCGAAGGCGCAGGCTGCTTGTCCACCGGCCGGACTGCTCTGAAAATCATCCAGATTGACCAGGAAACAATCCGGTTTGGGGCATTTTATGGTAAAAAAAATGACCCCTTCACAACTGGGTAGTCCCTGACAACCTTCATAGCGGTATTTCAACACGTGCAGGCCGCAACAACTGGCATCCGCATCAGGGGAAAAGAACAACCGACCATCCTGCGCCATGCTGATACAGGGATCGGGAGTGGTCAGAAAAACGGGCACCGAGGCATTGTGCGGTACATCGTTATCTTTTACGTTGTAGTTGAAATTTTCTCCGAGCAGGAAACAAAGCGTATCGTTGACGGCAATCGGAAAAGGGTTTTGGGCAAAGATGCTGCTGGAACAGGCGATGCCTAATACCAGCAAAGTGGTGAAGATTGTTTTCATAAGCCGGTGTTAACAAGGTGGACGTTTCAAATGGTTGACACAAATTTCTCACCATTTTGGGAATTTATCCGTAAAAAATTGTTAATGCCGGCAGGGGTGCCAATTAAAATTTGACATTACCCAAAAATGCAGTTTATTATTTCAATGCCAACGAGTTTCAGAATTGCTTTAACAGACGGCAAAACAGTGTTGTTACCTGACAATTGGATTTAAAACTCAGGTGCTTTTTTTGACAAACCCACCAGAACAGGCAAACAAATATACCGCCCCCCAATAGGTCGCCAGAATAAGCATATCGGCCAAAACAAAAGGCTGCTTGAATTTATTTAACGCCAATAACGCATCCGATAAAGTAAATAATAAAGCGCCCATGGCTATGTACAAAAATGCGCGCTGCCTATCCTGCAAATAAAGACCAATGGCCTGCCAGGCCATGATGATAATGGCCGTCATGTAAACAGCCACGGGAATAGTAAAATCCTGTAAACCAGGTTTTAAATACAAGAAATAAGACCCGCAAACAGCAACTAAAACCAGTAATGGCAAATAGTTTTTATAAAAGCCATACATCCGGCTGAAGGCATAAGTGAAAACTACATGCGCGATCAAAAAAGCGGACAAGCCAAACAGGAAATAGCCCTCGTTTAATAAAAGTATATCGCCCAACAGGCAAAAAACAAGCGCCGTTATTAAGGACCGGCTATATGTTTTGTCCGTATTTACCGAAAGCAACGCCAGCCCGATTATTAAAATAGTCGTTAAAGGTTTTAAAATCTGATAAATATTAAAATTGCCCTGGTAACTGGAGAGGATCGCCCAGGCGCCGGAAATTAAAATGGCTATAGGCAGAAGAGTTTTTTTCATAAGTTGATTTATAGGCAAAATTAATCTGCGAGATCCATCTGCCTCACTTCCCCAAACCCGTCACCCGTAAATAATCCAGCATGGCCGAATTGACTTCCACGTTCATGTTGTTATTCCAGTCTTCGAAGCTGATTTTCACCACATTCAGACCGGCCTGCAGCGGCACGTTCCGGCTATTGGAAAAACCCCAGTCCGACCACTCGTCCTTCCCCCTTTGTGGTAACACCAAAATGCCTTGATACGTGTCGTTTACGCTGAGGCTACGGATGGCGCACTTATTATCCGTATTCCAAGGGCCGCTGCCATTGGAATAATGCAGATCCAGGCGGTAATTACCCGCCTTTTCTACGCGGATCCGGCATTCGATGACTTTGTTCTTGCTCGTGGAAATTTCCACAAAACCCTTTCCGGAAAAATTGGTGTAGGGCAGGGTACTCGGCGCCGCAAAGTCTTCCATCTCAAACACCTGCACGGATTTGGCAAATACGACGGGTTCGCTGCTGAAGGACTCATACCCTTGAACATCGAGCGCCGTCAATTTATACTCGGCATAGGCGTCGGCGGCAGGGCGGTACGGGCTGCTCTTTACGTTTTCCAGCCACAGCCCATTTTTATAAATCCGGTAAGCCGTAGCGCCCGGAATGGGTGCCCACTGCAGCTCGTCCCCCAATTTGCCGGCCTGCGGCGTCGGTAAAGAAAAATGATTAGCGACCAGGTTCATATTCTTCTCCGGGAAAGTATTATTCGCTAATTCGATCAGGATCGTATGGGCCCCTTTCAAATTATTCGGTACCATCCCATTGGCCAACGGCTGTCCATCCATCGTCATGCTGCGCACCTGATTGCCGTAGCCATTGACCGTAATGTTCAGCACAGCCTGCCGGTATTTAAAATTCGACAGCGTTTTCTGTCCGCCATACACCTGGGGCACCACGGGTTTAAAGTAAAGGCCATCGAGCTCGAAGGACATGCCCATAAATATCCGGTGCACCATGGAAAGATTACCGGCCATAGACCATAACATGCGGTCCGAGTTGATCTCCGTGCCCAGGAAATCGCCGGTCTGCGCCACGAAATTTTCATAATTGGTGAGGAACAAAGCGCCGGCCCGGTACACACTCGCCAGGCCCTGGTTCAGCACGGTTTCATTGCCGGTTTTGGCGGCCGCGAGGTTCCAGTAGCTTTGCACGAAGGGCCAGATGGCGTTGTTGTGGTAGGGCGGAATACCGGGAATTTGCGGGTAAATGCAGGTAACGCCATAGTCGGTCACCGGCGATTTAGCCAGTATGGAAGCGGCTTTTTCCGTGTCCGCCACGCCGAAAAGAATGGCCAGTGCTTCTCCCAGCGCCTCAAAGCGCGGACTCACCGTCAAGCCGGGCCGGCCATACAAATACTGCGCATAGTAACCCCGGTCTTTCATCCACAGGTGTTCGTTGATCCCCTTTTTAATCGTTTCGGCGCGCTGGGTGTACACCTCCGCCGGCTCGCCTTTTAGTTTGGCCATTTCCGCCAGGATATGGTGGGCGCGGTAGTGCACGACATTGGTGCCCAAGTTCTGGGAAACGTAAATGTCCATGTTCGACATCCACTTCGGATAGGTCTGCTCGCGCCAGTCCAGGAAAGAACTTTCGCCGGAGAACATGCCGGTTGCCGGGTCGTAAATAGTTTTATAGTCGTCTTCCAGACTGGCTTTAATGATCGGGTACACCTCGTCCAGCCAGGCGCGGTCACCGGTTACTTTATAAATTTCCCAGGCCGCCAGCACCCAGGTCGTGCGATCCGACGACACCGGCCAGGCGCCGCCCGAACCGGTATCCTGGATGATGCGGCCGCGTTTGACTTTCTTGCGCAGACTGATTTTGGCGACTTCCGGTTCGTGGTAAGCGAAGGCCAGCACGATGCTGTAACTGATGTCGCGGGTCCATACGCCGCCCCATTTAGCGCCGGTCCGGAACGTGCTGTCCTTTTCGATGTTTTTGACTGCTTCTTCCAAAGACAGATTGAACAGGGCATCCACCACCGGTTGATTGGACGTGTATTTAGGGCGGCTTGACAGGTCTTTCGTTAGCTGCCAGTCTTTTTCCTGAAAATCGGCCGCGTTATAGGGATTGAAGGTGAGCGTCAGGCTGTAAATATTCGGGTCGCTGGTCGGACTCAGTTTCAGCCCTTTATTACTGAGGTTCACGAAATCCCAGGACAGCGGCTCGGAACCACCGGCCACGTAAAAACCTTTGAAATCGGCTTTGGCGACCTTCATGCCATCAAAGGCTTCGTAATAGCCTTTTTCAGCAAACTGCCGGAGCACCGGCGACATATCCACGCGGATCGTGTACTCGTAATTGACCGGCAGGAAAGTCCCGGGTTTCTCCGGCTGTGGCGGCGGTGTTTCCCCGAATTTCACCACCGGGGACGCATGTTCGTCACCTATGATCAGCCAGTGATCTTTACCCGACGGCAACTCATTATCCTTTTCGTTGATGCTGAATTTGAAGGTGATCAGCCGCGAAAAGACTTCGCTGGAAGGGCTACGGTAGTTCGATTTCAGGTGGGTAGGGGAGAGCACCGTGGCCACATTCCGGCCTTGTACCACCTTGTCCGGATACACGGTAAAGGCTTTGGACTGATACAGCACTTGCGGATTTTGTCCGGTTTTGCAGGCGGCTAAAAACATCAGGGCGATGAGGGGGAGGTATTTGTTCATGGGCTGTATTTAACAAGTTGGTCTGTCAAAAATACGGTTTTAGGCTGGCGTAGTCCGATAATGTAAACAAACCACCCCGGATTCAAGGTTATCGGCTTTTACCAGGGTCAACGGCGTTCGGTTATAAGTGCCATGGTAAAGAAACAGTAAAAACCATTTATTTAGCGCCACTTTATAAACGTATAGCTGGAATAAATTTTATGAAAACCATCCGTATTATCCTCCAGGAACCATTCTATCAACATCCGGCCGGGATGGTCTTCGATCTGCCCGCAGAAACGGAGCCCGCCGAATGGCCGGAGGATGATCGCGTGCGGGAAAAACAGAACTATGCCGCTAAACAGGTCTATCACCTGCCGGACGGCGGCCGGGGTGTTGCCGTTCGGCTACCGGTGCGAAGTACCAAGCCCTGTCCGGAACATGCTTTTGAAGGCCAGGATCTGCGTACAGGGCCGTGCCGGGCCACTAAAGTATTCACGCGGCATATAGATGAAGAGCGGGTTGAGACGCCACCCTGCGGTCAGTTAAAAGAAGAAATGGTCACTCTGCAGTGGAAGGAAGAGACCCATAACCAGACCTTTCTGATCGACCTGCCGCCGTTTGCCGAAGTAGCGGAGAAAATGGTCCTGCTGGATACGCTGCAAAACGTGCAGGTGCTGGAGTATGTACTGCGGAATTACAGCCACCGCGACACGCAGTTAAAATGGGATGTTTCAGATTTGCATCCCGGGTTTTACGACCTGCAGATCCACTTCCCCGGCGGCTGGTTTCATGTGGTGCGGTTCATCAAATTTTTTCCGGTCCTGGATCTGCAGAACCTCCCCGCCGCCCCCAAACCGGCCTGGCAACCAATCGTTGATCAGGTACTGGCCAAGTTTACCGATCAACCAGCCTCCGCCAGCGACCTGCCCAACGAAGCCCTGGATTTCTGCCTGGAATGGGGCGAAATGTTCGAGAAACCCACCCAGGAACGCATGATGCGCTTGCATCCGGAATTACCGCGCGCAGAAGCAGATGCCCTGGATAAGCTGGCCCGCGAGGTACGTTCCTATGTTTACTATTTATGTGAACAGGAGCTGGAAGGTAAAGTCGCCGAATCCGACCTGCATTTTATGTTGAAACGCAAGTACAACTGGGTCAATGCCAACAATTTCAATCGCATGAAAAGCGTAGGTATGTACTACGCCAGGCGTTGAGCGGATGCACGTTCCAGCACCAGCTTTTTCAACTCCGCGATGGTTTTCAGGGCGTTCAATTCCACCGCCGGCACGAGGGTTTCCAGTTGCGTGTCCGCTTCGGTCAAAATACAGGGTAAAGCCAGGTGACGCCCCGCCGGATAAGCCTGCTGAAACTCGTCCTTATGCAGAAAGTCCAGGGTAAAAGGGGCATTTTTGATAAACGCCTCCCATTCCGGCCGGATTTTAAATATTCCGTAGGTCAGGTCGCACAGGCTGCAGGGATAGGTAGCGGGCGAAAATATTTTATGGGCCATATCGGCCGCCACATTAAAAAAACCGCTGCCGGCATTATACACGAAGATCAGTTTCATACTTTTTCGGCCAGTTGAAATTTGGAAGCCATGGTATCTATATCGAAGTAATCGCGGAAAAATTCGTCGCACCACAGGCAGACGTTTTTCAGATCCTGGTTGCGGGCTTCGGCAAATTCCCGGGAAATACCCACGCTTTCGCCCATGCCCAGCGGGTCGCCTTCATTGATTTTTTGAAACACCGGCGATTGCGCCACCCGCGCCAGCACGTCGGCTACTTTATCCTTTCGGGCATCGCCCATGGCTTTATACGTGCCCGGGCAACAGGGATTTATCCGCCATAACTGGATGGATATTTCCTGGGGTATACCCGCCGCACCGGTCAGGAAACCGATGCCGCCGGACAGCACTTTACAGAAATTATGGTTGGGATCGCGCAGCCAGATGTCCTTTTCCATCGCCCGGCCCCGCGCCCAGTTGCCGCCCAGCCACATATCCTCGGTAGCGCCCCAGTAGCCCCAGGAAAGCGGGTGTTTCCGCATCAGGAACGTTTCCTTTTCGATCAGTGGATCGTGGTCGTCGCCATTGACGCCCCGCGATGCGAACAGATCCGCCAGCACCATCAGGCGGTCGCCGGCATGTTTGTGGTAACGGTCGATGCTGGCAATATCGAACCGGCTAACCCCCTTGGCAATGAGGGTATCCAGGATTTTTTCGTTGAGCAGGTCGCCGTTGGTTTGCAGCATAATTTGCGTCTCCCCCTGATAACGTTCGTGTAAACGATCCAGAATGGTGTACAGCAGCTTCTTATCCGCCAGCGGTTCGCCACCGGAAAGGATGAGCCGTTCGATGCGATCCGGCATGTTATCAATGATTTGCAGGCACTCTTCCTCGCTGATCCGGGCGCCTTGCGGTCCGCTCAGGTTATAACAGTGGTCACATTTATCATTACAGAGCTGGGTGAAAACCCAATAAAGTGACTCGCAGTGGTTGAAATTCATGGTTTACAAGCAAGTTTGAGTGAAGTACGGGGTTTGTTGGTTTGAATCTTTGGTTATCAGTTAATCTTTGGCCGCCCTATAGTGTACGAGTTTTTCCCAGAACCAGATTTCGCTTTGCATGCCGGTTCGCTCGTCACGGGAAAATTCCTGCAGGTCATTGAAAATATGCAAATTTCCATTTTCCATATAACCCAGGCGGTCGCCCATCAGCACGGCTTCTTTCAGATCGTGGGTTACGAAAACCGAGGTAATACCCTGTTCGACGGCCATTCTTTTGAAGAAAACCTGCATGGCCCCGCGCGTTTCCACGTCGAGCGCCCCGAAGGGCTCGTCCAGCAGGAGTAACTTGGGCTGGATAATGAGCGCCCGGCCAAACGCCACCCGTTGTTTCTGGCCACCGGAAAGTTCAGTGGGCATTTTCAGGGTATGTTCCGTGAGCCCCAGGTTTTCCAGCATGGCCTGCACCTGGACTTTAAGCTCTGTCGCCGATTTTTTGCGTAACCGTAATCCAAACGCCACATTTTCAAATACGTTCAAATGCGGAAATAACAGCGCTTCCTGATACAGGTAAACGATGCTGCGTTGCTGGGGCGGCATGCGCGTAATGTCCTGCGTTTCCAGCCGGATCTCCCCCTCGCCGGATAACAAACCGGCCATGATCTTGAGCAGCGTGGTTTTGCCACAGCCCGAACGTCCCAGGATGGCCAGGGTTTGATGCTCCGCCAGATCGAGGTTTATGCCGTTCAGGACCGGCGTTGGTCCGAAGGATTTACTAATGTTGTGGAGTTCTAAAAAATCCATACGCTTAGCGTTGCCCGCTTTTGATCGTGGAAGGTTTAACGGAAAACAAAACGTTGATTTAAATACAGTAACAGCAGCGGCGGCAAACATACTAAACAGCTCGCCAAAGCGGCTACATACTGATTGGCTTCCCCAATGTACTGATATACGGCAATCGTGAGGGTGCGTACCTGGCCTAAACCAATGACGGAAGTGAGACCGTACTCGAACCAGGAAAGCAGAAAAATTTGAAAGAAACAAATGAACAGCACCGACTTCGACACGGGCAGCAGCACCCGCCAGAAAACCGTTTTGGCCGATCCCCCCAGTGTGTAGGTCATCTGCTCCATGGCTTGCAGGGAATGATCGAAGTGATTGAAAAACAACAGCATAGCGAACGGATAGGTCAGTATGCACTGCGCCGCGACGACTCCGGTAAAAGTGCCGGACAGCTCGCTCACGTTGAAAAAGAACTTCAGGCTATGGGCATAAATAACCGGCGAAAAGGCATACGGTAAATAAGCCAGCCGTAACCAGAGCCGGCGTTTCGGATGGCCGGATAACTGCCAGGCCGTGTAAAAACCCAGGATGGTACTGATGCCGCCTACCAGTAAACCGAGAGTCAGTGAACGCAGCGCGCTGGATGCCCAATTCCCGCCCGTACTACCCAGATCGGTCCAGTGCTCCAGCGTCCAGCCCGAGGGACCGAGCGCCGGAAATTGCCAGGTATGCGCCAGAGACAGCGCCAGCAAATAGCCAAACGGCAGCAGGAACAACAACAGCAGCAGGACGAGGACTATACGGTGCATCAGACTTGTTCGGCTGGCGGATTGGATGAATGGAGTTTCAAAAAGAGGAGGATGGCCGTAATGACCAGCAGCGCGTACACACCGGTGGCGGCATAGGCCACGGGCACGTCGTTCAGGTTGAAACGACCGAATTTCTGACTGATGAAAATCGAGATCATCGCCGGACTCTGACGACCAAGCAACAACGGTACTTCGTAAGAACCAAATAAAAACACCGCGTACAGTAGTAAGGTCGGCAGGGCACGCCGCAGCAGCACCGGCCGAACAATATGGGCGCGTATATAACCCGGCGAGGCCCCCAGTGTCGTCGCCAGCTGGGTGAATTGCGGCAGGTTAGCCGACTGGTAGTAATTTAAAAATAATAAAAGCAGGAAGGGAAAAGTCAGCAGCAACATGGTCAGCACTACCCCCACATAATAGGGGTCATTGATCAGCGGCGGGAAGGTACCGGCATCGTTGATCCAGCCCAGTTGCCAGGCCATCCGGGCCAGCATACCCGAGCTGCCCAGCCACTGGAATGATACAAATGCCGCCACAATAGGCGGTAAAGCCAGGGGAAAGTGCAGCAGCAACCGGACACGCGGGCGCTCTAGTTGCGCTTGCCATCCCGCCACTAAACCCAGGGCCAGCCAGGTCGAAATGACCACACTGACGGTCGCCAGCAGACTACTCAGCCCTAAGGAGGTCCAAAAAGTGGGACTGATAAACAGCAGGCGCCAGGCGTCCAGGGAAAAACCATGACTCAATGCCCCCACCAGACCCAGCGAATACAGCAGGGCATACAGCAGCCCGGCAGCCAAAGGCAGCACGGCAAAACCTAAGAAAAGGGTAGGGGCGAGCCTGCGCATCAGCGGGTTTTTTCAATGACCTGCCTGCGAAAATCCGCATATAGCCGGAGCATATACTCCGGCGCAGGCTCCTGCAAGGCATACGGCTGAATATCGGCGCGGCGCGGCGCATTCTTCCGTCCGGGAATATTTTCAAATTTCGCTTTCCATTCGGCGGGCAACTTACTGATATCCAGCACGGTACCATCTCCCCAGACCGTCGGTTGCATTTTCTGCAACTGGGCTTCCGGACTGATCAGAAAATCAATGACGACCTCGGCGCCCGCCAGGTTGGCCGCACGGGCCGTAATGCCTAAATAGTGCGAATTCTGAATGGTCCCGCTGGTAAACACGAAGGACTTGGCCGAACCCGGGAAAATGTTCTGCATGATCTTGTTATCCACCTCGTTGTCGTTATTGCTCAACGTAAAATCCAGCTCGCCATTGGCGAACATCTGGTGCATAGCGGCCACCCCGTCCGGGAAAGTCTCCCCTTTTCGCCAGAAATACGCCTTGTTACGGTTGATGAAATCCCATAGCTGCGTGGATAAAGCCTGGTATTTGGCCTCGTCGAACGGGCCGTCCAATCCGTTTTTAGAGCCGCTCAGACCAATCATCCAGCTCTTCAGCAGCGTCATGCCCGTGAATTCATAGGGGATGGTGAATTTGCCGGGATGCGCCCGTACATAGGTTTCCAGTTCCTGCATGGTGCGCGGTGGAGCCGGCGTGCGCAGCGTATCGTAGATCAGGCAGAGCTGCACATTGCCCCAGGGACATTCGTACCCCTCGACGGGCTGCTGGAAGTCGTTCGCAATGAATGGGTTCTGAAAATCAATATACCGGGCGTTTGGCAAATCGGCGGTAAAGGGTCCGTGTAAAGCCGAAATTTGACGAAGTTGAAAAAAGGTTTCGCCATTGATCCAGCACATATCCACGCTGCTCTTGTTCTTGCCGGCTTCTATTTCGCCCAGTAAAAGCTTGACGATTTCAGCGCCCTGTGCCGGCCCGATGCTCAGGTCGATGTCGAAGCGCTTTTTGACTTCCGGCACCACCCAGTTGCTCATATATTTGTTGATCAGGGGGTCGCCCTGCCACATTTGCATGCGTACGGTCGTGCCTTTGGCATGTTCAATATTATAGGCCCAGGGATGGGGCATGCTCATCTCTATATTCGGTTGGGACGTATTTTGACAGGAAATACCGGCAAAAAGGAGCAAAAACAGCAGGAAACGCATACAGTAAAGGAATTTATAGGCAGGTTTGAATGGTTAGGTTTGTTGGCAGATAAAACGCAGGATAGCATTCATAATATGATATGCTGTCCGGATTCCTGCCTCCAGTTGTAATGCTTCGCCATCATCCGGCAGAATAGAAAATGACTTCGGAGAAGTCCAACGTTTGTAGACCAACCAGTCAAGGATACATTCTACAAACGTTGGACCGCTCCGGGGTCATAGGTAGCGAAATTTGGTATAAGGCCCCTTGCTTATTTAAAACGCATAGTGCAGCGTAAACTGGAACTGACGCGGCGGCGCGGCATTCCGGCGAACGATCAGACCGCTCGAAGCCGGACCGACCTGCACCTGATTGCTCTGGGTCGCATTGTTCGAATAACCGCTCAGGTTCACCGCGTTGAACACGTTGAATACGTCGGCCCGAAGCTTAAAGCCCGATTTTCCGAACAGGTACTCTGCGGCCAGATCCAGCGTGTTGTTCCAGGGCAAACGGTCGCTGTTGCGCGTTTCACCGGGCTGGCGGTCGCTGTTGCCGACATACGCATCGCCGAAGGAACGTCCGTCGCCGTTGAGGTCGCTGGTGCCGTACAGGGAAGCATTGGGAATACGGTTGATCGGTTGTCCGCTCTGGACCAGTCCGGCGACCGTCAGGCTCAGCCCTTTTACCGGGTAATACTGGTAAATCGCGTTGATGACGTGGGTACGGTCGTTAATACCCGGGCCCCATTCGGAACTATAGTCGTTGCTGTTCTGCGCCCGGAAATTGACGTCTTCCGTGTTGTTGCGCAGGCGGGAAAGGGTGTAAATCAAACGCCAGGAGTACTTGTCGCCGCCACGATCCTTTTGCAGGTTGAACGAGGCGCCATAGTATTCGCCTTCCCCTTCCGTTTCCGAGACCACGACGTTGCGGGCCACGCCGCTTACCTGCTGACCGTTGATGGTGCCTGCACCGTTGGCAATCGGCACCGGACGGGTCAGGTCGGCGTCGGCAGACGGGCGAACCACGACGTTATCCGGGTTGGGCGTATAAGGCGTTGGTGCGTTCAGATCGCGCAGACGAAACAGGTTGTTCGACTTGTTGTAGACCAAATCCACGTAGAATAACTGATTGTCGTTCAACTGTTTCTGATAACCCAGCGAGAACTGGTGGGTATATGGGTTCTGATAGCCGTTGGGGTTCAGAATACGGCGTTCTCCGCTGAACGCACCCGCGCGCTGGCCTTGTAAATCGGCAAATTTCGGTCCGTTCAGGTAGGTCACATTCGAAGCCGAAGCACCCGCATTTCCGTCGAAAGTAATTTTATCCAGGTCGGTAGAAGCGGGCAGCAAACCCTTATCCTTCAATGCCTGTAGTTGCAGTCTGTAATCTGCCGAAGTCGTGTTTTGCTGCAAAGCATCCGAATAAACCGCGTACAGGATCTTGTCGTAGAAAATACCGTAACCGCCACGCAAACTACTGGTACTGTTCAGTTTGTAGTTGAAACTGAAACGCGGGGCAATGTTGTCCAGATCGGCTTTGTCCGAACCGCCTTTCGATAAATTATCCACGTCGTATCGCAGGCCCAGGGTCAGGTTCAGTTTGCGGCTCACGTCGTACGCATCTTCGACATAGGCCGAAAAAATATTCTGGCGTACGCCAAATTCCGCCGGACGCAGCTCCACATTATAGTTTAACACCTGCACATCGGACGGAATATCCGTGAGCGCCAGGTCAGCGCCTTTACGCAGGTTTTTTACGGCATCTAACTGGCTTTGCGTGAGTTGCACCGTGTAGCTGCCGTTCGGGTTGCCGCCGCCAAACAATTGGTGATCGACCGAAAGGATTTCCGCACCGACTTTGAACGTGTGGAGATTTCTGTAAAAAGTCAGTTTTTCCTGGCCTTGTACACCCTGATCGTGGGCATCGAATAAATAACCCGGGTGACCCAAAACAGCGGCCGTTACGCCCTGCGGATCGAGCACGACCACTTGTGGCGAGTTTTCGTCGACCGCACGGCCATAATTCCAGCGGAACTGGTTGTATTGCACATTGGTTTCCGATTTGAAATTCGTGCCCAGGTAGGTGTTTTGCGAAGCGATGATCAGGGAATTACGATCCTGGAAATTAGCCGCCGAAGGGAAAGCCACTCCGCCGGTCAAACCGCCTGCCTGACGGCCAATATTCACGACGCCGACGTTGGCGCGCAGCGAAGAATGGAAGCGGCTGGTCCAGTTCTGGTCAATTTTGGCGCTGAAATAACTGAAGTTATTTTCTCCGCGTACCGTTTCATTAACGCCCAATGGCGCCGAATTCAGCAAATTATCCTTGATGTCGCGGGTATACTCGGCATTTACGTAGTAAAAGGTTTTATCCGCTTTAATCGCGCCGCCGAAACCAACGCCGCCCTGGTAACGCTGGAAACCGTCTTTCACCTGGTTGCCGCTGAGGTCACGCTGGGTATAAGGCGAAGCAGCGTCGATGCCCGCGCCGGGGCGGGTGACCACAAAGGCTTCACCGGTAAATTCATTGGAACCGGAGCGCGAGGTCACGTTCACCACACCATTGCCCGTGAGTCCGTACTCCGTAGAATAATTATTGGTCAGTACATTGATGTTCTTGGTAAAACCGACCGGAATGTTAAATTTAATCCCCCCCAGGAACTGCTCATTGTTGTCCATTCCATCGATCAGATAGTTGGTAAACAGGGAGTTAGCACCGTTAATGCTCACGTTGGGCGCTTCGGGGAAAAAACCGGTGGCCTGCACCACGTTCGGCAAACGATACAAGAGCCGGGTAATGTCGCGGCCTTCCAGCGGAAAACTTTCGATCTCTTCCTGCTTCAACTCGGAAGAGACCTCGGCGTTGCGCACATTGATCCGGGAAGCGCCCAGAATGGTTACTTCGTCCAGGGATACGCCGCTTTTCGGGAAAATGACGACGGATACGCTGGCATCCGTGTTAGAACGCAGGCGAATACCTTCTTTCAGATTCGATTGAAAATTGCCGTTTTCAGGTACGGTCACGGTGTATTCGCCGGAAAGGGAAAGGCCGGTAAACTGGGCTTTGCCCTGGCTGTTGGTGGTTTTTTCGGCACTAAATCCGATGGCCGTATTCGTGAGCTGAACGGTCAGGCCTGCGAGGGCATTACCGGTCTGATACTCGGAAAGGGCCACTTCGAGGTCGACCTGCGCGAACAGGCTGCAGGTGACCAGAAAGAAACAAAGGGTAAGAAAATTTCTCATACTCGATGAAATGGTTAAAAGTGTGATTAAGAACGCTTTGTGCAGGGCACAGGCGATTTATGAAATGAAATGAATAGTACTCAGGAGACAGGCAGCGAAAAGCTGCCCCGTTACGGCAAGCATCCGAAACCAGATACGAATACCCGGACGTGCTGATCTATAGGGATGCACAGGGTTGGAAAATGCAACTGCGGTTTAGACCAACCACTTTGCATTAATCTATACCTGGAACAGCAGTATACCGGACCATCCGTCGCTTACAAGCAGGGAGAAATAGAAAAACGGGGCGGTCCGCGTAAGGTAAAAGCGGTTTGGGGAGCGCGTTGAAAAATAGGGCGCAGCGTAGAAAATACCGCGGGTGGCAGCGGCTGCAGGAAGCGGGCAAGGCGGTGTTTTAATAAAACCGGCAGCGTATCCGTGCGTAACAACCGCGCCAGATCGGCCAGGGAATCCACGTCGGATTTTTCCGTCAGGCAAATGAAATCACCCTGAGCATAGTCCTGTAATTCTGCCAAAACCAGCGGGGTTTGCCAGTCGATCCGTAAAAATGCGGACCGGTCATAGGCTTCCTGCCGTATGCCGAGGAGGTAAGTACCGCCGTCGGAGGCCGGGCCCAGCACCATAGCGGTACCGGTCAGGTGTTGGGCCGCCAGCAGCAGATCATGGGAATTGAGGGCCGGGCAATCATTCCCAATAGCGATGATGTTGCGATAGCCTTTGGAAAACACCGTTTCCAGGGCGTCGGCAAATTTTTCTCCAAAGCTGCCGGCATTTTGGGCAGCGGTGGAATGAAAAAATACCGGCATTTTACTGCCTCTGGCTACTGCGCGGGCCCGCTGAATCAGGCTTTGGGCAATTGCTTCATTGCGGGTTTTGCCGGCGGACCGGTCGAAAATCTTTAACGCCGCCTCCTGCGATGCAGAGCGGGAAAAAATTAAAACAGCAGTTTGATCAAATTGAGTAAGCATCAATTCATTCCCATAATTGGACGGCGAAATGTAGCCGGTTTTTTAAAACTCTTCCCCATAGCATGATAAAAAAGTCCGGACGCCGATATTAACGCAAAAAGTGCGTGAAAAGATTTCGGCTTTTACAATTTCATTGTTGACGTGTGCCTGAACCTTTAAGCGGTTCCGTGTTTATACTCCCCGCCGGACTGGACTTCCTGTCGATGACCCGGCGGGCCGCAGCGCGCTAGTCGTTACGGAGTCCTGCTGCACTCCATCATTTCATCACGCATCATTTCATCACGCATCATTTCATCAACCAACATTTCATCACCCATGAGAATAGCCATCATCGGAACCGGCAACGTCGGCGGGGCGCTCGCCGAAAACTGGTCGAAAGCCGGGCACCAGATCCTGCTGGGCGTGCGCGACCTGCAAAATTTCAAGGGTCAGGAACTACTGCAGTTCCCGAACATTACGGCGCAGACCATAGCCGAAGCCGTTAGCGCTGCGGAGACCATCCTGATCGCCGCCACGCCGCAGGCCACGGTCGCCATCGCCGAGCAACTGGGCCAAACGGGCGATAAAGTGATCATCGACGCCATGAATTCCGTGCGCGTCCGGCCGGAACCCTATGCCCATACGGCGGAAGCGCTGCAGGCCATCACGGGCTCGCCACACGTGGTCAAGTGTTTTAATACGACAGGTTTTGAGAATATGCGCGATCCCAACTACGGCGGCGTGGGCATCGATATGTTTATGGCCGGTAGCTCCGAACACGGCAAACAAGTCGCCCGCCAACTGGCGCTGGATGCCGGTTTTGCCGCGTGTTACGATTTCGGCGGCGACGATAAAGTGGTGCTGCTGGAGCAGTTTGCGCTGGCCTGGATCAATCTGGCCATTATGCAGGGACAGGGTAGGGACATAGCGTTTAAAGTGCTGCGGCGGGAAGAAAAATAGAACGGATGTCTGAATATGGCCGATTTACAAAAGAAAATAGGCGACATACCCGTAAATAGTCTCCCGCTTAGGCAAGGGGTCGTTTAAGTTTGTAAAAAATGTTACTTATGAAAACGTTCTTCCTATTCGTCTTCGCCCTCAGCACCTGGTCTGCGCTTGCGCAAACGTATTACCCTTTTATTAAAACCGGCGTGTACCGCGATGAGTTCTGGGCGCCGGAATTACAACTCTGCAACTTTTCCTATGGTAATACCTACTGGTTCCGGGGTGATACCTCCATGAACGGACAGGTCTACCAGGTTTTATTACATACCGGCATTCAGGGCGATCCGACGGCACCGCAACTTTGTCCACCCTATACCGTCGATACCAGTGCAGGCCTGTTATACGCTTTCATGCGGGAAAATATCGTTGAAAAACAGGTTTTTCAGTATAACACCACCACGAACACCGAGTTTCTACTGTTCGATTTCTCGGTTCAGGTTGGCGACTCCGTTACGGTCGGTGATCCTCCGCAGACGGTATACATACAGCAGGAAGCGTATGAGACCTGGGCTGATGGCTCCAGCCGGCGTACATTGACCGTTAATTTAAGCTTTGGGCAAACGTATTGGTTGGAAAGCCTGGGCAACCGGAACAATTTATGGAACCCGGTTGCCCAGGCATGTATTTGCCCGCATGGTTTCTGCTATCAGGAAAACGGCCAGTTTTTATACGGCACCGTATGCGCTGAAATTGTGGCTTCCAAAGAACCGAAAACGATGGAAGCTGGTATGGTCCTCCGTCCAAATCCTGCGCGCGAGACCATCCGGATCGGCCTGTCGGAAAACCAGACTTTTGACCACCTTGAAATTTTTGATTTGGCCGGGCAAATATACACGACGCAATATTTTCCAAACGCAGCTTTCAGGGAAGTGCCCATACAAAGCTGGCCCATAGGAAGTTATATAGCGGTAGTCTGGCAAAATGGCCATCTACTGGAGCGGCAGATTTTTCAAAAACAATGACCTAGTGCCGCGTCCAGGGAATGACGTGCCGATTGGCGAGACCTATTTTTTGCTCCATTAGGCAAGAGAAGGGCGAAATGCGGGACATTTTAACCGACGAATAACGAAATGGAGCGAAAAATTGGGCCGCAAATGGGTGCGT
>JANPIN010000005.1:0-58495 GCA_031425035.1 Saprospirales bacterium | reverse complement strand
AAAAGCCGTCCGACCGCAGCACCTCGTATGACGGCTTTTTTGCCGTCCGACGAGTAACACAGAGGCTGGTATTTATACTATGAAGCATTAAAAGCACAAATCACATTGCCCTACTTAGCGGTCCGACGGTAAAAAAGCCGTCGGACCGCGGTTCGTCAATTTCCGCCATTACCACCGCCGCCATTGACGCGGTTACTTTCTTCCTCCGCAGCCGTGCCCCGGCGACGGGCATTTTGCAGGTTATTATTGCCGAAACGGTAGGTCATATTTACCTTGAACTGCTGCCCTTCCCAGGTACCGCGCGCATTCACGTACAAGTCACCGATATCCGTGTAAGAACTCCAGCCGGCCGTGTGAAACACATCGGTAAAACTCAGTCGCAGCGTGCCCTTACCATCCCACAAGCGTTTGGTCAGACCAACGTCCATCACGCCTTGCGGGCGCATGACGTAGGCCCCCCAAAATCCGCCCCAGTTATACCAGCCCGAGGCTTCCGCACTGAGGGTTTTGGTGAGCGTGAACGTCTGCTGCGTCGAGAACCCGCCGCCATGGACGTGCAGATCGAGGATGCGCCCGCCCCCGTAATCCGCTTTGATGATGGACGAATTATAAAAGGCGTTCAGGTTCCCGTTCCACCATTTGGCGATAGGAATGGGTGTGTTAAGGCTGAAACCCATGTTATCCCGCGTGGCCAGGTTACGGACTTGCGTAAAAAAACGCTGTTTACCGGTGATCGGGTCCAGCGCCTGATCGGTGATGTTGGCGAAAGCGTTGAGCGTCCGGGAGTAATTGGCGCTCAGGTTGACGCGTTCGAACAGCGTCCAGCCCAATTCCAGGGTATGGGTAAACTGGGGCCGTATGAACGGATTGCCTTTCCGGTAATTCAGTTCGTCGATGCGAAACTCGAAGGGATTCAGATCCTGGTACCGCGGCCGGTCGATCGACCGCCGGTAGGTAAGGTTCAACTGGTGGTTTTTATGCCATTGAAAACCCAGCGACGCACTGGGAAACAGGCTGGTATAAGCCGTATCTACCGTTTGGTTATCGACCGGTTTGTAGGCCAGCAGGTCGCCGCGCGCGTCGGTATGTTCCAGGCGCAGACCGGCCTGCAGGCTGAATTTCCCCCATTTACTGTTGCCGTTGAGATAAGCGGCCGCAATGCGTTCACGGTATTTAAAGGTGTTACTACGATCCAGATCGAACTGATCGGCATTGTTGACGACGTTGAAAAAATTGAACGTGTTATTCGTCACCACGTCCGAATATTTGGCGCCGGCGCCGAGCTTGCTATCCTTGGGCGCGAACAAACGAAGCGGCCGTTCGTAGTCCGTTTTGATGGAACGGATATCGATATCGCGGGGCATGTTCATCCGGAAAGCGCTGGCAGCCAGCGTACTCACATTCTCCGGGTCGCGGTAAAAGTTCTGGTTTAAGATGGTCTGGCTGTCGCGGTAAATCCCGTAGTCGGCGTCGATATTGAGTTGATTGCCCAGGGTGTCGGCAAATTTATAGTTGAGGTTATAGGTGTTATTCCAGTTAAACATGCTGCCTTCATTATGGGCAATGAGCAGCGAATCCACGCGGTTTTCGGATAACTGCCCAATATTGGTGCGCGCATCCGACCAGTTGTTGGGGATGAAAAACCCGCCGCCGACCAGCAGGCCGAACGTATGGCGGGTATTGGGTGAATAATCCAGACCGAAGCGGGCGTTGTTGGGCCGGGCGTACCAATGGGAGCTGTTAAATTGGTCGTATTGCCGGCCGGCTATCTGGTTATCGATGTGCATGGTGTTGTCCCAGCGCCCGCGGAATATGCTGGCCGAGCCGAACACATTCACCTTCCGGTCGCGGTGATTGATGCTGATGGAAGCGTCGCCTTTGGAGGTGATGCCCTGGTAAAAACCGAGACTCACCGAACCGTTTGTACCCAGTTTTTTATCCTTTTTCAGACGCAGGTTAATAATACCTGCATTGCCTTCGGCATCGTACTTGGCGCCAGGCGTGGCAATGATCTCGATGGCTTCCAGGTCGCTGGCATTCAGGCTTTTAAGAAATTGCGCCAGGTCCTGGCCGGTCATGGGCGTGAGTTTCCCATTGACCTGGACCATCACGTTCTGCCGACCTTTCAGGCTGATATTTTCGTTCTGATCGAGGCTTACGCCGGGACTTTTGCGCAGCAGTTCCAGCGCATTCAGGCCGGTGTTGGTGGGGCTGGCATCCACGTTGAAGATCACTTTATCGGCCTGGATCTCGATGAGCGGCTTTTGCGCCACCACGTCTACGGCCTGCAACTGCTGACTGGCAACTGATAAGGACAGGGGCGCCGCCGTTATATCCGAGCTGCTAAAGTCGAAAACTTCTCCATCCGTGTTGCGAAAGCCGATCATCTGCGCACGGAGGAAGTAGCGGCCGGCCGGTATATTGACCATTTCAAACCGGCCTTGTTGATCGCTGATCGCGCCTTTGACCAGGGCAGAATCCCTGACGGCTAACAGCAGCACCGTAGCAAATTCCTGGGGCGCCTGGCTGGCATCGAGCACCCGGCCGGTGATTTTTTGACCGAAAACGGGAATGAAAAACAAGAGCAGTGCAATGCTCAACCCGGAACGCAGCGTATAGAGAAAAGGAAAGGTCATACGGCAGGAAGATTTGGTGAAAACGATCACTACAAAGACCGCACTACCTGCAAAGGATTGCTTTTATGGGCTTGCCCTATGTCGTTTTCTCGACAGATGACGGGGCGGGCCTACCCAACTACGGGTATAAGCCCATTTAACGGCAGGGTTGTTGCGCAGGGAAAATCAACAGTTTCCCTCATTATCCGAATCTTCCTCATGCCCAATCTTTCCTTCCCAAGCCAGATGGCCGCTGGCCTACTGTTCGCTTTACTGCCTGTTTTTGCCTTTGGCCAAACCGATACGGTGCCGCCCACCTTGTTATGTAAAAACCAGCAAAACGCCACCGTTTCTTGTCAATTCTCTACCTATTACCTACCGAGTGAGTTGCTGGAAAGCTTTTCGGATAACGTGACGCCAGCCAGTGCCCTGGAATTTGGCTTGCGTTTAAGTTGTACCGGCACCGGCTTTCCGGAAAACCAGCCCCTGCTGCAACTTGGCGCGACTGATGCCTACACGCAACCTTCTATCGAAGTGTGGGCGCGTGATCAGGCCGGCAACACGGCGGTTTGTTTAACCAGCCTGTACTTAATGGAAACATTCGTCTGCGATCTTATTATGCAAGCGTCTGCAAGTTTTGCCGGCACCTTCCTGCCCATTTTAAACGCACAGTTCGACCTGACCGGCACCCGTTGTCCGAATGAATACCTGCACATTGAGTTCCTGACGACCGCTGCCAATCCTTGGCTCGTAGCTGCGGAAAGCATTCCTACTGGTTACCAGGCAAGTGCGACGTTTACTAAAAACATCAATCCCCTCAATGGCATTACGATCCACGATCTGTTCCTGATCAACCAGCATATTTTGGGCATAACACCGTTGACCAATCCTTTTCAGCTGATTGCCGCCGACGTTGACCAGGACGGACAAATTACCCAGCAGGACAGGCTCATATTACGCAGACTGATGAGTGGCACGATTACGGAATTACCCAACGGCCGGTCGTGGCGTTTTGTACCGGCTGATTTCGTTTTCAATCCCCTGCAGCCTTTTGTTTTTCCCGAAACGATGGTGGTTTATCCCGGTCAGAATCATTTCCAATTTAAAGGCGTAAAAATCGGCGACGTGGATTTTTCGGCGGACCCTACGCAGTAGCTTTAAAATAACATAAGTGTAAGTTGTAAGTCTTTCCACACGTTTTAATTGATCCTTATGCCAAATAGTACTTCCCTGTTCCGGGCCTTGTGTTTACTTATTTATAACCTGTCGCCCTTCTTTGCCTTTGGACAAACCGATACGGTGCCGCCGCAGTTGTTATGTAAGGCGTCTATTACGCATAACATCTATGCATGTTGGAAACTGGAGGCATTTGCCGATGATTTTCTGGATAGTTATACGGATAATATAAGCCCGGCAAATCAGTTGGAATTCGGTATTCGACGGACGTGTATAGGTGGCAGCGGGTTTCCGGAAGACCAAAAAAGCCTGCTTTTCTATTCTTATGATCTTTTCAATAGTTTTCCGGTTGAAATCTGGGCCCGCGATCAGGCGGGTAATACGAGCGCTTGTCAATCACATATTATCGTAGCCGATATTGACGGCATTTGTGACCCTTATTCGGGCGCCTCAGTCATTTTTGCTGGCGCCAACCGTGGCATTCCGGACGTTCAAATTCACATTACCGGTTCCAGTTGTGCAATGGGCAATCTTGATATAATTGGTGAAACATTTCTATCACCAGTAGATTCTTCTTTTGCATATTCTTCTCAGTTAGGAACTCAAATTCCCAGTGGTTTTAAAGCCAGTGTGACGGCAACTAAAAATATTAATCCCCGGAATGGTATTACCATACACGACCTGTTCCTGATCAATCAGCACATTCTGGGCATAACGCCGCTGACCAATCCTTTTCAGTTAATTGCCGCCGACGTTGACCAGGACGGGCAAATTACCCAGCAGGACAGACTCCTACTACGCAGACTAATGAATGGCACGATTACGGAATTGCCCAATGGCCGTTCGTGGCGCTTTGTGCCGGCTGATTTCGTATTTGATCCCCTACAGCCCCTTGTTTTTCCCGAAACTGTGGAAATAACAGCGGACATGCCTTACCCCGTTCCGCAATTCTTTGAGTTTCTGGGGGTAAAAATTGGCGATGTGGATTTTTCGGCGGACCCACTACAGTAAGTCCGCCTCCTTGAATGCAAGAAAAGTAAGTTCGAAAGCTGGTTCTGCAGATCTAGGGTATTTTACCTAATTGGTCATAAATTGTCTTCGTAATCCCCGCAATAACGTCGGGAAGTTTGTCCCGGCTGTTACCGCGGGTCATTATAGTGAGTAAATAAGCTTTGTTTTGAATATAGATAATGCCGGATTCATGCAACTCGAAGTCTTTCTTGTTATCCCATTCTCCAAATTTATGTACCACTTTAATACCGGCCGGGAGACCTTTGACAAACCCTTCTTTAAAGGTGCAATCATTCATAAGCGATAAAGCAAATTCAGATGTTGATTCTCCCAAATAGGTGGCATTGAACAGTGTTTTTATAAATGCCGAATAGTCTTTGGCTGAAATAAGAATTTCCGTGCTCTTTTCATCCAGCGGCAATCCGATCCCCATATCCATGAACATGTGGTCGAAATTAGTCGGCTTTAAATTCTGTATCAGTAGTAATTGCGCATTATTATCGGAATAGGAAATCATATAGCGTAATAACTCCCGGACCGTGTATTTTTTACCCTGGGTTATTGTATTGGAAACATAATTCTGTTTAGACAGAATCATTTCTTTGGGAATGTTTTCAAAAACAATTTCCTTATCCAGCAGTGCAGGCTGGTCTTCGGCCATACGCAAAATGGACATCATGATGGGTACCTTTATCAGCGAAGCGGGATGATATAACTCATCGCAGTTCAGCCCCATCCATTTGGCTTGTTCAAAAGCCCGTAAATACACCGACGCATTGGAGATATCGCCGGATGATTTATAGGCATTTACCAATTTCCCGATTTCACTTTTGATGGGTGCAAAATTGTCTGATTCACAGCTTGGATCGGCAAATAAGAGCGGTTTTATATAATTAAAGCCCATGACACGCTGGGCTACTAAGCCGCAGGTATTATCCGGTATACTAATCGGGCTGGGACTGGCGGTAACCGACGAAGACAAATAACTGGTAAAAAAATAATGCAACAATCCTCCGGCAAGTAAGGCGAGCAAAATGCCGTAAGGAGGAATGCTTTTTTTAAAGAAGGCAGACATTGTAAAATAAATTAAATTTATAGTCAGTTTAGAGGGGTTTAGAATGTTTAGAGGGGTTTAGTTGCTGGTCGTCAGCAATTTATATCCAAGCTCTGTTCAAAACCACTTTGCGTTGACTATAAGTGCTTGTTTACAACCGAAAAAATCATAGAAGCGATGGCAATGGGCGGGCAAAAGTATTATTTTTAACGCCTTCAAGGCCCGGGAAACACCAAATTGCTCATGTGAGCAATTGAGCATTTTCTTGACTTATGATTACCAGGAACTAAAAACACTGCACGACCATAGCTTTGCCGATTATAACGTAAACACTCAGCTGCTTCAATCATGTCCGACGCCGAAACCCTCTACCACGCCATTGCCGAAAACCTGCCCGATGCCAAGCCGGGTAAAATGAAAATGGCCTAGGGTAATTTTCCGAGCTGTTCGTAAATCGTTTTCGTAAGGGAAGCCACCACGTTCGGGAGTTTTTCGCGGGTCGTGCCCCTGGTCATAATTGTGAGCAGATAAGCCTTGTTGTGCAGGTAAATCAAGCCGGACTCGTGCAGTTCGAAACTCTTCGTATCGTCCCATTCGGCGAATTTATGCACCACTTTCGTATTTGCCGGGAGTCCTTTGACAAAACCCTCTTTGAAAGTGCAGTCATTCATGAGCGATAAGGCAAATTCGGATTGGGCCTGACCCAGGTAGGTCGCATTGAAAAGCGTTTTCATGAAGACAGAGTAGTCCCGCGGCGAAATAGAGAACTGGCTGATGTTTTCCTCCATGGGTAAGCCAATACCCATATCCATGAACATGTGGTTGAAATTAGTCGGCTTCAAAGCCTTTCCTAACAATTGCTGTGCATTATTATCGGAGTAAGAGACCATGTAACGTAAGAGTTCCCGGACGGTGTATTTCTTACCTTGCACGATCATGTTGGATGTATAGTACTGCTTAGCAAGAATCATAGTGCTGGGGATCTCATCGTATAAAATTTCTTTATCCAGCAGCGTTGGCTGCTCATACAAGCATCTTTCCCGTAACAATGCAATACGCCACTTAATTTTTTATACAAATTGTTTTAAAAAATCGGTCTTTATTTTTACCTTCGCCCACGTTTTGTTTTAAAAACCAGCTACGCCAAAACCGGACAACCATGGGGGAAGTAAAAAATACCGCAAAAAAGGGGAACTTAGCGGCCGTAAAAAACGGTACGAAGGCATCCGGCAAAATCACGACCCAACCCGGCGCCGAGGACAAAAAAGTGGTTAAAGACTCCCCTATGGCAGAAGTTAAATATACCGAAGACGAAATCAGATCGCTGGACTGGCGCGAGCACATCCGCCTACGCCCCGGTATGTATATTGGTAAACTCGGCGACGGCGCCAGTCCCGACGACGGCATTTATGTGCTGTTAAAAGAGGTACTCGATAACTCGATCGACGAATTTACCATGGGCCACGGCAAGGCCATCGACGTGAGTATTAACGAGCAGGGCGTGACCGTGCGCGACTTCGGGCGCGGTATTCCGCTGGGTAAAGTGGTCGACGTGGTGAGCAAGATCAACACCGGCGCGAAATACGACTCCAAAGCTTTCAAAAAAACAGTCGGTCTGAACGGCGTGGGTACCAAGGCGGTGAACGCATTGTCGGAATCTTTCAAGGTGACGGCCGTACGGGAAGGCCAGGCTAAATCTGCGGAATTCCAGTTCGGCATTCTGAAAAAGGACGGTAAAATTGAGCCTACTAAAGAGGAAAACGGTACGATCATCCATTTCAAGCCGGATGGTGGCATGTTCCGTAATTTCCGCTGGGTATTTGAATACGTCGAGCAGCAACTCTGGAACTATGCCTACCTGAATGCCGCACTGCGGATCAATTTCAACGGCAAAACCTTTGTTTCCAAAAACGGCCTGCTCGACCTGCTGGAAAAAAAGACCGGCGCGGAAAATGTACGTTATCCCATCATTCACCTGCGCGGCGAGGATGTGGAAATTGCCATGACCCACGGCGATCACTACGGCGAACAATACTATTCCTTCGTGAATGGCCAGAACACCACGCAGGGCGGCACCCACCTCAATGCTTTTCGCGAGGCGCTGGTAAAAGTGGTGCGCGAACACTTCAAAAAACAGTTCGACGCCAAGGATATTCGCGAAAGCATCATTGCGGCCGTCTCGGTCCGCGTGGAAGAACCCGTGTTTGAGAGCCAGACCAAAACGCGGCTGGGCTCCGAACGCATGGCGCCCGAAGGCCAGGCTATGCGCACCTTCATGAGCGATTTTTTAGGGAAAGCACTGGATGATTTTCTGCATAAAAACCAGGAGGTTACCAAGGAGATCCTCAAGCGCATCCAGCAGTCGGAGCGCGAGCGCAAGGAAATTGCCGACGTTAAAAAGATCGCCAATCAGCGCGCCAAAGCGGCCAATATCCACAATAAGAAACTGCGCGACTGCCGCTTTCACCTGAATGAAAAAGCGACGGAAGAAGCGCGGCTGGCCAGCACCATCTTCATTACCGAGGGCGACTCGGCCAGCGGTTCCATCACTAAAGCGCGCCTGGTGGATAGCCAGGCGGTGTTCAGTCTGCGGGGTAAACCGCTGAACTGTTTCGGGATGACCAAAAAAGTGGTCTACCAGAACGAGGAATTCAATTTGCTGCAACACGCCCTCAACATCGAGGACTCGCTGGACGACCTGCGCTACAACCGCGTGGTGATCGCTACCGACGCCGACGTCGACGGCATGCACATCCGACTGCTGCTGCTGACCTTCTTTTTGCAGTTTTTCCCCGATCTGGTGCGCAACGGACACCTGTATATCCTCGATACGCCGCTGTTCCGGGTGCGCGACAAACAGCAGACGTTTTACTGCTACTCCGAAAACGAGAAGCAGAGAGCCATTAAGAAGTTACGCGGCAAACCGGAAATCACCCGCTTTAAAGGGCTGGGGGAGATCAGCCCGAACGAGTTTGCCGACTTTATTGGTGAAAATATCCGCCTGGACCCGGTCATCCTGCCCGAAGACACGAACCTCGACCACGTGTTGAGCTACTACATGGGCAAGAACACCCCGGAACGCCAGGACTTCATTATTGAAAACCTGCGCGTAGAACTGGACATCATCGATACGCCGGAGGAAGAGGCGCAAATACAGCCCGAGGTGGTGGAAGAAGTGGCATGAAGCTGGACAGGATATTAAAGTTTGTCAATCTGCTGACATTTTTGACAGCAGTAACAGGAATCTATGGAGTTAATTATTCATTTCGTAGCGAGAGGGAAATATTTCAGCGTATTGGCGACATCCTCTTTATTATTTTCCTTTATACGATTTTGGGAGGTATTACTTGGCAAACTGGAAAATGGCTGTTCAAAAAAAATTGTCAGATAAAAGGGTGGGCGTTAGTCGCTTTTTGGGTTTGGCTGTTTTTCATTTATGCAATAATGTTTTCTGTTGGACTGAGCAGTATTGGTTATATGACTTTAGGATAAGAGAAGCAATTAGCCCTGTCTGGACGTTTTAAATGCCTTATTTGTGAATTAGATGATTGACTACCACCAATATATATCCATAAATCCCGAAGTTCGATTCGGCCGGCCGTGCATTACCGGCACTCGTATTAGTGTATCTGATGTGCTAAGTTGGTTGGCTCATGAAATGACCTTTGAGGAGATCATTGCGGATTTTCCACAAATAAATCGCAAACAAATATTGGCCTGTCTGGCTTTTGCCGCTGCTAAAGAACGTAGCCTTAAAGTTTCCATGGCCACATGAGATTGCTGTTTGATGAAAATACACCGGAGACGTCTCTCTTAAGTCCAATTGTTTGATCGCAAACCTTTCCAATTACTGGCAAGCCGACCTATCCTGGCGGTCGTTTTCCAAAAAGCGCTAACTTTGCGCTTCCCATCACGGCTCACACCTCTACATGAAGCGTTTTTTTCCTTTTTTCTTCCTGCTGATCATGGCTTTGAACGTAGCACTCCCGATTGCGGAGCGCTTACTCAAAAACGAACAGTACGAGTTATCCGAAATGAACAAGGATCAATCGGATGATACGGAGGAGGAAAAAAAGACGGAAAAAGAGAAGGAAAAGGAGTCGATTTCCTTTTCAGATTACCTGACCATCCACCTGGATGGCAGTTCGGATCGCCGTAATAAATCAATTTTTCCGGCACATGAACGGTTGATTTCCGAGCTCTTCGCTTGCTTACCCGAGTTGCCTCCCGAGGTTTAATTCCTGCCTGTTTTACGATAAACAACCGCCCTGATCCATTCGAATTTCCCGAATGATCAGGCTTCCGCTTTTACTTATTCCACCGTTTCGCTGTGGAAGGAGAAGAAAGAGCGGGCAGTACTTTTAATCAAAAATCGCTGCACCACTGGATGGTTGCAGTTCAAAAAAAATTGTATGAAAAACAAAGCAGCTTACTTTAAGACCGATATTCTTTCCGGTCTGGTCGTTTTCCTCGTTGCCCTCCCCCTTTGTCTTGGTATTGCGCTGGCCAGCGGGGCGCCCTTGTTTTCCGGCATCATTGCCGGTGTGATCGGCGGTATAGTCGTTGGCCTGCTCAGCGGTTCGCAGCTCAGCGTTTCCGGACCTGCTGCCGGTCTTACGGCCATTTTGCTGGTCGCTATCAGCAGCCTGGGTTCATTTGAAACCTTGCTCATGGCCGTCGTGCTGGGCGGTTGTTTGCAGATCCTGCTGGGATTTGCCAAAGCCGGTACGATCTCCAATTACTTTCCTTCCAATGTAATTGAAGGCATGCTGACCGCCATCGGGGTGATCATCATCCTCAAGCAATTGCCGCATGCCATCGGTTACGATGTAGACAATGAAGGCGACTTTTTCTTTTTTGAAAAGGGAGAAGGCCACAACACATTTTCTTCTATTATTGATGCGGTGAACTATTCCCACCTCGGCGCCATCTTTATTACGCTCGTGGCACTGGCCATTCTGATCGCGTTCAATAAAGTGCCCTTTTTAAAAAACCTGAAAATGATCCCTGGCGCCCTGGTTGCCGTAATTGCCGGGGTAGTTATGAACGAAATATTCAAAGCGACGGGTTCTAACCTGGCCATTCAGCAGGAACACCTGGTGAACCTGCCGATGCCGAAATCCCTGAACGACTTTATCGGACAGTTTTCCAACCCCGATTTCAGTTCGATCACCAATCCGAAAGTGTGGGTAGTGGCCTTTACCATTGCGGCAGTGGCCAGTATTGAAACGCTGTTATGCATCGAAGCGGCCGATAAACTGGATCCGCTCAAACGGTACTCCAATGGCAACAGAGAGTTATTTGCCCAAGGTGTCGGCAACATCCTGAGCGGCCTGATCGGCGGCATTCCGATGACTTCCGTGATCGTACGGACCTCCGCCAACATCAATTCGGGCGGCCGTACCAAAACAGCCACGATCGCGCACGGTATTTTCCTGCTGATCGCGGTGGTATCCATCCCGACCGTTCTGAACAAAATACCGCTCGCCTGCCTGGCGGCCATCCTGCTGATGATCGGTTATAAACTGGCCAGTCCGTCGGTATTCAAACATATGTGGCACAGCGGTAAATACCAGTTTGTGCCCTTTATCGTGACCGTGATCGCGGTGGTCTTCACCGACCTGTTAAAAGGTGTGGCGATCGGTCTGGTGATCAGCATTTTTTACCTGCTGCGGGCGAATTTGAAACTGGCTTATTTTTTCAAAGAAGAAAAACACCATGCCGGCGAAACAATCACCATCAAACTGGCGCAGGAGGTTTCCTTCCTGAATAAAGCCGCTATTAAGCAGACCCTGAACCATATACCCGAAAACAGCAAAGTGCTGATCGACGCGTCCGAGACTTTTTACATCGACCACGACGTGCTGGAACTGATCCGCGATTTTTTGAATATCGGTTCTGCCGACAGAAATATCCAGGTTACGCTGATCGGTTTCAAGGAAGAGTACAAGATGGAAACTTCGAGCCACGTTTCTTCCACGCAGGAAGAGGTGCTGCAATCTTCCGGGGTATGAACGTTCCCGTTTCAATGCAAAACAATGGCCCGGTGGATCATCCCGCCTTTGATGAGCAGCAGGTGCTGGATGAATTGAGGCACTTTTTGCCTGCTCAATCGGCGCTCAAGGACTTCATTCACCATAACTCCCTGCACGCTTATCAGCACCTGAAATTTTACGAGGCGATCTTCAAGGCCTCCGCTATTTTCGGCTATCAGGTAACGCTGCAACTGGAGGAATACCGGCAACTGTATAAAATCGGGCGTATCCGGGAAGACGTGCTGGAACAGGTGATTCGGGAACGAAAAGGCGCCGCACAACTAAACAAATGGAAGGAAAACCTGCTGACCAGGTCCTACACGACCTCCACTACAGCCCGGATCGGGCGTTTGCGGGCGCACTGGAAAAGCCAGTATAAAACCGATCTGGACGCGCTGGTACAGCCGCTGCTCTTTCGCATACTCTGTAGTTACCTGGATCAGGGCATTTCCATCTGGCAGTTCCCGAGCAGCGAGTTGGGCTTTCTGGCGGCGCTGCGGTCCCTGGAAGGCAATGGTTTCACCAGTTTTTTCAAGACCAAACGCGCCCGGAAGCTGCTGCAGGCAGGTGACTGTTCTATTACCCAACTGCTAAAAATTGTGGTGGGCGACGAGGCTTACTACGAACAATATCTCTTCGACCAGCAATTTAGCCACCACGGCTGGTCCGGTATTGTCGCGGCTATCGAAGAAAAGCCCGAGGCTTTACTCGATAGCCGGGCCATATCATTGCACGATCTGGTGGTGTTCGAGCTGTTGATGGAAATCGACGCCCTGACTTACCAGCTGGGGCCGGACTGGGAGCCGCTGAGCACCCGCGTTAAAAGTGCGCCGCTCGAGCTGTTCGCCGAAGTCAGGTCAACTGAATTGCAGGAGGTTTTTTCCCTCTGGCAGGATGCTTTCGAGTGGAACTACTATGACGAGGTGCTGGCCGGCCTGGCGAAAAACATGGGCAAGGGCACCGATGTACCGACGGATAAAAGTTTCCAGGCCATTTTCTGTATTGACGAACGCGAATGCTCCATCCGGCGGCACCTCGAGCAGGTGGACCGCCACTGTGAAACCCTGGGGGCGCCGGGTTTCTTCGGTGTCGAGTTCTTTTTTCAACCGGAAAACGGCAAGTTCTACGAAAAACTTTGTCCGGCGCCGGTAACGCCCAGGTACCTGATCAAGGAGTTTGGCGGTAACAAAAAAAGGGGGCATGAACTGCTGTACAACTCTAAAACCCATACGCTGCTGCGGGGTTTTCTGCTGAGTCTGAGTTACGGTTTTCTGGCCGTTTTCCGCACGGTACTGTCGATTTTCCGGCCAAAGATGAGTCCGGCTATTTCCAATGCGTTTTCGCACATGAACGACCTGGCGCAACTGACCATTGAAAACACCAACCCGGCGGAACGGGAAAACGACTTACAGATCGGTTTTACCATCGCCGAAATGCAGGCCCGCGTGGAAGGGCAACTGCGCGGTATGGGCCTGCTTCGGAATTTTGCACCCATCGTGTACGTGGTAGCGCATGGATCGAGCAGCGCCAATAATCCGCACCACGGCGCCCATGACTGCGGCGCCTGCAGTGGCCGCCCCGGTTCGGTCAATGCGCGGGTTTTCGCGTTCATGGCCAATCACCCGCAGGTTCGGGCGGCACTGGCGACCAATGGGATTCATATTCCTAACGACACCCAGTTTGTCGGCGCCATGCACGATACGGCGGCGGATGAAATAGGCTACTTCGATACCGATGTATTAAGCCCGGAAAATGCGGCCCGCCACCTGACAAACCGGGCTGCCTTCGAAGCGGCGCTGGATTTAAACACGAAGGAAAGGTCGCGGCGTTTTGCTTCCATCGACAGCAGCATGCCGATCCATAAAATTCGCCGGGCCATCAAAGAGCGTTCGGTATCCCTGTTCGAGCCGCGGCCGGAACTGGGGCATGGCACCAATACGCTCTGCATTGTCGGGCGCCGCAGTATGACCAAGGGTTTGTTCCTGGACCGGCGCGCCTTTCTGAACTCCTATAATTACCAGACGGACCTGGAAGGCAAGTTACTGCCGGGCATTATGCGGCCGCTGGGGCCCGTTTGCGGAGGCATTAACCTGGAGTATTATTTTTCGCGGGTGGACAATTACAAACTTGGGGCGGGGACCAAACTTCCGCATAATGTGATGGGCCTGATCGGCGTGGCCAACAGCAGCGATGGCGATTTGCGGCCCGGACTGCCCGTGCAAATGATCGAAGTACACGACCCGGTGCGGTTACTGGTGGTGGTCGAGCATTTTCCGGAGGTGGTATTGAAAACCATACAATCGGACCCGTCCATGTACGAATGGTTCCTCAACGAGTGGGTGCATCTGGTGGCGGTGGACCCGGAAACGCGGTTGTATTACTACTTCAAAGCCGGGCAATTCCAGCCGCACAAACCGCTGGCGCGTCATATACATTCCATCCAGGATTTCAATCAATTAATTGAAAAAGCCAATGAAATGGAGACCAACCAGATTGCGGATGCGACGATGGAGAATCTACCGGTGTATACGCTGGAATGAAGGATAGGATGCTGAGAGTAACTGCTTTAATTTCAAACCTTTACCATTCAACCGCGAACTAATTGGCGCGGTCCTATCATGGCACAACTTCTACAGTTTTTTATAATACTACCGGCTCTGGGTTTTCTGGCCAGTTTGTTGGTAGGCCGCACAAAGGAAAACCTGCTGGCGGGCATTTCCATCACGACCGTTGGTTTGCAGCTCGTTGGCATACTCGCTTTTATCATAGCCTGGCTGGCGGGGGACAGTCCAACCCTCGACGATAAACATTTGATCCTGTACAGCAGTCCGGGTTACGAGTTTTTCATTGATTTTTACTTTGATCCCGTGACTGCCGTATTTGGGCTGGTGGGTGCGATCCTGACATTTCTGGTCGTACTTTTCAGTCGGTACTACCTCCACCGGGAGGCTGGGTTCAAGCGTTTTTTCAACATCCTCAACCTGTTTTTTACCGGCTATAACCTGGTTGTTTTTGCCGGAAATTTTGAAACGCTCTTCATCGGCTGGGAACTGCTGGGCATCACGTCGTTCCTGCTCATCGCTTTTTACCACGACCGTTATTTGCCCGTCAAAAATGGTTTTAAAGTCCTGTCTTACTACCGTTTAGGAGACATTTTCCTGATTCTGGCGATGTGGATGAGCCACCACCTGTGGCACCGCAACATTACGTTTGCCGAGTGGGATCACTCCCCCACGATGCAGGCTTATTTCTTTGAACACTACGCGCTGGCCCTCTTTATTTCGGTGATGATCGTGGTTGCGGCGGCCATCAAATCGGCGCAAATGCCTTTCTCCGCCTGGCTGCCCCGGGCCATGGAAGGACCCACTACTTCGAGCGCCATATTTTATGGCTCCTTATCGGTGCATATTGGTGCATTTCTGCTGCTGCGGACCCATTCCTTCTGGGAACATACCTGGATCATTAAAGGGCTGATCATCACGATCGGGCTGCTGACGAGTATTATTGCGACCGGCATTACGCGGGTGCAGTCTTCGGTAAAAACCCAGATAGCCTACGCTTCTATTGCCCAGATCGGCCTGATTTTTATCGAAATAGCCCTGGGTTTCCATGTACTGGCCCTGGTGCATTTTGCGGGGAATGCGTTCCTGCGGACCTACCAGTTGCTGGTGTCGCCGTCGGTACTGGGTTACCTGGTGCATAATATGTTTTTCAACTTCATTCCCCGCCGGGCCGACGAACCGGATTCGCTGTGGAAAAGGTTGAAAATGGCCCTGTACATCTTATGCGTGAAGGAGTGGAACTTCGATTTTCTGCTGTTTCGCTATTTGTGGAGCCCGTTTAAATGGATCGGCAACCAGCAACTGATGAGTCGGCGCAGGGGCTCAGTAGTCTGGATCGGCCTGCTGGCCCTCGGTATTGCCAGTGTTTTTTTCAAAGATGATCTGGAAGTGCATGTATATCAGCACCTGCCGATTTTGTTCTCCGCGCTGGCATTAAGCATGGTGCTGAAGGCTTTTACCGAACGCGGGGATGCTCGTCGGGCCTGGCTGCTGGGTTTTTTCAGCCAGTTCTTTACGGCGCTGTCCATACTTTGGAACAAGGATATTGCCTGGCACCAGATCGGTTTTTACCTGAGCGGTGCGGCGGTGGCCGCTGTTATCGGTTATGTATGTCTGCATAAACTGCGCGCCATCGAGGGCAACCTGGATCTTGATCATTACCACGGCCATAGTTACGAACGGTCCGGTCTGGCACTGGTGTTTCTACTTGCCTGCCTGGGTGTGTCTGGTTTTCCCATTACGCCTACTTTTATTGGTATTGACCTGATGTTCACCCATATATCAGCGGAACAGGGCCTGCTGGTGCTGTTGATGGCCTTGAATTTCCTGTTCTTAGAACTGACAATCCTGCGCATTTATACCCGGATATTTTTGGGACAGCACAAGAAAACCTATCATCCAATTGCGTTTAAGTCGTCGTAAGACAACATAGAGGTTCCGGGCAATCGGATGAATTTTTTATCATTGCGCCTTTATCAACACTGCCTTTTTGCTAACCATTCTGTATGTCCAAACTTTTATCTGCCTTTTTCCTGCTGGCATTTACTTCGCTCAGCGCCCAGACGTTCACCAGCACAGTCAACCAGTTGATTCCGGACGATAACACGACGGTGTATTTTGACATACCGGTCAGCGGTTTGGCGAACACGATCGATACGTTCTACGGGCTGGAACAGGTCTGCCTGAACATGACGCATACGTACGACGAGGACATGCAGGTGCTGTTGCGGGCCCCGGATGGCCAGACCGTACTGTTATTCGGCGGGGTCGGCGGCGGCAGTGATGATTTCCTGAACACCTGCGTTTCCGGCACCGGCATGCCCTTTTCCAGTGGTTCGGCGCCCTACTCCGGCACGTTTTTGAGTTATGGGATTATGGGAAAATTAAACAACGGACAGGATCCGAATGGTACCTGGACGCTGGTCGTGTACGACACCTACGCAGCTGCCGACCAGGGTTTTCTGATCGACTGGAGCATAACCTTCGGGAATGATCCCGCCAAACCCTACATTTTCAGTTCGAGCAATTTGCCGATCGTAAAACTGACGACCCAGGGCAGCCCGATTATCGACGATCCGAAAACACCGGTGCTCATGCAGATCATCGATAATGGACCCAATGTGCGGAATAACGTCAACCAGACGAATTATGCTTTCGAGGGCCCCATCATGGCGGAGTTGCAGGGCTATACCGGCCCTTATTATCCCAAGAAAAATTATGATTTCGAGGTGGTGGATGCCGCCGGGGTGGAAATGGACACGAGTATATTAGGGATGCCCCGGGAAAGCGACTGGATGTTCAAAGCCGAATACCTGGACAACACGATCATCAAAAACACGGTGGCCTATGAAATGGCCCGGCGCATGGGCCGTTACGCCCCCCGCACGCGGCCCTGCGAAATTATCCTCGACGACGAATATGTGGGCGTATATGTGCTGACGGAAAAAGTAAAAAGGGATAAAAACCGCGTGGACATCGCAAAATTAACCCCCACTGACACCATCGGTTCGGCGCTGACGGGTGGGTATATTATCGAAATGAATATTAACGACGACCCATCGGACTGGACGTCGGAGTTTGCGCCAAGCAACATGGCTTCTACTTCGCTGGAGGTGGAATTCAAACATGTGTACCCGAAAAGCGCGGTGATCAGACCACCGCAGCATGACTACATCCGCAATTTTGTCGGCGATTTTGAATACACGCTGGCGGGCAGTGATTTCAAGGACCCGAACACCGGTTATCGCAAATACATCAACGTCGGCACTTTCATTGATTTTCTGATCGTCAATGAGTACAGCGTGAACTACGACAGCTATGGCCGCAGTACGTTTATGTACAAAGAAAAAGACAGTGCCGGCGGCAAACTGAAAATCGGGCCACCCTGGGACTATGACCGGGCCATGGACTATAACATTCCCAACAGCACCAACGGCTGGGTCTGGGAAATCACCCATCCCTACTGGCCGTTCCCTTTCTGGTGGTCGCGCCTGTGGCAGGATGAGAATTACCGTCACGAACTGGCCTGCCGCTGGACCATGTTACGCCAGTCGACGCTGCGTACGGATGCTTTCATGGCCCTGATCGACTCCTCGGCGGCGACCCTGAACGAAGCGCAGCAGCGGAATTTTAGGATCTGGAACACCCTGGGCAATTCCACCTACGCCGTACAGATCGATTCGCTTAAATCCTATATGACGCGCCGGCTGACCTGGATGGATGCCGCGCTGGCCGCCGAACAGGTGGTTTTGCCAAAAATTTACCTGCCGGCAGATACCGTACTTTGCCCAGGCACCGTGTTTGATGCGGCGGCGCTGAACGGCAGCCTGTACGACTATAACTGGCAGCCGGGTCCGGATACGTCCATCATCACCCTGAATGAAGCGGGCATTTACTATTTGCAGGCGACGGACGCGTTTGGCTGTTATGCCGGACAGGATATGCACGTCACCCTTGCGCAACCCGCAGCGCCTGGATTCAGCACGGCACAGGTGGACAACGGGCTGGTCTGGACTTTTTTGCCCAATGCCCAGAACCAGATCTACCACTGGGATTTCGGTGACGGCAGCAGTTCGGCGCTCCCGAACCCGGCGCATACGTTTGCAGCGGGCGGCACTTATATCGTGGCCCTGACGCTCACGGATTCCCTGGGCTGTTTCACCCAAACCAGTATGGATACTATTGAATTTACCTTTGTCAAAACGGCGGAACAGGCCAGCCTGGAGGGCCATATTTTCCCGAATCCCTTCCAGGATAAAATGCAGATCCGGCTGGCCTCGCCCGCTGCGGAAGCTTTTAACCTGCAGTTGAATAATGAAAGCGGCCAGCGTATTTTAAGCCAGGATTATCCGGCGGGCACGCAGGTTTGTACGCTGTTCACGGCCAGCGTACCGGCCGGGTCTTACGTGTTACAAATGAATATGGGGGGCCGGATATGGAAGGTTAAGGTGGTGCGGGGTTGATTATTTCAACCTTTAACAAAATCTTCCAAATATTGAAAACGCTCGGTCAGCGCGCCGTTCTCCGTCATCATGCCCCGACGCACAACCTCGCTTTTATAGCCCTCCAAAAGCTCGGGTAAAACTTCGCCCAGTAGTTGCCGGCCAAAAAAGGACGACGCATCCCGCGGCAGTTCGGAAGGCAGATTATCGATGGCCATCACGTCTATCGAACCCGTCTGAAAAGGTTCCGTTTCCAGGCCGGTCACTGGATAGTAGCCATAAACCGGGTCGGCTATTTTGCTGGGGCGCAGGGTGGCCGGCACGGAGGAATACGGCATAATATCGCAGGTAATATCTGCGATGACCTGGATCTTAAAATCCGGCTGCGCCATGTCGGCCCGGGTAAAAAATGCCGGTCCGCTGGGATTGTAAAAAATGCCGTTCATGAAAATATCGGCGCGGCGGCTAAAAGGCGCGAACGTGCTCACGTATTCGTCGCAGTGCGTATAGTAATGGCTTTTATCAAAAGTGCGGCCATCGCGATGCGTCACGTAATCGCCGGCCTGCAGCTGGGTGAACACCGCTTCCGCAAAATCCTGTTCCAGAAATTCGGTCGGGCTCACTTCGCGAATGCCCATGTCGCGCATATTTTTGGCGGCGCCGGTCGATACGCGGCCATGACCGGTGAGTACAATACGCAAGGGCGGCAGGTGTAATTGTTCGTACACCAGCTGTACGGAGGCATAGTCGTGACTGGTGCAGAGGCGTGGTAACCAGAACTGGCCGGTCCTTTTCCCATAAGTCCACAAACCGTTATGCGCGCCGACCACCCCGGCATAAAAACCAAAAGCGATCAGGCGCTGTCCTTTTTCATCGGTCAGGGCTTCATAGTCGATCAGGCGGATTTTTTTCTCCAGTATGGCCTGTAAGAGTGGGCGGTTATAAGCCTGTTTTTTCAAGGTATGCGAGAAAAACAGGTAGGTTTTGCCGGGTTGCAGCCAGTCGATGGGCACTTCCTTCACACCCAGCAGTACATCGCAGTCGCTGAGGTCCTGACTGACGATAATGCCGTGTGCAGTATACTCTTCGTCTTTGAAACAGCGGATGGGGGATGGCTCCACCACAAATTTGACCGGAAATTCGACCTGCGCTTCGGCGCATTGTTCCGGCGTAAGCGGTACGCGGGCATCAGGTGGCACCTTGCCTTCCCGGATTATTCCTACTTTGATCATAGTGGCATACGACCCGGCTGGGCATGGTCAGCGACGGGTACTTTGGTTTGGTAATATTAAATCAGGCGCGGCAAAGGTAGGGCTTCGCGTTGGGAAAACGGCCGACCATGCCCAGTGGATGCTCAAAGATCCTCCAGAAGTTCGAGGCCCAGTTCGGTACGCCACTGGTTGGTTTGACCGGGATTTTCCAGCGGAAAACGTTCCAGTGGCGCTTCCGGATAAGCAGAAGGCCTGTACTGCGTGCCAAAACGCTGGGGCAGACAGCGATACACCTGCAGGCGGTCATACAGGGTGGCGTAATGGATCCACTCGGCTTCACCTTCCATACAGCGCTGTTTTAGTACGGATAAATAAAAAGCCACCCCGCTGGTATCGGAACAATGGCTGACCAGTAGAAAAGCCGTTTTGGCGGCCCGTTCGCCTACTTCCGAAGCTTTTGGCCAGGCCTGATTGCCAATTAATTTATTATACCACTGAAAACGTTCATCATCACGTTTTGCAGCGGCGTTTTCTGTGGTATCCAGCAGATAGGCTACATTAAAACGCTGGTCCACACTATCAACCGCGTCCAGATAGGCATTTAGATTTTCAATGTAATAAGGTAACGTCCGGCTCTTCTGGTCTTCTTTGCCCAGAGAATCCAGCGAAAATGCCAGCGCTGGTTTGGGCAGCGTTTTATATGATTCTTTGACCTTTTTAACAACCAGTTTTTCCCAGCGCGGGTCCGCCTGTAGTGTTTTCAAACGTGGGTCAAACAGGACGTAAATTTTCTTGCGGTCCTTGGTTACCCGCAGCCAGATACCAAGTAATTTAAAAGCCTGATTTTTGTCACCGGCAAAAGTGGCCAGTAGTAAATTTCTATAGATCAGGATATCCAGTTCCATACTTGAATGCTGGATTTCTAACCGCCGGTTCTGTTTTCGTCCATCCTCGGTTTTATTGGAAGCGGCCGGATCGGCATCGCCCCGGTAGACCTGAAAAAACCGGAAAGCCGGAATCTGCTGTTTATTTTCCAGGTAATCGATTACACTTTTTACCCGAGCTTTGGATAATGCCTGGTTATTGGCGCCCACATCATCTGTATGTCCAACTACTATAAAAGTGGCGTTTGGAAACTGTCTCGCCCGGTTAGCAAAGGAATCCAGCGCCGTAGTGGCGGTGGCCGACAAACTGCTGTCATTAGACGCAAAAAGGCAGGACATGCCCGGGATTTCCGGGAGCAGATTGGCCGTTTCCTGTGCGCTATATTTGCAATAGGGTTGTACAAACCGGGTGCTATCAGCAGCAACCACCGGAACGTTACGCAGCACAACCTCATCCACATAGTAGCGGTTTGCATAACCAGCGCCGTTGACGGGTGGTCCATCAGGACCGCGAAATACACCCAGGACCAAGAATTGTAAATTACAGATGGGCCGGACCAGCCATTTTACCTGATACCAACGGCCGTATATAACAGTCGAAATTAAAAACGGGGTGTTTTCCAGCAGGCCGCCATCATGGTTCAAAATGGCGTCGTTATATAGATTAAATCCGATCTGCCGCGCGTAACTACTGTCTCTGTAAGGCAAAATATATAACCAGAAACTGAGTTCGTAAATTTTACCCACTTCCAGGGGCGCCTCCAGCCGGGTCGCCAAGTAGGAAGAACAACCCCGGGTTTTAAAATTGTGGTCATAACAGGATGGCTCGTAGTCCATCTCCATCATAACGTTGCCGGCAAAGGGTTTTACCTGATCAAAAGGACAAATGACATCATCCCGCGCCGAGCCTTTTCGTTGGTACAGAAAGTCGCAAATATTGATAGCTGCGCCGCTTACATTTCGCCAGGGCGGCAGGGTGCTGGCGAACTTCATGGCCCACATCGGACAACCCAGGCAATCGAGCTGACTATGTTTTTCAAAACCGCCGTTCGACAGCAGGTTCTGGGCACTGATCAATGACAGGAAAAAGAAACTGCATAGCAGCAGGCCGGCAGATTTGGCAAGAGGAGATCGTTTCATCGTTTCAGAGTATTCAAACACAACGAGGAAACGCCAACCATCAGTACTCGATGATCTCGCCGTTCGCCATGATCTCCACGTGGCGGGTACGGGAAGTAGTCGGATCGAACGCGTCGCCCGGGCCGGAAGAGCGCCCTTCCGCAATCAGTATTTCGTACTCTTCATTAATGGTGGCTACGGCGCGGTGAATACTGCCGTCGCGCTCCACCCGGGTAAAGCCGATCACCTGACGACTGATGAGCTGACCATCGGCCTGAAATGTGGACAGTACGTATTCGTAGTTCAGCAGGGTGGCTTTCCACCAGACCAGCGCGATGAATTGCTCGGTGTTATCGATGGCGAAACAAGGCAGGTACTCCGTAAATTCATCGTCGGCGTCCACCCGTTCGACGGGGTGAATGAACTTGGCGATCAGCGCGTCGGAGAGGGGCATATTTTCCGTGCCGAAAGTGTGGTGGGTATCCTCGCCCAGCGTAGCCGGCATGGTGATGGGAGGGAATTTGGCAAGGAAATCAGCAAATGTGAGGGCCATACGGGTCAATAGTAATGCAAACAAGAAACTGGCAGATCGGGTAGGCCACAACAGCCAGGGCGCAAAGGTGTTCAAATTTTGCATTTACTACTACTCAACAGCCTCCTGAAAAGTCAGGGTCCGGTTCGTCATGTCGAAAGCGCATAAATGCCCATAGCCTTCCCGCAGGGGGAAATCCCAAAACACGCAACCGGCATCGATGTCCAGAAAACGATGCTGGTCCAGGTGACGGTGCATGAGTTCGATGCTTTCCCGTTTTACAGGCGTATGGCCATGCACAATGATGCGGCCATCGAGCCAGTCGTAGCGGATCTTATCGTGCCAGTGCCGGATCCAGATCATTGCATCCGGTCGACTGAGCGGGTCGGCCAGCTCGAAATTCAGTCCGGCATGCACCAGTATATACTCGTCCACCTCCAGCCAATGGGGCAGATTACGCATGAAATCCAAATATTTTTCCGGTATGCTGCTAATGCGGCTCACGCCAAAACTTTCCATCGTGCGCCGGGCATCCGTGAGTAACCAGCGGTCGAGCCCCTCGGTCGAAATTTGCGCGTTCAGCACCAGTTCCTCGTGATTCCCCCGCAGACAGGTGACGGCATACCCCCCGGCTTGCAACGCCCAAATGTGATCGATGACGCCTTTGGAATCCTGGCCGCGATCCACGTAGTCGCCCAGCAGGTATAACTGGTCACTTTTCGTAAAAGCAATTTTATCGAGCAGCGCCAGGAAAGTTTTTCGACAACCATGTATATCGGAAATGGCAATTTTGCGCATATTTTCTTACATCTTAAAAATTTAGGCCTTACTTTTGTTGTTATACCCACATCCGCAAACATCAACCTGCCGTAAATAGTGTCTGCTCCCGTAAAAAAAATGTTTTCCTGGTTATGGATGGTCGCCCTGGTGATCGCCACGATCGGCGTAAGCGTGCAGCAGATGTACTGTTACTGTCTGGATAAAACGACCACTTCACTGGTCACTTTGCACGCTTCCGCAGTGCCGGCCAAACAAGAAGAAGCCAGCGCTTGTTGCAAAAAAGAGTCTGCGCCCAAGCCTTCCTGTTGCACGAAGAAAAAACTGAGTCCGAAAAAAGGCTGCACCAAAAAGACCACCCAGGTTTTCCAGCTCAAGACCGAATTTCTGGTCGACCATCCGGTGGTGGAAAAATCCTTCGATTTCCCGCTCTGGATCAATGATTTTCCGATGTTACGTCGCATGGCCCGCCCGGTCATTTGCGACGCCGCGATTTTCCACCAGGCCCTGCCGCCTCCCCCGATTTCCGGGCGCGACCTCTGTGTGCGCCACCAGCTTGCCCTTTGTTAGATTTTAAATAGCCCATTTTGCCGGTACTGCCCATCAGGTACAGTTCCGGCCGCTGCTATTTTCTAACCTGGGTCCATCCGGATCCTATTTTCCCATCTCATGCGTCACTTATTCGTCCTCTGCGGACTTTTTTTAATATTTTCTACCGCCCTTTTTTCACAAAATCTGCAACCACTCACCGGCCTCGTCACCAATGACCGCAATGAACTGCTCATCGGCGCTACCGTGCACTGGAAAGGCGAAACTACCGGCACTATAACCGATACCAGTGGACATTTCAGTCTGCCCGCCCGTGCGCAAACGGCTACGCTGGTCGTGCTGTACGTGGGTTATTCCCCCGCCGAAGTAGAAGTACTGCCTTCGGAAAACAATCTCTGGATCGAAGTCAGCGGCGTCACCGAGCTAAAAACAGTCACCGTCACCGAGCATACTTTTGGCAACACGGTGAGTGTGCTCGACCCGCGGAACATAGAAAGCATCAGCAGTAAGGAACTGCGGAAAGCGCCCTGCTGTAACCTGTCGGAAAGTTTTGAGACCAATGGCACGGTGGACGTGGCCTACACCAATGCCTTAACCGGCGTAAAAGAAATCCAGATGCTGGGCCTGCGCGGTATTTACAGCCAGTTCCTGGTGGAAAACCGGCCGACAATGGGCGGTATTGCCACGCCTTTCGCTTTCGAATATATTCCCGGCACCTGGTTGAACGGCATTGTGCTGGCCAAAGGCGCCAGTACGGTCAAAAACGGCAACGCGGGTATCAGCGGTCAGATCAATGCCGATTTAGTGAAACCGAACCTGGATAAACCGGTGTTTATCAACCTGTTCACTTCCAGCGAAGGCCGCGGGGAGCTGAACGTGCATTTGAATAAAGCCGGTAAAAACAAGGTGAGTAACGGCCTGCTGATGCACGGCAATTACACCGACAATCGCTGGGACATGAACGGCGACAATTTCTACGATGCGCCGAGCCGCCGCCAGTTGAACGGGTTGTATCGGGTGCAGTATGACGGCCCGAACGTCTGCGCCCAGTTCAATGTACAGGCTTTGACGGATCATCGCCAGGGCGGCCAGATCCGGGAAACGGCCAGTTATCCGGGTAAACTGTTTTCGATTGATCAGCAAAACGACCGCGTGGAAGTGTGGGGTAAATTGGGCCGCGAAACCATGTTCGGCAAACCCTATAACCAGATCGGTAATATGGTGTCGGCCGCCTGGCACCGCACCTCGGCGGTTTATGGCCCGAACGCTTATGCCGCTACGCAAAAATCATTTTACTGGCAATCGCTCTACGAAACCATCTTCGGCACTACCGACCATAAGATCGTCATCGCGCCGTCCATCCAGTTCGACGACATTCAGGAACGGGTGAATGAAACCCAGCTCGATCGCCGCGAAATGGTACCGGGCGCGATGGCGGAGTACACGTACAGTCGCCCCAACCTGGAAATGGAAATGCCGGATTTGGTGATCGTGGTCGGCGCCCGCACCGACTGGAACAGCCGTTTTGGCTGGCTCTTTACGCCGCGTCTGAGCGCGAAATATAATTTCTCGGAAAACAGCGTCGTCCGCCTGTCGGCCGGGCGCGGTTATCGCTCCCCCAACCTGGTGGCTGAAAACATCAGCCTGCTAGCCAGCAACCGACAGCTGCGTTTTGCACCCGATCTGGGCATCGAAGCCGCCTGGAATTACGGATTTAACGTGACCCAGCGTTTCGAGGTTGCGAAAAAGAAAGCCAGTTTCAGCCTCGACCTGTACCGCACGGATTTTACCCGCCAGGTGGTGGTCGATGTGGAGCGGGATTATGCCCAGGTGTTCTTTTATAATCTGGAAGGAAAATCCTTTTCCAATAGCCTGCTGGCGATGCTGCAATACAATGTGCTGCCTGGTTTGGACGTGAAACTGGCCTATAAATGGAATGATGTCCATACGACCTATTACGACGGTCAAATGCGCACCCAGCCCCTGGTGGCGCGGCATCGCGGCCTGCTGACCCTCGATTACAGCACGCCGAATAAACGCTGGAACATGAATACGTTCGTGCAGCTCGTGGGTCAGCAGCGCCTGCCGGACAACCGCCTGATCCCGCACGAATACCTGCATGGTTTTCCGGAGGTCAGCCCCACCTACGCCACCTGGAACCTGCAGGTGACGCGGCACATGAACAAGAAACTGGATCTGTATGTGGGCGGTGAAAACCTGACCAATTACCGCCAGCACAATGCTATTATCGCGGCGGACGACCCGGGCAGCCCCTACTTCAACGGCTCCCAGATCTATGCGCCGACCATGGGTACGGTCGCATATTTGGGCATTCGGTTTTCGCCGTCGGGGTTGTAGGAAAGAGATAGATTCAAGTATAAGCTGATCGCAGGGGTCATCTCAAATTTTTATCGCACATTAGGGCGATTGGCAACGCGGATTTCACAGATGTAACGGATTTTCACGGATTTTTTGATCTGTGAAAATCCGCAGTATCCGCAAAATCCGCGTTGCCAATCCTCATTTCCGCCCGAAATCCGCCGGAATTTCGCCCCAGTCCTTGGTTTCCCAGATCAGCAGCGGGTTGGTGACTTTATTTTTCGCCAGCCATTGTTCGGCGCGTTCGAGGAGTTGAAACACTTCGGCATTCCGGCCCGTGGCTTCCAGTTTGGTGTTGGCTTTGCCTTTATTTACCCAGGCCCTGCCCGTGCGCGAATCGGAGTAAATCGGCATGGTGGGCCGGCCTTCCCGCTGCAACAGGGCCAGTCCATGCACGATGGCCAGAAATTCACCGATATTATTAGTCCCCTCGGGCAGCGGACCGACGCGGAAAAGTTCTTTGCCGGTGGCCGTAAAAACGCCGCGGTATTCCATGTCGCCGGGATTACCGCTACAGGCCGCATCGACCGACAGGCTGTCTTTGACAATGGCCGAGCGGGGCACTTTGCCGACCCCGGCTTTCGGCGCTTCGGTTGCTTTTACGTATTTCCAGTAGTTGCCCTGAAAGGCCTGCTCCGCCTGCGCGCGGTTTTCAAAGCTTTTATACTTCGCTTTTTCAAAACCGTCGACCTGCCGTTTACAGTCATCCCAGCTGGCATACACACCGGGTTTGTGGCCTTCCCAGACGACGTAGAATTTTTGCTTTGCCACGATGGTTAGCAGTTATTGGTTATTAGTTATTGGTTATTGGGGTGGCTTAGAATTTCAGGATATTGACGGAGTAGTAGAGGGAAAAACCGACCAGTTTCACCTGGCCGTTGCAGAAGGCCGGATTATCGCAATCGCGGCTGTAGAGGTTGTCCAGGTTTTTCAGGCCCAGTTGGAAGCGGGCGCCCAGGATGCCGTCCAGGTCTTTTTTACCGATATTCAATTTATACTGCACGCCGCCGGCGAGGCCCAGATCCGTTTTTTTAAAATCATTATTGGCTTTAAAAAGACGGTTTTCCGTGGTGGGCAGTTGCGTGCCCTTGAGCCGGCTGTTGACCAGCAAACCCAGGTAAGGCCCGGCGAATAGCGACAACCGGCCATCGCGGCGGAAGGTGAGTTCCGGCATAAAACCAATGGTCAGCCAGGTCGTTTTATAGGTCCCGCCCCGAACGTACGTTGCCGTGTCGCCATAAAAATTGGAGGAGACTTTCGAGGATTTACCGGCCAGCGCAACATCCAGATTGATCGTGATGAACCCACCGCGGCCTTTGAACCTGGCCTGCGTACCGATTTCCCAGCCCGGACTATAGCCAAAACCCAATGACTGGTTATTAAACAAGGTATCGCCGGGAAACTGACCGGTTCCTTTTAAACTGAATGCATTGGCCCCCGCCCGCAGCCGGAATTCGACCGAACCGGGGCTGAATTCGCGTTCATACACGTATTCGTTGGTCACCGTACGGCTATTGCGTTTGCTTTCGGTGTTGATCTGCAGTTCCCGGTTACTGAGCAGGCGGTAATGAATTTTATACGGGTCGTCGTTAGCGGGATTTTCGAAGGTATAGCCTTCGTAATCGGCATCGGTCAGTTCATACACCACCGGTTTGTTGGCGCTTTGACCGCGGGCGATGGTGATGTAGTTGATCTGATCGCCCCGCAACTCGATACGCAGTCTTTCGAGCAGCACCGTATCGCCGTCTTCGGGTTTAATGCGCAGCGACGAGCCGGTGAGGGTGCTGTCGTTGGTAATGGCCCAGGTTTCCAGACGGTCACCGCGATCGGTAGGCATGAACCAAGTACCGTCGAGTCCGCGCAGTTCGCGGAAAATCCCGGCCGGGTCTTCGATTTGAGCGGTAGCGAGGAAAGGTAGCAACAGGGCAGCAAAAAGGAGCGAACGAAAAAACATGAGATGATTATGAATGAGTTATGAATTGTTTAGCGTCTTAGCCCCGTGAAAGAGGCGTTGCACGAGGATCATTTTGCGTAAGCAGCCAGCCATTTACATTCCTGAACGATGAGGCCGTAGAATTCCGTTCGGTTGTAGCGGGTGATTAACTGATCGTAGTACGTGCGGTAGGCTTCCGGGATGACGGGGATCAACTGGCTGCCGGGCCGGTAGGTACAGGCGGGACTGCAAAACCACTGTTTCTGCTGACAACGCGCGGCCATGAAACTTGCCCGGGCCGCCATCTCCGGATTAACGGCCGCACTCATCGAGAGTTCAAAATAACCCAGCGCACGGCTGACATCGATGTTTTCGCGGTTACCATCCGGCGACCCGCGCAGGGGATAGACCGGACCGCTCGAAAGCCGCAACTGGTTGTAACCGCTGCGATAATAGTCCATTACCTCCCATTCGTAGCCAAAATACGACATGTTATAGTAGCCCAGTCCGATCAGGTAATAATACCAGGCCGCCGCCGGATCCTGGGTCGCTGCCGCCGCCTTGGCCCGCAGTTCCCAGTCCATTATTTTTTCAATGATTTCCCGGCGGTTCAGCCACAGGGAGTCGACCACCGGCCGGTTGATCTTTTCGCCTACTTTTTCCCGAAAGGGACTGAAACGCGGCATTTTATCCTGTTCCAAACGCGGAATACTGCGCAGTGTGAGCAGCGCGGCCTCGGGTTGCCCCATACTGAAAAGGTAGGCGCCTTTGATTTCCAGCAGCCTGGCCCGGATATAATCGGGGTTGGTATCCATCTGCATCGCTTTTTCCAGCAGCACCGGATTTTCCGTGCCGGCCAGTTGCAGCAGGTCGTTCAGCACGTCCAGGTTGGGGTTATAGCCCAGGGCTTCGGGCGGATAAGCGGCCAGGATCGCCTTGCCGGGATGCTGATTCGCGGCATAGGCAGCGGACAGCCAATCCTGCAGGAACGGTTCAAAAAGCGGGTTGGCGCGGAACGTATCATAACTGCGAATACGGAAGGCCGCGGCATCCACGGTGGCGGCGGTAGGATCGAGGCTCATGATCTCCAGCAGGAGCCGCCAGGTATCGAGCTGCCGCGACAAGGCCTGGTCGTAGCGCAGATCCAGGTCGAGGTCGGACGCGGCACGGTCGAAGGACTGCCCGGCGGCATAGCGGTCACCGGCCAGCAGTTCGAGATAACCGACCACCGTACGCCAGAGTTTGATGTTGGGCGTTTTCCCTTCGCGCAGCACCAGCCGGATAAATTTCTGCAGTTCAATCATGCTTTCTGCCGCCTTTTCCCGCTGTAAAAGGCCCCTGATCTCCCCGCGTTTCCGGTCGGTCACGCGGGTGCGCAGAAAGACTTTCTCCAGTTGCTGCACCTCGCTGATCAGCAGCAGATCGAGCTGCGGGTTAGTCGGCTCGAGGTCGTACACCACCTGCATATCGGCCACCACGTAGGTGCGCGCATTGCCGGCCCGCATGATGTGCAGGGTGGATCGCTCGTTATCATCCTGGCAGAGCCGCAGCGCCGCGTTCCAGTCCTGATCGTTGCGGATCACGAAACTGCGGAAGGCCTGGGTGCGTTTGGAAGGTTCGTAGCGAAAAATAAGCGAGTACCGGTAGGCCGCTTCCGGGTATTTTCCCAGTTGCTGCAAAGCGCCGGCGAGGTGGCCCAGCGTCCAGTAGTACACGATACTGAGTTTGCGCCGGTCTATTTTGGGCAGCAGGAAATTATACAGATCGACCGTATACTGCCAGTCGCGTTTATAATGGGCCAGCCGCACGATCTGATAAGCATAGCGCAGGCGTACGAAGTGGGATTCGGCGTTTTTGAACCTGGCCAGCCCTTCTTCGATGAGCTGCTGCATGGAAGCGGTGTCGCGTTCCTGATTTTCCCAGGCCGTACCGGCCGCGACCACATACGGCTCGCATTTTCGGGCGAACATCAGGTATTCCACCACTTCGGTACAACCGTTCAGGGCGAGCATTTCGGCAAAGGTGTTGCCCGCCAGTTGATAGGGCAGCGAAGTCAGTTTCTTAGGATCGGCCGCCGCAACCCGCAGGCCTTCCAGTTCCGTAAAATCGGCTTTATAGACCAGAAAATCAACGTCTTCCGGTACCGGTTGGCCGCAGAAACGTTCCACCCATTCGGCCACATTTTCCTCGCGCTGTATATCCCGGTTGAAGTAAAACTGCCGGTAATAATCGTCCCACTGAATGAAAAACGGCGCGTAGGCGGCACTGGTGTTGATAATATCCGGATGCAAAAAGGTGTAACCGGTAAAAGCGGGCATAGTGGAACAACTGCCGGGCGGCGGGTCCGGTTGATAGGGGGCAAAAGACGTGGTGAACAGGGCACAAAGCAGGAGGCAACCCGCAGCGAACCAGGCACGCAGCGACCCTTCTCCCTGGGAGAAGTTGCGGATACGTATATGGGCCGGGTAACTACTATTCACTGCTTCGATTTAAGTTTTAGTCGCTTTATTGCTGAAAAACCTGCCATACGGAGTCCATCAGGCTCACCGGATAACGCGCAATAATGGCCGAATCCAGATGAAAAAAGGCGATGGTCGCGTCGTTGGCCAGGTGGCTTCGGCTGGCCAGCTGTGCGGCGTTGCGTAAAAGAGCCGGGCTAATTGCTTCCACCCGCAGCTGGTCATCCGGGCGAAGATAGTGGCCGCCGACAAAAGTGCCCTGCCGAATTCGAAAATGCCGTGGTCCGACGGGCGTAAACCGCGTCGTATCGGCCCAGATCAGCGGGTCGGGATCGGGGATGATTTTCCAGAATTCTTCGTCGCGAAACACCAGGGCCCAGGAGAAAACCGGCAGCGCGACGTCCAGGGGCAAGGCATAGCGGGCGGGCGCGCCGGCCAGGTAGCGCCGGGCATCGGCCGGTTGAAAAATGGAATTTAATTCGTCCGGATCATCGAGTTGGCCGGTGTTGTACAACATCAGCATACCGCGATCGACCGGTGGTACACCCGTTTGCTGAGGAAATTTATACTGGTGTAAACGAATAGTGGCGCTGAGCCGGCTGCCCGGTGGCAGTACCCGGCGTATTTTTTGCAGAAAATCGAAATACGCGGTTCGGGTAGAGGGCGTCCAGTCGCAGTCGAACTGATACAGCGGGGCCACCCTGCCCGGCGGAAAGCGACTGCTTATTCGCTTCAAGGCGACCGCCGTATTTGCCGCCAGATCGGTAATGCCGGCCGGCGGGTTATTTTGAAAAACATTGTTGGTAATAAATACGGTGGGAACCACGAGCCGGCCGGCCAGTCCGCTGGTATCGCTCACCTCCAATTGGGAAAGCGGCCGGATACTGCCCTGATCGGGATCGCGACCGATGTCCAGAAATTTAACGTACAGCGTTTGGCAATGCAGGCTGTCCAGGTAGCGCTGTTCCACCGGGGTAAGCCGGAAAGTCGTTTGCCAGTAATAGAAGGCTAAAGGGCGGGCAAGCGGTGTCGGCCGACAGCCGGCGAGACCCACTAACAGGCAGAAACCGGCAACTTGTACCATTTTTAACAGCAGATTTAATAAATGCATAGCTCGAAAATCAAGGACGTCAAAGGTGCTGCTTCTTAGAACAAACTTCTTCGGCGCTTTATGAGCCGTCATTTTTACACAGGTCCCTTTTGGCATTTATCCGCCATTTTTTTGCCCCAAACTTTTTTTCTACACTGTATTTTTGCAGAACCGGCGCTATTAAAACGTCGGGATCGATAAACATGAAAAAGACCATTTTTCTGCTGGGCATGCTGGTGGCGCTGCTCCTCAGTCCCCGTCAGGCCAATGCCCAGGCCGGCTCCTTCATGGAGGAAATGCAGGAACGGCTGATGCAAATGCAGCAACGTATGATGCAGGGTTTTGATGACCTGCAGCTGGATTCCAGCGGCATTGTTTTTCGTTTTGATACGACTTTCCGTGACGGCGGCAATGCCCATTTTTTTAAATTTTCACCCCCCGGTGACAGTCTGAACGGCAGCGCTTCCGAACTGGAAGAATTCTTCCGGAGCATGTTCGATTTCGGTGATGCCGGTTCCCCGGCCCAGTCTTTTCCGAAAGACGATGGCAATGCGCCGCATCCCGACGATGAATTACTGCCCGAAGACCGGTTGCGTCAATCCGAACAGCCCTCCGCCGCCGATCCGGCAAAACCGGCGCCACTGCCCGCACCGGTTCCAGCGAAGAAAAAACCGCGCGTCGACTCCATTCGTATTTGAAGAGCCGTCACAAAAAGGGGAAACAAGAAAATTACTTACTTTGTGGCTGTTTTTTACCAAACTTTTGGCCGGCACGCTTGTTCTGTGACCATTATATGACCGGTAGTCGGCGGTATACCATCGTTTTTGCCTATAATTTTTTTCTATGCCACTCAACGAACAAGTGGATGTCATCATTTACCGGGTCGGTGAAAAAGGCCTCGAAGTGTACCTGGTGAATCCCAATGAGCAACCCGACGCCGAAAGCACCCAGTGGCATGCGCCATCGGCCGAGCAAAATGCCCCGGGGCGGATGAGCAACTTCATCGAACTCGACCCGGTAACCAACGCCAACGGTCATACCCGCAAAGCCATCGCTATCGAAGCCGACTGGCACGAAATCCCCTCACTGCGGGCCCTGATGTACGAAGACTACCGCGTGGCGAAAGCCAAAGCCAAAGAGCGTATTAAAAACCTGATCCCGGATATGGAACGCGGTGCGTTTTTCGCCGTCAAAGAAGCCCTGAAACGGGTTATGCCGGACCAATATGCCTACCTCAAGGAATTGAAGGAAATTTTGAACGACAAGAACTCGACCAAGTATATTTAAGGTGAAACCTCGCTAAAAAAATATGACTCATTCCGAATTTTGCAACTAGACCTCGGAGAGGTCCAACGTTTGTAGCCTTTACAATAGAACATTCACCTCCGACCTCGGAGAGGTCGAACCGTTAATAACCTGGTGAAATCCAGGCGTACACGTTCGACCTCTCCGAGGTCGCTTGTTTTCCTATTATGGTTGGTCTACAAACGTTAGACTTCTCCGAAGTCATTTTTGTACCCTAATATTCGGAATGACCCCTATTTCTTAAGCGAGGATTACTCTTAATCCATTTATGTAGTAGGTCCTTCAAACATCGCGCTGGCAAATACTTAATCGGAAATAATAATTTATTTTGGAATGTGAAGTTTCTTTGTCTTTCACTACGTTCGGCCGGGCCGGGCGCAAATCCAATCCGATTGATGAAATCTACGCCTTCCGTTTTATTTTTCTTTTTATTCGTCTGCTCTTCCGCCTTTCTTTCCGCTCAATGTCCTGAATTTCAATTAGCTGCCTTGCAGACGCTGCAACGCGCCGATGTGACGACCAAGGAAGCGAAGATCCTGGATTGTGGTTTCGACCTGGGCACTTCCTCTACTGCCAGCCGCCGCTACAACAAATGCTGGCTCGGCAACGCCAATGGCAAAACATATTTCCAGCAATTAATTATCTGGGATTTTAAAGCCAACACCATTCAATACCTGACCCTCGACGAAGGGCATTACCTGCATTTACGCAGTGCCATCGAGGAGCGGCACAGCACCACTTTTACCGGCGGCAACAGCTCGAATGAATACATCGGCAAGATGTTTCGCTACAATTTCGGGCGCCAAAGCCTGGATGGCGTCGAGTACTATGTCGTGCTGATTGCCTGGAAACAACAGTAAATGTCCACGCCTCTGGAATCCATAGTTAAAACTGCGCTGCTCGGTACCGCACGCCGGCCACTACCGGCCGCTGATCTGCCGGCCATTGACGGGACACCGACCGCTATGGATCCCGCCGACATCGTGCTGGAGGCGTTGGCCACCATCCACCTGCGCCGTAAAGCCGGTTTCCTGCTCGCCGATGCCCCGCCCGATCTGCCGGCCGCCGCGCCGCTCGATGCGCGACCCGTTTGTTCACCGGCCGCTACCCGGCTGCTGCGACAAATGCTGGCCGGCCAACACCTGCCGGCCCTGCCGGAGTTTATCGACCTGCTGCTGCCCTCCGGACAACGCCTGCCACCGGAAATACTGCCGGACATGCTGCACAAAGGCCTGGATAACCGGATGTTGTTCAGCCAGCTGGAACCGCTGCTCGGGCCCCTGGGCCATTGGCTGGCCCAGCAACACCTGCGCTGGCGGGCCTTCCTGACCGATCCGCAGGCCGATTGGTTTACGGCCAGTTTTGAGACGCGCTTACGGCTGTTGCGACTCAAACGCCGGCAGCATCCACTGGCTGCCCTGGCCTGGCTGGAAGCGACCTGGGCGCAGGAAAGCAGCGCACATCAACTGCATTTCCTGGAAACCCTGGTGGTCGGCCTGTCCGCTTTCGATGCACCGCTGCTGCAGCGTGCCGCGACCGACAAAAAGGAGCCGGTGCGTTTGGCGGCCCTGCGTTTACTGGAACTGCTGCCGTTGACCATGGCCGAAAGACTACAGCTGGCCACTGCTCTCCACCCCGATTATTTCCCGGCGGCCGTGGTGAAAGAGCACTGGCCTAAAACTGCCCGGCGGGCTTTACTATCCGCTGCACCCTTCCCCCCGGCCCTGTTGAATGACGCGTGGCTAGGGCTACTGGGGCAACTGGCCGGTCTCGACCGTTCCGCACCCGGCTTTTTTGATCTGGAAGAAATGCTCGGCCTGCTGGTCTATCAGAGCGATCTGGCGGGAAAAGAAGCGGCCTTACACCAGTTTGCCCCGCAACTACCGCGCGAAACCGGGCAAATGCTGGCTGCGGCGCTGCTGTTTCGCCGGCAAATGCAAAGTGCAATTACTAGCGGAAAAGGTGGTCTGGAAATTTAAACGCGGCCAATTTCCAACCCAAACCGACGTTTTTGCGTCATGGGCAATAGTTTATTCAGCGAAAAGTGGTGTTGAATAAAGTCATCAACTACATTGCTGACGGCCAACAACTAAACCCCTCTAATTTTTTCTAAACCTCCCTCAACGGGCTAGCCATGCGTACCTACCTATTTCTCTCGCTGATCACCCTGTTCGTCGTATGTGGCTGCCAAAAGGACAATAACCTGGGTCCAGGTTTCGATCTGTCCTTTAAGCAGGAATTCAATATTCCGGTGGCGCTGAACGTCTTCGAGGTGCATCATTTTCAGTTGCTGAACGTGTCGACCAACTATGCCCAGAGCCTGGACCAGGCCAATAAGACTGATGCGGACGTGGTCGGCATTTTGACTTCCAAAGGCAATCTGGGCGGTATTTTCGGCGATGCCGACCTGAGTTTTATTGAAAAAATCTCGGTCCGGGTGTTCAACACGGCGGACCCGAACGACTACATCGAAGTGGCATACCGCGAACCGACCCCGCTCGATCCGGGGAATGACCTGGGGCTCATTCCAACCCTGGCCAACTGCAAACGCCTGATCAGCGGCTCCCGTTTCAATATCGACGTGGTGATCTGGCTGCGTAAGACGCCGCTCACGGATTCCGATGTGCGGCTGGATTTGCAGATGAAAGCGCAATATTGATAGTTGCCCTGAGTGAGACTATCACTCAGGGCAACTATCAATAGCCAAACCTTTACTTTTGCCCCTTCCTTCACAAACACAACTTTTGCCATGAATATCCTAACCGCACCCGACCCCACCACCGCCGCCAACACGGATACCTTTCCCATCAACGGGACCGACCACCTGGAATTTTACGTTGGCAACGCCAAACAGAGCGCCCTGTACTACCAGGCGGCCATGGGCTTCCAGATCGTGGCGTATAGCGGCCCTGAAACCGGCGTCCGCGACCGCGTGAGTTATGTGCTCCAACAGAACAAGATCCGCATCGTGCTGAGCGCGGCCCTGAATCCTGAACACGAGATCGCCCAGCACGTGCACCTGCATGGCGACGGCGTGAAAGTGCTCGCCCTCTGGGTCGATGACGCCGAACATGCCTATAACACCGCCATGGAGCGCGGCGCCGAAAGCGCTTTTACCCCCTACACCACCCGCGACGAACATGGCGAAGTGGTGCTGGCTGCTATCAAAACCTACGGGGAAACCATCCACACCTTCGTGCAGCGCAGCGCCTACAGCGGTGCTTTCCTGCCGGGTTACGTGGCTAAAACCAGCGCTTATCCCGCGCAGTCGGTCGGCCTGAAATACGTGGATCACTGCGTCGGCAACGTCGAACTGGGCGGAATGAACAAGTGGGTGAAGTTCTACCAGGACGTTATGGGCTTCAAACTGCTGATCACTTTCGACGACAACGACATTGCGACCGACTACACCGCCCTGATGTCCAAAGTGGTGAGTAATGGCAACGGGTACATCAAATTCCCGATTAATGAGCCGGCCAAAGGCCTGAAGAAAAGCCAGATCGAAGAGTACCTGGATTTCTACCGCAGCGCCGGCGTGCAGCACATCGCCGTAGCCACCGATGATATTCTGGAGACTGTGGGTCGTATGCGCGCCAATGGCGTGGACTTCCTGCAGGTGCCGGACACCTATTACGAAGACGTACCGGCCCGGGTCGGCCCCATCGAGCAGAACCTGGCCGATCTGCAGGCCCTGAACATCCTGATCGACCGCGACGACGATGGTTACCTGCTGCAAATCTTCACCAAACCCATTCAGGATCGCCCCACGGTGTTTTTTGAGATCATCCAGCGTTGTGGCGCCAAGTCGTTCGGCAAGGGGAATTTCAAAGCGCTGTTTGAAGCGATTGAGAGGGAGCAGGAGTTGCGGGGAACGTTGTAGGAATGCGGAATAGGGAATGCGGAGTGCGGAATGGGGAGTGAACGCTGATGTGGTGCAGGCGCTTGAAGAAAAGATTTATGAATACGTGGCCCTCGTTTGCTTTTCCGACTGGAAAGTGGACGAGGGCTTTTCTTCACCGCTTTTGTAACCCCGACTTTAGTCGGGAATTTCAACCTGTTTTAATGGCTAGAAATTACTTGCCGGGTTGAAGTGGATGTGATTTCCCGACTAAAGTCGGGGTTACAAAAGCAGCCAAAGATTTCCAGGAACCCCTAATTACCCCTACGTTTACGCCTACAATTCTGCGCTTATGTACATGTTCCGTTACTGCTGCCTGATCTTATTTTTCCTGCCCGCCGGCCTCGCTGTCGCCCAAAACAACCCCATTTTCCCCGGCTGGTACGCCGATCCGGAAGCGGAACTGTTCGGTAAAACCTACTGGGTGTATCCGACCTTCTCAGCGCCCTATGAGCAGCAGGTCTTCCTCGATGCCTTCTCCTCCCCGGATTTGCGCAACTGGACCAAACACCCGCATATTATTGACACCTCCGCCGTAAAATGGGCGAAAAAAGCCATGTGGGCGCCGGCCATCGTCAAGAAGGGCCGCAAGTACTATTTGTTTTTCAGCGCCAATGACGTGCATACCGGCGAGATCGGCGGCATCGGCGTGGCGGTGGCCAAACGTCCCGATGGCCCCTTCAAAGACCACCTGGGCAAACCCCTCATCGGGGAGATCCATAACGGTGCACAGCCCATCGATCAGTTCGTTTTCCAGGATCAGGATGGCAGCTGGTACATGATCTATGGCGGCTGGAGCCACTGCAACATTGTCCGGCTGAACGCGGATTTTACCGGCCTGCTGCCTTTTGCCGACGGCTCGACCTACAAGGAAATGACGCCCAAGGACTATGTGGAAGGCCCGTTCCTGTTCACCCGCGGCGGCAAGTACTATTTCATGTGGTCCGAAGGCGGCTGGGGCGGACCGAATTACCGGGTCGCCTACGCCATGGCCGACGCCATTACCGGACCTTTTGAACGCATTGGCACGGTGTTACAACAGGATACCGCCGTGGCCACCAGCGCCGGGCATCACTCAATCATCCAGGTGCCTGGACGGGATGAATGGTACATCGTGTATCACCGGCGGCCGCTGGGCGAGACGGATGCGAATCACCGTGTGGTGTGCATCGATAAGATGTATTTCGATGAGCAGGGGCGGATAAAAACGGTGCAGATCACTAAGTAAATCAGACTAATAAAACTGAAGACCATGCACACACCTGCACAAATTGCTAAACACCTGCGGGAAGTATATTTCGGCGGCAACTGGACGTCTTCCAATCTGCGGGATCAGTTGGCCGACGTTACCTGGCAACAGGCCACCACCCGGGTCCATGGCTTGAACACCATTGCCGTCCTGTTGAATCACATGCATTACTACCTAGGCGTAGTCGGCAGGGTGCTGGACGGAGAGCCGCTGGTGGGCAAGGACAGCGAGAGTTTTACGCATCCACCGATCGAAAATCAGGCAGACTGGGAGCAGCTGCAGCAACAGGCCTGGACTGCTGCTGAAAACTTTGCCCGCCAGATCGAACAACTGCCAGATAGCCGGCTGGGCGAAGATTTTACCGATCAGAAATACGGAAATTACTACCGGCATCTACACGGCATTATCGAGCACCTGCACTACCATTTGGGGCAGATCGCGGTCATTAAAAAAATAGTGCAGCAGGGATAAATCCCCTCCATCCGGCGCCCAAAGTACACCCTCCGCGCCCCCATAACCCGCTTTAGTCTAATGTTAAAACTCCCCGTACCAAAAGTGTTAATTTTGCCGTTTGCAATGGCCGCTCGTGAAAACCACGCGCGGCCATTGGCTTATTCAAAATGTTTAACCTAATTCTCACAAACATGACATTTAAACAAACTGTGGCGGTTCTGGCCTTTTGCCTGCCCGCCCTGTTCGTGGCTGCTCAATCAACCAAAGCGCCCGACAACTGGTTTAACCTCGATCCAACCAAAGACAAAGTGCAGGGCACCGGTGGCGATGAAGCCCTGGCACGCCTGAAAGCACAGGGTAAAAAAGGTCAAACTATTATTGTAGCCGTGCTCGACTCGGGCGTGGACTATAACCACGAAGATTTGAAGGACATTATGTGGACCAATCCGGGAGAAACTGCCGGTAATGGCATCGATGATGACAAAAACGGTTACATCGACGATATCCACGGCTGGAACTTCCTGGGCGGCAAAGACGGCAAAAGCGTCGATCATGAAACCCTGGAACTGACCCGCGAATACGTGCGTCTCAGCAAACGTTTCAAAGGCACGGACGCCAAAAACCTGCACGGCGCCGCTGCGGATGAATACAAATACTACGAATCGGTCAAAACGGCGTTTGAAGACCAGCGCCGCGAAGCCGAAAATGGTAAAGCGCAGATCGACAAACAGATCAATAAAGTTGCCGACGCTTTCACCGCCGCAGAAAAATCTATCGGCAAAAAAGACTTCACGGCCGAAGACCTGGGCAAGATCAATGCCGGTACCAATACCGAACTGAAAGACGCCGTAGCCCTGCTACAGCGCGTAATGGGTAATGGCATTGCGAACCGCGCCGATCTGGAAGAGCAGCGCAAACAGGGCAGCGAATACTACGACGGCCAGTTGCAGTATAACCTGAACCCGGACTACAACCCCCGCGTCATCGTGGGCGATAACCCGGAAGACCTGAGCAGCCGCAACTACGGCAACAATGACTACCAGGGCCCGGACGCCAGCCACGGCACCCACGTATCGGGTATTATTGCCGCCAAACGTAACAATGACGTGGGCATGAACGGCATCGCGGACAATGTGCGCATCATGTCGGTACGCTGCGTACCCGATGGCGACGAACGCGACAAAGACGTGGCCAACGCCATTTACTACGCGGTGGACAACGGCGCCAGCATTATCAACATGTCGTTCGGTAAAAGCTACAGCCCGCAGAAAGCCTATGTCGATGCAGCCATGAAATACGCCTCCGACCACGACGTACTGCTCGTACACGCCGCCGGTAACGATGCCGAGAACAACGATACGGACCCGAATTTCCCGAACGATATGTACAAGTCGCCCGTGAAAGCCGGTCTGTTCAAAAAAACGAAAAACGTGCCGACCTGGATGGAAATCGGCGCACTTTCCTGGAAAACGGGCGACAAACGCGTCGCTACTTTCTCCAACTACGGTAAAAAGAACGTGGACCTGTTTTCGCCGGGCGTGGCTATTTACTCCACGGTGCCAGGCAATAAATACGCCTCGTTCCAGGGTACTTCGATGGCTTCGCCGGCCGCTGCCGGTGTGGCCGCCATTATCCGCTCCTACTATCCCGAACTGTCGGCGATGCAGGTGAAGGACATTATGATCAAATCCGTGCTGCCACAGGATGGCGAAGTGGTCAAACCGGGCACGACGGAAAAGATCAAATTCAGCGAACTGTCGGTGAGCGGCGGTGTGGTGAGCGCAACTAATGCGATCGCGATGGCGCAGACGACCAAAGGTAAAAAAGTGAAAAAAGCCACCTGGCGCGCAGCCGGTATGGGCAAAGCGGGACCGAAGGCTTAGGGCCTGGATGGAGACTGCTTTTTAAATGGGCGAGCGCCACTCCGTTGTCGGGGTGGCGCTCTTTTTTTTCCCTACTGCGAGCGCGTACGTGATGGGATGGGAGAACGGATTAAACGGATTGAACGGATTAAAACGGATTTTTAAAACCCTGCTTCGAGCGCGTACGTGATGGGATAGGGGAACGGATTAAACGGATTGAACAGATCAAAACGGATTTTTAAAAATGGTGGAAGGCATGTATGCCATGCCTTCCACTATCAAATCCGTGTAAATCCGTTTAATCCGTTCTGCTATCCTACTACGAGCGCGTACGCGATGGGATGGGAGAACGGATTTAACAGATTTAACGGATCAAAACGGATCTTAAAAAATGGTGGAAGGCATGGATGCCATGCCTTCCACCATTAAATCCGCGTAAATCCGTTTGATCCGTTCAATCCGTTCTGCTATCCTACTACGAGCGCGTACGTGATGGGATCGAAGAACGGATCAAAACGGATTTTTAAAAATTCACCGCCAGCCGGGTAAATACACGCAGGCCATTACCGCCCATTTGCACGGTATCCCAGGGACCGCCGGTTTCTCCGTTGAAAGCAAAACCCCTGGCGGCAGGCACATAACCCAGGTCAGGATGCACGTTGAGGAAGTTGTCGACCCCGAAATGCAGGGTGAAATGCGGGTTGAAGCGCACACCGGCATAAATATCCGGGACGATCTTCGCGCTATAAACATAGCGGTCTGGTACGCGGATCTGATCGTTGGCATCGGTGGGCACCAGCGGGTTAATACCCGTGTAATCATCGCCATAACCGAGTATGACCATTTCTCCAAAATAGTTGATCCGCGTACCGACGGTCAGTACGTCGCCGCCAAATTCCAGGTTGAGGGCAAATTTCGCCGGCGGCGCCGAAGCCAGGACGAAAGCGCGTTCGCGATCATTGAAGAAAGTTGCGCGATGTTCCTGTGTATCGTCCAGCACGGTGGGTACGTTGACCTTATCGATCGTCATTTTCTGGAAATTGGCCGTAAATAAGGCACGAATCCGGCCTGCTTCCAGTCGCTTACTGAAATCGATCACGATGTCTATACCCCGGTTGGTAGTGTTCACCGCATTGGCGAAAAACTGTGCCGTGCCGACGTTCAAATTCTGCAGCTCGGTCGTCAGGACCGGATTGAGCGAGGTATCGCCGGCACTGAACTGGCCGGACAGTACCACGCGGTCTTTCACTTTCACCTGGTAAGCATCGACGGTAATGGTCAGGGCCGGAAGTGGCTTATACGAGAAGCCGATGCTGGCATTTTCCGCTTTTTCCTGGGTCAGTTCCGGAATACCGGCGGCGCGGGTAATGCGGCTGGTGTTCGGTGCGATCTTGACTTCGGAGATCAGGCCGCCCTGTACGTTGGTGAACGTGCTGCTGAAATTGATCTGCTGCAGGGATGGCGCGCGGAAACCGGTGCTGAAAGAGCCGCGCACGTTGAAATGGTCGGCCAGTTTGAGGCGGGAAACCAGTTTGAAATTGGTCGTCGCACCGAAGTCGCTGTAGTTCTCGAAACGTACGGCGCCGCCCACCAGAAAGCGTTCAGTCACGTCCAGTTCCAGGTCGCCATATACGCCCACACAGGAACGGTTAGCGTCCACGACATCGCTGGGCTGATAGCCGGGGAAACCCTGGGAACCGGTCGCTTTATCTTCGTTGTAGTTTTTATAAGAAGCTTCTTCGCCGGCTTCGATCGCATAATTCTCCAGGCGGAATTCGCCGCCGAAAGCCACGTTCAGGCCGGAGGCCACTTCCGTGTACAACTTGCTGAGGTTCAGGTTACTGGTGTTTTGCAGAAAAGTAAAACCACCGTCGTCGAAGTGGGTTTGACCGGCGCCAAGACCGGCATTAAAGGTTTTATCGCCAAAAAAGTGGAATTCGTTCCGGCCGAGGTTGTTGCTCAGGTCCCAGTTCCAGTCGCCACCGGTTTTACCCCGGATGCCGGCCGCGATGGAGCCATCCTGGATCTCGGTTTGAATATGGGGGTTGAAATATTTTTCGCCGTCGCCGGCGGTCATGATGATGTCGGCCACTTCGATCAGGTTGCCGTTGGCGTCGGTCGGGAAGCGTGCCGGCGAACCCGAGAAATTGCGCGTGTAGGCATAGGCATCGGATTCCTTGCGGTTATAGCCGCCGAACGCGTAGAAGGTCAGCCGGTCTTCGGGGCGGATGGGCACTTCCAGGTTGAGCATGGCGCCATAGCGTTGTAAGGACGCATCCCCATTGGCCCGGCGCACCGTGTTGGTGGGCAGCACGCCGTCGAGTTCCTGGCGGTAGGTTTTACCAATATTATCGTAGTTGAGGGTCAGGTTGGCGAATCCCCCTTTTTTACCCACCGGCAGTCCATAGTTGGCGCCGACGGTAAAAGTAGCGCCGTCCAGTTTCTGGTCGTGGACATACTGCTTCAATTCCGGTTTAAAAGCCGGGTTATACTTGGCGTCGTAGTAGCTGGAGTAGCCGATGTTGGCGCTCACATGGCGGACGTTTTTCTTCAGAATAATATTGATCACGCCGGCAATGGCATCGGAGCCGTACTGGGCCGAAGCGCCGTCGCGCAGGATTTCCACGCGGTCGATGGCTTCTGTGGGCAGGGCGCTGAGGTCGGTGCCGGAGTTACCCCGACCGCGCGTACCGAACACGGCCACGAAAGCCGTCTGGTGGCGGCGTTTACCATTCACCAGCACCAGCGTCTGGTCGGGACCAAGTCCGCGCAGGGTAGCCAGATCGATGTGGTCGGCGCCATCGGAACCGGATTGTTTATTGTGATTAAAGGACGGTGCGGCGTAGTTCAGCAGGGAAGTGAGGTCGGCGCGGGCGGTAGTGACGCTGACCTGGCTGAGGTTGATAACGTCTACCGGAACCGGGGTTTCGGTCTGCACCCGGTTGGCGCGGCGCGTACCGACCACGACCACCTGATCGAGCACATTGGCATCCGTTTCCAGGGTAACGTCCAATTGCGTACGGCCGTTGACCTTGATTTCCTGGGTTGTAAAGCCCGTGTACGAGAAAACGATGGTGGCATCATTCGATGCATAACGAATTGAATAGGAACCATCTGCACCGGAAGTGGTACCATTTGCCTGGCCGCGTTCCAGAATGGTAACACCGGCTAACGGTTGGCCATTGGGTTCCATGACCCGTCCTTGCAGGACGTTCTGGGCGCCGATAATGTCTAGCCCAATGATGAGCAGAATGAGGGTAAAAAAAACTTTCATGTTGAGATGGTTAAATGAAAAAAGCTGATTAATCGCTACAAAAGTAACATTCTGCGAAATTTACGGATTACAAAAAAATCATTAGCAGCGTCCCGCGCAATATTGGTATCTCTTTTTCCGGCTGGTCACGTACTTTTGTTGACCCTCCATGTTGATTTTACAAAATAATTGCAACCCGATATTTGCCCATGTCCATCTGCTTATACCCTGTGCAGGTATGCTGCCAGCCTGCTGTTTTTTTCAAAAATATAGTCCAAAACCGTCGTTCCGGCAGCAGATTATTTTGGGTTTTCGCACTTTATTTACTGGCCAATTCAAACAATATATGGGCCCAATGCCCTATTACGGTGGACGCCGGGCCCGATATTTACCTCTGCGCGCCTACTTCCCCGACCCAGTTGCACGGGGACATCGATGGTACTTTCCTGAACTTCATGTGGAGTCCTACGACCGGAATGACGGGCGCCAACAGCCTGTCGCCGACCGTGAGCGTTAGTCAAACCACCAGTTATGTACTGAAAGCTACGGCCGCCGATTTTGCCTCGAATACGATTGATAACGGCGATTTTGAAGGCGGCAATTCCGGGTTCAGCAGCGATTACTCTTATAACCCCGGCAATCTGGTGCCGGAAGGATTTTATGACATTATTGATAATCCGCAGCTGGACCACCCTGGTTTTGCGCCTTGCGTTGATCATACTTCCGGCAGTGGCAACATGATGGTGGTCAATGGAGCCGGCTCCCCCAACCAGAATGTATGGTGTCAAACGGTAGCCGTTATGCCCAATACGCAGTACGTGTTTTCGTGCTGGGTAACCACGGTCGTGGCGGCCTCTCCGGCGCTGTTACAATTCAGTATTAATGGGTCGACCATTGGCACCATTTTTCAGGCGCCTTCGCAAAACTGCGTCTGGCAGAACTTTTTCACGACCTTCAACAGCGGCGCAAATTCCAGTGCGACGATTTGTATTGTCAACCAAAATACGGTGCTGGGTGGTAATGATTTCGCCCTGGATGACATTGTATTCGCCCCGGTTTGTACCGTAACGGATACCGTAAAAGTCAACGTTATCAATATTACGGCGATAGCCACCCCGGCGTTATCCATCATTCCCTGTGAAGGCGCCAACATCAGTTTGAGTGGCGTTGGATCCAGCACCGGCGCCAATATTTCTTATAACTGGGAGACGGCTAATGGAAACATCGTCAGCGGCGGCACGACCCTCAACCCGGTGGTGAACCAGGCCGGCAGCTATACCCTGACCGTTACCTACGAAAACAGCGGGGTGATGTGCACCAAAACAGCGACGGTCAATGTCATTGATAGTCCCAATCAGCTGACCGCCTGGATTAATCCGGCCCAACCGCTCGGTTGCGGAGCGCCTACACTGACCCTGTTTGGCAACTCCAGCCAATCCGGTTTTTCATCTTATCAATGGACAACCCTGGACGGCAACATCATAAGCAACCCCAACCTGAAAAATATCATGGTCAACCAGCCCGGCGAATATGAACTGCTGGTCACCAACACCGCGACGGGTTGTACGGCCACGGCTTCGGTGATCGTAACGACGGCCACCAATCCGCCGGTTTCCAATGCGACCGCTAACGGGCCCCTGACCTGCCTGCAAACAACGGCGGCCCTTTCCGGAACAGGCAGCAGTACGGGCGCCAACATCACCTATGCCTGGTCAGCTTTTAACGGCGGCATGATCAACAGCGGACAAACCAGCCAGAACGCCGTCGCCGGAAGCGCCGGCACCTATGTACTGGCCGTCACCAACACCACCAATGGCTGTATTACCACCGATACGGTCATCGTGGCCACCAACACCGCTCCCCCCGTACTGGCCATTCAACCACCGGGCATGCTGGACTGCGATACCGATACCCTGACCTTGTCGGCCACGGCCACCCCGGCGGCAGCGGTACCGAACTGGACGGCCAGCGGCGGCGGCCAAATAGTCAGCGGACAAAATACGCTTACTCCGCAGGTCATCACCGCCGGTACGTACATCCTGACGGCGACGAATCCCGCCAACGGTTGTACCTCGACCAGCTCGATCACCGTCACCTCCAATTACACCCCACCTCTGGCCGTCGTGCTGCCCCCCAATGACCTGACCTGCCAAAATCCCAGCATTTCGCTTTCCGGTACGGGTTCCTCGGTCGGCGCGAATTTCCAGTACCTGTGGACCAGTTCGCCGGGCGGCAACATCGTCAGCGGCGCGAACACGCTCAATCCGACGGTGAACGTAGCCGGTACCTACACCCTGTTGGTCACCAACACCACCAATGCCTGTACCGCCAGCGCCAGCGCGACGGTCATGGCCGACCAGAACGTACTGACCGCCATCGCCAATGCCCCGGATACGCTGACGTGTACGACCGCGACGTCGATGCTCAACTCGACCGGTTCCAGCAATGGCGCGACCATTTTTTACCTGTGGACGACGGCCAACGGCAACATCAGCGGTCCGAATAACGTGCCCAATCCTGTGGCGACCTTACCCGGCACCTACCAGTTATTAGTGACCAATACCGCTACGGGTTGTTCGGCCACCGACCTGGCGATCGTGGTGCAGGATCTGGCGGCTCCGCAGTTACAAATTACCATTCCGGCGCCCGGTTTCATTAGCTGTACCAATCCCACCCTCGACTTGCAGGGTCAGAATTTATCCTTACCGGGGAATTTCACCTACCAATGGACGTCTACCGGCGGCAACATCCTCAACGGCGCGACCACGCTGACCCCGACTGTAAATGCAGCCGGCCTGTACACGCTGGTCGCCACCAACCTGGCCAATGGCTGCACCGGCCAGTCCATGATCGACGTGACGGTACAGACCGGGACGCCTATAGCGCTGATCACCACGCCGGCGCCGCTCACCTGTACCAGTCCGACGCAAAGTCTGAGCACGACGGGGTCTTCCACCGGGGCAAATTTCGATTATAGCTGGACGGTCAGTAATGGCGGAAACATTACGATGGGCGTTCTAACCCCCAGCCCGGTTATCAATGCAGCCGGCACGTATAATTTATTGATTACCAACACGTCTAATGGTTGTACAGCCACGGCGACGGCGACGGTTACGGAGGACAAAATGCCGCCCCCAGCCGAAGCCGGTGCACCGGGCCTGCTGACCTGTACCCTGCCTGTATTCAATTTAGTGGCGAACCAGAATTTGCCGACGGCCAATCTTAATTTTCTATGGACGACGGGGAACGGCCAGTTTGCCGGCAATCCCAACGCGGTGCAGGTGGATGTTGATAAGGCCGGTTTGTACCGCCTGCTGGTGACCGACCCGGCCAATGGCTGTACCGCTACCGATTCGGTGCTGGTGACCGCCAACCAGCAAATACCTTCGCTCACCCAGGCGCCACCGCCCACGCTGACCTGTACGGTTATTACCGCCACACTCTCGGTCAACGGCATCGGCAGCAGCCTGGACTACCAGTGGCAAACGGCGAACGGGCAAATCCTCAGCGGTGGGACGACCGCCAACCCCACGGTGAATGCGCCGGGTTTGTACAGCCTGACCCTCACGGACGGCGTCAACGGCTGTACCCGCACGAGCAGCCAGACCGTGACCCAGGACATCATCGCGCCCAACGTGCAGGCCGGACCGGTTGCGACCATCACCTGTGTAGCGCCCAGCCAGGTGATTAACGGGCAAAACCTGTCGCTTCCCGGTACTTTCACCTATAACTGGACGGCGGCCAACAACGGATTCCTTGTTTCCGGCGCAAGTAGCCTGATGCCAACGGTCAATGCCGGTGGCGATTACACGCTGATCACGACCAATACCAACAACGGATGTACCAGTTCTTTAATGGTCACTGTCGGACAAAATACCACCCTGCCCACGGCCAGTGCCGGACAGGACCTTACGCTGAGTTGCAGCGTGAATTCCCTGGTGATCAATGGTTCGGGAACGGGCGCAAATAACCTGAGTTTTGCCTGGACGGCCTCGCCCACCGGTCAGTTGGTCAGCGGCGCGAACACGCCCACGCCGACCATCAACCAACCCGGCATGTACACCCTCGTGGTCACCAACCCCGTCAATGGCTGTACGGCCACCGACGCGGTGGAAATTTTGAACGGCGCCAACACGCCCATGGCCAATGCGGGTGCGCCGGCTACCCTGACCTGCACCATCCTGCAAACGACGCTCAATGCAACAGCCAGTACGGGCGCCAATTTCACCTACCAATGGACGGCCGGTACGGGCGGCAACATCCTCAGCGGCGGCACGGGCCTGATGCCGGTCGTGGATGCGCCGGGCGCTTACCAACTGGCGGTGACCAACACCACCAACGGCTGCGTAAGCACCAGCTCCGTTACTATTTTGGAAAACATTGCTCCGCCGACCGTCGATGCCGGCCTGCCGGTTACCCTGACCTGCAGCAGCACGCAGCTACCCCTGAGCGCTACGGCCGGCGGCGGTAACAACCTGATGGTCAACTGGACAACCGTGGATGGCCAGCTGATCAGCGGCGCTGCTACCCTGACACCGCAGGTTGGCCAGAGCGGTACGTATGTCGTCATGGCTACCAACCCCGCTAATGGCTGTACGGCCACCGATAACGTCATGGTCGCCGTGGATACCCTGCATCCGGTGATCAGTGCCAGCCCCGGCGACGTGCTGGATTGCAGCACGCTCAGCGTTGCCGTAAACGGTACGATCAGTGCGCCGGCCAGCGGTTTCACCAGCAAATGGACCACGTCGAACGGCCATTTCAGCGGCCCGCAAAACCTGCCGGCGGCGCAGGTCGATCAGCCGGGTGTGTATGTACTGACGGTTCAAAATACCGTCAACGGGTGCATTTCCACCACGCAGGCAACGGTTTTACAAGATATTATGCCCCCCGTAGCCACGGCCGGCGCACCCGGACAAATTACCTGTGCTAACCCGGCCATTAGTTTGAACGGGACCGGCTCTTCCGCTGGCGCGAATTTCAGCTATGTATGGACGGCCAGTAACGGCGGCCAAATCCAGTCCGGACCAACCACCCTAAACCCGACGGTTAATGCGGCGGGCACCTATTCCCTGCAGGTGACCAACAGCACGAACGGCTGCACCACCTCGGCCGCCACCACCGTCACCCTGCTGACGACACCCCCGACCGTGGTGATCCTGCTACCGCAAATACTCACCTGTACCCGTTTGAGCGTCGTGTTGAATGCCGGCACTTCCAGCAGCGGCCCCACTTTCAGCAACAGCTGGACGACCACGAACGGTCAGTTCGTTTCCGGACAAACCACGCTGATGCCCACCGTTAACCAGCCGGGCATTTATTTGTTGACCGTAAAAAATAATGAAAACGGCTGCACCGCCACGGCGCAAACCACGGTCACCAGAAACGTCACGCCTCCCACAGCCGAAGCCGGTCCGGCCGGCGAACTGCACTGCAACATAACCGAAGTAACGCTGCAGGGTAGCAGCAGCACGCCAAGCGTCCTCACTTTTGCCTGGGGAACGACCAATGGGCAACTGCTGGGCGCTACGAACATCGCCCAGCCACTCGCCGCTCAGCCGGGCACTTACACCGTGACGGTGACGGATAGCAGCAATGGCTGTACGGCGGCGGACGTAACGACCGTAACTGAAATCCCCCTGCCCGATTTCCTCCCTACGTTCTGGCCGGCAGACTGCTTCGATCCGACGGGCGACGTGGATTTTGGTCCGGTGACCGGCGGCGCGGCGCCTTTCCGCTATTCCACCGATGGCGGACTGACCTTTCGCGACTTGCCGACTTTCAATGACTTAGTCCCCGGTATGCATGAATTTGTGGTGGAAGATAAAAACGGCTGCCGGGCGAGCATCAGCAAGGAAATTCTGGCTCCTTTTTTACCAAGCGTGACGCTGGTGGACGTGATTACCCTGCAACAGGGGGATTCGGTGCTGTTACAGCCCGTGCTCAATTTGCCGGTCAGCAGTGTCGCGACCTGGGTCTGGACGCCGGCGGATGATTTATCCTGTGCCGATTGTCCCGAGCCCTGGGCCAAGCCCCTACGTACGACCACCTATACGCTTAAAATTACCGATCTGACCGGCTGCACGGCCACGGACCGGACGCAGTTGCGGGTGGACCGCAAGCGGCTGGTGTATGCACCGAACATCTTTTCTCCCAATGGCGACGGCATTAATGATAAATTTTTGCTGTACGGCAAGGGCGTCGTGGAAGTCCGCACCTTACGTATTTTCGATCGCTGGGGCGCCGAGTTATTTCTGGCCGAACACCTGGAAATTGGCAAAGAATCCAGTGGCTGGGACGGTAATTTTGGGGGAACGGCGCTGAACCCGGCCGTTTTTGTCTGGCAGGCCGAAGTGGAGTTCATCGACGGGGAAGTAGAAATATTTTCGGGCGACGTTACCCTGATGCGTTAACGACAAGTTTGAGATTCCTGGCTTTCCCCTACCTTGCGCGCTTTGAACGGGCTGCCTGGTATGGTCCGCGTTTGTTTCTCCATCATTGTATTTGACTTATGCCCAAAAAGAGCGGTACCGGGATTATTATAGGCCGGTTTCAGGTTTTTGAATTGAATGATATTCATGCGAAACTCATCGGATCGGTGCAGAGCAAGCATGCGAAGGTGGCGGTGTTCCTGGGTTCCAGTCCGGCGCCCAGTCTTTATAACCCTTTAGACTGGGAATTGCGCGATCTGATGTTCCGGGAGCGTTACCACGATCTGCTGGTACTGGAAGACATGCCCGACCTGCCGGACGACCGCATTTGGAGCCAGGAACTCGACCGCCGTATTCTGGAACTGCGGCCGGAAGGCCAGGTCATTATTTACGGTACGGAGGAGGATTTTGTGACGCGTTATTCGGGGCGTTATCCGACGGAAATTCTCGAGGCTAAGGAAGAGGATTTTCCAACCGAACCGCCGATGGAGGCTTTGCAAAACCTGCGTGATTTCCGGGCGGGTATTATTTACGCCAATCTGCGTCGTTTTCCGACGGTTTATCCAACGGTGGACATTGCCGTATTTCGCAATGACGAGACGGAGCTGTTGCTGGCCCGCAAAGCCAACGAGACCCGTTTCCGCCTGCCCGGTGGGTTTACTGATCCGGAAGACGAAAGTTATGAGGAAGCGGCCCTGCGCGAACTGGGCGAAGAATGTGGCGAACTCACCATCGACGAACTCACCTACCTCGGCTCTACCCGGATCGATGACTGGCGGTACCGGGGTTCCATGGATGCGGTAATGACTCATCTGTACGCCTGCGAACTACTGGAAGGCGAACCCGAAGCCAGCGACGATATTGCGGAACTGCGCTGGTTTGAAGTGGGTAAAATCAACGCCGAGTTGTTTGTGCCGGAACACCAGGTGTTGTGGGAAATTTTGCAGGAATACCTGGAGACCGAAGAAGAGGAGGACGAATAATCGGCCGGAATGTCTATTTTTGTAACTACCCGCAGTTTTGCGCTCCCATTTTGGTAAAGCGGTGCTGCCTGGTTTGGAAGGTTCAAAATGGCCCCCCTCTTGGAACATCCACCGAGCGACTTACAACAAACACCCTCCGCAGTCCTTTGGCAGCAGTTCAAAGCCGGCGATGCAACTGCTTTCGGGCAAATTGCCGACCGGTACTATCGCCTGCTGTATAATTACGGCGCCCAGTTTTCTGCCGATCCGGAATTTGTCCGCGATTGTATTCAGGAAATGATGCTGGAACTCTGGGAGCGCCACGCACAACTCCGCGACGTTTTTTCCGTAAAAGCCTATTTATTAAAATCGCTGCGCCATCGTATTGGCCGGGAAAGCATCCGGCTGCAGCGCCTGAACACGGTAGAAGAACTGTCTTTTCTAAACGTCGAGTCGGAAGAACGCCCGGTGGAAATGGTCATCATTGAAACCGAACAGGAACGCAGTCAGATCCGGTTACTGCAACAATTACTCACGGGGCTTACCCTGCGCCAGCAGGAAATTATCTACCTGCGATTTTATCAGCAGCTCGAGTATGACGACATTGCCGAGATCATGGGTTTGACGCGCCAAAGCGTCGCCAATCTCCTCCACCGTACCCTGCGCACCCTGCGCGAACGCTGGCCGGCCTCCTTTCTGCTGCTGGTCCAGCTGCTGGGGAGCTGGACTTTTTCCCGAATGTAATTTACTATTCGACGACACGACCTAACAAAACCCCCATTTATACCGTTGGCATAGATTTTTACCACTTGTAATTTGCTCATTTCGCTCCTGAAAAAAATTTATTTTCTTTTTCATGGGTATGTATTCGTTGAAAGTTGCTCTTAGACGTATAGTCCACTTTCATCCGATCTTATGTCCGTACCGAACGAGAATTACCGGGATTCAACCGTGGAGCAGTTCATGCTCTATCCATCTTTTGTGGCCTGGAGTCTGCGTTCGGACCCGGAAAGCATGGTTTTCTGGGAAAACTGGCTAACCGAAAACAGCGATTGCCGCCCCCAGGTACAGCAGGCAAGATTACTCACCATTGCCCTGCACACCCAATACCAGCAGCCCTTATCCGCAACAACCATCCGCGAAAACGTGACGGAACTGATGCAACAGGTGGAGACTATGCCGCTGCGTACACATTCCTTCCGTCACTGGCTGCGGCAGCACTGGGCCGTCGCCGCTTCCCTGACCGGCCTGATACTGCTGGCGGCCGGTTATTGGTTGTATCCGCAGCCGGCAACGACCCTGACGGCCAGCGAATGGGTAAAAAAAACGGGTCTGCAACAGGCAATAGAGAAAACCAACACCGCTTCCGGGCTATCGACGGTGGTGCTGAGCGATGGCAGTACCGTAACCCTGGAACCGGGCAGCCACCTGTATTATCCGCCCCGTTTCGAGGGCAGCCGGCGCCGGGTGTATTTACAGGGAGAAGCCTTTTTTGAAGTGACTAAAAATCCCGAACGGCCTTTTCTGGTCTATACCGGCGCTTCGGTGGTCCGGGTGGTCGGCACCAGTTTTCGCGTAAAAGCTTCCGGACTGGCCCCCGATCAGATTGCTGTCAGAACCGGACGCGTGTTGGTATATGCCTACCACGATTTTGAAAAAGCCGGTTCCAACGAGCGCGCGCTGGCGGAAAAAGCGCTGGTGCTGCTCCCGAATGAGCAGGTGATCCTGGACGAACATGCGCCCATGCACAAGGTAGCCGTCCAGCATGCCGCCGACGTAGCGGCCATTATTGCGCCCCAGGAACTGGTGTATGACGATCGGGCGGTTACCGAAGTTTTGGAACACATGGCTACGCTCTACGGAGTGGAAATCGTGTATAACCAGAAGGCGATGTCGCGCTGTAAGATTACGGCCAGTTTCCGGGAAGAAAGCCTGGAAGAGCGGCTGCGGAACATTTGCGACGCTATCGGTACGGAATTCAACATGGAAGATGGGAAAATAGTAATCACCGGCCAGCCATGCCGCTGAGCCAGGCAGTTTGAAATCAACTAACCTTTCTATATTATGAAGCACGCCTACAAAATCAAAGATCGGCTCCGGTACACCTGGCTGGTCATGTGCAGTCTGGCCCTCGCCTGGCTGCCATTTAACGGCCTGACCGCCCACGCGGCGGAGGGCACTTACGCGCTGGATTGCAGCATTACGCTGCACGTGGACAACCAGGCGGTGAAAAATGTACTGTCGAAAATTCAGGAACAGTGCGACGTTCGTTTTACCTACAGTTCCAGCGTCGTGCCGGTTTCCCGCAAGGTGAGCCTGTCGGTTACCAACCGGCGGCTCGACCAGGTACTCGATGAATTATTGCCGACCTGCGATATTGATTACCGCATTGAAAACCGGCAGGTAATTCTCTTCAAAGCCGGCGGTAAAAGCGGTTTTTCTACGGAAGAAGTAACGCCGGTCGTCGCCCCGGTCGTCGTCGTATTTACCCTCAGCGGCCGGGTCACCGATGCGAATGGCGAAGGTTTGCCCGGCGTAAGCGTACGGGTGAAAGGCACCAATGCCGGCGCCGTCACCGATGCTACGGGCGCTTTTACGCTTGAAACGCCGGAGAACACGGGCACGCTGGTGTTTTCCTATCTGAGTTATTTGACCCAGGAAGTTGCGTTTACGGAGGCGTCCACCACGATGAATATTATGCTGCAAAACGACGAACAGGCGCTGTCCGAAGTCGTCGTGATCGGTTACCAGACCATCCGTAAACGCGACCTGACCGGCGCTACGTCGGTGGTGGATACCCGCGAAACGCAGCGCATTGCCGCTACTTCTTTGCAGGAGGCTTTGCAGGGACTTTCCTCCGGGGTGGTGGTGAGTAACAGCGGCCGGCCGGGCGATATGCCGCGGGTCAACATCCGCGGTTTGAGTTCTTTCAGCGGGGAATCGCGGCCGCTGTACGTAATCGACGGGCTGCTGGTGGATGCCGACGCCAATTTCAACATGAATGACGTGGAAAGCGTGCAGGTGCTCAAAGACGCTTCGGCGGCGGCGATTTATGGCGCGCGGGCAGCGAACGGGGTGATCATTATTACCACGAAACGCGGCGAGGCCGGCAAATTGAAAGTTTCGGCCAACGTCAAGGCCGGCACGCAGTCTTTCTGGAACACCTGGGACCTGATGGATGCCACCGAGTTCGCATCTTTTTCCAGAAACCTGTACCAGAACGTGAATCAGGCGCCCCTCACGAGCGTATCCACCGATTTTGACCCTAATGTAAATACTGACTGGCAGGACGCGTCTTTCCGCACCGGCTCCCTACAGGACTATAACCTGAGCGCTTCCGGCGGTAATCAACAGGTGCGTTACCTGCTGTCGGGCAACTATTTCAATAACAAAGGCGTAGTTATCGGCAGCGGTTTTGAACGCCGTTCCGTGCGTTTGAATACGGATGCCACGATTGGCCGCGTCACCATCGGCACCTCCCTGAACCTGGCTGATACCCGCCAGGATATTCAGGCCACCAATCCGTTCATCGATGCCATCCGCATGTTGCCGGTGATCCCGATTGAAGGCGAGGAGTTCATCAATCAGCGCAACCCGCGTGGTTTCGGCGTCGGTCTGGACCCCTACCTGACCTTTGGTACCAACCCGGTGGCCCGTACATTCTCCGAGTCGCGGGTGCAGAACCGCTTTAATATCCGGGGTCTGATCTACGGCGACGTTCGTATTTTCGACTGGATGCACTACCGGTATAATTTCGGTATTGACCGCAGTTTTGAGGCTTTCCGCTATCGCAACCGGGGGAATGCCTGGGATCGGAACAGCCAGCTGACCGACTACCAGTTTCCCGTGCTGATCCAGAATCGTGGTGACTATCAGGCGTATACGCAGGAGCACCTGCTGAATTTCAATCACGACTTCGGCGATATTCACCACCTCGATGCCGTAGTGGGCTATACCCAGATCACCCGCGCTTATAGCCGCATCGGTTTTGGCCGCGATGGTCTGTACGCCGTTAATCCGGCGGAAGGCACCTTCCTGGAAGAGCTTAATTCCGCCTCGGGCAACGTGACCGGCCAGGAAGGTTTTTCCCAGAAAAGCGCCCTGATCGGGTTGCTCAGCCGGGTCAACTACACCCTGATGGATCGCTACCTGATCTCGGTGACTTTCCGGCGCGACGGCGATTCGCGTTTCGGGCGTTTTAACCGCTACGCCAATTTCCCCTCGGTGGCCGTCGGCTGGCGACTTTCCCGCGAGGGTTTCCTGCGCGACGTAACGGCCATCACCGACCTGAAACTGCGCGCTTCTTACGGCATCCTCGGCAATGCGGACGTGCTGGGTTACTATGATACGGAGGCTTTTATTAACTTCCTGCCCCGCGCCATCCTGGGCAGCGGACAGACCGAAGTGGTCGGGGCGACCCGCGGCGGTCTGGCGCCCGGCAACCTGAAATGGGAGGAGAAAAAAACGCTGGACTTCGGTCTCGATCTGGCCTTGTTCGATAACCGCATCGGGCTGACTTTGGACTGGTTCCGCTCGGACGTGAACGACCTGCTGTTCCGCCTGCCGCTGCCGCTGTCGTTAGGCACCCGGGAGGATGCGCCAAACGTTAACTCGGCGTCCATGCGCAACCGGGGCATCGAGCTGGACCTGAATTACCGCAGTGCGGCCGGCCCGAAATTCCGTTATAACATCGGTCTTAATTTATCCCATATTAAAAACGAGGTGGTACAAACCGGTTTGCTGGGCAATGGCCAGGCCGTGCCGCAGATCATCGGAGTCACCCGCGCTTTCCCGGGTTATGCCATTGGCGAATACTATTTGCTGAAAACGGACGGTATTTTCCAGAATCAGGCCGAAATAGACGCTTACACCGATGCGGATGGCACGGTTATCCAGCCGAATGCCCGGCCCGGCGACCTCAAATTTCTCGATGCCGACGGTGACGGCCAGATCAATCTGAACGACCGCCAATACGTCGGTTCGCCCTGGCCCAAACTGACCGGCGGTTTACAGTTCGGCGCCGGTTACGGTCCGTTTTCCCTGTCGATGCAGTGGTATGGCGTAACGGGCAACACGATTTTCAACGACGCGAAATACTGGCTGTACAATCCCAATGAGAACCACAACTACCTGTCCGGCACCCAACCCTGGACGCCGCAGCAGCCCACGGAAACGCCGCGCCTGACCTATAACCAAAGCGACGCACCAGGCAACCGCGGCATGCTGGACAACGGCATTTTCGAAAGCGACCGCTGGCTGGAAAACGGTTCTTACCTGCGCCTGCGCCTGCTGGAACTGGCCTATACCCTGCCGGCATCGTTGGTGAGCCGTCTGCATTCCGACCAGATCCGCATTGCTTTGAGCGGTCAAAATCTGCTCACGTTCACCAAATACGGCGGTCTGGATCCGGACGTTCGGAACACCAGCAACTTCGAATTTGGCCGCGACGTGGATACTTATCCGGCCCTGCGCACTTTCACGGCGAGCATTTCGGTTGGTTTTTAAACGCCCGTCTGGCAAACATTTTTAAAAAGCACACACATGAAAAATCTGCATAAAAAAATAGCGGTTCTGGTCCTGGGCTGCTGGCTGCTGGGCAGTTGCACCAAGGAGCTGGACCAGACCAACCCCAATTCGGTGACCGCCGAAAACTTCTGGGTTACGGCCGACGATGCCGCCAAAGGCGTGAATTCGATCTATGCCATGTACTATAAAAAAGGCGCTTATGCCCGCTGGATCTACTTCCTGTACGACCTGCGGTCGGATGAAGGTACCAGCACGAGTCCCTGGCTCGAACTGCAGAACTGGCAGCAATTCGTGATGATCAACTACAATTTCGAGGTCAGTTACGCCACCTGGCTCGATCACTACCGGGGCATTAGCCGGGCCAATCAGGTGCTGGAGCGCGTCCCGGGTATTGTCATGGATGAAACCTTGAAACAGCGCTACCTTGGGGAAGCGAAGTTCATGCGCGCCCTGTGGTATTATAACCTGGCCACGCTGTACGGTAACGTGCCGCTGAGCCTGCAGGTGGAGAATGCGGAGAGCCGACCGGCCACGGCGAGCCAGGCGGATGTGTATTTGCAGGTGGAAAAAGATCTGCGCGAAGCCACGGCTGCTTTACCGGCTGCGTATGGCAATGCCGATCTGGGTCGCCCGACCAAAGGCGCCGCCTACGCTTTGCTGGGTAAAACCCTGATGCAGGAGCGCAAATGGATGGAAGCCGCCGACGCCCTGGCCTGGCTGGTGACGGGTCCCGGCAGCAGCAACTATCAGTTGGTGGCCAATTTTGCCGATAATTTTAAACATACCACGGAATTCAACAGCGAATCAGTGTTCGAGATCAACTTCAACGACGCCAACATCGGTCCGTATCCCGACGAGGAGGATAGCCCGGCCCAGAACCTGGGCAACACGCGCCCGCAGTTTTTTGGTCCCGGCGGCGGTATGCCCGGTTTCGGCGACGGAGAAATGCGGCGCTGGGTGCCCCGGGAGTTTCTACAGGAAGAAACGGTCGCCGGTGAACGCGATCCGCGCCTGGCCGCCACCTGCCTGTATGATTCGACCGATGAACGCGGGGGAGATTTCACGATGGCCTACGGACTGGTCTGGAACCAGGTTTTCGCGCCTGATAATGCGCGCCGCAACCGGGTGTACTACCATAAGTACCAGAACGATTATCACCGCGATTTCGAGAACTTCTTTTCGCCGATCAACCAGCGCCTGATCCGATATGCCGACGTGCTGCTGATGTATGCCGAATGCCTCAATAACCTCGGCCGCACGCCGGAAGCCTATCCCTTCGTGGACCGGGTGCGCGAACGGGCGATGCTGGCGCCGCTGAGTACTGCAAAACCCGGACTCACCCAGGCCCAGTTCCAGAAACAGATCGAACACGAACGGGTGACCGAACTGGCCGGTGAAAGCTGGCGCTGGAGCGACCTGGCGCGCTGGGGCTATTTCGACGACCTCAGCAAGGTGGCCGAACTGCGTCAAAGGGATCCGGATTTCAATAATTTTGATAATTTGAAATATAAGTTCCTGCCCATTCCGAAAGATGAAACGGACCGGAATCCGAATGTGCAGCAGAACCCGGGATTTTAAGCAAAGTGGCCGTCTCATAAGTCTGGTTTAGAGGGGTTTAGAAAGTTTAGAGGGGTTTAGAGTCCGAGTACATAGCATTGATTATCAATGATGTGCCTTTTTTTCTAAACCTCTCTAAACCACCTAAACCTCTCTAAATTGTACTTGTGAG
>JANPIN010000004.1:0-46936 GCA_031425035.1 Saprospirales bacterium | reverse complement strand
ACACTTTTTTGAAAAGTGTCACTTCTACAACTTCTCTGCAAAACGAAAATTGGCAATGCACCACTCAACTTTGTACACTAACTTTTAGAGCATGACAAGAAACATAACCATTCCGTATACTTACCCCTTTCTTCCCATCTTTTCCATCAGCATAGCCCACAGATCTTCATAAGGAATAATTTCAATAGCGAAACTTTGCCCGATGACCTGGGGTTGCTCCTGACTTAAGGCGGCAAGTCCTTTTTGGATCCTTTTTTCCGCCTCTACCGGATTATCGGTTATTTTATCGAGGGTCAGCAGCATATTGACGAAAGTTGCGCTGCGCTGATTGATCTCATTATCCAGGTAACGCTGGCGGTATTTTTCCAGGGCTTCCCGCGAACGACTGGATTCCTGGGTACTCCCAGTGGCCAGATTATAAAGAATGGGAAGCAACAGCAACGGAATGTTCATGCCTTCACGGTCTTTATCGACTACTTTTATTTCGTTTACGAGGCGACCATAGCGGAAGGGGCCGGCAATTTTTTCCACTTCGTCGGGGTCGAGTTTGTTGAGGGCGGCCAGGAGGTGGAAATAACCGCCTATTAATAAGCAATTATCTTTTACAGCTCCTTTTAGTTGTGAAAATTTATGGTTATTTACTATTGTTTTAAAAATGTTAAGTGCCTCACTATAATTTGGTTGGTAGATAACATGATTGCAATAAGCTTCGAGAGTTATAAACCAGTTGAACTCTCCAACTTCTACCATATCTAGACAGTAATCGGCCGCTTTTTTGCCTGCATTATTATCAAAGATTCGCAACTGAGTCAAGCAGGCTAGTTTTTGAATGGCTATTGCATGTAGCATGGCCCGATTAGTATTTTTTCTTGCTTCTAATAAGGTTAAAGCCTCTTCAACTAAATGAAGGACTGCACGACAATCATTCACCGCAAAGTGACTAATTATTCCAATCTGATAAGTTGTGTAATAAAAGCCAGAGGTGTTTGCTTTAGAGGCCATAGGCAAAAGCTCTTCAAAATAAAGGTCTGCTAACCGCTTAATTTCCTGGTTTGGGGAACGATGCCTAATATAGTAATCTACTAATTCTTCATAATAATCAAATGCCAGCATTTCCAGTCGCCGCTTTTCTTCATATTCACGGTGTAAAGCAACATATTTGTGGTGAGGTTTCTGGCCACTTGTAGCACGAACTGTCTCTCTACGCAAATGTCGGGTAATATCTGCCGCCAATTCAATGAACTCATATTTTATAGCATGTTCTAAAACCTGTTCCAATAAATTAATCCCTGCTTTATTTGAACCGCGTAGTAATAGAACAAACGCAGACGCAAAATCTCTGTAGCAGGTAAAGTAGGCTTTAGCTCGTTCATTAAATGATGGCTGATTCACATCCACAAAAATAGCCGTATTATGTAACTGATTGATCAGCCGGTTTTTTAATCGTTGATAGGCGGGATCTTTCTTATTCTCATGTCCGTATAAATGTCTAACCGCCATTTCGTCGGACGTAATTACTCCCTTGGCGACTGCATCATAAAAAGATTCCACCATGCTCCCTTTTTGGTCCGGATTACCCAATACCTCGATGTGCTTGATTTTGTTCCGGGTGATGGTTTGAACTAATTCGATCAGGGTATTGAAGTCCATAGAAGTTAGATTAGTCAGAAAAAGAGAAAAATGAATTTTTGAGGCCGATCTGCATGTAATAAATGGCGCAGGGCTGTCCTTGCCAGCTTTACGGGCAGCTTGTACCTTTACAAGGTGAAGCAAGGATAAGCAAGACCGGGCATTAAATACGCATGGGGCTTAAAATAAAGTTTAAATATATGCTGTCGATAGATGGCCCGGACAGGCGTATTAATAATTGTACTTTAAATTATAATAAATTACAATTGTCAACTCCGGATTTACATTTTACCGGATGTATGAGCATTTTACAACCATTGGGCCACTAGTCCTATATTCATCACTTTGATTTCTCCTTTTCCTTATCCGTCAGCATGGCCCACAGATCTTCATACGGGATGATCTCAATGGCAAAATTTTGGCCAATCACCTGGGGTTGTTCTTCACTCAATACTTCCAGGCCTTTTTTGATCCGCCTTTCTGCAGCAGCCATATCGAAGGACTTTTTGTCGAGGGCCATGAGCATGGACATGAAGGCGGCGCTGCGTTGGTTCATCTCATTATCGAGGTAACGCTGGCGGTATTTTTCCAGGGCTTCTTCCGAGCGGCCGTAGTCCTGATAATCGCCAATGGCCAGGCTGAAGAGCATGGGTAGTAGTATTAAAGGGATGTTCATCCCTTCACGGTCTTTATCTACGCTTTCCATTTCATTGACGAGTTTACCGTAACGGTATGGGCCTACAATAAGCTCTACATGTATCGGATCAAGTTTGCCAAGTGCGGCTAATAAATGCAAATAACCGCCTAACAGTAACCAGTTATCTTTAAAAATGCCTTCTAGCTGCAAAAACCGGGAATTATTTATTGCTTTTTCAAAAATGAGAAATGCTTCTTGGTATTTCTGTTGATAACTCAAATAATAAAAATAACCTTCCAAAGTTCTAAACCAGGCCAGTTCTCCCTCTACGCCTAATGAAAGACAATATTCCGCAGTAGCTGCACCTATATTGTTATCAAAAATTCGTAATTGATTTAAACAAGCTAATTTTTGAAGAGCAATTGATTGAAGCATACTGCGGTTGGTATTTTTCCGATTTCCTAAGATGAGAAGTGCTTCATCAACTAAAACCAGTACGGCTTGGCAATCGTTAACGGCAAAGTTTTTAATAATACCGACTTGATATGTGTAATAGTAAAAACGGGAAGTATCTGCTTTTTCAGCTAATGGCATTAATTCATTAAAATACATTTCTGCTAGCCTTCTCACTTCTTGATTTGGGGATCGGCGGATAAGATAATAATCTACCAACTCCTCGTGATAGTCAAGAGCCAGCATTTCTAGCCGCCTTTTTTCTTCATACTGACGGTGCAGTGTTACATATAATTGGTGTTGTTTTTGGTCGGAGGTAATCCGGGCAGTTTGCGTTCTTAAATGTCGGGTAATTTCAGCACACAGTTCAATGAATTCGTATTTGACAGATTGTTCAAGCACTTGTTCAAAAAGGTAGATGCCGGCTTTGTCAGAACCTCGTAACATGACGACGAAGGCGGCGGCAAAAACACGGTAACAGGCAAAATATGCTTTTAAACGTTCATTAAAGGAAGGCTGATTTACATCCACGAAAAACACCGTGTTCAGCATTTGCCGGACCAGCTTGTTTTTCAACTTGCGGTAGTTGGGATCTTTGGCATTGGCCTGGCCGAAAAAAAAACGGGCAATGTCTTCTTCCGACTTGAACTTATTATCGAGCAGGCCGTCAAAAAAAACCTGGGTACGGCTGCTTGCCTGATCAGCATTGCCCAACACTTCAATCTGTTTCAATTTATTTCTGGTCAGGGTCTGGGCCAGATCTTTCAGTAATTCAAAATCCATAGTACGTAACTTATTGAAAATCAGTCAAAATTTAGTCAATTAATTGTATTCGGGTGGAAATCTGCCCGGATTGAAATCGTGCTATTTGTCCTTTCCTTGCAGCAAGCATCGTCGCATCTTTGCCCTACAAAATTCAAACACGAACAAATTACAGTCTAAAACTCCGAAAAAAATAATCAAATTTTTTCTTTCGCCTTTGGAACAACAGAAAGCAGCACTTTTTGGGGATTAACCCCTTATTTTCAAAAACATACGCACTTAAAAAATAAAAAATATGGTGCGTTTTTCCTCAGTCTGACCGGATTGAAATGGAGTTCTTTGTCCTGTAGGAAGCCTGGCGAGGCCCCCACCTTTGCAACAGATTTTTTGTCACACCAAAACTTTTGTCTGCAATGTCAACGATCACACTCATCCTCGCGCTGTTACTTACTTCTTTCACCCCGGACACGAATACTACCGGAAACGATCAGACTAGTCAGGTTACGAATACAGGAGGATCGAATAGTTGTGATTATATAATTTCAGGCGATATCATGCCTTAAATATATCTAATATTCTCTTTTTAATCCGTCGGCCACCCCGACACTTTGGAGGGTTCCCGCCTTTTTATACGTGAGCCTCAAAAAACCGCCTCAAAAAAGTAATAAAGTACTGCAATTGGCTATTCCATCCGTTTTAATCCCCGAAAAACCCTCTATGCACCGACGCCTGCCGCCGGGACCATGGAGAACAATCTTCCTTTAAGTGTTTATATGTCAATGTATTAACAAGATATTTTACCGATTTGTCCCTTTCATTAAGTTCGTAGTAATTTGGCTATCCTTTACAGTACCAAGGTAATCCCGTTTTAAAAAACCGGGGCGTTGACCAGCGTCCCGGTTTTCTTTTTTTCTGGCGCAAGCGCGTACTTTTGCGCCTCGTAATAAAACTGCGCCAAGTCAACACATGGACATTTCTACCCGCTACACCCCCACCGACGTCGAAGCACGCTGGTATGCCCACTGGGAGGGCCGTCAATATTTCCGCTCCATACCCGATGACCGGGAACCTTTTACCATCGTCATTCCGCCCCCGAACGTAACCGGTGTGCTGCACATGGGGCACATGCTGAACAATACCATTCAGGATATTCTCATTCGTAAAGCCCGCCTCGACGGGAAAAACGCCTGCTGGGTACCCGGTACCGACCACGCCAGTATTGCCACGGAAGCAAAAGTGGTCCGCTGGCTGCGGGAAGAGAAACAACTGCGCAAAGCCGATCTCAGCCGGGAGCAGTTTATGGCTTATGCCTACCAGTGGAAAGATAAATACGGCGGTATTATTTTGCAGCAACTGCGCAAACTCGGCGCTTCCTGCGACTGGGAACGCACCGCTTTCACCATGGATCCCGGCTATTATGCCGACGTGATCCGCGTATTCGTGGAACTGCATAAACGCAACAAACTCTATCGCGGCCAACGCATGGTGAACTGGGACCCGGAAGCCATGACCGTGCTCAGCAATGAAGAAGTGCTCCATAATGAAGAGCAGGCCCAGCTTTTTCATATTCGCTATGAAGTAGTCCAGGAAGGTCAACCCGCCTCCGATCATACCCCACCCTTTAGGGGGGGGCAGGGGGGGGTGGTCATCGCCACCCAGCGCCCCGAAACTATTTTCGCCGACGTCGCTATTTGCGTGCATCCCAGGGACCCGCGGTATTCGCACCTGGTGGGTAAACAGGTGGTGATCCCCCTGATCAACCGCGCTATTCCGGTCATTGCCGATGAATACGTGGACATCGAATTTGGCACCGGCGCCCTGAAGATCACGCCGGCGCATGACCCGAATGACTATGAGATCGGGCAACGCTACGGCCTGGAAATCATCGATATTATTACCGACGACGGAAAAATCGCGGACACCTGTGCCTATGCGCCCCTGGTGGGTCTGGACCGTTTCGAGGCGCGTAAACGCATGAAAGCTGCCCTGGAAACCGTAGACGCCCTGGTCAAAACCGAAGATTATCGCACGAACATCGGTCGCTCCGAGCGTACCGGCGCCGTCGTGGAACCGAAACTCTCCCTGCAATGGTTCGTGAAAATGACTGAAATGCGCGACCCCGCTGTGCGGGCCGTGGAAGATCGGGAAGTTCGTTTTTACCCGGATAATATTCGTAACCAGTACCGCACCTGGATGGACGGCCTGCGCGACTGGTGCATCAGCCGCCAGCTGTGGTGGGGTCACCGCATACCCGCCTGGTACCTGAAAAGTGAAGCGCTCAATAAAGAGGAACATATTTTCGTGGCCGCCAGCGAGACCGAAGCGCTGGAAATGGCCAGAACGGCTACCGGGAATGCCCAGCTAAGCCTCGATGACCTGCGCCAGGACGAAGACGTGCTGGATACCTGGGCTTCTTCCTGGCTCTGGCCGATCAGCGTATTCGACGGTTTTAACCAGCCGGAGGGCGAGATTAAATACTATTACCCCACCAACGTGCTGGTGACCGCCCCCGAAATTCTGTTTTTCTGGGTGGCGCGTATGATCATGGCGGGGTTTGAGTTCAAGGATGAAAAACCCTTCAGCCACGTGTATTTCACCGGCATTGTGCGCGATAAACAGCGCCGTAAAATGTCGAAGTCGCTGGGTAACTCCCCCGATCCCCTCGATATTATTGCCGAACAAGGCGCCGACGCTGTGCGCTATGGCATGCTGAGCAGCGCGTCGGCGGGTAACGACATTTTATTCGACGATAAAATGGTCGAGAACGGCCGCAACTTCTGTAACAAACTCTGGAATGCCTTACGTTTGGTTAAAGGTTGGCCGGTGGCAGAAACTGCTGAAAGTGAAGACATTGCCCGCAAAAACGCCCTGGCTATTCACTGGATGCAGGAAAAATCCAGACAGGTGCTGACCGAACTGGAAGGCCACTTCGAGTCTTTCCGCCTGAGCGAAGCGTTGCTGACCCTCTACACCTTTATATGGGATGATTTTTGTTCCTGGTACCTGGAAATGATCAAACCGGGTTTCGAGCAGCCCATCGACCGCGTCACCTACGAGGCCACGCTGGACATTTTTTCCAACCTGATGATCACCCTGCATCCCTTCATGCCCTTTATTACGGAAGAGATCTGGCATCAGTTGCGGGAGCGCGCGGACGGCGAGGATTGCATTATTCAACCTTGGCCACAGTCCGGAACGGCGGATGCTGCCCTGATCCAGCAAGTGGAAACGGCCAAAGACGTAATCGGTAAAATCCGCGAACTGCGCCAGCAAAACCAGATCAAACCCCGCGAACCACTACTGGTGCAGATGCAGGAAAGTGCTTCCGCGCAGGCGTTGTACGTCCGACCGGGTCTGCGGGAAATGGTGATGAAACTGGCCGGCCTGTCTGAACTGGGTTTCGCTACGGAAGAGATCAGCAATGCCAAATCCTTTGTGTCGGGCACGGAAAAGTACTTCGTGGTGCTCAACCAGACCATCGACGTGGCGGCCGAACGCGAGAAATTGAACAAGGAACTGGAACACCAGCAGAAGTTCGTGAACTCGATTGAATCCAAACTGTCCAACGAGCGTTTCGTGCAGGGCGCGCCGGTGCAAGTAATTGATAATGAACGAAAAAAGCTGGCCGACGGACAAGCGCGGATCACGATGCTGCAGGAAATGCTGGCTCAGTTATAATGCGTTTAATCTTCCTGCTGCCGATTTTCTATTTTGCCTTTTTTGCGCCGCCGCCCAGCGAAACCGGCATCTTTTTCCGGTTCAAAAACCATGATTTTTCGCTGCGCGCCACTATGGGCGCTTCGACGAGCCGTTATTTCCCCCGCGGGCGCAAGACGAATGCGGAACTGGATACGGCTAGTAACTGGTTCGATCCGCGCCGCCGGTATGTGGAAATTATTCGCCAGGACGATGCACGGCAACCCGGTATCGGTATTGCCCTGGGCTTCGAATTCGATGAAAATAACGGCGAATTCCCTTACACCCCCGAACATGCAGTGGTGGAAATCAAAGACTTCGGCTGGGGTGGGGTCGCCTTTAGTCCGAGCGATACGCTGAACTACACGGGCGTTTCCAATGCCGTAAGCAACGACCTCACTGTAGAGATCGATAGTTTTCAACGCGACACGATTTATGGCCGGTTTTCCGGTCTGCTGCTGAGTGGCGGCGGGCCGATGGCGACGGTCGAGAATGGAATTTTTATTGTAAAACTCTACCGTCTACGCTGAGCGTAAAATTTATCTACCACGACGACGCGACGGAACACGACGGAAATTGGAACATGAACTTTTCGTCTTGTTCCGTCGTCTCGTCGTGTTAGAAATCCCTTTTTAATTTAGACGTCTTTTGGAATGATCTCCGTGGTTTCTCCAAAGAACTGCACGAAACGCGCCATTTGCTCGGCCAGTTCCTTATTCTGGGTCGCCCGCAGGTAGGAATCGGTCAGCGAACGCAGGGTTTGATACACAAAACGGTCCATTTCCAGCACTTGCATTTCTTTGGTCCACAGGTCGATGCGCAGCGTTTCGCGGTGTTCTTTATCATATAGCGCGACGGCCATGGCCTTACATTCTTCCAGAGCGCCGTTGTTGCGATCGCTGGCGCCCCATTCGATCTTCATGGGCACGTTTTGGCTGTTCAGTCCCACGCGAATGGTGATATCACTGGATTTTACGATTTCGTTCGATTCCATTTTCAAAAATTTGTATAATCCAACTTTTAGTTGGTAATTGTGTCCTGACTTCCTTAAATCCGGGACAAAAATACGCAAAACACCGACTTTTGCCGGACTTCCATTTAAACCTCTGCCTATGCCTGTTTTGCACTTTGGAATTGATTTCGACGGCCCGGTGCATACCGAGAAAACGGCATGCCGCGCAGGCGAATTATACATTGGTCCCTCCCGGCTGCTGCAGTGGCTGGAAGGGCAACTGGGCCTGAGTGGTTACCCGCAGAACACCGATTATTTGCGCATCGAACTTTACCGGCAGGCATTGGGTCAGCACCTGGAAACGAGTCAGCTGCCGCCATTTTTTGCCCGTTCTTTCGATGCCGACCGTTTCGCTACGGCGGTCGCGCTGTTGGCCTGGCGCGACGAACTACTGCTGGCTGACTGGAATTTCGAAGTCACCGCGCAGACGCCCCTACGTTTGCAAACCCTGGCGGCGGTCGAAACGCTTTTTTCCAATAAAATAGCCGATCCCGATAACGCAGCACTGGCCATGGGTACGGCCGACCGTTTCGCCCAGGTGCTGGATATGCTGGAAAATCGGAAGCTGCCCGATCTGGAACTGCGTTTATACGAACCTTTCGTTTTGCAACGACCGGAAATTCAACGTTTTATAAAAATTTGCCGGCAAAGAAATATACCCGTTGCCGAAGTCGAAATAACCTGCGCGGCTTCCCCGCAAGTCAATCTGGGGCAGTTTCAGCGACGCATGTTGCCCGCCGGCAATGGACTGGAAAATGGCAAAATAACCGCCACCGACGACTCTTCCCTGCTGGTTTTACGTACCCGCCGTGATAGCGATGCCGCGGTGTATCTGGCCCAGATACTGCGTCTCAATCCAACGTTGAAGCCCGTGTTCCTGGTCCCGGAAATGAGCCTGAACCTTGAAGAAAACCTGGTGCTCGAGGGCTTTCCGGCGATGGGTATTTTGTCGGCTTCCCTGGCGCGGCCCTCCCTGCAGGTCTTGAAACTGGCCCCCGCATTTCTCTGGGAACCGGTGGACGTATATAAGATCATGGAGTTCGTGACGCTGCCGGTCAAACCGCTGGATCCCAACTTGGCGCTGGTGATCGCCCGGGTACTGGCCCAGCAGCCGGGGCTGTTCAGCGATACCTGGTTTGGCGCCGTATATGGCTATCTGGAGCAGATCGAAGTGGCCGATGCGGTGCGCGAACAGTATGAATTCTGGTTCAGCCGGCGCCGCTACCCCAGCTCGGCCACCGCGCCGAAACGGGATGCGATTGTCATTTACAACTATTTGTTCCAATGGGCGCGCAAAGCGTTCGAGGACGACGATAACAAAAATACCTCCCTGCTGGTGCTCGCCGAACAGGCCCGCCGGATTCGTGACCTGCTGGAAGCTCTGCCCGAACAACGGCTGTCTTTTCTGGAACTGGAACGGATTGTCCGCACGATTTACGAGCCTTCACCCATGCAGATCGGCGCAGCGGAGACCGGCGGTTTTGACTTCGTGCATCGCCCCGGTGCGCTGGCAGCTTGTGCCGAAACCGTAGTCTGGTGGAACTGTTTATTCGAAAACAGTACGCCTCAGCCCGAAAAGTGGCAGACCAGTGAGCGGGCCTGGCTGGAAGAACAAGCGGTGCTTTTATATACGCCGGTGCAGGAAAGCCAGCTGACGCTGCACCGCCAGCGACGACTGCTGCAGCAAACAGCCGGACAGCTCATTCTGGTGGTGCCGGCCCAAACCAATGGCGTGGAAGCCGTGCCCAGCCTGTTGCTCGGTGACATCGAGGCGGCTTTCGATGACTGCAAACGGTTTACTTATGACCTGGATATAGCTTCCGAGCGAGACCGTTTACAGGAAGTGCTACACCAGCCCGCCGGCAACTTGCTGAATTTACAGTCGGCTGGTCGTCAGCGCCCGCACCTGAAGTTTACCCGTTTCGATCTGGTGCTGGCCAGCGAGTACGAAACGCCGACCAATCTCGAAAACCTATTTTACTATCCACATGCCTGGTTTTTCCGGCAAAAATTGAAACTTTATCCGCTCAACCTGCTGAGTATTACTGGCGAAACCCGCCTGCTGGGTAATCTGGCCCACCGTTTTTTTGAAAAGCTGCTGCAACAGGATTTTTTGCAAATGGATAAAGCCGCGCTGGGCGACTGGGTGCAGGCCGAAGCTACTACACTGCTGGAAAAAGAAGGCGCTACCTTACTGTTATACGGCCGTGAACCGGAACGGAATGCCTTTCTCAACCAGGTGAAAAATGCCGCCTGGAGCCTGGTGACCCTCCTGCGCAGTAATGGCTGGACGGTCGTGCATACGGAACACGTACTGGAGGGCCATTTTGGGAACATCCCCCTGCGCGGAAAGGCCGATCTGGTGCTGCAACGCGGCGACGAAACCGCCATCGTAGATTTAAAGTGGAGCGGCGCCACCATGCGTAAAGACCTGATTAAAAATGGCGAAGACCTGCAGCTCGTGCTCTATGGTCACCTGTTGCCGCCGCCCGGGCAATGGCCGCATACCGCCTATTTCATTTTAAAAGAAGGGAAAATGATCGCCCGGAACAAACAGGCTTTCCGCGAAGCCATCGTCGCCGGTAAAGATGATGATCATGCGGCTGCCTGCGAAGTTATTTTCGGACGTATGGAAAAAACCCTGGCCTGGCGACTGGAACAGATCCGGAAAGGTCAACTGGAAATGCGGAATGCCCGCACCGCTGCCGAACTCGAAGCAATGTATGCCGAAGAAGCCATGTTCGAACGGCTGGAAATGAAAACAAAGGATGCCCCCTGGGATGATTATAAAGGGGTGGTGGGGTAGTGGAGGCAGGACAAACGTATTAAATTTGAACTGGAACGAACTTGCACAGTTCAAAAAATGATGATTGACGATTACATGATTGATGAATGTTGATGTATCAGGCAGCAACATCCGTTCATAACCTTAAAGAAGTTATTTGTATAGTCAAAGCACCCAGAGATGAAATTGAAGCCTGTTTCCCGGGTATCCGACATCGCGGAACATCAAAAATCAACATGCATGTCTCGGCCAGCTAATAGCACCCTTAGAAAGAGGGTAACGCGGGTTATTCCGATACTACGGATTTTCAGGGATTTTTAGATCCGTGAAAACTCGCCAAATCCGTCGTATCCGCGTTACCATCCTGCTATGGGCATCAAAATCAAGGATGACTTAGAGAGCGTGAAATGCTCCTTCCACTTACGCGTAAACCGAGTTGCCGTATAATTCCGCCTTCAGGTTCATCACCTTTTCGCTATGCAGCCAGTCGCCGTAGCTCAGGTACTGATCGATCAGGCCATTCGGGGTGATCTCGATGATGCGGTTGGCCACCGAATCCAGAATATGGTAGTCATGCGAGGTGAAAAGGATGTTGCCGGTAAACTCCTGCATGCCAGTGTTCAGCGCCGTGATCGACTCCAGATCCAGGTGGTTGGTGGGTTCGTCGAGGATCAGGAAGTTCGGGTTGGACAACATGATCTTAGACATCATGCAGCGCACTTTTTCGCCGCCGGACAGTACGCCGGAGCGTTTGAACACTTCCTCGCCGCCGAATAACATGCGACCCAGGAAACCGCGGATAAAACCTTCGTCCTTGTCTTTCGAGTATTGACGCAGCCAATCCATCAGGTTCATGTCCTGATCGCCGGAGAAAAATTCGCTGTTATCGTTGGGCAGGTACTGCACCGAGATCGTCTGGCCGTACTGGAACTTGCCTTCGAAGTCGGTGTCTTCGCCGGACAGGATTTCGAACAAAGCGGTCACGGCGGAGGCATTGCGGCTGAGTACCGCTATTTTCTCGCCTTTATTAAAGCGCAGGTACAGGTTCTTGAACAAGTACTCGCCGGCTTCATTCTTTTTGGAGAGGTTCTCCACGTCGAGGATCACGTCGCCGGGTTCGCGTTCCGGTTTGAACGCGATGTAGGGATATTTACGGCTGGAGACCTGAATGTCTTCGAGGTTCAGTTTTTCCAGGGCTTTCTTGCGGCTGGTAGCCTGGCGCGATTTGGAAGCGTTGGCCGAGAAACGGGCGATAAAGTCCATCATTTCCTGGCGTTTGGTTTCCACCTTTTTATTCTTGTCCGCCATTTGCCGGGTCATCAACTGGCTCATTTCGTACCAGAAAGTATAGTTGCCGGTGAACATGCGAATCTTCCCAAAGTCCACGTCGACGATGTTGGTGCAGACCATATCCAGGAAGTGGCGATCGTGGGAGACCACGATCACGACATTCTGGTAGTCGGCCAGGAAGTTGCAGAGCCAGTCCGTAGTTTCCGCGTCCAGGTCGTTGGTCGGTTCGTCCATGAGCAGGATATCCGGTTCGCCGAAGAGCGCCTGGGCGAGCAGCACTTTCACGCGTTCCGAGCCGTCGAGGTCTTTGACCAGTTTGTTGTGCAGACTTTCCTGCACGCCCAGGTTGCTGAGCAGTTCGGCGGCGTCCGTTTCAGCCATCCAGCCGTTCATTTCGCCGAATTCGTGTTCCAGATCCGCTGCGCGCATGGAGTCGGCTTCGCTGGCGTTGGGATTATCGTAAATGGCGTTTTTCTCCTTCATTATGTCATACAGGTGTTTGTGGCCCATAATGACGGTATCCAGCACCGGAAATTCATCGAAAGCGAAGTGGTTCTGGCTCAGCACCGCCATCCGTTCGCCGGGCGTAATGTCCACGCTGCCCCGCGTGCTTTCCAGTTCGCCGGACAGCACTTTGAGGAAAGTGGATTTGCCGGCGCCATTCGCGCCGATCACGCCGTAACAGTTGCCTTTGACGAACTTGAGATTGACATCGTCGAAGAGCACGCGTTTACCGAATTGTACGGCGACATTGTTCACTGATAACATGGAAGGATCTATTTTTTTGAAAACGGCCGCAAAGGTAGGGAAATCTGGTGGGGTTTGGTAAAGGGGGAGGTGTCAGGTTTTTGTGATGGTCTTTGGTGGTCGAAGACCATATCAGTTGTATTTTGCAGTCGGCGCTATACCCGCTTTTGGGTTAAACGGTTAACAGTTTCGATCTTTGTCGTTTCCCATTTATCTACACCATCGATGACCCACCTCAACGCCCTGCCCGAATTCAAATCCGCCCCCCAAATGGTGGAAAAACTCCTCGCTGCCGGCGTGGTCAAGACCTTTGCCGAAGGCGAAACCATCCTGCGCGAGAACGCCTACATCCAGTCTATTCCCATTGTGCTGGACGGCGTGATCAAGGTCATCCGCACCGACGAGGATGGGCGCGAGATCCTGTTGTACTATATAGAACCGGGGGAGAGCTGCATCATGTCCTTTCTGGGCGGCATCCACCACGACACCAGTAAAGTCAAGGCGGTGGCCGACGAACGGTCCGAAATCCTGTTCGTGCCCATGGACAAGGTGACGGCGCTGATCAAAGAGCAGCCGCAGTGGCTGGACTATATTTTCCGGCTCTACCACAAACGTTTCGAGGAGCTGCTCGACGTGGTGAACGCCATCGCTTTCCAGAAAATGGATGAGCGCCTGCTGCATTTCCTGCAAAAACGCGCGGAGGTGAGCGGTTCCAAAACCATCACGCTCACCCACGAACAGGTGGCCACCGAACTGGGTACGGCCCGGGTCGTGGTGTCGCGACTACTCAAACAGATGGAGGAAAATGGCCTGGTCCAGCTTGGCCGCAATAAAATTACGCTGGTGTAAAAGTGGTAAACCGGTGCACTACGATTATACTTCCCGTTTGATTTGTAACAACCGTTTGTAAGTGGCTTAGGCCGGCCGCATTTGCCTTTTCGAGCGGACTGCCGGCACAACGTAAACCGCCACCGGGCTTTAGAAGGGATCTTCAAAAAAGTAACGGCCCAAACGCAGAAAAAAACGAAAATACATGGTCTTAGCCCTTTCGGTCATCATTTTCAGCGGCTTTTCACTTTTGCAACGGCCATTGTTACATTAACAGTGGCCTCTGTTACATTATACTCGGCTCCTGTTACATTATACTCGACCGTTGTTGCATTACACACGGCCACTGTTACATTACATACAGCCACTGTTACATTGCACACGGCCACTGTTACATTATACTCGGTCTCTGTTACATTATACTCGCCTCCTGTTACATTATACTCGACCGTTGTTACATTACATATGGCCACTGTTACATTACACACGGCCATTGTTACATTACATACGGCCTCCGTTACATTACACATGGCCTCTGTTACATTACATACGGCCATAGTTACATTACACACGGCCTCTATTACATTTTACACGGCCATTATTATTACGACAAGGACCTATGTCAATGTAGAAATACCGGCTTTTCGCAATTGCCAAACGCTGGCATGTTGCAGCCCGGCCGAAATAAAATTACGCTTGTGTAACAAAAGTGGCTGACGGTCTGCCCGCGCCCGCCCCACCTTTGCAGCGTAATCAAATCGTTCACTTCCAATCACGCTACTATGCAAATGAATATGGGTCATACGGACCGGCGCCTCCGGTTGCTGGCGGCCGCCTTCATCGCTTATTTCTATTTCACCGGCGTTCTGACCGGCACATTGGGCATCGTCCTGGTCGTTCTGGCCGTCGTTTTAACGGCCACGAGTCTGGTCGGCGTTTGTCCGCTGTATGTACCTTTTGGCATTTCCACCCGTAAAAAAATTGTTCCTATGGATAAGAAATCCACCATCGTTGACGTCCGTACCCGTGCTGAATTTCAGGGCGGCCACGTGGCAAATAGTATTAACATCCCTTTGCAGGAGCTGTCGGACCGGCTGTCCGAGGTGAAAAAACTTCCACAACCGATCGTGCTCTGCTGCGCCAGCGGAGTACGCAGTGGCCGGGCAACGTCTATCCTGAAAAACGCCGGTGTGGAATGCCAGAACGGCGGTAGCTGGACGGAGGTAAATGCTGCGTTGCAGATGGTTTGAGCGGGAGGCGTGTTTCTATATGATGGAGCTGCGCCTTTTTCCTCCCCCGCCCTGCGGGCACCCCCTCCAAAGGGGGATACGCTGCGAGCCCGGGCTGACGGAGGGCATGGACCAGGTATACCGTAATCTTTGGCAATCACATTCATGAATGCCAGGCCCGCAGCCTATCCCCCTCTTTGGAGGGGGTGGCCGATAGGCCGGGGGAGGAAGGCGCGCAGCTCGATCTTCCATACCCCTACCCACAACTCATAACTCACAACTTCCCCAACCCATGTCCCAGACACATTATTACGAAGTAGGCTTACGCTACGATAGCGAGCGCAAGGGCCACCTGCAATCGCCCGTATTGAGTACCACCATCGAAGTCGCCACACCGCCCGAATTTCCCGGCGGCATGCCTAACATCTGGTCGCCCGAACACCTGCTCGTCGCTGCGGTGGAAAGCTGCCTGATGACGACCTTTCTGGCCATTGCGGAGAACTCCAAACTGGTTTTCCATAGTTTTACTTCCAATGCGGTCGGCAAACTGGAAGTCGTCGACGGCAAGTACATGATCAGTGAAATCGTACTTTCGCCGGTCGTGGAAATCGAAAATGAAGCCGACCGCAGCCGTGCCGAACGGGTGCTGATCAAATCTGAAGCCGCCTGTCTGATCTCCAATTCGGTGAAGTCGAAGATCATCTTTGAACCGCAGGTAATCGTTCTGCAAACCGCTTAATCCAGCGTACATGAAAAACTATTTGCTGCTGCTATTCCTGTTGCCCTTTCTCCAAAGTTGTAACTCCGACTGCCGACCGGATGGCACTTCTTTAGCGGCCACCGAATTTTCCGTTAAAATGCAGGCCTGCCCCGACGCCGTGCTGCTCGACGTACGTACGCCGGAAGAGTATGCCAAGGGGCATCTGCCGGCCGCTAAAAACGTGAATTGGCAGGGGCCCGGTTTTGCAGCCGGCATTGCGGATTTCGATAAATCCAAACCCGTTTTTATTTACTGCCTGAGTGGCGCCCGAAGTGCCGCTGCTGCCGAAAAAATGCGCAGCGATGGCTTCCAGTCGGTGCTCGAACTGCAAGGTGGCATCATGAAATGGCGGGCCGCCAACCTGCCGGAAAGCCAGGGCGACCCGGTCCAAACGGCCGGTATCAGCCCGGCCAATTTCGCGATGCTGCTGCAAACGGATAAACTGGTGCTGATCGATTTTTATGCCGACTGGTGTGCGCCCTGTAAAAAGATGGCGCCTTATCTCGACGAGATCAAAACGGACATGGCTGACCGGGTGCAGGTTATGCGGATCAATGCCGACGATAATCAAACGCTGGTCCATCAACTCGGCGTGGACGCCCTGCCAACGCTCCTGATCTATAAGCGTGGCCAGTCCGTTTGGCGGAATGCCGGCTTTGTGGAAAAGAAAGTCGTGGTGGACCAGTTGCAGGCGGCGCTTTGAGGGGTTAGTGCTTAGAGGCTGTTTTACGGAGATGATTCGGATAATCAGTCAGGCAAATCAACCAACCACGCTACGCATTTGCTATTTCCGGCATGGTTGCACTACTGACCAGGATATTAGCCAGGTAAATAACTTTTACGGCCATATGAATGCTATTTCTTTGCTACCGGTTCCCCGCTTCCCGCAATTTGCTTCGCCTTTTCCACCGCCGGATCATCGTCGTTGAGTACGCGATACATGCCTTCTTCCTGGAAAAGCACTTTAGCCATCCGGGCTTTCAGTTGTACTTTCAACTCGGCGCGACTTTGGGCCAGCGAGGATGGTACGCGTGGCACACCTTGCTTTTCAGCATACGCCACCAGTTCATCGAGCAGCGCATCGGAGACGGCATACGATTTCACGAAATCATCGACCTTGGAAGAAAGGGTAGGGTGGGCGCTGTTTTCCATCCAGCGGGCGACAAACTGCGGCATAAAGCCGCGCACTTTCTGGAAATAAGGATTGGAGTAAGATGTATCGAAGGGAATGAACACGTCGGGCGTAATACCGCCGCCACCGAACACCACGCGGCTTTGGCCAGTGAAATACTTGGTCGTATCGGCCTGCACGATCTTGCCGGGGTCGGATAACTCGCCATTTTTAAGCCGGCGTTCGCTCTCATGGGCATAGTCCGAGTTATGCTTGTAATCCCGCTGGATCGAGCGGCCGCTGGGGGTGTAGTAACGGGCCACGGTCAATCGCAGGGCGCCGCCGTCGCGGAGGTCGTACTGTTCCTGGACGAGTCCTTTGCCGTAAGAGCGCCGTCCGACGATCCAGCCGCGGTCCCAGTCCTGCACGGCGCCGGCGACGATTTCGCTGGCGGAAGCCGAGTTTTCGTCGATCAGTACGGCCAGGTTTTGAATGTTGAAGCGGGCGCGGCCGGTACTTTTATACTCCCGGCTATCATTGCTGCGGCCTTTCGTGTACACTAGTAATTTGCCGTCCGGGAAAAACTGACTGAGCATTTCGGTAGCCGCCTGCAGGTAACCGCCGGGGTTGCCGCGCAGATCGAGCACCAGGTTTTGCATATTTTTTTCTTCCACCAGTTTCCGCAACTGCTCCATGAATTCTTCCTGGGTGTTCGCGCTGAAACGGTTGACCTTGATGTAACCGGTACGGTCGTCGAGCATGTAGGCCACATCGACGCTGTGCATGGCGATCACATCGCGGGTAACGGTGAACTCACGCAACGTTTTTTCCTGGCCGCGTTGAATCGCCAGCCGTACCTGGGTGCCTTTTTTATCGCGTAACAGGCGGTAGATCTTGCCGTTATTAATTTTCACCCCGGCCACAATGGTATCGCCAATGCGGATCAGTTTATCACCGGGCAGTACGCCGGCGGTTTCGGAAGGTCCGCCAACCAGTGGAGTCACTACCTGGATCGTATCATCGACCATGATGTATTCGATGCCGACCCCCTCGAAACCGCCGTTCATATCATCTTCGACCGCCTGTACTTCGTCGGGCGTAATGTAGACCGAGTGCGGATCGAGTTGTTCCAGTAAATGATCGATGGCGCCCGTTTTCAAAGCAGTGAGGTCCACCGTATCCACGTATTTTTCCTGGATATAGCGCATGATCTCATCCAGCGCGCCCGCTTTCTGGTCGACGGAGGCACTTGGGAAGAAACGAATATTGCGGTCGTGATGGGGTAGTTTCTGACCGATGAACATGCCGACGGCCAGGGTGGCAGCGAATAAAAGGGGCAGACGTACCTGCATTTTAGGTTCTGTCATTGTGGTGGATATATGCTTGGTTTAATGTGGTTTCTTTTCCAATTATTTAAACAAAGTGAGCAACCTAATATGTTGGCAGCCACACCTAAAACTTCAGAAAATTATTAGTGTTTTAAAAAAAACACAATTTCCTTATAATTTTTTCAATCTTTCGGCCGTTTTGCCAGCCCTTCACTCAAATTAAAAACAATATACAGCCTTGATGTATGACAGAAAGTCCTGAAATTGATCACTTAGACAAACAAATTCTGGCCCGGCTTATCGAAGATGGAAAAGCCCCGTATACCGATCTGGCCAAGCAACTTTTCGTTTCCAGCGGCACCATCCACGTCCGGATGAAAAAAATGGAACAGATGGGTATTGTGCGCGGTTCCAGCCTTTTGGTAGATTATCACAAACTCGGCTACGATGTAACGGCTTTTCTGGGTATTTATCTGGATAAAAGTTCCCTGTACGACGAAGTGGCCGAACGCCTGAAAGCCATTCCCGAAATTGTTGAGGCTAATTACACGACCGGTTTGTACAGTATTTTCGCCCGGATCGTCTGCAAAGATACGAATCACCTGCGCCTTGTACTGCACGATAAGATCCAGAAGATCCAGGGCATACAACGGACGGAGACGTTTATTTCGCTGGAACAGAGTATCAACCGGTCCGTCAATTTCCTGGAAGGGGACGTGGAAGGTTAATGCAGCCAATTATTAAATGAAAAAGCCCCCGATCACTACAGATCGAGGGCTTTTTTAATGATATACTGGTAAAATCTAGTGTTTCAGCAACACGTCCCCTTTGTAAAGGATGGTTTCTCCATCGATGAATTCGATTTCAGCATAGTAGACAAAGACCGCGGGTACGGCGACTTTGCCCCGGATGCGGCCATCCCAGGCGGAGGTAATATCATTGGGGCCAAAGTTGAAAAACTCATGGACCACTTCGCCCCAGCGATCGAACACCTGGAAGGACTTGATTCGGGCAACATCTTTGCCACCGAAGATCATGAACAGGTTGTTGGTCGTAGATTCCGGATCAAAAATGTTCGGAATGTAGACGTTCCGCTTTTTATCGACGATCACCGTACGGCTATCGCTGGCTTTACAGCCATTCGCATCGGAAACAGTGACGTGATAAATGAAGGAGTAAAACGGGTGTAAAGTCGAGGTGGAATCCAGCAGTCCGGCCGGCGTCAGCACCAGGCTGGTGACCCGACTTGGGATGTTCACAATATCACTCGTATCCAGAACAATAAATTCCCCTAAATGGATCGTCGTATCCTGACCCAGATTAACGATCAGTTCCTCCGGTTCCAGAATGGTTTCCTCGAATTCAAATTCGCAGCCATTGGCATCCTGGATCACGATCGTATGCGAACCGGGTGGCAGGGAAGAAAAGTTCGAAGCAGCGCTAAACGGCATGTTATCAAGCGAATACAGGAACGGTGCAGTTCCGCCGACCACCGAGTCGATCGTGATCGAACCATTCGTATCACCATAACATTTTACATCGCGGGTCTGGTGCGGAGCAGCGGATGGCGTAGCCGGATCGACCAGCACGGGTATGCTGCTGGTCGTTGAACAACCATTGCCGTTATCCGTGACCACCACCTCGTATGTACCGGCAGCATTTACCTGTGGCGTAGGGGTATTCACACCGGAGACGATTGCTCCGTCAACCGTTGTCCAGCTGAAGGCGTAGTTACCGGCTGACGGTTGCACCGTTGCGGTCAAACCGACCTGCGTGGTGGTGCAATTCAGTTCATTTGGGGTCGCAATATTCACAACCGGTCCGTTGGTATCAGCGGCTACGACGGCCGTTTTGGTCGCTTTGCAACCGTTCACGGCGGTTGCTTCCAGAATATAATTTCCTGGTACCGTTACCGTTGGGTTTTGCAAGGCGGAAGTAAATCCACCGGGACCACTCCAATTCCAGGTCACTGTTACCGTCGAAGTAGCCTGTAAGGTCACCGAGGTAACTTTGCAGGAAATAGTTCCTCCTGTTGTGGTCAGCACTGGCAGGCTGGCGTCTGGCGTTACCGTCACAGTAGCCGAACTGGTACAGCCGGTATTGTTATTGGTAACGGTAACGATGTAATTACCCGTCTCCGTTACGCTTGGGTTAGCGACTGTGGAAGTGAATGGCGCCGGTCCGGTCCAGCTATACGATACGTTTGGCGTAGCCGAGGTAGCGGTAATAGTGCCGGTTGGCATTTGGCAGCTCAGGGTGTCTCCTTGTGCCTTTAGATCCGGCTTCACAATATCCTGAGCAACATTGATCGTAAAGCTCGCAGTGCAACCGCTGACCGCTGTGGCTACTGCCGTATAGGCGCCGGGCACGGTTACGGTCGGGTCTTCCAGCGTGGAAGTAAAGCTGCTTGGTCCCGTCCATTTAAAGGTGACATTCGGCGTATTTGATACTGTTTCCAGCACCACCGAGGTGACAGTACAGGTTAAGGTATCCGTCGTTACGCTGAAGTCAGGCACGGTTGGGTCTGAAGTAACGGTCGACGTCGCGGAGTCGGTACAACCATTCACATTAGACGTGACGATCAGGATGTACTGACCAGGCGTAGAAACGCTTGGGTTTTGCTGGGTGGACGTAAATCCACCTGGTCCTGTCCAACTATAGGTCACTCCGGTCGTGGTCGTCGAACCCGTTATGGTAATGGTCGGGTTGGTACAGTTCAGCAATCCATTGCTGGCCGTTACCGCTTGTGGAGTAGCAATGTTCTGGGTAATAACGACCGAAGGCGTAACCTTACAACCATTGGCCAGATTCGTCACCGTGTAGGTATAGGTCGCCGGAGCATCCACGTCAATTGCAGGCTGGGTGGAAGTGAACGTCGCGTCCGCGCTGCTGCTCCATACTGCGGAGAAGTTCGAGGTGGGCGAAGTAATCGTGCCCGTTACCGTCAGCGTGTCATTGGTACAGGTCAGTACCGCCGTATTGGACAAAGTGACCACCGGTGCATTGTTGTTATTGGCAATTACGGCAGTGGTCGTTGACGTACAGCCATTCAAGCCGGTAACCTTTAACGTATAAATACCGGCTACGGTAGGATCGTTCGGGTTTTGCTGGTTAGAGGTATAACCACCGGGACCCGTCCACATATACGTAACACCAGGCGTTGTAGAATTACCCTGTAAAGATCCGACACCCGAAATGCAGTCCAGCGTATCGCCGATAGTGCTCGCATTGGGCGCTGCAATATCCTGTAAAACCGTGACACTGGCAGAAGACGTACAGCCATTACCATTCGCCGTGATCGTCACATCATAGGTGCCCGGAACCATCGTGGTTGGGTTCGCTATGGCGGAAGTAAATGGCGCTGGTCCGGTCCAGGCGTATACGACACTGTTCGTAGGCGAGTTGGCCTGCAACGTCGTGCTCAGTTTAGCACAGTCCAGGTCATTGGAAGAAGCCGCCGAGGCGCCTGGCGCTATTGTATCCAGGGCAACGGTTGCCGTCGTGGAAGAGGTACAGCCATTGGCACCGGTGACAGTCAGCGTATACACGCCATCCACGCTCACGCTTGGGTCAGATACTGCAGCCGTGAAGGTATTTGGTCCAGCCCAGGCGAACTCCGCATTGGGTGTGGTCGAACCGCCATCCAGGATCAGTGACGTGTTTTTGCAGGTCAAAGTTCCGCCCGCAGCCGTCAAATCCGGCGCTACGATATTCTGTAGGACCGTTACGGTGCTGGTGCTTGTACAGCCGTTAGCCGAAGTCGCCAGCAGCACATAGTCTCCGGGTTCGGTCACCGAAGGATCTTCCAGCGTAGATGTAAAGCCGTTTGGTCCGGTCCACGCGAGTGACTGGATGGTGGAAGGCAGGGCGGTTATGGTTGCCTGAATATCCACCGGCGTTACGGTACAGGTTAAAGTCGTCGGCGCGGCCAGGGCCAGCGTCGGGCTTTGGGTATCAGTATCCACCACGGCAGTTGCGGTACTTACGCAACCGTTCGCGCCGGTAACCGTGACGGTGTAAGTACCATCAGTACCTACGGTTGGGTCGGGTAAAGTCGAGGTAAAGGACGGGCCGCTCCAGGCATAACTGATGCCCGTTGTGGTGGTCGCCGTAATTTGTACCTGTGGATTGGTGCAACTGATGGTGTTACCTTGTGCAGCCGCACCGGGCGCTGTAATATCCTGCGTTACCGTGACGGTTTCGGCATCGGTACAGCCATTGGTGGAAGTTACCGTGATCGAATAGTCGCCAGGCAGGGTGACTGTTATGTTTTGGGTTGTTTCACTCAATCCACCCGGACCGCTCCAGGCATAGGTGCTGGTCAGGGTCGAGCTGCCGTTCAGCGTTAAGGAAGTCGTTGTGCAGGTCAGGTTACCCGTAGTAGCCGAGGCAACAGGCGCATTCTGGTCGGCCAGCAGGTCGGTAGTTGCTGTGCTGGTACAACCATTACCCGGGTCGGTTACGGTCAGTAAATATGTGCCGGCATCGGTCGCTAACGGGTTTTGTAAGGCAGAAACAAACATGTTCGGACCAGTCCAGGCGTAGGTTACGGGACTGGCAGTAGAAGAACCTTGTAAGGTGAAACTTGGGCTTGCACAGGTGAGTGTACCGCCGGTGGCGGTAGCGCCGGGTTGAACTATATCCTGATCAATTACGGCTGTAGCCTGCGCGGAGCAACCGTTAGCCGGGTTGGAAATAGTCAGAATATATGTGCCGGGTACCGAAACTGTAGGGGTAAAGCTAGTAGACGTAAAACCATTAGGGCCTGTCCAGGAAGGCGTTACACCGGGAGTAGTCGAAGCGCCATTGATCGTCACGGTTGCTACGTTACAATCCAGGGTGCCACCGCTGGCGCTGGCATTAGGCACGTTCGCATCCGGGCTCACCGTAGCGGTGGCCGTAGTCGTACAACCGTTAGGGCCTTCCACCGTCAGTATATAATCGCCGATTGTATTAACGCTCGGATTTTGCATGGTGGAAGAAAAATTGCCCGGTCCTGTCCAGGAATACGTAGCGCCCGGCGTAGTGGAATTACCATTAATGGTCACAGTAGAGGAAGCGCAACTAATGATGGCGCCGGTTGCCGAAGCATTGGGCGTCGCAAAATCACCGGTAACGACGGCCGTTGAACTGGCCGTACAACCGTTCGGTCCGGTGACCGTCAGTATGTAGTTACCGACCACACTGACCGTTGGGTTTTGCAAAGTACTCGGTGCAAAAGGCGCCGGCCCGGTCCAGGCAAAAGTAGCGCCGGTGGTGGAGGAAGAGCCTGAAATGGTCGTCGATGGAATGTTGCAATTCAGCATGGTGCCGGTGCTCGCCACGTTGGGGGCGGTGGTGTTGCCGGTCACCGTGACGGAAGAAGTACTGGTACAGCCATTGGAGCCGCCGGTAACCGTTACCGTATAAACGCCGGCCGTCGCCACGGACGGATTAGCTACGGCAGGAATAGTGGATGCCGGTACGCTGCTCCAGGCATACGTCGGGTTGGCCGCCGCCGTTGTTGCCGTAATGGTAACGTTCGGCGTCGGGCAACTGATGGTGCCGGCAGCCGCAATCGTCACTCCGGGCGGGGTATTATTCAGGGTAACCACGGCCGATGCAGTGTTGGTACAACCGTTGGAACCGCTCGTAATCGTTACCGTATACGTACCGGCGGCCGTGACCGTCGGGTTTTGTACCGGGGGAATGGTTGATGCAGGAACACTGCTCCACGCATAGGTAGCGGGGGATGCGTTCGTAGAAGAACTCAGGCTCACCGAAGTGGTAGCACAAGTAAGGGTGCCGCCCGTTGCCGTAGCCGTCGGTGGCGTTGTATTACCGGTTACGGTGACCGAAGAGGTCATGGTGCAACCATTACTTTGGTTCGTTACGGTAACCGTGTAACTACCTGGCACCGTGGTGGTTGGTGCGGCCAGCGTGGACGTAAACCCACCGGGACCCGACCACATATAACCGGGAGGAGGTGGAGCATTGGTGACGACACCGAGCGTAACCGAGTTGCCGCAACCCACTACGCCGTTGACAAATGCCTGGGCCGTCGGGGTAGTCGTATTACCGGTAATAACAATGGTATCCGATTTGGTACAGCTGACGCCGCCTTGTTGCTGGGTAGCCACCAGAATAATGGTGCCGGGTTGGGTAACCGTAATGCTGTTGGCGTTGGCTGCCAGAATCATTCCGGTTATTGTTTTCCATAATTTAATCGTATTGGCGCCAGAGGGTTCAGAAGCTAATACGATGCTGCTTTCAGCGCAGGAAAGTACCCCGCCGCCAACAATTTCCGCTATCGGATCAAGTACGGTCAATTGCAGCAAGACCAGACTGTCGCAGCCCTGATAAGAGGTGCAAAGCTTGGAAATCTGTCCGGTTTCACAGTATTGTTCGCCGCAGACGGTATAACAGTTACCCTCGCAGACAACTTTCGGCGATACATTCGTGATTATCGGTGGTTTGATGACTACCTGCTGCTTAACAATACTATCGCAGCCCTGGTATGACTGATAAGTATTGGAATAAGTCCCTGAAACAGAGACAGACTGGCCCCAGGGCAAAGTGAAAGGGGCATCTTCGTTACAAATAATTACTTTCGGTAAGGTCAGCGGTGGAATAGGAACGACCGCTACGTTTTTACATACTTGCCCCCCCTGAAAGCAAGAGTTGGCAGCACTTACGCAAACCTGACCGCCGGTAGCGCCGAAAGTTACTTCCACGGTACGGCCGCTTGGGGCGTCAAAAGTACTACCGGAAGGCTCGCCGTTGACGGTAGCGCCGGGAGGAACGGTCCAGGTGTAACCACCGGCATTGGTAACGTTCGGTACCGTGTAGGTAACGGTTGCACCGGGACAAACCACTGACGGACCTGTTATTGCGCCAATCGGGCCAACCGGTTGGGCTTGTACCGCGTTCGCCGGAACCACCGTGATCGTAAAGTCACATTGGTCGGCACTATACCCGTCAATCAGCAGGTAATAGTTAGTTCCAGGAACCAGCGTAGCGCTAATGACCGTCGGTACGTTTCCATTACCCTGATTACCACCATTACACGAGATAAAATTTTCTCCGCAACCGCCATAAAGGGCTACCTGTAATCCGTTTCCGCCGGTACAGTTGGAGGGGGTTACGGTGAAAGTAGCAGAAGCAGCACCTGCAATGAAACCGATCCACTGGTCATTCTGGATCTGGCTGCAAAAACTTGGTACACTTCCCCCTGCCCAGTTGGCCGACGAACCCATGTAACCATTAAAGTCGCAGGTAATACAAGCGTCCTCGCAGTTTTCGCCCGGCTCGGTTCCACTACCGCAAGGCGGCGGCAGTTGTGCCTGAACATGAAATGCTGTTACGAGCAGCGTACACAGTAGAAGTAGTCTTTTCACCATAACTGGCAATTTAGCAAACAAAAATGTTCGGGTTGTCAACAATGCGCTGTATTACGCCTTGCGAATGTTTAAAAATGGTAGTTAGAAAGCATGTAGGAACAGACTCGGTACAATCAAAAAACGCTGCTTCAAAATCAAAATTCAGGTCGTGGGCTGTGTGATAGTAAGTGGTTCCATGGGGTAGAACTCAATTGTAATGGTTGGAAGGTGCGCAAAGAAATAAAAATTTAATTTTGAAAAACATGGGATCGTCTATTTTAACTGTTTAGCGAAGGCAGTGTTGCAAGACGATTGAAGTTTAAATCTTATGTCTTCCACTTTTATGAAAACTGTTTTTTACCGGTAAACCGTGATATCCCCCGTGAAAATTTCCTTTTCCCCGTCCTTAAAGCGTACAACGGTGTAATAGGCATATACGCCCGGGTTGACTTCCTGGCCTTTAAATTTTCCATTCCAGCCCTGCGGGATGTTATTCGGTGCTGAATTTAAAAGTTCGTACAACTGTTCTCCCCAGCGATCATATATTCTGAATACCTCGACTTCCTCGACATCGCGTCCGCCAAAAACAGTCACGACATCATTAGGTGGCGAATTTGGATCAAAAATATTCGGGACAAAAACGTGTCGCATCTTATTCAGGAAAATCGTCAGGCGGTCGTTAGCTGCACAGCCACTGTTATCCACCACATGAACGCCTACCTGCTGCGATTGGGTTGGAAACCATTGCTGAATCAACTGACCGCTATTGGCCGTATCCAGCAGCGGACTCCAGATAATCGTGTCCAGCGCCGAAAACGGCTGGCTTACCTGCAGTTCAACCAAAGCCGTGTCACCGAGCATCAGCTCAATATCCGGTCCGAGGTTCGCCAGGAGCTGTGCCGGTTCAATGACTTCCTGCACATCAGCGGTCCATTCGCAACCGCGAACGTCCTGCAATGTCACGGTATACGTGCCCGGCAGCAACGGATAGAAAACGGAACCGCTTACAAACGGTCCGCCATTGAGGGAGAAAAGTACCGGCGGATGGGTAGTCACGAGCGAATCTACCAGAATGCTGCCATTTTTATCCCCAAAACAGCGTAGTCCTTTCGCTTTTACGCTGGCGAATGGTAATTCACTGTCTAAAATTACCAGCACCTGATCCGTAGCGGAGCAACCTGCCGTGGAACTAACGAGCAGCGTATAAAGCCCGGGCGTGCTGGTCGTCACAGTTTTAGTCGTATCAGTCACACTGGCATTCAATGTCCACTGGTAAGAAATGCCTGTTCCGCCCGTGGTATTGGCGCCGCCCAGTACAACAGACGCCACATTGCAGTCCAGGGTCTTGTCTGTACCGGCATTAGCCACCGGTGTCGGATTGATCACCACCGTCACGACCACTTCGTCGTTCGTACACGGGGCGGCGGCCACCAGGGCGTAGCGGAACTGGTAGGTGCCCGGCGCCTGGCCGTTGGTTTTAAAGGTCGCCGCCGGGGCATTAAAAGCGCCAGCGGTAGAAGGCGTAGTTGAAATTTCCGTCCAGCTGCCACCCGTATCGGCGCCGCTGAGCTGCTGGGCGAGTTGAACCGATTGACTAAGGCCCGCACAGAATTTTAAAGGCGCAGCGGCCGTACCGGCTTCCACCGGTTGATTTACCTGCACCGTAGCGGCCACATTGAGGGCAACACTACAAGCGGGCAGGGTGCCGTCGGTAACGTTCGTCAGGGTGTAGACCGTGGAGGAAGCGGGACCCACGTTTAAACTTACGGTTTGTATGCCGGTCAGATTCAAGGTAGCCGGGCTGCCATTTTCACCGGTATAAGTCAGTTGCAATGGATAAGACCCCGTACCGCTGAACGACAGGAAGGTACTGCTGCCCGCACACAGGGTCGCATCACCACTCAGGGTAGCCGTCGGCAGTAGTTTCCACTGTACCGCCGTGCCGGGTGCTACCGACAGACAATCATCGGTCAGCTCCACCGAGCCGTTCACGTTGTTGCCGCTGATCGCCGAAATATAGTACACCACGCCAGGCTGCAAATTCGCGTTAAATGGAAAGGAGGGCTGAGCCGCAGTAGCGTAAACGGTGCCGAGGGTGGTGCCGGATGTACTGTGCAGAATAAATTGCACCATATCATTGGCATCCAGGGTACCATCATTGTTCCAGACAGCCGTAGCCGGCTGATCTGCACAAAAAGTGAGCGGAGCAACAACCATACTGCCGGCATCGGTCGTGCATAAGCAGTTCTTGGAACCGGAAATTTCACCCGCCGAACAGCCATTGGCATCCACAACTTCAAAGTCGTACAAGGAATTGTTGGGTAGCAGCGCAGAAGTGAAGTCACTGGCGCTGAAAGTACCCGTTAAACCGTTCACCGTAAAGGGCGCCGTACCGCCCGCCACCGTAAACGTAACGGTAAACAGGGTGTTGGTCCCGTCGCAGGTTTCCGTGAGCGCATTGATGGCGGGTACTTCGTTGAAATTTATCGTGACATCGTCCGAAACTACGCAAATGCCGTTTGTTTCCGTCCAGCGAAAAATATAAGTACCTGGCAGGGAAGCAGTTGCACTGCTAGCAGGATTGCCCGCCGCGCTAAAGGTGGCCGTACCCGTACCACTTACCTGCGACCATAGTCCGCTGAAACTTCCCGTGGCCGCCTGTAAATTGGCGACGGTTCCACAAACCGCGGCATCGCTGCCGGCATTCGGACTTGGGTTCTGCAGCCAGATGACCGGTTGGCCTGTAGCTACCGAAAAACAGGGGTCCAGCGGATTGGGGAGGCCATTCAGCGGATTACCGGCCACCAGCGAAATGTAGTAGGTTTTACCGAAAATCATACCGGCCTGAAAGGCAAAAACGCCGGTGGTGTTTTCCGCTAAAACGTTGCCCAAAGCCGGCCCGGAACCGTCGTGCAGCACGTAAGCCGTTATGTCATTCCCATCGAGCGACTGATCGTTATTGGCGGTTGCCGTGATGGTTAGTCCTTCGCAAACCGTTTGTACAGTCGCGTCCATGGTACCGGCACTGGTGCTGCAATTACAGCTATAAGCGCCAGTTACATCCGGAGCGCTGCAGCCGTTGGCATCACTGATGGCGAAGGTATAAGTCCCGCCGTTCGGAAAGGCGGCGGAGACAAAAGTATTGCCGGCTACAGGGCTGCCATTTACGGTATAAGGCGGCGTGCCACCCGTCAGGGTCAGGGTGACGGTGAAGTTTTCGTTGATCGCATCGCAGCTGCGCACAGCGTCCACCAGAGACGGGGAACTATGGAATTGCACGACTACCTGGTCGGTACTCACGCAGCCATTGGCCGTCACAGTCCAGGTCAGGTCATACGTACCGGTCACGGCAGTACTGACTGCGGTTTGCGGGTCCAGGTCGTCGGTGAAAACCAGTAAGCCACCGGTAGGCGTACTATTTACGGTCCATTGGCCGGTGCCGGCGCTGCCACTAAGCATTAGACTCAGGCCACAGGTATCGGCGTCCAAACCGGCATTCGCCACCGGATTCTGGTAGAAAACAACGGGCTGGCCGGGCGCGACCGACAGGCAGGGGTCATTAGGATCTGGCAGTCCGTTCAGGTCGCTGCCCACGACGAACGAAATGTAATAAGTCTGGCCATAGGTCATTCCGTTTTGGAAAACGAAGGTGCCGGTCGTATTTTCAGCAAAAACGGTATCCAGCATAGCGCCACTATTCGTATGCAGCACATAAGAGGTTACGTCATTGCCATCCAGGTTTTCGCCGCCCAGATGCGTAGCCGTCAGGCTGCTCCCTGCGCAGGCAAACAGGGCTTGCAAATCCATGGTACCGGCCTGGCTGGTACAGTTACAAAGGAAAGAGCCCGTCACCGTATCGGTGCTGCATCCATTGGCATCAGTGATCAGAAACGTGTAAGCCGTGCCACTGCTAATGGGCGCCGAGGTAAAAGTAGTTCCACTGACCGGCTGGCCATTGACCGAATAAGGAGGCGTGCCGCCAGTCAGGGGAATGCTCACCGTGTAGTCCAGGTTGGTCGAACTGCAATCAGTGGTGAGCAGGCCCGCTACTGGAGAACCGTTAAAAATGAGTTGTACGGTATCTGCGCCGCTACAACCCTGGTTTTGCACTGTCCAGGCCAGTTGGTAAATCCCGTAGTCAGTGGCGGTAGCGCTCGTGCCGCCACTTTGCGGATCTGAAAAAGCCAGCTGGCCGCCCGCCGGACTGTTCACGACGGTCCAGAGACCCGTACCGGTATTACCGGTCAACGTTAAACTCAGGCCGCAGGTGTCCGCATCGGGGCCGGCATTTGCCACCGGGTTTTGATGCCAGATAACCGGTTGGCCCTGCGCAACCGAAAAGCAGGGGTCGGCTGGGTTGGGAAACCCATTTAGATTATTTCCCACTACAAATGATACGTAGTAGACCGTTTCATAGGCCATACCCGTTTGAAATGGGAAAACACCGCTCGTGTTTTGGGCTAAAACTGTACCTAGGCTGGTACCGGCGCTGGTATGCAGAACGAAGGCTGACACATCGTCGGCGTCCAGCGTTTCACCGCCGGCATGCTGGGCAGTCAGGGTATCCCCTTCGCAGCCGGACAGTTGCTGCAGGTTCATCATACCGGCATTTGTCGTGCAGTTACAGTCGAATGAACCGGACTGGACGATTGATAAACAGCCGTTGGCGTCGGTCACCTGGAAGGAAAATGGCTGACCGCTGGAAATTTGATTGGAAGTAAAGAGTCCATTGCTCACCGTACCGCCAGGCACAGTATATGGCGCAAGTCCACCGGTGATCGGAAAAGTCACCACATAGTTTTGGGCGGTACCGTCGCAACTGTGATTAATTTGACCGATGGTCGGTTCCGCGTTGAAATTGACCGTCAGGGAATCGTCACTGGTACAGGTTTGTATCTGTTCTTCCCAGATAAACATATACGTGCCATTCTGGCTGACGGTAACGGTCGTGGTGGCATTGTTGACATTTGTAAAAGTTGCCGTTCCCGGACCACCGGGTACTACCAGCCAGGTTCCGGTACTGCCGCTTATACTGGGTGTGGCCTGCAGGTTGAACGAGGTGCCGCAAATACTGCCGCCCATGCCGGCATTTGCGACCGGCTGGGGAGTCACCACGACCGGGAAACAGTCCTGGGGCCCGGCGCCGCAGCTGCTGTTGGCGGAAACGCAGACCGTACCGCCCGGAGCGGCCATCCAGGCAACGTTCAAAGTGGTTGAATTCTGTCCGGAAATAATAGTGGCGCCGGCCGGAACGGTCCAGGTATAGGTACTGATACCGGGGATAGCCGGGATGGTATAGGTGCCGTTCGTACCCGCGCAGACGGCTGCCGTACCGGAAATATTCGGCTGTGCCGGCGGGGCGCCGAGCGTGACGTTGATACAGTTGGAGGGGCTGGTCCCGCAGGCATTGACGGCGCTGGCGCAAACCGAACCCGCCGTGCCGCTGGCATTCCAGGTCACTTGAATACTCGTTGTGCCGGCGCCACCGGTGATCGTTCCGCCGGTCACCTGCCAGTCGTAGGAGGTTGCACCGCTCACGGCGGTAATGGAATAATTGGACACCCCGCTGGTGCAACCAACGTTGCTGCCCGTTACGACCGGACTGGCCGGGGTGATATTGATCTGGACGGGTAAACAAACCGGCTGACTGGTTCCGCACACACTCACCTCGCGGATGCAGACGGAGCCGGTGGTCACATTACCCCAATTAACTATAATGGCGTTGGTTCCCTGACCGGAAGTAATGGTTGCCGGTGCAGTGACCGTCCAGATGTAGTTGGTCGCGTTCGGATTGAGCGTGGTTTGATATGCTTCGGCCACACCGGCACAAACGACTACTGCGCCGGTTGGAGTGGTCGGAATAGCCGGCTGATTGACCGTGATGGGTATGCAGGTTGCCGAACTGGTACCACAGGCATTGGTAAAAGTTACGCAGACGTCGCCGCCGGCCGGGTTGTTCCAGGTTATATTAATTAAAGCGTTGCCTTGCCCGGAATTGATGACCACGCCTGGCGGTACCGTCCAGGTATACGTACCGACACCGCCAACCGGTGTAGCGGTGAGGCTGACTGTTTGTCCGACACACAGGGAACTTATGCCATTGATGGCGGCCGGAGCCGCCGGGGGATTCTGATTTAACGTGACCGTTGCCATGGCGGAATCGCAACAGCTTACTCCTCCGGCAAACTTGCAGACTTTCAGTTGATAGTCACCCGGAGCAGTCACGGCTGTATTGATGGTATTGGTTGGCCCGGCAAAGGCGCCGTTAGTGGTCGACCAGGCATAAGTAAGACCACCGCCGGTGCTGGAACCCAGGCCTTGCAGCGGCATGGACGACTGGCCGCAGCCTAATACGCCGGGCGGTACGATGTTGGCGAGGGGGCTGAGGACAGTCAGCGTAAGTTTGACCAGGCTGTCGCAGTCCTGGTAGCTGTCAAAAATTTCCGTGTATTGACCCTGGATGCAGTAATTTTCAAAACCAGGCGTTTGAGCGCATTCTCCCTGGCAGATGATTTCGGTCAGGTTAGTAGGCGGGATGTTCACCACGGTCAAATGCAGGGTAGCGGTGTAGTCGCAGTTAGCGGCGGTCAGGTTTTTTACGTAGGTGCCTGACACGCAATAGTTCTGGCCATGGTATAAATAACAATCCGGCGAGCAGATCGTCACATAGTCTTCTTCATCCGGTGGGGCGGCATTAATAGTGACTTTTACGCAGTTGGTGGTAATATCCCCGCAAAAAGGTGGCTGACCGGAGTTGAGCTGGTTATTGAGTTGAGTGGCAGTCAATACCCCGTTCGGCGTCGGAATACTCGATTCCTGGGCCGTTAAGTAAGAGAGGCCGCAGACATTATATACGCCGACCGGTAAACCCGTAAGATCGGGGCCCTGATCGAAAGCCTGGATTACTCCGCCGCTGAAAGCACTGATCATATAGGTGTAAGAATATTCGCCTGCCGGTGGGGCCACCGTGTTGGGTGGGTTGTAAAACGGCGGTAAACTTAAGTTCAGACTGGCCGAGCCTTCGCAGGCGATTACGTCCGACTGCGGTAAAATGCCGGCACTGGCGCCGCAGGAAAAACAGTTAATACCGTCCGGGTCACAGAAAATAATTTCATAGTTATAGAAATTACCCACGTCGACTTGTTGTCCATCCACCACGGTAAGGGTCCAGGTGCCATTTACGGCGCCGCTAAAATTCTGTAAACAGCCGGCAGCGGGGTAATACGAACCGGTATACATATTACCCAATCCCCAGGGCTGATTGTTATTCCAGTTAGCGGTAAAACCGGGGTCGGGCGCTACCGCCGGGTCGCCACAGGGCAAAAAAGTAATGTTCCAATCAGTTCCGTCGGTAGCGCCGAAAAAACCGATCGGGCCGACCAGCTGCACCGATTGGCCGCTGGGGGAGGTGAGCGTAATCGACAGGTCACCCAGGTATTCATGATCGAAGTGCATGATGACCCCGCAGACACCCTGCCCGTTTTGCCCCAGGGTTGGATTGGTGGCGCCCTGTACGCTGATGGTGAAACTGCCGGTGAAATTATCCGGCATAAACTGCGGGCAGTTCGTACAGGCACAGGGTTGCGCGGAAAGAGTAGTGGATGTAGGGTTAGGTAAAATAGCAGTGAGTAAAACTGCCAAAAGGAAGTACAGGGAACTTCCAAAACATCGGTAGAGATTAATCATGGGCGCAAAATTTGGCAAATCGCCATAAAAGATTAACGATAATTTTTTGTCGGCCCTTAATTAAGGCTCACACAGTATTTCATTTTGTAGCGGGCGCTTTTCAAATCTCCGGGTAAGATAAAAAGTTAACGGCAGAAATTTTGCCTAAAATGTGCTTTCTGGTTGGTTAAGCGTTGCGCAGGTTTTTTCAGGGTTACTTTTGAGGCAGATAAGGAATACCTCCTCCAATTGGCTGACTTAAAAAGTCCCGGCAAACGTGTTTTATGGATGCTCGCTGCACCACTGGCTATTCCAAAAATCGAACCCATGACGATGATACCGCAACCGTATTTTTCGCTGCTCCTGGCGGTCGCCCTTTTTCTTACTGCTCCACTGAATGGGCAGTCGCCGACCTATATATCCGGTCAGGTCCTGATCAGTCTACGGCCCGGCCTGTCCCCCGAAAAGCTCGTTGTACGTGGCGAAACGGCTTTAGCGAAACCATTGATAATAAAAGAAATGGTTTCTACTATGCTGAATATCTGGCTTTTAGAAACCGTGGCGGATGATGCCGGCGAAAAACCACTACTGGAATGGCTGCGTAAACAGCCCGAAGTCCGCATGGCCCAGTTGAATCACCGGCTAACTTTTCGGGGTGGACCGCCCAATGGACTACTACCCAATGACCCGCTCATTGGTCAGCAATGGCACTATGTGAACTATGGAAATAATGGTGGTTTATTCGACGCAGATCTCGATGCCGAACAAGCCTGGGAATACACCACCGGCGGACTGAGCGCAGCCGGCGATACGATCGTAGTAGCCGTGATCGATGGCGGTGTTGATTTTCAACACCCCGATCTGGCGGCTAATGCCTGGTTCAACCGAGAGGAAATTCCCAACGACGGTCTGGATAACGACGACAATGGTTATATTGATGATTTTCGTGGCTGGAACGTAAATGCCTATAATGATAATATCACTGGTCAGACGACCGGACACGGTACCCCTGTATGCGGCATACTGGGCGCGCGCGGTAATAATGGCCTGGGGGTGAGCGGCGTTAACTGGCAGGTAAAAATCATGTTCATCGCCGGCACCAATGCCGGCGGCATGGAGGGCACCGAAGCAGCTATTCTCTCCGCGTATAGTTATATACTGACGGCCCGCCAGCGCTATAATACGAGTAACGGTCAGCATGGCGCTTTTGTGACCGCCGTTAATTGTTCCTGGGGCATCGACTATGGAAAACCTGCCGACTCCCCCTTATGGTGCGCCGCCTTCGATACGCTGGGCATGGCCGGGATTCTCAGCGTGGCCGCTACCGCTAATCTGGACTTGAATATTGACGTGGATGGAGACATGCCCACCGCCTGTACCAGCAATTATCTGGTTACCGTCACCAGTCTGCAACGTAATGATCAAAAAGCATCCCTGGCCGCCTGGGGCCCGGAAGGCATCGATCTGGGGGCCTACGGCCAGCAGGTTTACACCCTGGGGGCCGGTAATACGTACGGCACCTATTCGGGAACTTCCTTTGCCGCCCCCCAGGTAGCCGGCGCTATTGGTCTGCTGTATTCCATGCCCTGTGGCAACCTGGTGGCCATAGCCAAAAACGACCCGTCGACCGCCGCCCTGTGGGCAAAAAGTCTGGTGCTCGGCAGTACGACGCCGAACCTTAGCCTGATGGGTTCGATCAAAACAGGTGGGCGACTTAATTTGTATAACCTCCTGAAAGACTATAACGACCTCTGTAACCCCTGCCCGGCGCCCTTCTCTTTAACTGCACAGGTCAACGATGTTGCCGCCAGCCTGAGTTGGGCACAAATACCGGATTACCAGACTTTTAACCTGCAATACCGACTGCTGGGACAGTCCGCCTGGGTGATCCATACGGACGTTACCAGCCCGTTCATACTGCCGGTTTCCACCGTTTGCCAGCCCTATGAATTTTCCTTGCAGGCCTACTGTCAAAGTGGTCAGGCCAGCGCATGGTCGGAGCCGGTGACGTTCAACAGCGCCGGGTGCTGCCTGCCGCCTACCCCCGTCACTCTAGGCAGCGCAGGCACGACTTTCCTGACCCTGCATTGGCCCGCTTCCAGTCCGGTTGGCAGCTGGGCTGTCCGGTATCGGGTGGTGGGCAGCAGTGCCGCCTGGCTGGAAATGCCAACGCTGTTAAATACGATCACCCTGCTCAATTTGAATACCTGTACCTCCTATGAAGTACAAATAAAAAGCCAGTGTAACGGCGTGTATACCGCTTATTCCTCGTTGTTTAAATTCACGACGGCCGGTTGCGGTAGTTGTACCCAGGTGCCATATTGCACGGCCAATGCGAGCCTGTCGTCGGGAGAATGGATCGATACGGTGTCCATTGGCAACTGGGAGCAAATTTCCGGGGCCGGTGGCGGGGGGTACCAGAACTTCACGGATGACCAGTTCATCGCCCTCAAAGTGCATCCACTGGATACCTTGCCGGTAACCATTAGCCCGGGCTTTTTCGGCGTAACCAACAAAGAATTTTTCCGCATTTACGTGGACTTCAATGCCGACGGTGATTTTGACGACCCTGGAGAAAAGGCCTTCGATCCTGGTTACGCAACCCATCTGAATATCACCGGGTTTTTCAAAACGCCCAACTTTACCTATGCCGGTTTTACGCGGATGCGGGTGTTGATGAAAGCCAAAAATAGCACCAATGGCCCGCCGGAGCCCTGCGAATCCTTTGATTTCGGACAAATAGAAGATTACTGCGTGCTGCTCGATCCCACGTCGGCCACCGGGAACCTGCCTGAACCGGCCGGTCAGTTAAAAGTTTTTCCCCGGCCGGCTAATGCGTCCGTTACGCTGGAATGGCCGGAAGCCGATGGACAGCAGGCAAATTTGCAGGTCTGGAACATGGCCGGACAACTGGTCTGGAGCCAGGCCGTGACGGGCGCCCAGCATCAGACGCACATACAGATCCTGGATTGGAAAGCGGGTATGTACCGTGTAAGTTTACAGACAGAACGCGGTGTATGGCAGGCGAAAATATTGAAACTGTAGGCGCTTATTAAGGCTTTGTTGCATGAATCCTCTTGTGGCCGATGTTGGCGTCCTCGCCAACAAGCACGGCGCAGTTCTCAGGCCAATGGTTATGTACAAATATGGTAGCATGATGCATGCGGAGGCTCGGTATATGCACTTGCATCCACCTGCGCCGCTGATGTTGGCGGGACGCCAACATCGGCCGAAAAAGCAACGCCTAATCAAATCCCCCTACCGTTGGTGTTAACGTGAGCTTGGACGAAGATTGCGCATTTAGCGCAACTTTTCGTCCAAGCAAAGTTCAGCGCATCATTCCTTGTTTAGATGTGAGCAGTTAAAGTCCTATCCAGTTTTTTAATATACTCTTTGTAAATTAAATGTATTTCCTGTATTAATTTTTTGACCTAAACACATATCCTAATCCAAAATTGAAATAGACATCCTTCCCTGCGTTCAAGCCTATACCGGCATCAAGCACTATTCGATTAAATTTAACATTCGTTCCAGCTTCCAATAACCAGTTCAATTTCCCAGGTGTACTTCCTTCGGCGTATTCTACCCAATAAATGTTAGTTGTCGGATTGCAATCTGCGTCTAAATTAACTACTTTCCATACTGTTCGGTCGATGCCAGCACCTAGCCCCCCGTAAACAAACAAGGATGGTTTTATCATTCTGGAATAACCTGCATTGAAGCAAAAACTCTGGCGTTGGGCCTCTAAAAATTGGTAAGGTGATTCCGGTGTGATCTTGCCATTTTCGAGTTCGTTGGAAGTGCCTTTTACTTTAGAAAAATCAAAGTTAAGAATTTTGCCACTCACATAAAAACCTTGCAAGCCTAGTCTTTGATATTTTAAACCAAGTGGCGCCAAGGAATTGCCCGCCAAGGAAATCACTTCTGAAGTGGGAACACGTGATTCTGTCTTGACTTTGATATCAATATTAAAGCCAGGAGGCAATACCGTTATGTCTTTGAATAAATCCCAAGTGATTACCTTGGGGCCATCGATGCTTTGGATCAAACCAACGTCGCCCGAGACAGATTTAATGACCTCATAATTAGAAGGGTTATCACCCGAGACGAGACCCGGTTGAATCCAAATGCGGACATTTTTAGTGGCTCCACTTAGATCGAAAGTAATGATGATCTTGTTCCCAAGTGATTGATACTTGATGTTGCTCGCTTTTTGTGCGGTTGCGGGCAAAAGGTAACATAAGGAAAACAAGACCGTGCAAGCAAGTAAATACTTTTTCATAAAATCAAATAATTGAAATTATATGGTTTAACATTTGTTAGTAGACGTTGATTACTCAGGATCATATATCCAACATTCGTTAGTCAAGCCAAATCCATTGGTTTCAGGACGTCCCCCGATAACCATCCCCCTGTTACCAAGGCTTATTCCAGTTGCGAATATTAAAGCACCCTCAGGTAAGGTGCCATTCTTAATCCACGGATCTCCAGGGGCATTGGGGGCAAATTGCCAAAAATCGGTTAATTTCTGGGAGCCTCCACCGATGTATGCGGAGGAGTCATTGAGTACAAACACAAAGGCCGCATAACCAAATTTTGGTGAATTACTTGTAATTTGGGTCCAAGGCATGGCAAGGGTTGGATTGAACTCCCATAAATCATGAATTAGTACATTGTTTTCATTATCTCCATAACCCACATATGCTTTATCTCCGATGACAAAGGCTATCGCTCCGGTTCTTTTACCTCCTGGAAAGCCTTGTATTGGATTCCAATCATCCGTAGTGGGGTCATACATCCAAAAAGCATTGGTTTTGGTGTTACCATTAAAACCTAATCCAACATATCCCTTACCAAGTAATGAAAAACCAACCCCTGCCGCTATACTGTCTGGAAAATCCTTTATTTTATTCCACCCACCTGCCTCTGTAAATGACCAAAAATTACTAGTCAGATGATAATTCGAATCCGTTCCGGTTCCAAAATATCCGGTATCTCCAATGGCAAAACTTACGATAGTATTTAATCCCCTTCCCGGCTGGTCAATCGTTTGCATCGCGCTCCAAGTTTCAGATTCCCGATCGAAATGCCAAAAATCAGTGTGCGTATCAAACCCAGCTCCTACGAAAATTCTGTCTTTGATTTTAAAAACACCTGGTTCAGATAGCATACCGCCTGGATAACCACCGCTCAACAATCTCCAAGGAGATTTGGTATGAAACTCGATAGGTTCTGAATAAACCGTATCTTTTGTAAGAATTAAAAAAGTACGAACATAGTACTTCGTTTCTTGGCTTAATCCCGCAATTAAAAACCTAATGGTATCCACGCCAGGCTGTCCGGGAATCTCTATTTTACTCGATAAAGCAAGGGTTGGAGCCGTTTCGGTGCTCCATACGCAGCCATAGCTTAGAATGTTCACATTCCCTAGCCTGGTTATGATGGATTTTACCTTGGCTTTGGTGACTTTGATTTCTTCTACCGATATATCTGTGTCCGGTTCAATTACATTCAACACAACATCCGATGGAACGGGGAGTGGATCGCGCTGGCAGGCGAACGGCAAAACGCCCATTAAACAAACGAATAGTTTAAATATGATGTTTTTCATTTTTCATTTTTTAAAATTCGGACATACTCAATTTATTGCGGATCATAAATCCAGGTATCTAAAACCTCACCGCTTAAGCCTGCACCTCCTACTACCATTCCTTTCTTATCAATACCCAAACCTTTTGCATACCATAATTTTCCACCCGGCCAGTCTTTTAATTTATTCCATTGATCACCCGGTGGTGCAGTTGGATTAAATGACCAGAAATCGGAATGATAAACATTCGAATTTCCATCTAGTCCTGCACCTAAATACCCTACTCCATTTGCTGAAAAAGCAAACCCAGCAAATCTTGATACTGGAAGAGGATCCATCTGGCGCCAAGGCATTTGACTATTCATTGGATCGAATTCCCACCAATCTACTTGGAAACTACCATCTTCACTGTAGCCACAACCGATATATGCTTTATCCCCAATAGTAAACGAGTTTGGGTGACCCATAGGTTTACCTGGAAAGGGTGGAAAAACTTCGTTCCAAGTTTTAGAATCAGGATTGTATGCCCAAAAATCATTAAAGTTTGTTTGATTAGCAAACCCTAAACCAACATATCCAATTCCATGCAATGAGAAAGCCACAGCACCTTCTCTTGGACTACCTCCAAAATCTGCTTGTGGCATCCATTGGCCATTTAATACATTATAAGACCATAAATGTTTAGTAGGGATGAATGTGTTTAAAGATGATGAATAATAACTTCCCGTTGCAAAATATCCTATGTTGTTTAAATCAAAGCCTACCGCACCATTGTATCCAAAGTTATTGTTAGGTAAAGGGTCAAGACTTTCCCATTTATCTAAAGAAAGGTTATAAGAATAATAGTATTTGAGATCTGGATAACTTGCCCCAAAATATGCAATCCCATTAATGAAGAATCCAGCACTAGGTACGCCTTGCCCAGGGTGGTCATTTATTACTTTTCTCCAATGAGAGAGTGTTTGGAATGGAGGATTGGAAAAATAAATGGTATCTTTTGAAAGAATTAAAAAAATACGAACGAAATATAATTCTTCTGGTAATAATGCAGGCAAAGAAAAACTAAAGGTATCCTTGGACGGCTTACCCACCATTTCTATTTTACTTGATAAAGCAAGGCTTGGAACTGAGTTTGTATCCCAAATACAGCCATAACCAAGGATATTCAAATTTCCAGGTTCGACAATAGTCGCTGTTACTGTAGCGCCAGAGGTTTTAATTTGCTCTATTTTGAAATTAAGTAACGGTTTGTGCACATTATATAACTCATCCGAGGGAATAGCGATCGGATCGCGCTGGCAGGCAAAAGGCAGCAGTAGGCAGATGAAGCAGAGATAAAGGCTGATTTTTAGTACTGCTATGATTGGTAAATTTGATAGGTACTTCATATTTTATTAGGGATTGAATATCCAACAATCTTTTGAATTATCGATCGAATTCGATCCCCCCAGAATCATTCCCCGGTCGCCAAGGCTAAGGCTAATCGTATAAGCCCTTTCTCCGCCGGGAGGGGCATAAGTTAATACTTGCCACGCGCCATTTGGAGGAACGCTCGGATCGAATTCCCAAAAGTCACTATGCCCCCCACCTCCAATATAACCCTTGCCATTTGCTGAAAAACCAAAACCGGCCCACCGTGCAGGTGGGCCATCTTTCATCTTCCGCCACATAGGATCACCTGGTTGACTAGGGGTGGGATTAAACTCCCATAAATCATTAAATGTAAAAAAATCTCCTTTCCTGCCAAAACCAACGTATGCTTTATGATTAATCACAAAAGAATTTGCATATAATCGGCCTGCTGTTGGCAAAGGCTCAACTTCTGACCACACTTTAGATCTAGGATTGTAGGCCCAAAAATCATTCAGATCTCCACTTGCACCCTGCCCCACGCCTACATAGGCTATACTATCTATTGTAAATGCAATAGCCGAGTTCCGCGGCTCTCCTCCATAATCCGGGCTAGGCGACCACGCATTGGTCAGCGTATCGTAGGCATAGAATGCCTTTTGATATCCTGGATTTACCCCTGTTCCAAAATATCCAGTTCCATTTATTGCGAATCCGGCCACATCGGCTCTGCCAGCAGTATATAGATTATCGGCTTTTGCATTCCAAGTTCCATTATTTATATCCAAGGCCCAAAATTCAGCAAAACTGGCGTGCCCTGCCCCAAAATATGCCGTTCCATTGATAAAAAATGCGGCGGGGTTGCCAGCAGAACCCGGATAATCTGGCAATTTGACCCAATGCGCTAAGGTCTGAAATTTTGGATAATCAAAATAAATCGTGTCTTTAGCAAAAATCAGAAAAACGCGCATATAATAGGATGTTTCGGCGAGAAGCCCGGCAACAGCGAAGATAAACTCTTTGGGAGGCTTTCCCGCTGTTTCCACTTTACTGGATAAAACAAGGGTTGGAGCAGGGTCAGTGTCCCATACGCAGCCATAGCCAAGAATGTTCACGTTACCCGGTTGGGTGATTTCTGCCTTTACGGTGGCCTTAGTGGCACTAACTTTCTCTACGGAGATATGCAGCTCCGGTTTAATAACATTAAATGAGTCGTCCGATGGAATAGATATCGGATCACGCTGGCAATTGTACGCAGTGATTGCCAATAAGGTTGTAAGCAGGGAAAGTGCAATTTTTTGCATAGTTAATTATAATAAAGTTCGTTCCATTATTTTTGAACAATATTCTTCAATACCGCTGAAATCTCTGCGATTGGATTGCCAGAAACATATACATTCTGCAATTGGGGCAAATCGGCCAACCAGTCTGGTAACATGGTGATGTGGTTGCCAGCTAAGTTTATTTCCCGAAGGTTTTTTAAGGTACGGATGGAAGCCGGCACTTCGGTAAATTGATTATAGCTTAAATCCAGAAATTTGAGACCCGTTAAATTCGAAAAGCTGCTTGGTAATTCCGCTAATCGGTTGAAGCTTAGGGAAAGCACTTCTAATTTTTTGAGCATACCCAAAGAATCTGGGAGAATATCCAATCTATTTGAGTTGGCTTCCAAATGCCTCAATTCCAGGAGGTGGTAGAAACACTTCGGGAAATAAGTAATTTTATTATTATTCAACAACAGGGTATTCAGTTGAACCAATGAGCAAGCTTGGGGAGGGAAACTAAATAGAAAATTATTGCTCAGGTCTAACCGGTGCAAATTTTCCAAGGGAGAGATGTCGGCCGGAAAATCTTTTATCTGGTTATAACTCAGGTCGAGCACCTTCAAACTAGTCAATTTTTGGCAGCCGTTTGCATCGCTTAGCGCATTGGATCTCAAATTTAGATATTCTAATTTAGGGAGCGTAAGCACCCAGTTGGGTATCACTTTTATAGTGTTTTTGGAAATATCCAACTGCCTGAGTTCACGAAGACCTAAATCTGATATTTTAGATTTGCTGAGACGATTTCCGGACAACCATAGAAACTTTAAATCTTTGCAGGAGGAGAGGGTTTCTGGAAATTTTTTCAACCTAAAATTACTTAAATCAACGGATTCTGTACCAGCATTGATCAGGTCCGCATCTACTATTGTCAAAAATTCATGTCCCGATGTATCAATCAAGTATTCAATATTATTGATCCTGACCGAAGCCAATCCCGTTATCTCATTGAACGGTAACGCTTCATCGTATTTGTAGGGGATTCTGACCTGAGCCTCTTTATTGATAAATCCGTATTTATTCCCTTTAAAGGCCAATGCCAACTGGTCATTGTAAAAATAAAAGGCGTCGATGAGTCTATCTGCTTTTGATAAGGCCGACTGGGTTTTTGTTTTTTCAGACTCAGCAATTGCACGGGCAGTATCAGCTTCTATCTTGGCTTTTTCAGCAATCGCTTGGGCTTCGATAGCCTGTTTTTTTGCTTCAATAGCTTCTGCTGCTTCTTGGTCGGCTCGCGCTTTTTGTTGCAAGGCCTCTGCTTTGGCAGTGGTGGCTAGTTGTTGTGCTTTAACCGCGTTGTCGCGTTGTGCCTTCAGTACATTAAATACCCGCTGCAGGGCTGCCGCTGGCTGGTCAGTGCTTAAGCCACATTCACGGGCGGCAATTTGTGCCGCTTGGAATTCGGCCAATGCTTCATCCGGCCTTCTTTCATGCAACAATGCATTGCCATTATTCATGAACCGGTCGTATCTGGGGCATTGGCTAAAGACCATTTGCTTGCCAAACAAAATCATACCCGCCAAAAATAACATTATTTTCATTTTGCGGATCAGTTTTTGATTTTTGACAAACATATCATAATTTTTTGTTTGATTTTAATATTGTCAGGGGTTTGTTCTATGGCTTTTTGGTAGTTTTCTAATGCATCCTGAAATTTGCCAAGATTAAAATAGCTATCCCCATAGTTTTCATAGTCGTTGGCCTTTGAACGTTTCTGTTCATTTTGTAAGGCTGTCAAACTGTTCTCTGCCTCTTTCTTAGCTTGCAAAGCAACGTTCCGGGCTTCTTCCGCATTTTTTTGCTGCATTTCTGCTTCAATGGATTTATTCCAGGCCAATCCGGCCAACCCAAACCCTAAAATAGCCAACACTACTGCCCCTGCTAATCGCAGGCGTTGTTTTGTTTCCTTTTTCCTCCGTTGTTGTTCCCGGATAACAACCAGTTTCGTTTCCTCCTCTTGTTCCCTTTCCTGTTTTCGGCTTATAATGGCACCTACCAAAGTATCATGGCTGACTTCATAGCTAAATCCTCCCACTGAATTGGCTTCGCGCCGCAATAAAAAAGCATTCTCCAATGCCCGTAGCGTTGCGTGCGTCACGCCAGCCTCAATATAGCGTTGCACTAATACATCCGCATCGACGCTTAAGCGCCGTGATTCGCCCGTTTTGTCGTCACTAAAAATCAAACTTTCCTCGATGAGTTGTTGGGCGGCCTTGGCGGTTTGTTTGGGCAATTTATCCACTAAACGTTGGTAATAACCTTCGTAAATATCATTGATCTTATAAGCAAAATGTATAGATTGAACGCGATTCTGTGGGATTCGCCCCGCCAATATCTCCTCTTCCAAGTATTCACACAAAATCTGCAACTGGAAGGCTTCGATGCCCGGCATTTGAGCCTGCTGTCTACTTTCGCTCAATTTTTGCAGCATCAAACGCAAAGCCTCGGGGCTGTACGTGAACAGAGGGGTATTATAATCGCCCTGTTTTTGGGCCGGATTTTCAATGGCTTCCCGGGCTTGTTCCTCGCTCAATCCCTTCAACTCGAAACGTTTATGCAGAATAGCGGGCAGATGATCCTTCATACTGTCCAGTTGGCTCATCCGGTCGGAGCGAATGGCAAACAGAACCTTCACTTCCAAGGGGTCGGCCAGAAAGCGGCGTTGGGTTTGGTTCAAATTGGGAGCAGAAGTGCGCACGGCTTGGGGTAGAGCAGCATAGAGAAGTTCAGACAATTGGGTTTTGAAGATTTCCTGCTGGACCAAGGGGTAAGTAAAAAATTCCTCAAACTGATCGAAAATCAATAGAAAGCGACTAGGCCCCTGGCTTTTTCGCTTGAAATGATACCACAAAGTCGGCTCTGGTAGCAAAGCCTCCAAGAAACTCGATCCCGCGTTGTCCTCTGTTTTTTCCGATAGGCGCTGTAGCAGATTGTCCATTGGTGAAAGGCTGGCATCTTCTATATAACTACCTAAGCGAACTACAATAGGTTGGATTTGAGTTTCGTCGGCATCTTCTGTTTCCATCAATTCCGGGATTAGCCCGGCATTGATCAGTGAACTTTTACCGTACCCTGATTTGCCGAATAGCACTACCAATTGTTCTAATGCAATCAATACGCTTAGGTCTTGTACATCCCGCTCCCGCCCGAAAAAGAGATCTTTGTCGGTAGTCTCAAATGGCCGTACTCCTGGATAACGTTTTTTTTGCATCGCGATCAGACGTCGGTTTTGAGGGTTTCTAAAATTGCGTCAACGATACGGTTGTACTGCACCATATAATCGCGGTTGTCGAGGGTTTTACGTGCTTCGCGATCCTTCAGGTCATGGTACTGAGACAACAAAAGCACGGCAGTCTGTTGTGCTTTTTCATGGTTTTTGAGATGGTTAAGTGCACCTAAGACGTCGCCATCTTGCAAAAAATGGGTGATACGCGCTGCATCAGGTGTACGGACTTCTACAATATTGCGGAGCAAACCCTCAGATTCTGCGCGGTGGAAGAGTTCCTGTAAAAATGCTTGTTCGTTTTCGATGAATTCTATACCAAACTGCTTGACCAAAAAAGTAGTAGTATTGTCATTTTTTTCCGAAGGATCGATGGCAAATTTACGAATGGCTTTTTCGCCGCTCAACAAACGAAGTAGCAATTGCGAATACCATTTGTCAAAATCAAATCCAATGAAAAGAAAATGCTTGGCCTGTTGGAGCGCCAACGCTAGATTTGGTGGAAGTCCAGGCGAACCGAGTAGGGAACTCAACAGTCGGAACAAGTCGTCATAGTCCAGCACCAGCGAATCGTCGCGCTCCAATGCGCCACATAAGTTGTAAAACAACGGCATATCGCCCGACGGCATTTCTACATCTTTTACTGCCGTGCCGCCGTGTTGAAAATAGGCAAAACGATGTTTAATACTGTATTTATAGGCTACATCAGAGAGAAAAGTATCGGGATTTATGGACAAAATTACATGGGTGCGCAAGCGGACAAGTTGCAGGATAATATCTTCTGCAATATCTTTTGCCAAATGATGATCTTGGTAGAACATTGCGACTTCGCGCTGCACATCTTCTTTGGCGATTTTGTCCCTAAATAGAAAAAAGCCGTCCCGTTCGTAGTAATGGGCAATGTCATCAGCGTTGGATTCAATAAGTTGGTCACGCAACAAATCGCGTAAAGAGCGGCCAGCGATTTTCACAATTTCCGGCCCGACGAGCACAACACATTTGTTTTGCCGAAGATCGGCAAAAATGCTGCGAAATTTTTTATTCCATTCAGCGGTATTGAAGTTGGACATATGTTATTGCAGTTCTTAAACCAAATGTTATATTAGTTTATATTGTTCTTTCGCTGAACTATTACACTCCCGCATTGCGTCTTACCCTCTCAAAATGATAGTTATCCCGCATTGCGTCTTACCCCCATTTTATTCACTTATCCCACAATGCGTTTATGCCAGTTATACGCGCAAGGCCCTCGCCTACTCCCAATGGGGGAGAGCAGACGAGGGCCTGACGTACGTATAGGGCTTGTTTCATCGTGGCGGACGGTTTAAAACGTCAGGCAAGGTAAACGAGGCCACGCAAATGGTCTACCATTTTTTCAAAATAAATTTTTCACCAAAATATTTTTGCTTGTCGCTTATATGGGCAACCCATCTATTGGACTTTGGATCCGGTCCCAACCTTTTTGGGTGATGTGGGTATATATTTCGGTGGTTTTGGTGCTTTCATGACCAAGAAGTTCCTGGATATAGCGCAGATCAACCCCTTTTTCGAGCAGATGGGTCGCAAAAGAATGACGCAAGGGTATGTTCAGTGGCATCCTCCTTGTCTCTTCCTGAAATTCCTTGACAGAAATGAGCACAAAACTCAATCACATGGAAGAAGAGAAATCCATGCCTGTATCCATGCGTCGATGCAGGAATGAAATTCAAACCAGTCAGACAACTTTAGCAATAAACACTCAAAACGACTGCTCAATGACGTAATATCCTCTAAATATGTCCGCCCTGAACAGTCGTAAACATCTTAAATGTCAACCCAATTCAGGAATTAAAATGGAGCGTGACGGACGTTTTGGAAATACTCAAATCCTCCGGTACCTTCCCCCCGCATTAGCCTATTTTAGTGCCTAACACTTTTTATAAACCGCTCATTTTCTGTCAGGTTTTTTCAGGAAGGGTCAGTTTTTCACACGGTTCGAGTCGTTCGGCGGTCAGTTCGAAGGATATTTCACACGGTTCGAATCGTTCCGCAGACGGTTCGAAGGGTCTTTTACACGGTTCGAGTCGTTCCGCAGACGGTTCGAAGGGTTTTTTACACGGTTCGAGTCGTTCGGCGCACGGTTCGAAGGGTCTTTTACACGGTTCGAGTCGTTCCGCAGACG
>JANPIN010000003.1:0-4730 GCA_031425035.1 Saprospirales bacterium | reverse complement strand
TCTGATTAACATGACGGTGGACGGTGGACGGTACACGGTACACGGTGCACGGTGCACGGTAGACGGTAGACGGTCGACGGTAGACGGTGCACGGTAGACGGTGGACGGCGTAGAGTACACGGTACACTCTACACCGTGTACCGTGTACCGTAAGCCGTGTACCGTGTTAAAACTGGATGGCCCGCTGAAAGATCTGGCCGCCGGCCTGGAGGCGATACCGGTATTCTCCCGGAGGCACGAACCAGGCCGGGGGATGTAAGGCAAAGGTATAGCTGCCGCGATCTTTGTATTCGTTCACCAGCGTGCGCAGTACGTGCCCGGCCTTGTCCAGCAGCTGCAACCGCAGCGGCCCGTCCTGCATCATGGCATATTTAATTTCCATGGTGGCGGGACTGGTGGGATGCGGGTTATGGCCCAGCAGGGCGCAGCGGCCGTTCTCGCCGGTAAAGGGAACGGTACTTGGCACCAGGCCGTTGAGGCGGGTGTGCTCGGCGCCCAGCACGAAATCGACCAGGTCGGGCGGGTTGCCGAGCCAGTCCTGCAGCACGGTGGCGTAAATGGACCGGAAATCCACGCTGAACGGCGGGTCGGTATAGGGATCGGGATTGCTCAGGTCCTGGTATTGACCGACGAATCCGTTGCCCAGTCCGCCGCCGAACAGCAGCAGGTGGGTGCCCCAGCCGTGGTCGGTGCCGAGCGAGGCGTTTTCGTAAATGGTGCGGCCGAATTCGGAAAAGGTCATGCCCAGCACTTTTTGCTCCAGCCCGCTATTGGCCGCGGCCAGGTCGTCGTAGAAGGCTTTGACCGCCGTACCGAGCTTTTGCAGCAGTTCGAGGTGGAGGGCCGACTGTTCGGCATGGGTATCGAATCCGCCGATCTCGACCAGGAAGATGCGGGTGCCGAGCTGGCCTTTGATCAGCCGGGCCACGATGGCCATCTGTTCGGCCAGGTAATTGTCCTGCGGGTAAGCCACCTGGTTTTTTCCGCGGGCGTAGGCATCCTTGATGGTGTTGGCGTAGCGGAAGGCGGCATTGGCGGTCTGGCGGACGAAGCCCAGTTCTACTTCGTGGGGCAACGGACCCAGGCTGGCAGTATCGTAGAGCTGGCCGGTCTGGGCGATCTGATAGAATTCCTCCGGGCTGCTTACGGCCAGGGCCATATTGGCGCCGTCGGCCCGGAACAACAGGTTGGTTTGTACGCCGATCTGGAGGGCCGGCGGAATGGTCGGCGGCGTTTCCAGAAAGGCCGGGTAGTCGTGGTCGAGAAAGCGGCCGATCCAGCCGGTCTGCCAGGTCTCTTCGGCTCCGCTTCCGGTGGCCCAGATGTCGGAAGAGCGGAAGTGGCTGTAGTTGGGCTCCGGATAGCCGACGTTGAAGATCACCTTCATCATACCGTCCTCCCACATGGGCTGCAGCGCGGCCGAGGATTGCGGCATGCCGTATTCGTTGCTCATGGCCCACAGGTTGGTGTCGGGCACGGCCAGGGTGGGGCGGAGGTTGTAGTAGTCCGGATTGCCACGTTCGATCACCGTGTTCAGCCCGTCGTTGCCGCCGTTGAGACGGATCAGCACGAGGATGCGGTCGTTGCCTCCGGCGGCCAGCGCGGCCATCAGCGGCGTGGGCTGGAAGGCGTGGACGGGCAGGGCGCCCAGCAGCAGGGAACCGGCGCCGACGAGGCCGGAGGCGGTGAGGAAGTCGCGGCGCGACCAGTTTTTATGTTCCTGTTCGTGCGCCTGGCGGTTGGAGAGCGTGGCGCCGGGGCGGATTTTTTTATGATCGAGGCACATAGGTCAAATGTTTTGATGCGTGGCGATGCATTTATGCGATTTTGTAACTATTACGGTGGGTCAGATGTCGAGTAAAGCGAGACCTCTGAAATATTTAAATATTACGGGTGCGGTCCAAATTGTCGCATCCAAGATCAGGTGTCTCCTATGTTGCTTTCCAAGCAAATGCTGAGATTTTTTTTCCTTTAAAGGAGATAAGAATAAAAGGGGACAAAACGATTAAATTAAAAGGCGGGTGTTCTCCCACCTTTTAGCCCAAAGGAGAGCCTCGTAGGGGTTTCTCAGGGGTACGTCCAGGCGATTTATGACCAGTCTCCTATTAGCAGTCGTTCCCGCTAGGGCCCGCTGCAACGTGCTGTTTATGTCTAAAAACTGGGCGTGCTGTAGTCTCACTGAAGCGGTCTTTCCGTTACCGGGCGCCGCAGACACCTGATTACAAACACGCCCAAAAGTCGGTCTACCACCGCCAGGACAGTATAAGGCGTTAGGCGCGCGTATAGCTTTCTTGATGGATCATAACATGTCGCATGCGGTTAAGGAGTTTACGGGCAATCTTCACGATGGCTTTTTGGCCCACCATCCGGGTTTTATACGTTGTGTACAGCGCGGCCAGGTCCGTTTCATGACGGATGGCCACCCAGGCCGCCTCGATGAGGAGCTTGCGCAGGCGGCTATTGCCGCGACGGGTTAAATCCCCCACGCGGATCGTATCACCGGAACTATTCGTATCCGGCATGAGGCCGCAATAGGCGCACAGCGCTTCGAGTCGGGCAAAGCGTTTCCAGTCCAAGCCGATTTCGGTGAGGAGCACGAACGCGCTTTTGAACCCGATCCCCGGCACACTGAGCAGCAAGCTTAAGGAATTCTTATACGGGGCTTGACCCAGCACATGGCGGGCCTGTTTTAACAGTCCTTTTTCCAGCGTGCGGGCGCTGATCAATTGCTCCAACATCCAATGCAAGGCGCCGTCCTGCTGGGCGATCGCCTGTAGCCACTGCACGTGCTTACCACTCCATTCCTGACGCCATTCCAGCGCCGGGGCCTGGAGGCCATAAAAATGCAAATGCCCTTTGATGCGATGCATGACCCGTTGACGGTCCTTCACCAGCGCAGCGTATTGCCGGGCCAAGCTCCGCACGTGTTGCTGGGCCTTAGCCGGAATAAACAGTGCGTCCGTATCGCCCTGCCGCAGGGCTTTGGCGATTTTTAAACTATCGCGCTGATCCGTCTTTTGGCGCTTCTCTTTATCATTCGTCGGAATATCACTGGCATGATACACCTGCGTAGCGATACCCAACTGGGTTAAGCGTTCCTGGATCCAAAACCCACAAAAGCCCGCTTCATAGGCACACTGGTAGGTTCCTCCTGGATAATGGTGCAGCAGATAGGTGTTTAGTGCCTCCGGCTCACCCGGGGATAAGTGAAACGTCTTTTGTGACACGTCGCGCAGTAGAATACTCACTTGCCAACTCTTTTTGTGTACGTCCAGTCCCACATAAATGGGTTGGCCGCTAAAACTAATTGATTGCTTCGTTGTACTCATCTTGCTCCAAGTTTTTGGTTAAGGTTGATTGATTCTCTTTTTAACCATTTACTTGGAGCTTTTGATTTTTTCGGCGCACGGCAAACATAGCACCTCGCTGCGCTCGACATGACGAGTTAATGGTAAAAAAGGGAAAAAACATCAGATTTCTCGCCGCGCTCGAAATTTTGCCTGGTGGATAAGTTATGCGTTCATTACAGGTAGACGGTAGACGGTAGACGGTAGACGGTAGACGGTGCACGGTGCACGGTGCACGGTGCACGGAAAATAAGGTTTTAATTATCTGCCACTCGTTCACAAGAAATTTTATTTGGCCCTGGATTGCACTGGCCGAACAAGCGTCCTACCTTAGCGTCCGGAGTAAAATCCGATGAAATGAACGCCCATACCATTATGACGACCCGTGCCCCCGTTTCCGGCGATGCTGCCGGAGGCGGGGGCATGTTCGTATGTAGCGGGCATAAACGCAACGAACGACTAAGTAAAAGCCGCATTGCGGGATAAGTGCCGGATTGGGGTTTATCCCGCAATGCGGGTTAAGTACGGAAAAGGGATGTAAAGCGCAATGCGGGTTTTGGTTAGTCGTTAGTTGCGGCAAAAAATAGTTATCAGAAAAAAAACAATGAAATAATATAATATGGCAGGTAAAAGCTCAATAAATAGACTGGCTTACGTTCTAAACATATTTGCCGTCCTTACCCTACTGATTTTGGTCGGGGGCTATATTGCAGTCGGCTTCTTACCACAAAGCCAGCAGACAATTAAGAATTTGATTCAATCATTAATTTCGGACATAAGTGCAGTTTTAATCATTTTTTTAGTTGTCACCTTTTTCTTGGATAGAAAAGGACTGTCCCCTTCCAGCATCCTAAAAGAGGATTTAATCGGTGACCTTCTTAAAAGATACCCAACCACCAAAAGTTTTTTAAATGTAAATGAAGCAACATCTCAATTTGATATTGTCGAAAAACTGAAAACTTCAAAAGAAGTTTACCTAACAGGTTGGTCTCTTGCCCTAATCCAAAAAATTAGTCATCACATCATTGATGCCATAATAAACAATGGCACGATAGTTAAAATAATAATAACGGAACCTAAATCGCCCGCAACTAAACTTTTTCGGAAGCATCAGATTGATAACAATATTGAACACGACCTAGAACTTGTTTTGGTTGTCATTGACAATATGAAAAAGGAAATGGTAAAACGAACTGGAAAAAATTTGAATGATTCATTAGAGATAAGGTTTTGTTCATGGCTTCCAAGTAGTTGTTTAATGATGTCAAATCCACAATTGGAAAATGGCTCATTGAGGTTAATGATATATCCATTGAGCGTTAAAACAAATCATACTTCAATTGTAACTTATCAAGTGATTTCAAAAAAAGAAGAACCAATAGC
>JANPIN010000002.1:0-14119 GCA_031425035.1 Saprospirales bacterium | reverse complement strand
CAGAAGTTACACTTTTTACAAAAGTGTAACTTCTGGGCCCCTCGCTTTAATCTATTTATAGTTCACTTTTACTTCTTCGACCACTCGGCAATCGACTTTTCGTTCATACGAACATAGTCGTTGTTGCCGTCAGCTTGAGCCAGTTCCATGCTGCGTTTCGCCGTAACGATCGCATCTTTGTATTTACCGGAATCGGCCTGGATGTTGGATTTCAAACGCAGCATCCAGTATTTCTCACCGTTTTTCTCCACGGCTTTATTGATCCATTCGAGGGCCTGGCCCAGGTCTTTTTTCTCTTCGTAGTAGTAACGGGCAGCCGAATAATACGTGTCACCGGAAGGGCCGGCCATTTGATTTTTGATATCGGTCATCACTTTCGTGTCCGTATCGGTGACGATCGGGACCACCACTTTGGTCATTTCCCAGCTGATTTCGAGGTCTGCACCGTTGTTACGCAGGTTGCTGAAATTCATGCTGAAAGTTTCCACCATATCGCGCAACGGCATAACCGGCACGTTGAATTTGGCAGCGACGTCGGTTTCCAGGAAGTCCTTGCCGGGGGTACCCCATAAGCTGGTGTTCTTGTAAAAGACGATGCTCCATTCTTTAGCGCCGGGCGTGGTGTACAGCGCGTAGGTGCCTTTTGGCAGGGCTATACCGCCGACTTTCACGTCTTCGCTGAATGTTACTTTCGTGGAGGCATTTGCGCCGGTACGCCACAGTTCGTTGAAAGGAACCAATTCGCCGAAAACTTTACGGCCTTTAGCGCTGGGGCGGGAGTAGGCCACTTCGACCGTGCCGAGACCCACATCCTGTTTGATGGTGGAGCTTGGGCTGGGTTGTGGCGTTTTGATTTGTGCGTTCACCGAAGTGGAAATCGCGGCCCAACAGAGGAGGACCAGGAGTGGGAGTGATTTGTACATAAGTTTTTAAAATTGTTTGCGCTGAAACGCAAATTGAAAAAAATGGTTGGCAAAGATAAAATTTTGCTGCGCAGGTAGAACGCTTGCCGGGGACATTTTCCTGCTTGTGCAGCAAGGACACTGCGCGTTAAAACCGATATTTGCGCCCATTTTCTACTTTTTTACCAACCGTTTCGACGTATGCTGACCTTTACCTGCCGGCCCTACTACCAATTAAACCTCGACGAACTTTATGAAATACTGGCCCTGCGCCAGGAAGTTTTTATCGTGGAGCAAAACTGTCCTTATCTGGATTGTGACGGTAAAGACCAGGCTTCCTGGCATTTTCAGGGCAGGGATGAAGCCGGGAAGTTGCTTTGTTATACCCGTTTACTACCACTGGGACTGGCGTATCCGGATTACCCCTCTATCGGGCGGGTGGTCAGTTCACCGGCTGCTCGCGGCACCGGCATCGGGAAATTACTGATGACCGAGAGCATCAAGCAATGCCGGGACTTGTTTGGGCCAATGGCGATCAAGATCGGGGCGCAAAGCTATTTGCTGCAGTTCTATGCCGGCTTCGGGTTCCGCTCCACCGGCGAGGAATATATGGAAGACGGTATTCCGCATACCAAGATGGTGCTGGATGCTGGACACTAGATTATTGGACATTGGACTTAAAGAGGTCCAATGTCCAATATCCAATGTCCCCTTATCGGTTTGCCCGCAGGTTCAAAAAGAACTTAATACCCAGGTTGCCCATCACCACTTTCGACTGCGTGAGGTAGGCGCCGTTGAGAAAGAGTTCCGTGTTTTTGAACATATCCCGGATGAAGAAATAGCCGAATTCGGCGCCGACCGTGTAGTCCAGTACGCCGTTTTCCGTGGTTAGATCGCGCACTTCTTTAGGGTTAAAGGTGTAACGCAAACCTACTTTTCCCAGGGCGGTAAAGGCCTTTTGTTTGGTTTTGGCACAGCGGTTGCCATTGGAACGATACATGCCGGCGCCCGCTTCAAACAACACGTAGGGGGTAGCCAGAAAAGATTCCTGTAACTCCTCGGCCTGTGGGTCCAGGGTGAACATGGCGCCGCCGCCAACGCGGGCGACGCTCCAGTGGCTACCGACGTTGAAGGCGGTTTCGGCCCCCAGTCCGAGTTGGTTTTTAACATTTTCCACATCCGGCACGGTTGCGTAAATGTTGGGAATATCCAGAAAAAGGCGTGGGCCACTGTTAACCTGGCCGAATGCTGCGCTGGCAGCGAAAAAGAAGAATACAGGCAGAAGAAACTTTTGCATAGGGTAATGGTGCTACTAGGTGAATAGATAGATAATGGCAGCAGACACGCGTAAACACGGGTTCGCTGCCTCAATGCTGCGACGAAAAAACTATAATGTTTTAAATCCTGACCTATTTTCGCCCTCCGATTTTCATACCAAGCAATATTATGGCTAAAAAATACACTTCGCGTCCCGCTGCAAACCCAGCTAAACCGACCAAATCTGAAGAAGCAGTGGTCGAGCGGTCGCCGGATTCCTGGATGCCCTGGGTGGCTGCCGGACTGGGTTTCGTGCTGTTCCTGACCGGTATTAACAATAAAATGGTGAGTATGGATGACCATACTGCCACCTTCGATAACCCCGCCGTCACCGGTTTTAATCCCTTCATGGGTTCTAACCTGGGGATGTTCGCCCCGGTCACCTGGCTGGGGTATGCGCTGGTGTACGCCATCAAGGGCAAGGATTCTACCACCTTGTTCCACGTTTTAAGCGCGCTGGTTCATACGCTGAACGTGCTGCTGGTTTTTCGGCTGTTCCGTCGTTTGGGCAGCACCTCCACCATCGCCCTGATCGTCAGCCTGTTTTTTGCCATTCATCCTATGCAGGTGGAAGCCGTTTCCTGGATCGCCGCTTTCAGCACGCCCCTATTCGCCATGTTCAGTCTGCTGGCTATGAACTATTATGTGCGGCATACCACGGATACGGCCCTGGGTACGAATTACTGGGTCTCCATCGGCCTGTTCATCGTAGCCTGTCTGGCCAAATCCGCTGCCGTCACCCTGCCACTCACCTTGCTGGTACTGGACTGGTGGCTGAAGCGGCCGCTGGATCGCAGGACTATACTTGAAAAAGTGCCCTTTTTCCTCCTTTCGCTGGCTTTCGGGGTGGGTACATTGGTTACCCGGACCCAGGCCGGATTTGCCGATACGCCCGCCAACTTCAGCATTTTAGATCGCGGGCTGATGGTCTGTCACACGCTGCTGTTCTATTGGACCAAGTTGCTGGCGCCGTTCGGACTGAGCATCTGGTACCCCTTCGTGAAATCGCAGGGTAACTGGCCCTGGACCTACTATGCGGCGCCGGTGGTGTTGATCGCACTGCTCTGGCTGGCCTGGCGCAATCGTCGCGAACTGCCCGTTATCTGGTTCGGCGTGCTGTTTTACCTGTCAAATATTTTCCTGGCGCTGCCCTATGCCACTTTCGGCACGTTCGAACTTCGTTCCGACCGGTATAATTACCTGGCCGGACTGGGTTTCTTTTTCATCCTGGCCAGTTTGCCCGACATCTTGCGGATCAAACGCCCCACCTTGGTCAACCCGGCCTGGGGACTTATTACCGTGCTGGGCTTGTTGTGGATCGTGCTGGCCGGTATCCGGGTGCATGACTGGAAAGACACGATCACCCTGATCGATAAGGCCATTGCGACTTCGGGCGATAACTTTGGTAAAGCCTATTTATGGCGGGGTATGGAAAACGGGGATAACGACCGCGGCAAAGATGCCCTGAAAGATTTCAACCGGGCCATTACGATCAACCCCAACCTGACCGAGGCGTATAAATATCGTGGCGGCCTGCTGGGTTTTGCCAAACAGTACCAGGAGTCGGTCGCGGATTTGACCAAATACCTGGAAAAAAATCCCGAAGATGCGGAGCAACACTATAACCGGGCCTTATCGCTCGTTAATCTACAGCAAGTGCCGCTGGCCATCGGTGATTTGAATAAAACACTGGAACTGAAGCCGGACTTTGCCCGCGCTTACCGCGCCCGCGGCAATGCGTATCTCATGCAGGGTGACTCCGTGAAAGGAAAAGCCGATCTGGCGGAATGGGAAAAGCGCAAACCTGCTGGTAGTAGGTAGAACTAAACACGGTGTGATGGGATAGGAGAACGGATCAAACGGATTATGCGGATTAAAACGGATTTTTTTGAGTTATGGGAAAGGCACTCTTTCACATTTTGCCTCATCGTGATCAAATCCGTTTTAATCAGCGTAATCCGTTCTGCAGTCCCATCGCGTAGAGAAAAACTTGCTTTAAACTCCTTATTTCATATCCGTTAGTCCATCCAACGCTTCGAGCAGCACGCCGCAGGCCTGCCGTATTTCGGCCTCGCTGATGGTGAGTGGCGGGGCGATGCGCAGACTTTGATCATTGAACAGGAACCAGTCGGTGATCACGCCCTGCTGAATACAGTGGGCAATGACGCGCTGTACCCGTCCGGCATCCCCCAGATCGACGGCCAGCCATAAGCCGGTGCCGCGCAGTTCCCGAATAGCGGGGTGTACCAGTAATGCGCGAAAAAGCGCCGCTTTGGCCGGTATTTTGGCCATTAAATCCGTTTCCAGCAGTATTTTCAGGGTTTCCAGGCCCGCAGCGGCGCAGACCGGGTGACCACCGAAGGTCGTGATGTGGCCCAGCACCGGATCATGGGTCAACGTTTGCATTACTTCCCGGCGGGCGATGAAAGCGCCGAGGGGGAAACCGCCGCCGAAACCTTTGGCCAGCAGCAGAATATCCGGTACTATGCCATACTGCTCGAAAGCGAATAAAGTGCCGGTGCGCCCGAAACCCGCCTGTATTTCGTCCAGGATCAGCAGCGCGCCCAATGCGTCGCAACGTTGCCGCAGGGCCTGCAGCCATGCCGGATGTGGAATTTTTACCCCAGCTTCCCCCTGCACGGTTTCCACGATAACGGCCGCCGTATGCCGGTCGATTTTATCCAGATCCGGTAGGTTGTTAAAGTCTATATGCTGAATACCGGGCAACAGCGGCTGAAAGGCCAGCGTAAAATCCGTTGGTGACATGAGGCTGGCGGCGCCCTGTGTACTGCCGTGGTAAGCCTGGCGGCAGGCTAGAAAATGTGGTCTTCCCGTATACCGTTTCGCGAGTTTCATAGCGCCTTCCGTGGCTTCCGTACCGGAGTTGGTAAAGTATACGGCATCCAGACCTGGCAGTTGCGCGGCGAGTAAAGCCGCGAATTCTACCTGCGGAGAGAGCACGAATTCACCGAAAACAAGGGTATGCCAGTACTTGTCGAGCTGCTGTTGAACCGCCGCCTGCACCCGGGGATGCCGGTGCCCGAGCAGACTTGGCCCGATTCCTGCGATCAAATCGAGATAGGCTTTGCCGGCGCGGTCGTAGAGATACAAACCCGCTGCCCGTTCGATGTCGAGGCCCAGTGGAGCGGGGGAGGTTTGCGCAACGTGGCGAAGAAATAATTCGCGCTGCCCTATGGAAGTTTGTACGTCGTGCATCGTGATCAGCTGATTGATTTTCAGTTTTTTAGCTTGCCGGGAAGTGGGGAAGGGGCATAGAAAATTTTTTACGGCAAGCAATTTTTAACAGAATATTTGTGCTATTCCGCAGTTCTTAGCGTCTTATACCTGGAAGTTGCAAATAGCCCATTTTGCTGGATTGTCGATCGGGCCGTCGTTTTCAACTACTACGCCAAAAAAGCGTTTTATAGAGGAAAAGTGGATTACCTGGTTTTTTCTTAAATTTTTTTTGAAATTCACGAACGCCAGCAAACCATAATCCTCGCGAAGGTCGGCTTTTCCGGCCAGAACGACATTGTTGAACATTCTGCTCTATCTGACATGACTGCGAAAACCCTTATTGCGCACGATATACCGGCCTTGAAGATTGAACAAACCGGCAAGGACGCTTTCCATATTCTCAGCGACTACCACGTGAAGCACCTGCCCGTGGTCGACGGCCGTCAACTGGTCGGACTGCTCTCTGAAGAAGATATTTTCAACCATAAGCTCTACGAACCGATCAGCGAGTATGATTTCTCGATGCATCGCCGCTTTGCGGTGCGGGAGAATGAACACCTGTTCGAGGTGATGCGACTCATGGGCGACCATCGGCTGACGGTGGTACCAGTCGTCGACGATGAGGGGAATTATCTGGGATTGATCTCCCAGAATGACCTGCTGCGTTATTTTGCCAATACGGCCTCTTTTACCGAAAGCGGTGCGGTACTGGTGCTGGAAATGGCCCGGCGAGATTATTCGCTGGCCAATATATCCCGCATCATCGAAGAAGACCGCATCCTTATTCTGAGCTCTTTTGTGACCTCCGTGCCCGACCCGGAAGATCTGGAACTGACGCTTAAAGTAAATAGCCACGATCTGGCACGCACGATCGCTTCGCTGGAACGCCATAACTATATCGTGAAAGAAACTTTCGGCGAGCATGAAAATGCCGATGCGCTGCAGGATCGATACAACTCGCTGATGCACTATTTGAATGTGTAAATGCATTAGGAACACGAACAGCTACATGGCTTCCCATAAAATGATTCAAACCAAATAAGCTTGAATAAAGTCCTTAGTACCCACGGCCATCCTTGCAAAAGGGTGGCCGTGGGTACTAAGGGGGAATAAACAGCCTGCCGGCTCATTAGGTCTCCTTTTTTTGTTGATTAATAGCTTATTGCCGGTCATCCATCTATTTTTGCCGCTTGTTTTAACCAAAACAGCCCCTTCCACCGGCTTTTACCTAAACACAAAGACATGAAAATGCACAATTTTTCCGCTGGACCAGCCATTTTGCCGGCCTCGGTGATCAAAGAAGCAGCTAAAGGCGCCGCTAATTATGCCGGCATGGGCCTGAGTATCCTGGAATTGAGCCACCGGGGTCCGGAGTTTACAGCGATCATCGAGGAGGCGAATGCCCTGATGAAAGAACTGCTGGAGTTACCGGAAGGCTACACAACGCTCTGGTTATCGGGCGGGGCAAGCACCCAGTTCTTTATGGTGCCGATGAACCTGCTGGGAGAAAAGGATACTGCCGGATATGCCGACACCGGTGTATGGGCCAGCAAGGCGATCAAAGAGGCCAAAGGTTTCGGCAGCATACAGGTACTGGCCTCCTCCAAAGAACAGAATTATAACTACATACCGAAGGGCTACAAAATCCCGAAAGACCTGCGCTACCTACATTTAACCAGTAATAACACGATTTACGGAACCCAGCTGCATCGTTTTCCCAAGTCGCCGGTGCCGCTGGTTTGTGATATGTCCTCCGATTTTCTGAGTCGCCCTATCGACGTGTCTGCCTTTGGGCTGATCTATGCCGGCGCTCAGAAAAACCTGGGTCCGGCCGGTACTACAGTTGTCATTGTGCGGGAAGATATGCTCGGTCAGGTACAGCGGTACATGCCGGCTATGCTGGATTACCGGACGTTTATTCAGGAAAATTCCCTGTACAACACACCGCCGGTGTTTCCCATTTATGTCAGTATGCTTACCCTGCGCTGGCTGAAAAAAAGCGGGGGATTGAAAGCTATGCATCGCCGGAATAAGATCAAGGCGGCTATTTTATACGATGAAATTGACCGTAACCCGATGTTCCGGGGCAATGTAGCCAAAGAGGACCGTTCACTGATGAACGTTTGTTTCGTGCTGGAGCAGAAGTACGCCGCACTGGAGAAAGAGTTTCTGCAGGAAGCCGAAGCCAAAGGGTTGGTCGGTCTGAAAGGGCACCGGAATGCCGGTGGTTTCCGGGCCAGCATTTATAACGCCATGCCCAAAAGCAGCGTGCAGGCCCTGGTGGATATGATGGCGGATTTTGCCCGGCGAAAAGCATAAATTACCTACAGGTAGTGTATAGATACAGCCGCTTTTCCAGACTGGAACAGCGGCTTTTTTAGTCCCGGCCGGTAAACAAAACAGCTTTTACAAGTCCTTTACATTGTTTTACACGCATTTCCGGGCCTCCGTCGGTTCGGCTTGTACTTTTGTGCATTATCTTTTGAACCGTAAACGTATGGCCACCTGGAGTGTGCGGGCGGTGCCCAAAAGCAACTCAGACGCTCTCCAGGCGGAAAAAATTCCCTTCCGGATCTACCTGTTCCAAATACCGCTACTCTGATCTTTTTTACCAATAAAATGCTGCTTATGAAACGGTTTTTTCGATTGACTGGCCTGTTGGCCATGCTGTTTTTAGCGGTTAGGCCCACTGCCCGCGCCCAGGTTTTATGGTACACCACGACCTCCATTGTTCTGGACAATGAACTCGGGCCGGACGCCAGTGTACCGACCGGCGATTTCTACAGCAACCCGTTGGTGCTGAACGGTAAGCCCCTGGACGTTACCAGATTTAATATCTTCAGCAGGGGGACGCTGGCGATGGTCAAGGGTAATCCGGAATCACCATTTGCGGAAAAAATCCCCTTCCGCATTTACCTGCGGCGCGATGGTGAATTAATCACTACCGGAGCATCAAACAGGCTGCAGCAAGTTTTCAGCGTGGAAATATCGGAAGTGCTGAAGCTTTCCGAACCCGGCGACCACTTGATCATCGAACCCGTCCGGAAAACTGACCGGCCGGCCAAACGAATTCTCCAAGTGATCGTCGTAATCGGCAATGATGGCTGTTAAAAGGGATGTTTGGCAGGAAGCGGGTATCTTTGCCTACATGAAACGATCCGTGCTAAAAAAATCTGGTGCGGTCACGGCCCTGGTCGTGACTGGCCTGCTATTCATTCAGTTTGCCCGATTGGTTCCGGCCACGGCCTCTACTGGCGAGGGCCATTTATCCGAAAAAATAAATCTTGCGCTGCGTCGTACTGCGCATCAATTGCTGCTGGAAAATGGAGATTCCACCAGTCGCATACCACCAATACTGACTTTGTCCGACGGTATTTATCTGCTGCGCCTGGAACGCCCGTTCAATTATGACCGCTTACCGGTGCTTTTAAAGGAATCATTTGCCCTGCATGGCGTAGCGGGGAATTATGATGTGGCGGTGCTGAATTGCCTGAATGGGGAATTGCAACTGGGTTATAATGCGCAGGAAGTCGGTTCTTCCAACGAGGTTACTTGTGGTGGCCGCCAACAGGGCATCGGCTGTTATAATCTGCAGGTTACTTTCGTCCAGGCAAACACTGCCGGCCCGCGATCCTTTGCCTGGTGGTTACTGGCAACCGGGTTCTTGCTGGGCGGCATATCCTATGCCCTGTGGCCCTGGTTCGGGCAGAAGAAGTCCCGGCCAATGATTGCGGAGCCTGCCGCCACCGGTATAGCATTCGGGCACTCCAACCTGGACCTGGCCAATCAAACGCTGCAGGCCGGCGCAGTCCGTCACCCGCTCACTTACCGCGAAGCCAAGTTGTTACACCTGTTCGTCAGTCATCCGGACCAGCTGCTGGAACGGGATTTCATTCTCCAGTCCGTTTGGAACGACGAGGGTATAATTGTGGGTCGCAGCGTAGATGTTTTCGTTTCGCGCCTGCGCAAAATACTGCAGGACGACCCCGGCGTGCGGATTGTCACCGTACATGGCATGGGTTACCGCCTGGAGACCCGTGCCGATTAGTCAGTTGGCTGAATAATGACAAACTTCACGAGTGCTGATTCGGTCTTTATCCGCTCCCGGATGCGCTCAATGGCCGTCGTAATATCGACCGTTTGGAGTTCCGGTTTAAAAACAATGGTCAGGATCAGCAGCAGTTCTTCCGGCGATTGGTAATTAGAATACACATCGGTCACTTTTACCACCGCTTTGTCGAGCCCCGTTTGCTCGATGATCCTTTTCCGCGATTCCCGGGAAATGCCTTCGCCCATCAACAGGCTGCGACTTTCTTTAGCCACCACTATCGATACGGTAACGAGTACCAGCCCTACCAGTATGGAGGCCACCCCGTCCAGATAAGGCAGGTTGAACCGATGGTTAATAAGCATGAGGATGAAAACGATGAGCAGCCCTAATACCGCTGCGGCATCTTCAAGCAGTACGATAAACGTGGAAGGATCTTTACTTCTGGCAATAGCTTTCCCCCACGATAAATCACCGCGGATTTTATTGAATCCGGCAATGGCAATCCCCAAACTTATGCCTTCAAAAACAAAGGATAAGCCTAATACTACGTAGTTCCATGTTGGATTCTGAAGTTCCTCCGGGTGCCGTACGTGTTCAATGCCCTGATAAATGGAAAGGCCACCGCCGAGGCCGAAAATGAGGACGGCTACGATAAATGACCAGAAGTACAACTCCTTGCCGTATCCGAACGGATGAAATTCATCTCGCGGTTTTTTACTCCGGCGCAGACCGTATAACAGCAACAGGGAATTGAAGGTATCCACGACCGAGTGAATGCCCTCCGAGATCATGGAGGCACTGTTGGTAAAGGTGCCGGCAGTGAACTTGGTGATGGCGATCAGCAGGTTAGCCACGATCGCACTGTATAGCGAAAGGTTGTTTTTGGGCATATTGGTCAAGTTGGCTTATATAAAATGTGGCACCCAAGAGCGGAATCTCTGGTGTGCCACATGTAAGTGCATTTTATGCCGTCGGTTAACGCTTCCGGCCGCCACCCTGGAAATTACCCTGGTTGGCGCCTTCCTGGTCGCCCAGGCCGTAATTCCCGCCGCCCTTGCTGTCTTCGGCCGGATCATCATTCTTATTGGAACCCCGGCCACCTTCAACCGGGCGTTTCAAGCCACTTTTTTCAACGGCCTTTTTGGTCGCTTTCGGATCTGTTTTCTTCAGAAACTCTTTTTTCTGCTCTTTTTCGTCTTTCATTTTGAGAAAAATTAAGTGAAAAATATTGTTTCCACTACAAAGCAAATAACTGTGCCATTGACACGCTCTTAATGTTGAACGATTAATTTCACCACGTTCCGGCGATCTGCGCTACTGGTTTCCAGAAAATACAGGCCCGACATCCAGCTGCTGGTCAAAATAGTAAACTGTCCGCCGGCACTGTTCCCATTGGCTGCCAGTTGCCCCATCGCATTGTAGGCCCGCCATTCCACGGGGCTGTTGGCCGGCATGGTCACCTGCACCCAGGTATGGGCGGGATTCGGGCTGATCAACACCGGCCGCTCCGTCGGATCTTGCGTGGAAACCGTCGGCACACAATCGGCCAGGATGGTTTTGAACAGGCTGAGGCCGCCCCGATAATTGCCGACCACGAGATCCATGTAGCCGTCGTCATCCAGATCGGCGAGTGCGGCGTGGCTGCGGTTGCCGTCGTCTACGTTGCCCCACTTCAGGTCAATTATCGAGAAGGGGTTCGCGGTGGGCGTCAGGTTCTGGTAAGCGCGCAGGGTGCCGTCATTTCCGCCCACCAGCAGCAGGGGACCGTCATTGGTAAGTTGGATGGTCGGGGCGCTGAAGCCGATGCCACCGGGGAAGGGCGAGGTCGTGATGTTGCCCAGTTTAGACTCCGTAATAGTGGGCGAAAAAACCGGCTGCGTAGGTGATCCGATGTTTTTAAAAAAATTGATATTGCCTTGCCGCTCGCCGACGATGAGGTCTTTTAAACCGTCGCCGTCCAGGTCAAAAACGCTCGGCGCCGAGGCCTGACCCACATCCAGCAGAATCCACATGGTGTTCTCGTCGCGTACGAAAGTCATCGGATTACCGGCTCCGGCCGTATTTTCATAGTAGTAAAAACTGCCGAGGTTGCTGCCGACCAGCAGATCTTCATCCCCGTCGCCGTCGAGATCGCTGAAAGTCGGTGCGAAGTCGAAATCATTGGGCGCGAACTCCGACATGCCCAGCCAGTCGCTGCTGGTCAGACTAAATTTTGGCTCGGTGGCTGTGCCTACGTTCAGGAATAAATACAGACTGGCGTTGGTCGCCGTAGAATTGACTTTGGTGAAATAGCCATAGTTGCCCACTACGAGATCCTGTAATCCGTCGCCATTTATGTCGGCAAATGCCGGGTGGGTAGTGGTGCCCAGATCAATCATCTGGTCGACGAATAGTTTCTGGTTTTGCAGTTCGAAGTGGGGTAGGGCGGCAGTGCCGGTGTTGCGGTAAAACCAGGTTGCGCGCTGATCTTCGCCAATAGTTTTATTATTGGGGCTCGCCATCAGGTCCTTACGCCCGTCATTATCCAGATCGAGGTAAAAAGCGGCCGGGAAAACGGCAATATCCACCTGCACGTCATAACTCGGGAATAAAGTATCCTGCGAGGTCATCCAGGCCTGGCTGGCCGAACCGCCATTGATCAGCAAATTAAGGCAGTTGAACGAAATATTGCCCAGCAGTACGTCCTTGTCGCCGTCGCCGTCCTGGTCGAAGGTCAGTACCGTCGCGCCCGGGTGCCGCTCTTCGCGGTCTTCCACCTCGCCGGGAGCGAAACAGGGTGCGCAGCAGTTGGGCGTACTGGCCAGTTCGCTGTGGCATAAAGTCAGGCCATTTTCATAAAAACGCCCCCAGCAGTCATCGGCCAGGATGTAGGTCAGGCTATCCAGCCCGTAGCCCAGCTCCACAGACTGATTTTTTAAAAACGACAGGTGGGTGCTGTTGCCCGAGGGGAAAGCGACAATGTCGAGGTCGCCGTCGCCGTCCACATCGTCGATGGATGGGTAGTCGGTTTTGCTGATGGAAAAGTTGTTCCAAAAGCCTGGAACGCTGCTGGGATAGTACACCAGCAGCGGGTCGCAGTTGCCGCAGTTGGCCGGGTAACCGAAAATATAGGACTTGAATTTCAGGACATTATTATCAAAATAGCCCTGATAAACCTGAATTTCCTGGGTGCCGGGCGTGGTAGAAGCGCAGAAAATATCATAGGCGCCGTCCTGGTTGTAATCGCGCATCACGACGAAATCCGTCAGCAGCGGGAAATTGCAGGCGTATTCCGGGGCGTAGGTATAACTGGTCTCGTTGGCCGTGCCGCTGTTCAGGTAAGTGACGAGCGCATCGCCGGAGCGGTCAAAAATCACCAAATCCAGGATGCCGTCGTTGTTGAGATCGGCGGCGGAAAACTGCGGGGCATTCAGACCGCCGGCAAAGGGCGCCGACAAGGGCTGACCGTTTTGCTGCACCGGCACGTTGAAGCGCTGGAACATCTGGGTTTGGGCGGAGAGGGTAGAGAGGCCGGTTAAAAAAGCCAGGAGGATAAACGGAGTGCGCATGGAGTTTAACTATGAACTATGAACTATGAACTATGAAGAATACGGTGGCGGCAAATTTACGGGTAAACAAAAAAATACCTTTGCGCATGTATACATCGGCCAGTGTCAGACGAAAAATGGGGATGGATGGGCACTTTGTACCTTGCCTGACAAGGTGTATCTTTGTCAAAAGTCTCACTTTACCGCTTGTTTTTATGAATAACTCAGGGCCAATTGCACAACCTTTCAACAAGGCTCAATTGGAATTACTCCAGTTGTTTTCATTCGATATTCCGGAAAGCCAATATGACGTGCTGAAAAAAATACTGCTCCGCTTTAAGGCGGAAATACTGATGGATAAAGCGGACCAAATCTGGGAGATGAAGGGCTGGAGCGACGAAGACATTCGTCAAATGTTAGAAACAAAAAAGCGGACTCCTTATCGTCAAGCATGACCTACGAATTCAACGGCTTTCGCCCCATTATCCACGAAAGCGCCTTTATTCATCCCCAGGCGGCGGTGACGGGTAACGTCATCATCGGGCAGAATGTGTATGTCGGCCCGGGCGCAGCCATCCGCGGCGACTGGGGCGCTATCATCATCGAAGATGGTTGTAACGTGCAGGAAAACTGCACGGTCCACATGTTTCCCGGTATTACGGTGCTGCTGAAAGCAGGCGCCCACATTGGTCACGGCGCCATCATCCACGGCGCAACTATTGGCCGCAACTGCCTCGTCGGCATGAACGCCGTACTCATGGACGACGTGGACCTCGGCGACGAATGTATCGTCGGCGCGCTGTGTTTTATAAAAAGCGGGGAGATAATACCGGCTCGCAGCCTGGTCGTAGGCAATCCGGCCAAAATCATCAAGACCGTCAGCGACGAAATGCTGGCCTGGAAAACGGCAGGCACGCAGTTGTATCAGCTACTGCCGGCGCAGTGTTACGAGACGCTGCGGCCTTGCGAGCCGTTGCGGGTGATGCCGGCGAATAGGCCGGCGATGGATGGGGATTATGGGCGATGGGGTTGAGTGATTAGCTTATTAGTGATAGTCTCACTCAAAGTGAGACTATCACTAATAA
>JANPIN010000001.1:0-39641 GCA_031425035.1 Saprospirales bacterium | reverse complement strand
TTGGCTTCGTTGATCTCTACTTTGGCCAGATCCTTCAGCAGCACGACGCGCTTGCCGGTATTGCTGACGACCATGTTTTCGATTTCCTCTTTTTTGTCGATCTGCGCATCGGTCACGGTCAGGTACAGCAGGCGGTAATCGGCGAGGTAGCCGTTCGATTTGATAAAATTGGTTTGGGCCAGCGCCTGCGTAATGGCGTCCGGCGTAATGCCCAAAGTGCTCATTTTCCGCACGTCGAGCGTCAGCCGGTATTCCTTGGTCTTGCCACCGGAAATCCGGACTTCACTCACGCCATCCACCTGGGAAAGAAAGGGTTTGATGGTATTCACAGCCAGTTTTTTCAGTTCGATGGGCGATCGTCCCGGACCTTCGAGCGTATAGCCCATCACCGGCAGGATACTGGGGTTCATTTTTTCCACCGTGATTTGGATATCGGCGGGCAGAGTATTGCGGATCTGGGCAATGCGCGATTCGATGCGTTGCTGGCTGAGGTCGACGTCTTCATTCCAATCCATAAAGGCCGATATTTCGCAACTGCCGCGACTGGTGGTACTGCGGACCAGTTTAAGACCGGGCGTTTGCTTGATGGCGGCTTCCAGGGGCTTGGTTACGGCCAGCATCATTTGGGCCACAGGCTGCTGTCCGGCTTCCGCAATAACCTTGATCTTGGGAAAAGTAATTTCCGGAAAAAGCGCGGTTTTCAAATGGCTATACGCAAACCCGCCGCCCAGGATGAGGAGGGCGATGACGACTGTAAGCGGGCTTTTATATTTGGAAAAGAAATTGTCCATGGCTTATTGTTCAATTTTCACCCTGGCCGTGTCGGGCAGGCCATAGTTGCCCGTCAATAAAATACGGTCGCTCGTACGCAGTGGCGGCGCGAGGATTTCCACCCGGTCGGCCGTTTCCAGTCCTTTTTTTATCGGCACCTTGATGGCTACGGTGTCGTCCTGCATTTGCATGATCCAAAATTCGCCTTGCGTTTCGTCGGTCAGCACGGCGGTCTTCGGCAACGATACGGCGTTCCGGTGCGCGGTTTTCAGCAGGCGAACCGTGGCTATCAGATTTTCCGGCAGGTTTTGATTACCATTGGGGCGAATGACGATGCTCTGCGTTTGGGAAACCGGATCCACCGTAGGCAGGTAGTTCGAAACGGTACCAGTGAAGTGGGTGCCATCGGAGAGCAGTAGCTGTACGGTACGATTGCGGTCGAGATAGGGACGGAGCTCGAAGGGCAGGTCGAGCAAGAACGCGAAACTGCTGCGGTCGGCAATGGTCGCCAGCGGCTCGCCGTCCTGCACGTAATCGCCGGCTTTATAGTTGAGCTGAGTCATATATCCGCTCGTCGTGGCCCGGATGCTGCTTATACCACTGAAATGCAGCGAGCTGTCCAGTTCGGTCAGCGCCGTGCCGAGGCTGGCGGCCTCTTTGGTTTTGACGACAAAAAGTACCTGTCCGCGCCGCACCTGTTCCCCGACTTGCACGTTTACCGCCTGCAAATACCCGTTGGTATTCGATTTTACCAGGTTTTTCACCTGAAAAACGGAGGTTGCATTCAGGTCGAGGTACTCTTCCAGCAGGCCGGTTTCCGGCGAGGTGACGGTGACGGGCGTCCGGGCATCTGGTTGGGAAGCCGCAGCTTCCGGCTGTTTGGATTTGCAGGCTGTCAGGACCGACAATAGCAGCGCCGTCATATAAAGGATCGTCTTCATTGTAAACTCCAGTAGTTCAATTGGTTAATGATCTGTAACCGGACGCTGCGCTGCTGAGTGACCACGTATCGGGCGCTGCGGTAGTTGTTTAGGGCCAACAGATAGTCGGCAATGCGCACGTCGCCGGTAGCCAGTAATTTTGCATTGGCATCCAGCAGCGCCTGGCTGAACTTGATTTGTTCGGCGGACTGGGCCACGAGTTGTTCCGTCTGCGTCAACTGTTGCTGTAGTTGCGCGATCTGCTGCTGATACTGCTGCTTAAAAAAGCGGACATAATTCAGCCGGGTTTGTTCGGCAATCACATTTTTGTCGTGCTGTAGCCGGCGCTGTAGTCCGTCGTAGATCGGTACCGTCAGGTTCATGCCGACGCTCAGGCCAAAATTTTTATACCCTTGAAAAGCGAAGGACGAGTTATAACCGGCGTCGGCTACAACGCTGGCCCGGGGGCGGTAAGCCAGATCGATCAAGGCTTCACTGTTGCGGATGCGCAGGCTATCCAGGCGATATTGTTCTGCGAAGGCCGACCTTTCCGCCGCCGGCAGGAGCTGGGGCAGCAGGCTTGGTTCGGGCAACTCGAAAGCCGTCGTGTCGGTAATGCCGCTCAGATAGTTGAGCGCGGACAGGTCGTTGCGCCACTGGTTCTCCGCCTGTAGTACCAGAAGTTCCTGCTGCTGTAAAGTGGTACGGAACGTGAGGTAATCGATCTGCCGGTACACGCCGGTTTCGGTCAGTCGCTTCAGCACCGCTTCCTCGCGGCGCAACAGATCCAGCATTTCGCGGTTAAAATCCAGTTGCTGCCGGTCGCTCCAGGCCGTCACATACTGGATGGCCACACTGCGTTGCAGGTCCTGGGCAGTCGTCTTGGCCGTGTTTTGAGCGGTCAGGGAAAGCAATGTAAGTGTTTGCGCCTGGGTAGCAATATTTCGTTGTCCGACAATGGCCTGGCTGGCCGAGACTACTGCCGTCAGGTAGCCACCGTTGGTTATCGCATAATCGTAGCCCCAGCCGCCAACGACCGGCGCCAGCAGGGCCGACACGTTGCCGGTCACTTGTGGCCGCAGACCGGCATGTATCCGCAGGCTATCCAGTCGGTTAGTCGCCACCTGGCTGCGCAAATCCTGCAAAAGCGGACTGGTTTTGAGCGCCTGATCGATAAAAAAGTTTACATCCCGCTGCTGGGCAGAAGCAATTAGCACGGTGCATAAACCCAATAGCACCAAGGCGTTTTTTCGCATGAATTATCAAATTGAAATGCTGCTGCAAAGAACCTGGGGGATTTGGGAGCAAATTGGGAGATACATGTTGAAGCCTTCGTGCATATCTAAAATTTATAACTGACACCTGCCCGCAGCACCTGGGTTTCATAATAGTCGGTGCTTTCCAGCGTAAAATTCGCCCCCCGAATCGTCCGGCGAAGTTGCATCGTATTCAACAGGTCCGTTGCGTTCACGAACAACTCGCCTTTGCCTTTTTGCAAAGATTTTTTCGCACCTACGTCCAGTGAAAAACGACTACCGATACGTCCCTGCGGCAATAAGTCGGGAGCCAGCCAAATGGCGGCGGCCTGGGTTTCCCAACCCCCGGAAAGACGCACAGACGCGGTTAACTTGACGTTTCCGGAGGTTAATTGTTGGGTAGAACTACTGTACGTGGTCGACACAGGGTATTGGTTAACGACCGAAAAGGCGGCAAAACGGTTGCGATACAGGTTCGCGTTGGCGCTCAGCGAGAAGCGGGCGGACAATTTTTGCTGCCAGATGGCTTCCGCCCCCGTATTCCAGCTGCGGCCGGCGTTTTGAAATATGTTGTACAAAAGCACGCTGCCCGGCGCCTGCGTGGCGATGCGCGTGATCGTACCGTCAATGATTCGGTGGTAGGCTGCAGCGTAGAAACTGCCTTGCGTGAAACTGTGTTTATATCCCAGTTCAGTCGAAAATGTGAATTGCGGATGCAGTGCCGGATTGCCGACCTTGATCAGTTCCGGTTCGTCATACTTCGGGAAAATACGAATATCCACCTCATTCGGTCGATCTACCCGGCGGTTAAAAAAGAGGGAGATTTTGTTTGCCTCGTCCAATTTGTAGGCCAAGCGCAGGTTGGGAAAAGGCTGTGCATACCGATACCCGTCACTTTTGTAGGTGTTATGGTTAGGATTTATCACGTACTCCACCTGCACCAGTTCGACCCGTAGGCCACCTTCGACCTCCAGATGCCGGTTTTCAAAAATATAATTGCTGTATACCGCAGGGATTTTTTCCACATAGTCCGCCCAGCCACCGGCGCCCGTGTCGAGCGGCGAATCTACGCCGGGGAAAAACTGCATATTGACCGGTATGAAGCGGTAACGCCCCTTAAAGCCGGCCTCCACGCGGCCGTGCCGGAGCGGTTTGGAATAGTCGATATTCAAATCCGCTACCTGCTCGTCGGAAAGTAACTTGAAGGCGTCCTGTCCGGTTGACGTCGGTAGTATATTGGTAAAAAAGTATTGCTCATCTTCCCGATGAAAGGAGTAGTTGGCATGCACCTGAAGCGTATGTCCCGGCTGTTTAAATTTATGAGCCAATGCGGCAGTACCCACCGCCGTGTATTTGACTTCGTCCTCCAGGAATTGCCACAGTCGGTAGCGATTGTCGAAATCTTGACGGAAATAGGGAATATCGCCCCGGTCGATGATTTTTTCCCGGTTGAATAACCCGGATATACTCAGGGTGTTATGCGCATTCAGGAACAGGTCGATGCCTGTTTTAGCAGTCGTCCAGTCGGTGGTTCGGTTGCGCTTAACCTGCTGGTAAATGACCGTGCCGTCGTCATAGCGCCGGGTAGAAAATTCATTTTTATTCAGCGTAGGGGCATACAACCAGTCGGCCTGCAAAAATAAGTTGGTTTTCTTCTTCCGGTAGTTGACGGACAACGACGGATTTATCTTGGGCGTTCGCTGGAATTGCGGTCGGATCCCCGGCAGGTTTTCCCGCTTTATCCAGATCGCTCCGACGCCTGCCGCCAGACCAATTTTGCCGTTGAAACCTACCTGTTCCTGTTTTTTGAAAATCAGGTTGATAATGCCGGCGCTGGCATTCGCATCGTACTTGGCGGATGGGTTTTGGATGATCTCGATGCGTTCGATGGCCGAAGCAGGCAAATTGTCCAACCCGTTCTGGCCGCCATATCCCGTCAGGGCGGTCTGTTTCCCATCGATCAGTACCACTACTTTTTCACTGCCGCGTAACTGCACCTTGCCCTCCTGGGAAATGGCTACGCCGGGCAAAGCGGACATGGCCTGCAGGACCGAGCCGCCGCTTTGCCGGACATTGTCGGCGATGGTGAACGTCTTTTTGTCCATCAACGCCGCGACCTCGTCCGACTTGCCGGAAATGACCACTTCACCGAGCAGGCGGGTGTTCTCTGCTAATTCGATACTGCCCAGATGCAGGTAGGGACTCAAACTGCCCACCGACAGGCGCTGGAAATGGGTCTGATAGCCAACGTAGGAAGTCGTTAATATATACTCCCCGGCAGGCACCTGCGCCAGGCTGAATGCTCCGTTTTCGTTGGTGATGGTTCCACCGACAAACACGCTGTCTGCCAGCGTTTTCAAAGACAGACTAACAAAGGCCAGAGCCGTTTTGTCTTTCTGATCTTTCACATTGCCCGACAGGGTGGTACTAAAAGACTGTGCTTCCGACAGGAAAGGAAGCAGTAGAAAAGAACCGATCCATTGCAGCACTCTCCTGATCTGCAAAAAGTACAGGTTTATAACCGAGCGTGAAATCCGGGGGTGATCGGCGGGCCATGACCGGTAGGTCAATGCAAGGTGACTCATCATCGAAAATGTAGTTTACAGGTTATTTTTTACCACAAAGATGAACTTTGATTTTGGAGAGAAATTGGAGCAATTAAATGGAAGTAAACTGGACGGAAGAGGTCCAAAGGCCGTGCTCAAAACCGAGCTTTAATCGAAATCCATTCTTTTCGCAGATTTCCTGCGCTATGGCCAACCCCAATCCTAACCCATCCGTGGAAGTAGTACTTCTGACGAACCGTCCCGACAGTTTTTCCGGCGAAATGGTCGGTGGCAAAGCCGTGTTGGAAATACTCAGCTCATTGGAGGACAATCGGATAGTCAGCGTACCACCGGGCAGGTTATGCTTTACGGCATTGGTGAGCAAGTTCGTCAGTAACGTTTCGGCGAGCAGGGGATTCATGTCCATGGTTACTGGCCGGAGGTCTGTTCGCAAGACCAGCTGTTTTTCCAGGAAAAAATCTTCCAGCCAGCGTAGTCTTTTTTCCAGCAGCGGCTTCCAGTCGATCCGCTCGCGCAGGGCAAACTGATCGTTCTCGATTTTCACGAGTAACAGCAGCGTTTGATTGAGCCTCGCCATACGCCGGGCGCTCTGGGCAATCAGGTCGAGTTGCTGCATCTGTACTTCGGACAAGCTTTCGTCCTGTAGCAAAACGTCTATTTTGTGCTGGATAATCGCCAGCGGCGTTTGCAGCTCATGACTGGCATTTTCCGTAAACTGTTTCACGAGACGAAAATCCTTTTGCACTTTTTCGGCCAGTTCTTCCAGTGTGCGGTGCAGTTCGTGGAATTCCGTGACCGAGGAATCCGGCAGGCGGAGCGGCGTCGGGTCAGCCAGACGGAATTGGCGCATGCGGTCGAGGACCTGGAAAAAAGGTTGCCATACCCGCCGCGAAACCGAACGATTCACCCACAGCAAAACGCCGAACAATAGTAAGAAAAGTATCGTCAGTAATCCGGCTACCGTCGCGCCGATGTCCTCATGCTCGACCGAACTTTGGAGCAAGGTGACTTGCCAGTTTTTTCCCCGCATTTTTACCGGGAAAGTCAGTTGCAGAAACGGTTCGATTTCATTTTCCAAGGGGTTGAGCAGCGAAGTATCGGATAGGCTACTGACCGGGCTTTGGCCTTCCGGCTGGGGTATGGCGTAGAGGCGATGATCAATACTATTAAAAATTACGGGCAGGGTATCGTGAAAGCGTACGTAGGTTTCGATCTCCTGCCTGGAATGGAGCAACTTCTCTTCGTCGAAGTGCTGGAGCGACCATTCCAGCGCAAAAAACATCGCTACGCCGGCCAACACGAATACCGGGGCGGCTATTTGTAAAAACAGGCTTTGCGTACGCTGCAACAGCTTTCTCATGACTTGCGGTCGGTAAATTTATACCCGATGCCGTAGACCATCCGGATGTAATCGGTGCAACCCTGGGCGAGCAGTTTTTTTCGCAGATTCTTGACGTGGGAATAAATGAAGTTGAAATCATCCATTTGATCGACGTCGTCGCCGAGCAGGTGTTCGGCAATGATTTCCCGACGTAGTACCCGGTGTTTATTGGCCAGGAAATACAGCAGCAAATCGTACTCTTTGGGCGTCAGGTCGATCGGCTGCCCCAGGGCGCTTACTTCGTGCCGGTCAGGATTGACTTTCAGATCGCCGAATTCAATGGTCATACCACCGCCAAAGTACCGGCGCCGGAGAATAGCCTTCAGGCGGGCGTTGAGTTCAGGCAGATGAAAAGGTTTGGTCAGGTAGTCGTCGGCGCCGAGGTCGAGACCAGTAATGCGATCTTCCATGGCGTTGCGCGCGCTGACAATGATCACACCGGTTGTCGGGTGCTGCTTTTTCAGGTCATGCAAAATATCCAGCCCGGTTCCGCCACCGGGCAGATTGACGTCCACCACCAGACAGTCATATTCATACAGCGCTATTTTCTCTTCAGCGCTGGGAAAGTCGGCTGCATATTCTACTACATACCCTTCGCTCAGCAGAAATTCCTGCATGGAGGCTGCCAGGGCGGGTTCGTCTTCGATCAGTAAAATTTTCACCTGGCAAAGGTAATTGGTAATTTTGGAGAGAATTAGGCACAGAGCAGCGCGATGAGGTGATCGACCGCCGCTATTAAAACCTCCGCACGAGCACCACCCCGCCGATAATCAGCAGCACGCCCAACAGGCGTTGCCAGTTCACGGTATGCACGGGCAAACCCATCAAACCGTAGTGATCCAGTATCAGCGAAAGGCCCATCTGGCCGGTAACAACCAGGCCGAACGTCAGGGCAATGCCGAGTTTGGGGACCAGCAGGACGGTCATTGTTACATAAAAAGCCCCCAGTAAACCCGCAGTCCAGACGGACCAGTGTGCCGTGCCGGCTCCGCTGATCTGGGTCAAATCTACTTTGGTAATCAGGGCATAGCTTAATAACACCACCCCGCCAATGACAAATGAGATCAAGGACGCATAAATTGGATCGCCAACAACCTTACCCATTTTTGCATTCAAGCTTGCCTGTACCGGCAACATGGCTCCGGCTACAGTCGCCAGCAGCATAAAGAAGAAAATTCCTTTCATCGTGATTTAAATTTGTAAACGCGTTTATCCGCCTTCCTCTCCCTGTTCCCGCGCCATTTCCACCAAATCAGCCGGCAGCGACTTCGTAGCGCGCGCACCCAGTTCCCGGATCTTCTCCGCTTTCCCGATCAGGGTATCGCCCGGTCGCGCCGCGCTGGTCAGCTTGTTCATCGCGTCGTCGTAGGCGCTGCGGGCAGTATCCAGCCGATAACCGATATTACGCATGTCTTCCACGAAAGCGACGAACTTATCGTAGAGCAATCCGCTGTGGCGGGCAATTTCCTGCACCGAGCGGCTTTGTTTTTCCTGTTTCCAGAGGTGGGCCACCGTACGCATGGTGGCCAGCAGACTGCTCGTAGTTACCAGCACGATGTTGCGGTCGAGGGCGTCGGTGAAGAGGGTGGGGTCCGCCTGGGAAGCGACATTCAGCGCGTGTTCCAGCGGCACGAAGAGCAGCAGGTAGTCGGGCGTATTGATCTGGTAGAGCAGTTGGTAATTGGTGCTGCTCAGGTTGTCCACGTGGTTACGGATGCTGCTGATGTGGGCGCGCAGGTACTGTTCGCGTAACACGCCGTCTTCCGCATTGTGGTAGCGCTCGAAGGCGGTGAGCGAGACCTTGGCATCCACGACCAGGTGTTTATTATCCGGCAGTTGAATAATAAAGTCCGGGCGTTTCTGCTGCCCTTCATCATTGCGGAAAGTGGCCTGGGTGGAAAAGTGGGTGCCTTTGAGGAGTCCGGCTTTTTCCAGCAGGACTTCCAGTTGCAGTTCGCCCCAGTTGCCCTGCATTTTATTCTGGCCTTTCAGCGCGGACGTCAGGTTATGCGCATCCTGACTGAGCTGCTGGTTCATGTCGCGCAGTTGCCCGATCTCCATTTTCAGACTGGCCTTTTCGCGGGTATCTTCCAGGAATTTACGGTCCACGTTTTCCTCGAACTCTTTAATTTTTTCCCGCAGGGGCGATAAAATCGTCTGCATCTGCTGGGCATTATGGGCCGTAAAACGCTGGGATTTTTCTTCCAGCAAACGGTTGGCAATGTTCTCGAATTCGGTCTTGAAACGCGCCTGTAACTGCTCGACTTCCCCCTTTTGCGACTTCAACGTTTGCTCCAGGTGCAGTACGGCCTGATCCCGGGCGGCCAGTTGGGCATAACTTTCCCGCAGTTCCTGTTCCTTGACGGCCAGCTCCTTGCGCAGACCTTCGTGCTGCACCGTAATGGTGTCAAAAAGCTCTTTGGGCACGAATTGATCGCGGTCCAAACCCGCTATGGTGCCGCCCGAAGAGGAGCGGCGCTGTAAAAAAAGGAGCACTAAAACGAGTATACCGCCGACAATCAGGTACGTGTTGCTATCCATACATCAAGCATTTTGTTTGACAAAGGTAGGGGTTTAAAACAAGGAGTTAGGAGGCAGGAGGCAGGAGTAAAGCCACTTAGTTATTTCTCCTGCGCCCTAGTTCCTGACTTCTGCCTCCTGACTCCTGTCACCTAAAAAACATCCTGCCATCCTTGTCTTCCAGCAGTTTCCCTTCATCCAGCAAATAATTCAGGACCTGGGCTACGGTTTCCTGGCGTTTAAGGGCAAAGGCGCCCAGAATTTCCGGCAGGGGCAGGGGCTCGAGGCGCAGCACTTCCCGGATTTTCCGTTCCATGTTTTCAAACATTTCCGCGGGGAGGGAAGATTTATTCCGACCGGTGCAGACGTCGCAAATGCCGCAGGGTTTGCTTTCTGTTTCGCCGAAATAGGCCAGCAGCTGGCGATTACGGCAGCGTCGGTTCTCCGCGTAGAGGATGGCCTGCCCGATGCGGTATTCGGCGCGTTGTTTCCGGAAATTGAATTTCGCTACGTCGATGCTCATAACCTGATCGGCCACCCGCTCGCGGACAAAAGTGAGCTGCGGCTTTTCCGTACGCGGCTGATAGTCCAGAATACCTTCCTGCTGCGCCACTTCCAGTACCTGCACAATAATTTCGGGCGGCAATTTGGCGTACTGGGCCACCAGCGACTCGCTCACGTCGGTGGGCTGCAGTTGAATGCCCGGATAGGCGCGCAGCAGCACTTTGGTCACGGTATCGGCCTGGCGGTTACGTAACTGGTAGTCGTATAAGGTTTCGCGGTCGGCGGTGATATACACCCGGGCCGGCGACAACTGGGCATCGCTGAGGGTAATCCAGCCGTCCTGTTCGAGCAGGCGCAGGGCGGCATGGGTGGGACCTTGTTCCAGTTTAAACGTTGCGCAGAAATACGCCAGGTCGAAGTCGAAACTTTCACCCTGCCCCGCACCGACGGCCGTCTGGGTATAACTGCCAATGGCCTGATACACGCGATGCACCAGTTCCAACGACGGAAAGGCGGACTGTAAATGATAGCGCAGGCCCTGCGCATCGCTGGGGCTATAAAGCAGGACGGCGTATGATTTCTGCCCGTCGCGACCCGCGCGTCCGGCTTCCTGGAAATAGGCTTCGAGGCTCTCCGGCAGGTGGAGGTGCACCACGGAGCGGACGTCGGGTTTATCGATGCCCATCCCGAAAGCATTGGTACAGACCATCACGCGCGTCCGTCCGGCGATCCAGGCGTCCTGCCGGGCACTGCGCTCTTCGGCGCTCAGACCGGCATGGTAGTAACTGGCGCTGATGCGCTGGTGCATAAGCTGCTGGGCTACTTCCTTCGCTTCGCCGCGACTGCGCACGTACACAATGCCCGTTCCCGGCACCGAGCGCAGAATATCGAGCATTTTCTCCCGCTTTTTGTCTTCGTATAGCACCGAATAGGACAGGTTGCTGCGTTCGAAACTTTGCCGGAGCACGTGTTTTTCGCGAAAAGCCAGTTTTTCCTGCACGTCTTCCAGTACTTCGGGCGTAGCGGTGGCGGTTAGGGCCAGGATGGGGACTTTCGGTAATAATTTGCGAAGGTCGGCTATTTGCAGGTAGGAAGGCCGGAAATCGTAACCCCATTGGCTGACGCAGTGAGCTTCATCCACCGCCAGCAGGTTGACGTTCATGCGTTCGATACGCGCCAGGGCCAGATCCGTTTTCAGACGTTCCGGACTGAGGTACAGGAACTTATAAGCGCCCTGGCAGGCATTTTCAAACAAAATGTCGATCTCGCGGCGACGCATACCCGAGTAGATGGCCATGGCCGGAATGCCTCTTTTCTGCAGGTTTTGCACCTGGTCTTTCATCAGCGCAATGAGCGGCGAAACGACCAGGCATATACCTTCCTGACACAGTGCCGGCACCTGAAAACAGATGGATTTGCCGCCGCCGGTGGGTAAAAGCGCGAGCGTATCACGGCCATCGAGTGCGGAACGGATAATATCTTCCTGGAGCGGCCGGAAAGCGGTGTGGCCCCAGTAGTGCTGCAAAACGGCGAGGGGGTCAGTGGGGAGGGATAGCACGTGGCGGTCTTTTGGGTTAAAGATACGAAGGAATTAATTTTGGCCAATGTTTCGAAAATCTGTAACCAAATGCCCGGAAATCTGTTCGGGAGGTTTCCTAATTGGCTAACTATGTTTTTGATCCTTTGCTTTTTTGTGGCACACTGGTATTTGTCGCTGTTTGCCCAGACCTTTTTTCTGCACCGGTACGCGGCACATAAGACCTTCACGATGAGTCGGGGCTGGGAACGGTTCTTCTTCGTCTTTACCTGGATCACCCAGGGTTCCTCGTATTTAAGTCCCTGGGCCTATGGCGTCATGCACCGCATGCACCACGCTTTCACCGATACGGAGGATGATCCGCACTCGCCTTCGTATGATAAAAGCATATTTGCGATGATGTGGCGCACCAAAGAGGTGTATACGGGTATTCTGTTCAAGGAAATTGCCGTCGAACCAAAGTTCACCAAAAACGTTCCGGACTGGCGCCGCTTCGACCTCTGGGCCAATCATACGATTACCCGGCTGTTTTGGGTCGGCATCTACGTGGCCATTTATGTGGCTTTCGCGCCTTACTGGTGGTTATACCTCTTAATACCTGTACATATAGCCATGGGACCGGTGCATGGCATCATCATCAACTGGTTCGCCCATAAATACGGCGAGGTGAATCATGCCACCGACAACACCTCCCGGAATCTGTTCAAGATCGACTTTCTGATGTTCGGCGAAGGCTACCATAATAACCACCATGCTTTTCCGTCGCGCAGCAATTTCGCTACGGAAAAAGGGGAGTTTGACTTTGCGTATCCGATTATACGGTTGTTTCATCGGCTGGGGATTATTAAGATGAATACGGTGTAGGTTTAGTGTTGTCGGATTTTTTGTCGCCTGCGGCGAGTACGTGGTAGGATGGCAGAACGGATGAAACGGATTTTATTAATTAAAACGGATTTAAATCGCCTGCGGCGAGTACGTGGTAGGATGGCAGAACGGATGAAACGGATTAATCGGATGTAAACGGATTTAAATCGCCTGCGGCGAGTATGTTGTAAGATGGCAGAACGGATGAAACGAATTTTATTAATTAAAACGGATTTAAATCGCCTGCGGCGAGTACGTGGTAGGATGGCAGAACGGATGAAACGGATTTTATTAATTAAAATGGATTTAAATCGCCTGCAGCGAATAGGCGGTAGGATCGCAGAACGGATGAAACGGATTTTATTAATTAAAACGGATTTAAATCGCCTGCGGCGAATACAGGGTAATTTAATTCCATTACCAATCAAAAAAATCCGTTTCATCCGTTCTGCCATTCCACCGCCTATTCGCCGCAGGCGATGAAAGATCCGTTTACATCCGATTAATCCGTTTCATCCGTTCTGCCATCCTACCACGTATTCGCCGCAGGCGATGAAAGATCCGATTAATCCGATTAATCCGTTTCATCCGTTCTGCCATCCTACCGCCTATTCGCCGCAGGCGATTTAAAAATCCGTTTTAATTAATAAAATCCGTTTCATCCGTTCTGCCATCCTACCACGTATTCGCCGCAGGCGATGAAAGATCCGTTTACATCCGATTAATCCGATTAATCCGTTCTGCGATCCCACCCCATACTCGCCGCAGGCGAGTAAAAATCCGTTCCACCATCCTACCACGTTTCAAGAAACAAAAAAGGCTAAACAACTGATCCCCAGTCATTTAGCCTGCATATTCTGCGGAGGAGGAGAGATTCGAACTCCCGGTACCTTACAGTACGACGGTTTTCAAGACCGCTCCATTAAACCACTCTGGCACTCCTCCGTTTTCAATCTGCCGCAAACCTACGCGTTCCCGCCAATTTCACCAACCTATATTTTTTTCAAGCGCTGTTTCCAGATCGTCAGTCAGTCGGTCGGAATACGCAGCGTGAGTGGTACATCGTCTTTCAAGGCGACGGCATTGTAAAAAGTTTCCAGGTAGGCGATCATATCGGCCGAGGTCGTCTTGTTCAGGTATTTGGAGCGGCAAAGCTCAAAGAAGTCCTTCCTGGACGCCCGGAGCACCTGCACCGCGCGTTTCAGGCTTTCCTGGGAAATACCGTTGGCCATCAAAAAACGGTCGCGAACGGTGCGCAAACCACTTTCCGAGGATGGGCTGGCATAGGGCGCACTTACGAAACCGGAAAAATCGAAGTCATACGGCACCACGGCAACTTTGCCCGATTCGGCGGACTGCACCAGCCGTACGTTGCGCATCATCGATATGTCCCAGTCGGTATTGCCGACCATATATTCGAACATGGCGACCAGACCGGCCTGGTCCATCAGCAGGCTATCGGCGGGCAAACCATACTGCTCCACCAGTTTGCCATGCAGGCGGGCGACCAGTTCTTCCTCGTCTTCGATCAGCATGGCCATCATCACGCGTTTGGATTTCTCCACGTGGGTATCGCGGATGGTCAATTTGATGAGCCGGGCGTGCACGCTGGCCGAGGTGAGGCGCTCGAACATGCGGTAAGCCAGGTACTCCTTGATCAGCAGCTCGTCGCCCTGGGCATTATCGATGGTGGGCAGCACCATTTTGATCTCGTTGAGCGTATCGAGGCCGGCGGCAAGCAGGAACTTTTTCTTGAACTTTAATTTCAACGGCGGAATTTCCGCAATTTTTCGGCGATACTTACCGCGGGGTTTTACTTCCATTTTATAAGAAGTCCCGTCGGCGGTCGTCAGCATGGCCGGGAAATAAGTATCGCTCTTTTTATTTTCGATCAGGGTGGTAATATCCATCTCCAGCGTCATTTTGGCGCATTCTTCCTGGGTCAGCCGCTCAAAAATACTGGTTAGGACCGCCGGTGGCTGGCCACTGGCTGAAATGGAGAATTGAAAGAAAACAAAGAGCAAAAGCGAATATGAAGTAAAAAATTTTAGTCGAAACATGGCGGCAGAATTTAATTCTGGAATCTGAAAGCGGTTAACCGCGATAAGGGCATCTTGTGATGCAAGATACTGCTTTACAAAGTTAGGTGCAATATTGTTCTGTTGCAACCCTATTTTAGAGGGCGAAACAGAATTATCATAAAGTTAACGCAGAATCAGGCTAGAAGATTCCATTTTCGACAAATTAAACGGAACGGCTGTTGAATATGGTCAGTCGTCCGAAAGACGGTTTCGCGCACCCAAAGGTTGCAAAATGTGTTTGAATTGTCCGGCCTTAGCGGATCACAAAAGTTTTGTTTCCTACTTTTGCATCGCGAGGCACATTGTCCGCGTTTTTAAATATTATCAGAAACATGAAAAATGTAATGTTTACGCTGACGGCCTGCCTGTTTTTTAGCACGCTGGCCATCGCACAACAAGCCCCGGGTAACTGCGGTACCTCTTTTGAGGACCAATTGAACGACATCCGGCCCCGGCTGCGGGAAAACCTGGCCGCTGTCGAATCCGGCGACTTCGTTAGTGACCGGGCAATCCAATATGTACCCATTTTCTTTCACCTGGTCGGCGATGTCGATGGCAACGGTAAACATAAGGAACGCCTGGTGCTGGATCAGATCTGCAAACTGAACGCGGCCTACGCACCGATGGATGTTCGCTTTTATCTCAGCCCGCATCCCATTCAGGGCCTGTTCGACTACTCGATCAATAACGAGAACGTGTACACCACGCAATCGAATGCTACGCTGATGCAAAATCGCCGCCATGCCAACGCACTGAACGTGTACGTGGTCAACGAAGCAGCGTCCGGTAACAACCAGCCCGGTACGACGCTGGCGTATTACAGCACCCAGCGCGACTGGATCGTCAGCCGCAAGGACCAGATCAACGGCAACGCTAACAACGGCACGCTGCCCCATGAAATCGGCCACTTTTTCAGCCTGAACCACACGTTTTTCGGCTATGAATCCAATTCTTTCGGGACCAACGACGTAACCTGGCCGACTGCGCCCACGTTTGCACCTAATGGCGGCGGCGTAACTACCGAGCGTCAGAATGGTTCCAACTGCACAACGGCTGCCGACGAGATTTGCGATACGCCACCCGATTATAACTTCGGATTTGAACAGGGCAACTGCAATGCCTATAACGGCGGCGCGAAAGATCCACTGGGCGAACTGGTTGATCCGATGGAGAATAATTTCATGAGTTATTTCTCCGGATGCGCCAATTATGCCTTCACGGCACAACAGCAGACCACAATTCTGGCCGATCTGAACTCCGCTTCCCGTAACTACCTGGATAATACTTATCAGCCGGTAGCGGATAATATCGATACCCCGGTCGACTTTCTGGTCGGACCCCCCAATGCCGATACCGTCAACTTCTATAACGAGGTGCTGCTGGAATGGAATGCAGTAACCGGCGCTACCCACTACCTCCTGGAAATCGATATTACTAATGCCTACGCCACGTTGAACGCACAAACGTTCATTCTGACCGGCACGTCCAAGTTATTGACCAATCTGCTGCCGAACAAAAAATACTTCTGGCGCGTACGACCTTTCAACACCTACGTGACCTGCGCCACAGCTAAGCAATTTACGCTGCTGACTCCGACGACCATCGCAACGACCGACATTACCGGCCTTTCGGCCTGGCAGATCAGTCCGAATCCCCTTACGGATGGCGGAAATCTGCACCTGTCGGTAAATGCGGTGGATGGCTTCGAAGCCGCCCTTCGAATTTTTGATGCCGCCGGCCGTCAGGTCTTCAACCAGAACAGTATTCCCTTCAACACCGGAGAGACGGTCACCGACATCGAGGTGAACGGCCTCCAAAACGGACTATATTTTGTGTCGCTTGAAAATTCCCAGGGCCGCAACGTACGCCGGCTGGTGGTTTTACGTTGAATAAATACTATGTTTATCACGTAGATGATGAAGGCCATCCCGATCCGTTCGGGGTGGCCTTTTTTGGTTGATGGGGGTTTGATAGAGTTGATGAGGTTGATAGAGTTGATGAGGTTGATAATGTTACGTCCTCCACATCAACCTTATCAACTTCATCAACCTTTTTTTATCAACCTTTTAAACCCCTTTTATCAACCACATCTACCTTTTTTCATCAACTTTTCTTCCCCGCGGCCAACAGCAACATCACCCAGCCGGCGATGAAAAACAAGCCGCCAATGGGGGTAATGGGGCCCACCCAGCGCACGGAAAACGGCAGTAGCGATTGCGTGGCCAGTAAATACAGGGAACCGGAGAAACAAATAATGCCCGTCAGGAACAACCAGCCGGCACGAACCAGCCCTTTGTTTTCTGGCAGGTGGGCCAGCAGCAGTCCGACCAGACCGATAGCCAGGGTATGATAAAAATGGTACTGCACGCCGGTTTCGTAGGTATGCAGCGGCCCGGTGGGATCGATTTGCTGCCTTTCGAAAGCGCTTTTCAGGCCGTGGGCGCCAAATGCGCCAATGATGACGGCGGCAGCGCCGAGGGCAGCGGCGAGGCGAATAAATGTTTTAGACATGGAGTTATTGCTTTTTCCGGCAAGTTTCCTAAAAAATGCCCTATTTCGCCATTAAATTTTTCAGCCCCATGCATGTTTCCCGTATGCGTCGCCGACAGATCGGTTGGTTTGTAGTAGTCGTGCTGGCGATTATCAGCATTTATCTGCTGCTCCGTAAGGGGCAGGCGGGCGCTTACCGGGCAATGCCGGAGCAAATGGCGGTCGTGCTGGAGTTCAACGGCCTGGTCAAGGGTCTGCAGGTGATCAGCCAATCGCCGCGACCGGCCTGGCAACAGTTCTCGAAGACCTCCATGTTTCGCACCCTGCTACCCGATGTGGCCACGGCCGAACGCATATTTAAAAATGATGCCGCCCTGAAATCCGCCCTGGTCAGCCAACGACTGCTGGCCGCCTTCAGCCTGAATCCCGCCGATAGTCTGCACGCTTTGTTTACGCTCGAATCGGATGCTGATTTCAACCTGGCCCAGGCCCTGACCATTGCGACCGATATCAAAAAGTACTTTCCCTCGGTTTTCCATCAGCAACAGGTTTTTACCGTTTACCTGCCCGACGGCAAGCAGTTGGTCATGACCCAGGCGGGCCGCCTGCTGATCTTTTCCCGTTTCTCTTATCTGGTGGAAGATGCGCTGGCGCAACTGGAAGCCGGCAACAGCTGGTGGACGGGGCGTAAATATGCCCGCCAGCTACCGGCTGAGGCAGCCTTGAAAATACAAATCCAACCAGCGGTTTTGGCCCGGCGTTATGGTTCGCAATTACTGGAACCCTGGCGGCCATTAATGACCGTGCTGGAAAATAATGCTACCTGGATCGGTCTGGCGCTGAACGGACCGGCAACCGAGGCCCGGGTCGAAGGCAAGGGTTTTTTGAACGAGTTGTCTGGTTTCGGTACGCAGGACCGCCGTGATATATACGCCATTTTACCGGAAAATACGGCGTTTCTGGCCTGGGTGGGTTTTGAACACCACCGGCCGTTTTTTAGCAATATTACCGACCAGCAAACAGCTGATTTTAAAAAATTCATCCTGCCCTGGGCGGGAAAATCGGCGGCGTACGTCATTACCGAGCCATTTTCACCGGCGATGCAGGACGACCGTTTCCTGGTGCTGGGGGTGCGGGATACGGCCCTGGCGACGCAGCGGTTGCGGGAATATGGCCGTCAGCGCGGCGCTCTGGAACAGGAAAATTCCTACCAGGCGTTTGAAATGTTCCATTTTCTGAACCAGTCGGCGCTGCAGCCATTGCTTGGCGAAGATCCGGCTTTTCGAAATCCCGTTTGTGCATTGGTGGGTTCCTACGCCGTTTTTGCCGGTAACCGCTCGGCGCTGGAACTCTGGATCGATAAATACACAGTGAACCAAACGCTGGCCAATAATGCCGATTTCCTGCAGTGGCTGCAAAAAATGCCGGATCGAAGTCCGTCGCTTTTGCTGGTCAACACCGCTTATTTGCCGCCTTTACTGACCGGTTTGTTCGGGCCGGCTGCTTCGCCTTTGTCTGCGGAGGATCTGTCCATTGCCGCTCAGGTGGGTTTCTTCGGGGTCGATCTGGAGCCGGAAGCGGGTGGGGCATTGTCCATGCATCTGGCCAGTCAATCCCAGGCGGGTTCGGCGCTTTCAACCGCTATTTTATGGAAAACACCTTTGGCAGCGGAAGCGGTCACGCCGCCCTACCTGATCCCGGCGCGTAGTCCGGATGCGGAAAGTGCCGTGCTGATCCAGGATGCGGAAAATCAGTTATACTGCCTGGATGCCGGCGGGGTGCAGCGCTGGCGCCGTAAAATGTCGGCCCGCATCCTGGGTCCAATCCAGGGCATTGATTTTCAGGGCAATCGGCGTAATTGTTATTTGTTCAACACCGCTACGCAGCTCTGGCTGCTGAATGAGGCGGGCGAAGATGTTTCCGGTTTCCCCATTGCCCTGCAATCGCCGGCGACAAACGGGGTGGTAGCCATCGATTTTGATCAAAGTCTGCGCTATTTCTACTTCGTGGCCTGTGCCAACGGTAATATGTACGGCTACGATCAGTTTGGCCGTTCGCTGGCCGGCTGGAATCCGCAGAGTGGGGTAGGGCAGGTCACGCAACCGCTGGTGCATGCGCAGCGCGACGATAAGGACTATTTGATCGTCCTGAATGATAAAGATCGCCTGCTGGTGTTTGGCCGGGATGGTCGGGAACGTTTTCCGGCGCTCCAGTTGGAGGGCCCTTTTGCCGGTCCGCCACAGATCGATGCGGTTTCCAAAACCCCGCGGATGGTGGCCTGTAATACCGGTGGCAAAGCGGTGGGTTGCAACTTCGCCGGCGAACCTTTTGCGGTGCAGATCAGTAAAACACCGAAGGGGACCCCGGCCAAAGGTGCGTTTCTGCCATTGACCGGCGATAACCGCTACGACTATGCCGTGCTACAGGGACATACACTGCAACTGGATGCTTATGAAGGGAATACGCTAAAAGCGCTGGCGACGGTTACGCTACCGGCTGCGCAGGATACGTTATTTGAAGTGACTGGTCAGCGTCTGGGCACGTTGAACCGCAGTAAACGCCAGGTGCTGCTGCTGGATGGCCGGGGGCAGGTGCATCCGGACTTTCCTCTGGCGGGTACTACGCCGTTTTTTATTACCGATCTGTTTCGTCAGGCCGGGCAGCAGGTGCTGGTGGTAGGCAATGGGAATAGTGTGTATGCGTATAAGGTGCGGTGAGTACAGAAGTATTAAATTACCGAAATCACTTTACATTATGGCCGCTCCACTTGGCTACCTGCTTGAAATTGTGCCGCTGCGGCAGGGTAAACATCACCGGAAATGAGGTTTGTAAAATCCGGCGCTTCACGGCACCCATTTTGATTATTCTGCCGATATTTGCCAGCAGGGAATCTCCTGTTCTTGTCATAGCGTGTATGAACTGCTTCCAGATGCGCTGTATCTCGACCTCAACATGCCTCGCAAAAACGGGTTTGATTGTTTGGCAGAAATAATGATGGATAAAAAATTAAAACAACTTCCTGTAATTATATACTCCACTTCTTTTGACACAGAAGTAGTAAACCTTTTGCATGAACGCGGAGCGCATTTTTACATATGCAAGCCCGCAGAATTTGACAATCTGAAAAAAGTAATTCACAAATCGCTTGAACTGATTGCTAATGCCAATAAATAACAACCGTCAAAAGAAAAATTTCTACTCAATAATTTATAAATAATTCTTCAGTGAAAACGAAATCAACTCCTGCAACAACTCATAAAAAATCTTCTGCTGAAAAAGAAGTCAAAGAAAATTCTTTTCCCGTAGTTGCCATTGGCGCTATTACCGACATGAGAGATAAAGCAAATGAACTTCAAGCCAAAGAAAAAGAATACCTGAGCAGATTTCAAAACGTGTTATTGAAGGCACCTGCCGCCATTGCTGTTTTTGATGGACCGCAGCACAGGTTTGTTATGGCAAATCAGGCGTATCAAAAACAGAACAATCGCAAAGAAAAAGATTTTTTAGGTAAAAGTTTTCGTGAAGTATTTCCTGAATTGGAAGGCACCGGCTCTTTTGAGTTATTTGATAGTGTTTATGCAACTGGTGAAACATTTACTGCAAGCGAATATGCCGCAATGATTGACTCGGATAATAATAGTATATCCAAACAGCATTATTTTAATTTTTCTTTGGAGGCGTTAAAAAACGAATCTAAAGAAATATATGGCTTAATGGTTATAGCCTTCGATATTACAGAGCAGGTTGAAGCAAAAAAAATAATTGAAGAAAGCGAAGCGTTTAACCGTAGCGTATTGGAAAGCAGCCCCGATTGCGTAAAAGTTCTTGATGCAGAAGGACGCTTGCAATTTATGAATGTGAATGGGCTTTGCACTATGGAGATTGACGATTTTTCCGATTTTAAAAACAAACCCTGGAGCGAGTTGTGGGGAGAAGAGAATAAGCACTTGATAAATGAGGCGATTGATAAAGCCCTTGCCGGTAACATTGCCTCGTTCCAGGCATTTTGCCCGACAGCTAAAGGCACTCCTAAATGGTGGGATGTTATGGTATCACCCGTAATATCTCCCGATAGCAAAAAAATAAACAGTCTCATTTCTGTATCGCGGGATGTAACCGAACAGATGAATGCACAGAAAAAAATTGAAGCAAGCGAATTCAGTTTCCGTAATTTGGTAGAAAAATCCCTTTCTCCTATTTGCATTTTAAAAGGAGAAGATATGAAGCTGGAGTTAGGCAATGAGCCGCTTTTTAAAGTATGGCAAGTAGATAACAAAGCCATAGGCAAACCACTTGCAGAAATTTTGCCCGAAGTTAACAACAGCCCCATTATGGGATGGCTGCTTGATGTTTACCATAAAGGTACATCACTTAATCTGTCCGAAGTACCTTTTGAATTTATTCGCAAAGACGAAAAAAAAGAAACCCGATATTTTAACTTTGTTTATCAGCCATGGAGGGAAATTGATGGAACCATATCGGGTGTTATGGCAATGGCAGTAGATATTAGCGAACAGGTAGTCGCCCGTTTAAAATTAGAAAAGGGTGAACAAAAAATCCGTGCGATTGTAGAAAATGCTCCTTTCCCTATTGGTGTGTATGTCGGAAAAGAAATGATTGTTGAACTTGCCAATCAATCTATTATTGATATATGGGGAAAAGGAAACGATGTTATTGGAAAATCTTTTAAAGACATATTGCCTGAACTGGACAATCAATTGGTGTTTGAACAGATACAAAAAGTCCTAACTACGGGCGAATCATTTCATTCTAAAAATACACCTATAGATCTTATTATAGATGGTAATTTGCGTACCCACTATTTTAGTTACAGCTTTACCCCACTCTATGATATTGACGGAAATATTTATGCTGTAATGAATACCGCAGCCGAAGTAACGGATTTAAATATGGCTCAAAAAAGGTTAGAGGCAAGTGATAAACGATTCCGCAACACGATGAAACAGGCTCCCGTTGGCATCACCATTTTGCGTGGACCTGAATACATTGTAGAAATGGCAAATGATGCCTACCTGCAAATCGTAGATAAAAAAGAATCTGAGTTTGTTGGAATTTCGATATTTACCTCCTTACCCGAAATAGAAGAATCAGTTCATACCTTGCTGGATAATGTAGTATACAACGCTGTGCCCTATCATGGAAGCGAAGTTCCTGTACCTCTAAACCGATTTGGTAAGCAGGATGTAGGCTATTTCGATTTTATCTGGCATCCCCTAAAAGAGGAAGACGGAAAGGTTTCAGGTGTGTTAGCCGTTGTTACCGACATAACCGAAAAAGTAGAAACAAGGAAAATAATCGAAGCAAGCGAACAACAATTCAACACGCTTGCCAACAACATACAAAACCTTGCATGGATGGCTGATGGTGAAGGATACATTTTTTGGTATAACCAACGATGGTATGATTACACAGGAACTACCCTTGAAGAGATGAAAGGACAGGGATGGGAAAAAGTGCATCACCCCGACCATGTAAATCGTGTAGTGGATTATGTAAAAAAAGCATGGCATATAAATGAGCCATTTGAACTTACCTTTCCATTGCGTGGCGTTAATGGTGAATACCGGTGGTTTCTCACCCGTGTTTATCCTGTAACTGATGAAAAAGGAAAAATAATTAACTGGATTGGAACCAATACAGATATAACAGAACAAAAAACTTTTGTAGAACAATTAGAGGAGAAGGTAAATGAAAGAACTGCTGAACTTAATGGTAAAAATGCTGAACTTGTAAAGATGAACAAAGAACTTGAATCATTCGCTTACATAAGCAGTCATGATTTGCAAGAACCACTAAGGAAAATTCAAACCTTTGCATCTCGTATTTTAGATAAGGAGGAAAATAATTTGTCTGACAATGGCAAAGACATATTTAAAAGGATGCGGAATTCAGCCGAAAGAATGCAAGCACTCATTCAGGATTTACTTACTTACTCACTCACTAATACCGAAGAACGCAAATTTGAAAAAACCGACTTGAATAAAATTGTAGAAGAAGTGAGAGAAGATTTAAAAGAAGAATTAAAGGACAAACACGCCACCATTGAAGCAACACAATTGTGCGAAGCCCATATTATTCCCTTTCAGTTTCGCCAACTCCTGCACAATCTAATTGGCAACTCACTAAAATTTTCTAATCCGCAACATCCGCCACATATCAAAATAGAGAGTGAGATTGCAAAAGGAATTAAATTCAATAACGACAAACTTTTACCAGAAAATAAATATTGCCACATCACTGTTACCGATAACGGAATTGGCTTTGAGCAACAATACAACGAAAAAATATTTGAAATATTCCAACGCCTGCATGGTAATAATGAATACAACGGCACAGGTATCGGACTCGCCATTGTGAAAAAAATTGTAGAAAATCACAACGGCATAATCACTGCAAACGGAGAATTAAATAAAGGTGCAACCTTTGAAATTTATATTCCTGCAACATGACAACTCCGAAAGCCCATGCAATTGCAAGCACATTTTATTTGTTACAACACACAAAGCAACTGCCTCGCTCGATCATCTATTGGGTTTTACCCAATGGTACCTGCCATTTGACTTAGAGGATATGGCTTTTTGACAACAGCGTACTTTGATTGGGCACAGCCATGAAATAATCAAACGAGGCAGGCCGCGGCGCAGGGCAGCATGGAGCAGTATTTACCGGGAAGGAATTACTGAATGCGGCTTAATTTAGCGCAGCAAATACATGCTTCGACATCTAAACTTTCTTCCCGATGGCAACTGAAACCACACTGAGCGGCAGCAGCAAACCCGTACCCCTGGCCGCTGGATATGCCCTGAAGGCGCCGGGATTAGTCGGACTGGCGCAAAAAATAGAAGCGGACACGGCGCCTGCCACCCGCTCTGCCCGCCGGGTCGGGGAAAGTGCCGATCCTTTTGCCGCGGCTTTGCAAAACAGCCAGGCCAGTATGACGGCGCACTTTGAATTTGCCATCCTGGGTGACGTGCAGCCCGCGCCCCCCGCTACGGCCAGCCGCGGAGCCCGCACTTTGAGCCAGGCGCCACCGGCCGAACAGACAATCGAGTTTACGACACCCAAACCCCGCGCCCGAACCAAATCCATCGTCCTGCACACCGACGAACACGGGGAAATGAGCTGGATCTGGCCGCGCAAAACCGACAGCCGCAAAGCTTATTTCGACCTGCCCCGGCAAACGGAATCCGCCCCACCCGGACTCAGCCAGAAACGTGGACCCATTATCGCGGCCATGCGCCGGGTGGTCAAGGTCATTAGCTGGGCAACAGATGAAGTGGTCGGTGATCTGGCGCTGCAGTTTGCGCAAAAGTGGGAAGAAAAGAACCGTCCCTATGGCTTTCACTATGTGCAGCCGGGGCAATTCGGCGGCGAAGTACCGTGGGGACGGATGGGCGAAGGCCGGTCGCTGCTCTTGTTACACGGCACGTTCAGTACGGGCGACGGCGCCTTTGCCGGCCTGATTTACAGCGACTGGCTGCGCAAAATGTCCGAATATTATGGCGGCCGCATCTTCGCTTTTAACCATCCGAGTCTGCACCATACGCCGGAACAAAATGTGCAGCAGTTCCGGAAAATGCTGCCGACCGGTATTAAAAAACTGGAACTCGACGTGGTCACCCATAGCCGTGGCGGTCTGGTTGGCCGGGAAATCTGCGAACGTTTTGGTATGCCGGACGGCAAAGACAAGCGCGTGCAGGTCAAACGAGCCGTACTGGTGGCCGGGCCCAACAGCGGTACCGTGCTCACCGACCGGGAAAACTGGTCGACGCTGATCGATTCCTATACCAATTTGCTGGTCGGTCTGCCGGACAACGTTTTTACCATCACGCTGGAGGGAATTTTAACTCTTGTTAAACTGGTCGGTGGCGGCGCCGTACACGGACTACCGGGTTTGCAGTCGATGCTACCGACCGGCGACTATGTGAAAATGCTGAACAAGGCGCCGAAACCCGCAGGCGCTTACTATGCTTTGGCGGCACAGTACGTACCGAATGATGAAAAACTGAGTGTTCGGCTGGGAAAAATGCTGCTGATCAGCACCTTACGTAAAATATTCGGCGAAGACAGCGATATGGTGGTGCCGACGCAGGGTTGTTACAGCCTGAACCCGCAGGTAGCCGGATTTACGATCCCGCAGGAACGGTATAAGGTGTACGGGGCCGGAGAAGATACCCACCACCTGAACTTTTTTCAGAAAGATGCGGTGAATAAGCAGTTACATGACTGGTTAACTATGAACTATGAACTATGGGGGATCTGAAAGTGCTTTTACAAATACGGTGGGCACTGGTGGCTATGCTGGGCACATTGCTTTTCATCGTTCTGGCTACCTCTATGCTGGCTATACGACCTCAGCCGGAAGAACCCCGGTTTTATTGTGGCAATGCAATCACTTATACCCCCCGGCCCGCTGATGAGAGGGCTTACATGCAGGGGCGTGAGTTGTTTATTGCCAACTGTGCCACTTGTCATAACAAAAACATGAAGGATAAATTGACGGGTCCCGCCTTAGCCGGTACCCAGGAACGCTGGGCGAAATATCCCCGGAAAGACTTATACAATTTCATTCGCCATGCTCCGCAAATGCTTAAATCCAAACATCCGCGCGCACGTCAACTCTGGAAAGAAAATAAACCGACGGTGATGGATGAATTCAGCGCCCTGACCGATGAGAATATAACAGCTTTACTTGTTTATATAGAACCCCGTTATTAATAAGCAAGTACCGCCTGCTTATTATATTTATTCCGGTATTCGATCGGCGTTAGTCCGGTGATCTTTTTAAATACGTCGCGGAAAGCTTTGGTGTCCGAATAACCGACGTCGAACATCACTTCATTGATGTTTTTCCGGCTGGTTTCAAAGCTGCGTTTGGCGGCTTCTACTTTCACGCGTTGTATGTATTCCACAATGGTATTATTGGTGGCTTTCTTGAACCGGCGTTCAAAACTGCGCCGGCCGACGGCGAACTGATCGGCTAATTGATCAACCGTTATTTTATCGGTAAAATTATCTTCAATAAAAGCCTGGGCCAGCCGGATCTCGTCGTCTTCATGTTCTTTTTGTCCGTTAAACATCATAAAGGAAGACTGGCTGTTCCGGTCGATCTCGATGGCAAAATATTTAGCGGCTAAAATAGCAGTAGCGCGATCCGTGTATTTTTCTACTAAATACAAGAGTAAATTCCAGTAAGAAGTAGCGCCGCCGCTGGTGTAAACGCCCTGCTCTTCGGTAATAATTTTATCATCCACCAGGGAAATGCCGGGATACATGCGCCGGAACTCATTGGCGAATGACCAGTGGGTCGAACATTTCTTGCCGTCCAGCAGGCCCGTTTCGGCCAGTAGAAAAGCGCCGATGCACAGACTGGCTACTTCTGCGCCGCGGGCATATTGGTACTGAATCCAGGGAATAAAACCACGATTTACTTCCAGTGCCTGCTGCAGATCACCGGTCAGCGCAGGAATGAGGATCAAATCCGTTTTGTGGAGGTCCTGTACCTGCATATCGGCATGTACCGTGAATTGCCCCTGATGCAGGCGTACTTCCTGGCTTAATCCAACTAACTGGACGTTGAACAAGGCCGGTTTTCCTGCTGCGGCCATAAAATCATTCACCCCTGTAAATATGGTGCGCGGATCGCTGATGGCCGCTAAAACCGATGATTCCGGAACCAGAATAGATACATGTTTCATGGCGTAAAAGTAACAATTTGTTTTCAAACAAAAAATGTCTAAATTACCCCCGTTCCTTGACGCGATTGCCCCGCACAAGGTTCCTGCGGGCATATTTACCTTTGTACCATCAGTTAACCAATTAAAATTAAAAGTTATGAAAGTCGTCAAAAAAATTCTGCTGGGCCTGGCTATTCTGCTGGGTCTGTTTCTAATCGCCGGTTTGTTTATAAAAAGGGAATTTGCGGTCGAGCGGGAAATCGTCATCAACAAGGCCAGCCCGGAAGTTTTCAGCTACCTTAAATCATTGAAAAATCAAAGCAACTGGAGCACCTGGGTACTGATGGACCCCAACATCAAAATGACTTACCGGGGTACCGATGAAACGCCGGGTTTTGTAGCGGCCTGGGAAGGAAATAATCAGGTTGGCCAGGGGGAAACGGAAATAAAGTCCATTCGGGAAGAGGAGCAGATTGACATGGAAATACGTTTTGTTAAGCCCTTTGCCTCCACTTCGCCGGCTTATTTGCGGACCGAAGCCCTGGGCGAGAGCCAAACCAAAGTAAAATGGGGCATGAGTGGCCGCATGGTTTATCCCATGAATGCGATGCAGATATTTATGAGTATGGATAAGGCCATTGGAACGGAATATGAGAAATCACTGGTTAACCTGAAGGGTGTGCTGGAACGGGGATAGATAATGCAAGTTTGGTGGTTGGGATGGTTTGTATACCTGACTAGTTGAGAACAGACTAAATTCAATTAATAAAACACCAACCATGAGAAAATTAAAATTACAGATGCAGATCAGCATCGACGGCTTTGTTGCCAGCACCAGTGGAGAAATGGACTGGTTAACTTGGGATTGGGACGATGAATTAAAACGCTATGTCATCGACCTCACCGAACCCGTCGATCGGGTGCTGCTTGGCCGCAAACTGGCCGAAGGTTTTATTCCGCACTGGGCGGCTGCGGCGAAGGAGGAAAACGCCGATATATACACCCGGAGAATGGGGGAGCGGCCGAAAACGGTCTTTAGTAACACGCTGCAAAGTAATGCCTGGGGCCACGAAACAGAGCTGGCCAGCGGCGATTTAACCGAAGAAATCACCAAAATTAAACAGCAGGAAGGCGGTGACCTAATTGTCTATGGCGGCGGTAATTTCGTTTCCAACCTGATCAAAAAAGGCCTGATCGACGAGTATCATCTCTTTGTCAATCCGGTGATTCTCGGCCAGGGTATGCCTATCTTTCAGGGCCTGGACAACCAGTATAAAATGAAGCTATTGTATACCCGGCAGTTCCAGTCCGGCATTACGGTGCTTTGTTATCAACCGGTTTGAAATGGCCGCTAAAAGCAAGACATCTGTACCGGGAAAAGTGCGCGCCGTAAAATTAACCAACGCGGAACTGGTTGCTAATTATATGGATCAACTCGACCATCCGCTCCAGGCAGAAATAGAAGCCGTCCGCACTATTATTAAAAATGCCAGCAGCCAAATTAACGAGCGAATAAAGTGGAACGCACCCAGTTACTACTATCAGGAAGACCTGCTAACCTTTAATCTGAGAGCGCAACAGCATGTGCATCTGGTTTTTCATCACCCGGCAATCGTACATATTCAGGCCGCTATTTTAGAAGGGGATTATAAAGACCGGCGTATGGTGTACTTTAAAAATATGGCCGAAATAGAACACCGCAAAAGCGAGCTGGAAAGAGTAGTACAGGCGCTGGTTATGTTGGTTGAGGACAAATAAATAAGGTCAAATTTTAAGTACCTGACAATCAATATTCAAACCAACAAACCAGGTGAAACCACTAAAACCTGCCTTTCCAAACCTTCCAAACCTTCTTCAAAAATGTCAAAAATAAACGTCTATCTGACCTTTGGTGGTAATTGCCGCGAAGCCATGACTTTCTACCAGGAAGTTTTGGGCGGTGAACTGTATTTTCAAACCGTCGGGGAATCGCCCATGGCCGGCCATTTGCCGCCGGAAATGCAGGCGACCATGTTGCATTCCACTTTGACCAAAGGCGATCTGGTCATCATGGCCTCCGACATGGTCAGCGAACAAGGGCTGGTGCAGGGCAATTCCATGTCGATCTGTCTGCTGTGTGATAGTGAAACCGAAATACGCCGGGTGTATGAGCAGTTATCGGCCGGTGGCAGGGCCACGCATCCGCTGGAAAATTCGTTCTGGGGCGCTTTGTTTGGCGACCTCACCGACCGGTTTGGCAACCAATGGCTGTTGAGTTTTGAATTGGAGGGCCAGCAGTAGATGCCTTAGGATAAAGCCGTATGTACGTTACTGAAATTTTAAGAAACAATATAAAAGGGTTAAAATCTCTATAATCCGGGTGCCTGGCTGCGACTTTTTTGCCCTACGGACTGTCTGTCTGGAAAAGCAAAATCTTCTATATCATGAAATCAATCATCCTGTTTTCCCTGCTCGTGTTGACGAGCCTTTTCGCCTGCAAAACGGCTGAACTAAACATCAACCCTGCTTTAAAAGCCCCGGCGATGACCGTAAAAGGTCGCAATGGTCTGCAAATTGGCCAGGTCATTCGATATGGCGAATACACCACCGATAAGGTGCGTCGCGGCTGGACGAAAGGTTACGACCTGCCATTTATAGTCCGCTTTCAAAGTGCAAAGGAAAAGATGAGTTTCACCCAGTTTGGGCCGATGCAGCACCGCGCCGAGGTCGCTTGCATCAGTAAGTTCAAAAACACGGAACTGACCATCGTGCGCGACTTTTTTGCTTTGCCGCTGGACTACCAGAACTATTTTGCTGGCAATGTTTCGACCGCAGTTAGCAACTGGGATTTCCTGCTGCATAATCCCAACGGCGACCTGCTGCGGGAAAAAGAATCGGCCGGATTTATACAAAACGGCACGAAACGGATTGATATTCAGGCTGTTCGCCGCCTGGCCGGACAACCTGGCTGGATGGATAAACTGGCGGTGTATGGCCATGAATTTTATCTGGACGACAAGATCGTGGGCGCAGTTTCTACGGTAAATCAAGGCAAAGTCTGGATCGATGAGCAACTGGATGTGGATACGCGTACCGTTATTGCCGGCGTGGCCACCGGCCTGTTGCTGCGTACCGACGTGGAAGGGGTGGATATGCAAGGGGTAAGATAGTACACCATCACAATAGGGCGATCTGGCAGTTCATCTCTTGAAAAGGGATGAACTGTTTTGTTAAATATGGGTATTAGGCTGAATTGCAGTAATTTACAATGATATAAATTAAAATTATGATAGCCTACGATAAAAATCGTAGCAAAAATTTGCAACTACGATTTCTATCGTAGCATCTTTGCCACCACGAGAATGGAATAGGGTAGCAGCGGCATTACATCTTTCAGCCGCGCTACCTTTTCTTTTTGTACTTCACTACGATAAAAATCGTACGCTATGCAGGATTATCAACAGCCGGTACCGACCGATGCGGAACTGGAAATTTTACAGGTACTCTGGGGCCGGTCGGGCGAATCGGTCCGTTACGTCAATGAAACCATCAACCGCCGACGGGCGCATGAGCAGCAGGTGGGTTACACGACCACGTTGAAACAAATGCAGGTCATGCTGGACAAGGGCCTGCTGTCGCGGGAAATTATCGAGCGTAACCACTTATACAGCGCCGTCCAGAGCCGCGAGACCATTCAGTCGCAGGTGGTTCGCGAAATCGCGGATCTGGCTTTTGAAGGTTCGGCCTCGTCGCTGGTGCTGCGTGCGCTGGGCAGCGGGAACACCACCCCGGAAGAACTGGAAGAGATCAAGGCGCTGATCCGGCAGATCGAGGCGCAGCAGCGTGATTAATACGGCTCCGGCCAACGATTTTCCATTTTACAACCCATTTTTTCCTGCATTATGAAAATTCCGGACGTCATCTTTTCCGCCGGTTTCGACCGCGCTTTAGCCTGGACCATGTTGCATTCGATCTGGCAGGCCACGCTGATCGCCATCCTCACCGGACTGGTGCTCTACCTGTTGCGTCGGCATTCGGCCCGTGTTCGCTATGCTGTGGCCAACCTGGCCCTGGTGGCCGTTTTACTGACTTCGGCGGGCACTTTTCTGTATTATTTCCAGGAAGTACGGGTATTAAGCAGAAGTGCAGAGGTCAAACCGCAGTTGGGAACGGCGGCGTCCTTTACGGCAGTTGCGAATCAGTTGGCCAGCGCCGAAATGGTGGCTAAAGTCCGTTCGGCTACTGCGGCCAAAAGCCCGGGCCGCACTGGTTTACGCGTCTTCTTATCCAAACATTTGCCGTTGATCGTGTCGGTCTGGTTCACCGGTATGGCCCTGTTCCTCTGCCGTTTGCTGGGAAGTTTTACGCAGGTCTACTATTTGCGTCGCGAGAAGAATTTTCCCGCCGATCCTTACTGGCTGGACCTGCTGGATAAGTTAGCCGGTCGCTCCGGTTACTATACCGGCGTGCAGTTGCTGGAATCGGCTCTGGTGCGTTCGCCGCTCACGATCGGGCATTTGAAACCCATTATTTTATTTCCGATCGGTCTGATCAACCGGCTTACGGAAGCGGAAGTGGAAGCGGTGCTGGCGCATGAGCTGGCCCATATTTTACGCCGCGATTATATTTTTAATCTGCTGCAAAGCCTGGTAGAAGCCGTGTTTTACTTTCATCCTGCCGTCTGGTGGCTTTCTTCCCAGATCCGTCAGGAACGTGAGAGTGCCTGCGACGACCAGGCCATTACGCTGCTGGGCAACAAAATTATGTATGCCAAAGCGCTGGTTTCCATCCAGGAAATGGCCTTTTACCCGCCTGCTCCCGCCCTGGCTTTTGCTGGCAACAAAAGGAACCAGCTGCTGGTCCGCATCCAGCGCCTCTTCTCTCCACCCACTACAAAATTCAACATCATGGAAAAATGGATCGCCACTGGTCTGGTCGTCTGTTCGCTGGTCGCTATTGCCTTCGGGCAGCACCTGGGCGCACATACCAGCAATCAATCACATAAAATTACGAAGTCTGCCCAACCCCATCTGTCTGGTACGAACACGACGGAAAGCAAATCCTATGCCCATAATTCCGGCATATGGGAAGCCACTTTTTCCGGCGACAGCGTTTGTATGACCTTCAGCAGCCAGCCGAAGGACGATCACTGGGTCACCGGCGAATGTTTCTTTCGGAGTAATTTCACCAACCTGAACGTCATGCCGGGAGAAACGGCCTTTCAGTTAATTCGCCCCGCCGGCCAGTTCAACATGACCGGTAAAATGGAGAACAACAACAGCGGATACGGACGTTTCGAGTTCGTGCCGAACGAAAGTTACCGCACCACCCTGAGCCAGCAAGGCATTGATCGGGTCGACGATGAGTTATTGCTCCACTGCTTTTTTGCCAATCTGCCAGCCAATTACGTCGGATTTTTGAAAAAACAAGGTTATGACAAGGTGAGCCGCGAAGATCTGCTGCAACTCGCCGTTTTCCGCATAAACGAAGTGGCCCTGCGCGGTTACCTGGACATTGCGGCTTCCATGGGCAAGCAGCATGTTCCGCTGCACGACCTCATTGAAATGAAAGTGGCGAATGTCGGTCCCGAAAACGTTACACAACTGGCCAAAGTGGGTTATAAAGATCTGGATATGGAGGAAGTGACCCAGTTAGCGCTGCTGAACGTGGAGCCCCTTTTCATCGATTCCATGAACGCGATGGGCTTCGGCAAACTCTCCGTCGAGGAACTGATCACGGCCAAGGTACAAGGCCTGCATACAGATCTTGTACAGCAGTATCAAAGTGCCGGTCTGGGGAAAATATCGTTCGATGACCTCATTACCCTCCAGGTGCAGCATATCAATCTGGACTTTATTAACCAATACCGCCAGGCCGGGCTGGGGGAACTGTCCGTCGAGAACCTGACCAGCGCCAAAGTAGTGGGCCTGACGACCGACTTTGTTAAACAGTACAAGGACCTGGGTTTCGACCTCAATTTTGAAGAACTGGTCAGTGCCAAAGTACAGAATATTGATCCCCGGTTTATTGCGCAATGCCAGAACATGGAACTGGGCGAATTGAGTATGGAAGATATTCTGAACATGAAGATCCACGGCATCGATGCGGCGCTGGTCCGCCAGTATCACCAGATGGATATAGGACCGGTTTCCTTGGAAAATTTAATGAGCATTCGTATTCATAACATTACGCCGGAATTCGTCAAACCTTTCCACGGGCTCTTTGCCAAACTTACCATCGATGACGTCATGAGTGCCCGTATTCATGGGGTGACGCCGGAGTTTATCAAAGAAACCGAAGCGAAAGGCTATAAATTCCCTACCCTGGAGGAATACGCCGGTTTTAAAGTGGGTGGACAGGGGAAAGGCCGCCGGGCGGAGTAACCAAAAATGGGGTAACAACTAACAACTTACACCCATCCACATTTGCAGCCAGCGCTGCAACTTTTCCCGGTCCGAGCAGTCTTTGCAAAGAGTCTAAAATTCACAGTAATTATGAAAATGAAAACAAATAGGACGGCCCTCGGGCTGCTGGCAGCGCTATGTCTGTACCTGCCGGGCGCTTTCGCACAAACCCAGATCAGCGGCACGGTCACCGACGCGGCCGGCAAACCATTGCAGGCTGCTTCCGTGCTGCTGTTGAACGCGGCGGATTCGGTGCTGGTGAAAGGCCAGCTCAGCGGCGAAGACGGCGAGTATCATCTCGAAAACGTGGCTGCCGGCACCTACCGGCTGGGCTTCAGCATGCTGGGTTATGTCTATCAGCTCACCGATCCATTCGCGGCCGAGGATCAAATGCCCCATAAACAACTGGGCGCCACGGCTTTGCAGGAAGACGCGACCCAACTCCGGGAAGTGAGTATCGTGGCCAGAAAACCACTGTTCGAGCAGCGGGTGGATCGGCTGGTGGTGAACGTCGCCAACAGCATTACCAATGTGGGCGGCACGGCGCTCGACGTGTTGCAGCGTTCGCCGGGCATTTTATTGAGCCGCCAGAGTAACACGCTGTCGATGTCCGGCAAATCCGGGGTGATTATTATGATCAACGGCAAGATCAGCCGCATGCCGCCCGATGCGGTGATCCAGATGCTGGAAGGCATGAACGCCAGCAACATCGAGCGCATCGAACTGATCCATACGCCGCCGGCAAATTTCGACGCGGAAGGCAATGCGGGCATTATCAATATTGTGCTGAAAAAAACGGCTGATGACGGTCTGAACGGCGGCTATTCGCTCAATGCCGGTTATGGTAAACGCGAGAAATACCGCGCCGGTCTGAATTTTAATTACCGCAAAAAGATCGTCAACCTGTTCGGGAGTTACGATTATCGTTTCAACCACAATCCGCAGGTTTTCACCAATTACCGGGGCGTCCGTTCGCCCGGCGGTGATTTTCTGGAAACGGATGGTATAAGCGACCGCAGCCCGGATCTGGCCACGCAGAATGGCCGCCTGGGCGCTGATTTTCAGGTCAGTCCGAAAACGGTGATCGGCGTGCTGGGTACTTATTTCGACCGCGACTGGGATATGGACGCCGTCAACCACATCGATTATTCCAAAAACCAGATGCTGGAACACCGGGTGCAGATGTTTACCAAAGAGATCAATCAGTGGCGTTCATGGACAGGCAACGTGAATCTCAATCACCAGTTTACGAAGGATAAAACCCTGAGCGTCGACGCCGACTATGTGTATTATAAGATCCACAATCCCAGCAGTTACACCATTCAGGATATTAGCCCGGAAGGCAGTTTGAAATCGGAAACGGCCAAGCGGGTCAGCAAGGAAACGCCGATCAATATTGTGGTGGGCAAAGCCGATTATAACCAGAATTTTGGTAAAAACGTGCAGTTTGAAACCGGTATCAAAGGTTCCATGTCGCGTTTTGATAATGACGTCCGGGTGGAAGATCGTTTGCAGGAAAACTGGCTGGTGGATACGAAGCTGACCTCCCGTTTTCAGTTAAAAGAAGACATTGCCGCCGCCTATACGTCGTTCAGTATCAAGGCGAATGAAAAAACGGACATTAAACTCGGTCTGCGCTACGAATACACAACCACCAATCTCGGTTCCGTGACCCAGCCCAACGTGGTGGACCGCCAGTACGGCACCTGGTTTCCCAGCGCGTTCATTTCCCGCAAACTCACCGAAGATCAGAGCCTGAACCTGTCGTATAGCCGCCGCATTTTCCGTCCCGGTTTTACCCAGCTCGCCCCTTACCTGATCTTTTACGATCCCACGACCATTGAAGGCGGTAATCCTGCGCTGCAACCCGTTTTTGCCGATGCGGTCCGCTCGGGTTATCGCTTTAAAAGCTGGCAGTTAACGGTGGAATATAATTTCCAGAATCCTTCGATTTACTATTTGCCCATTGTGGATGCGGTCAATAATACGCAGTTCAACCAGCCGGCGAATAATGGCAAAACGCATACGGCCTATGCCGATTTAAATTTCCCGCTGCATCCGTTTAAATGGTGGGAAATGCAGAACGATATATTCATTGCTTACCAGAAAAACAACCTGTTATACGAAGGCCAGACGCTGCATACGATCGGGCGTTTCAGCGGCCTGAACTCCACCCAGAGTTTTACCCTGCCCAAGCAGTTTACCATAGAAGTATCGGGTAATTATATCACGCCCGGTTTCGACGGACTCTCCCGCTGGAAGGCCAATGGTCAGCTCAATTTTGGTATTCAGAAAAAACTCAGCGAGCAATGGGGTAGTTTGAATTTCAGCGTGAACGATATTTTTGCTTCCTCGAACTGGCTCACCACGACCGAGCAGCCGGAAGTCAACCTGCGGGTGAGTAGTGCGTATAAACAGGCGGAACGCGTGTTCATGCTGACCTGGAGTAACAAGTTTGGGAATAAGAAACTAAGAGATGCGCGTCAGCGTGCAACGGGCGCGGCGGACGAAATGCGGCGTTTGTAAAAACAGAGCAAAACCTTTTCTACTTTTAGCCACTCCAAATGCTGAGATCCACCTGTTTCGTTCTCTTACCTGATTCGTAACCAGCTATGCCGGAATCTACCCCTGCCCAGCCCCAGCTCAACCGCACCTTAGGTCCATTTATGCTCTGGGGCCTCGGCGTCGGGTACGTCATTTCCGGCATGTATTTCGGCTGGAACCTGGGCCTGCCGCAGGGTGGTACACTGGGCATGGCCGTGGCCACCGGTGTTATTATTCTGATGTACGTCACCTTTACTTTTAGTTATACCGAACTGGCCTGCGCCATTCCCAAGGCGGGCGGCGCTTTCGATTATGCTATGCGGGCACTGGGTAAAGACCTGGGTTTTCTAGGTGGCATGGCCCAGAACGTGGAGTTTATCTTCGCTCCGCCGGCCATCGCCTTCGCCATTGGGGCGTATGTGCAGATTTTTTTTCCATTCATGCCGGCCACCGCGACCGCCGTGCTGGCCTACGGCCTTTTCACCGGCCTGAATATTTCCGGGGTTAAATTGGCGGCCTCTTTCGAGCTGGTGGTGACCATTATCGCCGTGGCCGGTTTGCTGGCTTTTGCCGGAGTGACCCTGCCATCCTTTCAGGCGGTTAATCTGGAGCGCAATGCATTGCCCAATGGCTGGGTAGGGGTTTTTGCCGCCCTGCCGTTTGCCATCTGGTTCTTTCTGGGCATCGAAGGCGTGGCGAATGTGGCGGAAGAGACCATTAATCCGCGCCGCAACGTGCTGATCGGCTTCGGTTCGGCTATTCTCACCCTGGTGCTGCTCTGTGTGCTGACATTTGCAGCGGCTGTGGGCGTAGACGGGTGGGAACGCATTGTCTTTCCGGAACCAGGCGCCGCAGCATCCGATTCCCCGCTGCCGCTGGCTTTGGCGCAGGCGGTTGGTAAGACACAGTCGCTTTATAAGGTGGTTACTATCATCGGCTTATTTGGTATGATCGCCTCCTTTCACGGTATTATATTGGCTGCCGGTCGCGCGACCTTCGAGTTTGGTCGGGTCGGGTTCGCGCCGGCCATGCTGGGGCGTATACATCCACAATATCAAACCCCCGTGAATGCCCTGCTGGTCAATGCAGCCATTGGTATTATCGCCGTGCTGACCGGCAAAACCAGTGATATTATTACCATTGCCTGTTTCGGCGCGCTCACACTGTACATTATTTCCATGGTGGCTTTACTGGTGTTACGCCGAAAGGAGCCCTTGCTGGAAAGACCGTTCCGGGTGCCTTTTTACCCCCTGACTCCCTGGATCGCCCTGATCATTGCCTCGGTGGCCTTGCTGGCCATGACGTTTTATAACCTGAAACTGGCGGCACTGTATTTTACACTGCTCCTGCTGGCTTATGCCTGGTTCAAATGGAAAAAATAACCCCCTCAAACCAACAAACCATCCAAACCAACCCACCCAATTCATGAAAATACGCGGACTACTCACGCTCGAAGATCTACGGCAAAAAACGGAGGCAAACGAGATCGAAACGGTTGTTGTGGGCTTCACCGATCACTATGGCCGCCTGATGGGGAAACGCTATGACGCCGAATTTTTCCTGGAAAATACAGCCGGAGAAGGTACCCATGGCTGCGTATACCTGCTCACGGCGGACATGGAAATGGAGCCAGTCAATGGGTATTCCTTTGCCAACTGGGCCATGGGTTACGGCGACTTTCACCTGGTGCCTGATCTTTCGACCTTGCGCGTGGCCGACTGGCTGGACCGAACGGCCCTGGTCATTTGCGACGTGCTGGATGGAAAGACCCATCAACCCGTGCTCCAGGCGCCGCGTTCCTTGTTAAAACAACAGCAAAAAGCAGCCCTGGCCATGGGTTACACTTGTTTTGCCGCTTCGGAACTGGAGTATTTCGTCTTTGAGAATTCCTACCGCCAGGCTTTTGAACAGCATTATCAGGATCTGAAACCTGTAGGCTGGTATTTGGAAGATTATAATCTCCAGCAGGGAACCCGCACGGAACCCTTTACCGCTGCAGCCCGGCGGCATTTAAAAAACTCCGGCGTGCCGGTCGAAAATTCCAAGGGGGAATGGGGGCTGGGTCAGCATGAGCTCAATATTCAATATGCGGAAGTGGTCGATATGGCCGACCGGCACGTGGTGTACAAACAGTGTTTGAAAGAACTGGCGGATTCCATGGGGCTTTCGGTCACCTTTATGGCTAAATTCGACGGCAACCGTGCGGGTTCCAGCAGCCACCTGCACCTGAGTTTATGGCAGGATAATCTGAATGCCTTTCATGGTCAGAAAAACCTGGGTCCGCTGAATTGTTCCGATGTATTCCGCTGGTTTCTGGGCGGCTGGATCGCGCACGTGCCGGATGTCATGCCGTTTTATGCGCCCACCGTCAATTCCTATAAACGGTACGTAGATAATTCCTGGGCGCCGACCCGGCTGGCCTGGAGTTATGATAACCGCACGGCCGGTTTCCGGGTGGTTGGCAAAGGCGCCAGTTTGCGCATTGAATGCCGTATTCCGGGGGCGGACTGTAATCCTTATCTTGCTTTTGCCGCTGCCCTGGCTTCCGGACTGGATGGTATTCGCCGAAAGATCGAACCGCCACCCCTTTTTGAAGGGGATATTTATGCGGCCGCCCATTTGCCCCGCGTGCCGTATAGCCTGCGGGAAGCGACGGATGCTTTCGCCAATAGTAAATTTGCCAAAGCCGCTTTCGGGGAAGCTGCGGTAGAACATTACACCCACTTTTTCCGCACCGAGCAACATGCCTATGATTGGGCGGTGACGGATTGGGAACGGAAAAGGTATTTTGAAAGAATTTGAAACAGGCGTCATCCCGGATTTTAGATGATTGCCTCAACAAAACCTGTTGCTGGATGAAATTGGCGCAGATCTCCGGTGATCCCACTTAGCGCGTTACCATCGTGCTACGTAGGTTTCACAAAATCCGGGAGGACTCATGTTAACGCAGCACCGTTATATCTCCACTCATTTTTACCACCCGTCCGTCGATGGTTTTGGCCTGGCAAATCCACAAAAGAACGCCCGGATTGATCAGTTTGCCGTTATAAGTGCCATCCCAGGTACTGGGAGCATTCGGCGCCAGGTCATTTTGGGCAAATACAAGACTCCCCCAGCGGTCAAACACCTGCAGCGACAAAATACGTTCGACTTCCGGACCGGCAAATATGGTCAGGTTGGCGTTCGGGCCGCCACTGCCGGCATGGATGGCGTTGGGCACGTACACCCGTATTCCCTGGTCTACTTGCAGGGTAAAGGAAGCGCTCGTGGAGCAGCCGTTCGCGTCAAACGCCGTCAGGGTGTAGGTAGCGCTTTGCTGCGCGGCGATGAAGGTGGCGGCACAACCCGGGCAAGTTACACCTTTGAGGGGTGACCATTCGGCCGTGGTGATCTGAAAATCCGCCACCGGTGCCACCCAAATACTGTCGCCTAAATGGACCGTAGCGGGCGCTTGTCCCAAATCCAGAGAGAGCGTAAGGCCTTCATCCACCGTAATTTCCCGGCTCATGCTGCAGCCGGCCGCATTGGTAGCTAAAAGCGAATACACGCCGGCGCTCAGGTTTTCCCAGGTGAGTGGGACGCCCGTATACGTTTGGGCTGGCTTGTTTCCCAGTTTCATCTCCACCGGAAGCCCGGCTGTCCACACGGTATCGAGCTGGATGAAGCCATCATTTTTGCCAAAACAAAACACGTTCCGACTGGAAGTTTCCAGGTCAAGACCAATATAAGCCGTGCTGGTGATTACCAGGCTGTCGCAGCCATGCTGGTTGGCCAGGAGCAGGGTGTCTATACCCACCAGATCAAGATCGCAGGTCGTAGCCGCCAGCTGCGTTTGACTCATCGGCGCGAGACTGGTAGTCGTAATTACCAGACTATCGCAGCCGGCCACACTGGTCAGCAAAACGGTGTCCACGCCAACCAAAGCGGGATCGCAGTTTTTGACAAAAAGCGGGGTGATGGCAATTGTGGAAGGGTCAAATAAGGTGTTGGTGATCACCAGACTATCGCAACCATAATAGTTTGCCAAAATCAGCGTATCCACACCTACCAGACTCGGATTGCAGGAACTCGCCGCCAGCTGCGTTTGGCTCATGGGCGCGAGACTGGTGGTGGTGATCACCAAAC